>NZ_JAXOVU010000001.1:0-735667 GCF_036663435.1 Halomonas sp. 5021
CCATACCTACCGCTGTTGTGGAGTCCCTATTCTGGCCCAGCTCAGGAGACAAATTCCACACCCAACGTCGAAGAGCCGAATTATTCGATGTGTGAGCTTTTTGTATGCCTGGCTAACAAATAGTTATAGACATTCCACCCATAATTCTTGTGTTTAGTTCATACATAAGGACTTTAATGGAAATAGTGTCAGATGATTCTTTCTTAACAGATATAAAGCTTTTTAAGCGTGACTCGATTTCGCGATCGGCGTTGTGGCGGCGACTGGAGGAGAGGAACGTGCCTCCAGGCAGCAGAGTTGAACCTTGCGCGATAAAGGTTATTGGTAGAGGTTCACAGCTTCACATCACTGGTATGCCTAAAAACGCGAGAAAGCGTTTGTAACTTTGCTTTAACGTGTAAACTATATGTATATACATTGATGGCAGTGAAAAAAGGTGCTTTTATGGCTAGCTCTTCTCCTCTCTACCAGCAGATACAGAAGCATCTGCTGGACAAAATAAAAAGCAACGAATGGCCATCGCACCATCAGATCCCACCAGAAGAGAAGTTGGCACGTGATTTCAATGTCAGCCGCATGACCGCTAACAAAGCGATCCGTGATTTGGTGCAGAAAGGGTATCTGACGCGCCAGCCAGGGCTCGGTACCTTCGTGACCGACCGCAAGGCCGAGTCATCGCTGGTCGAGGTGTACAACATCGCTGAGGAGGTGCGTTTACGTGGACACCGCTATGGCAACCAAGTGTTGATCTGCGAAGCCATTGAGGCCGATGACGAGGTGGCGTTGCGCCTGGGGGTCAGGCTTGGTAGCCGCGTCTTTCATACCTTGATCGTGCATCTGGAGGATGAGGTGCCGATTCAGCTGGAGAAGCGCTACGTCAATCCACGCTGGGTGCCAGACTATCTAGATGCCGACTTCACCACTCACACTCCCAATGAGGTGTTGGTGGCCGCCTGCCCCATCACCGATGTCGAACACATCGTTGAGGCGATTCTGCCCGAAGCACAGGCTGCCGAATGGCTGAGTATTGATACGGCTAGCCCCTGTCTCAGCATGATTCGGCGCACCTGGTCTGGTGAGCAACTGATCAGCTACGCGCGGCTGCTCCATCCTGGGGAGCGGTATAAGCTGCGTTCATCAATGCATCGAGAGCTGAGCTGACCCCGCGGGTAGCCAAGACCAACGCCAATGCAAGTTTGACGGTGGACTCAGCCAGTTAGTGTCTGCACCAAATAACCGGTAGGCACCGCCAGCAACAGGCTCAGCGACACGCGGATGAACCACACGATCAGCATCTTTCCCACCGTCAGCGGGACGCTGGTTGAGAGAATACAGGGGATGGAGGCCGAGAAGAACAGGACGGTGGAGACCGACACCACTCCCGCGGCGAAGCGAGCGGCGAACTCGGCCTCAGCCATCAACAGCGCCGGTAGGAACATCTCGGCAAGCCCGGCAGCAGAAGCCTGAGCCAGCATTGCGGCGTCCTCCAACCCCCACACGGCCACGAATGGGTAGAACACCCAGCCCAGCCATTCGAACAGCGGCGTGTACTTGGCAGCCAACAACCCTAGCAGGCCCACCGACATAATCGACGGCAGGATGCTGATTGCCATCACCAACCCTTCCTTGAAATTAAGCGCCACGCTGCGATGTAGGCTTGGTGCTTTGGCTGCCACCTCCAGCCCGACTTGCCAGGCGGTAACCAGCCGCTTACCGGGTTCAGCCTCCGGTTCGCCATCCTCAACACTGTCATCCATGCGCGAAAGTGGCGGGAAGCGGACGGTGACCGCGGTGACGATGAAGGTGATCAGGAGGGTCAGCCAGAAGTAGAGGTTCCACACCGCCATCAAATCGAGGGTCTTGGCGACGATGATCATGAAGGTGGCCGAGACCGTGGAAAAGCCAGTGGCGATGATAGCCGCTTCTCTGGCGGAGTACTGCCCCGCCTGATAGACCCGGTTGGTGATCAGCAGTCCGATGGAGTAACTGCCGACGAAAGAGGCCACCGCATCGATGGCACTGCGCCCCGGTGTGCGCCAGATGGGGCGCATCACCGGTTGGATCAGCACGCCGATCAGCTCCAGTAGCCCGAAGCTGATCAGCAGGGCCAAGAAGATGGCGCCGATGGGCACGATCAGACCTACTGGAATCACCAGCTTGTCGAACAGAAAAGGCAGTATATCGGGCTCGTGTAGAAAGGCGGGTCCCCAGCCTGTCAGTGCCATTAGTGCCGCGATGACCCCGAGCAGTTTTAGCACCGTGAATAGGCGTTCTGTGAGGTTGCGGTTCCAGTAACCTCGGACCAGCGGGTAGGCAGCACCCGCCACGATCAGCGCCAGCGCATAGAGTCCGCTGGCATCACCCAATAGGCGGCGGGCGCCGGTCACCATGTGATCAAGCAGAATCGTGCTGTGTCCATTGATTTCGACCGGAACGAAGAAGATCAAGATACCCAGGGCACTGGGCAGGAAGAGCTTGAGGATGGTGATGCGGCTGGCCCGCTGTTGGGGGTTGTCGCTTGGGGGTTGCATGGCACACCTCTTGATGGTGATGGCGGAAGGAAACATTCTGCTTGTTAATGTATATACATAATTTACGCCCCAGATCTTATCCGAGCCACTCTTTGTGATTAGACATTGGTCTAATTAAAGAGTGGTTTTTATCATCTTTCAGCTCGACGATTTATAAATAAACAATTGAAAAATATATAAAATTTTTTATTTTCAATGTTTTTTCTATCCAGCAGATACACCTTTGAACGATATTCAGGGGGTGACTCGGCGCGTCTTCGGAGCTAGTCTAATTGTATATACATAACATGCCTTATCCGAGGAGGTTCCATGTCTAACACCGAAAAGCGTCGTTTGTGGCGCGACGTCAGTGTCTTCGACGGTCTCCACACCCTGCCGGAGCCCATGGCCGTGATTACTCAGGGTGGTCGCATCGTCTCTCTGGTTGCCATGCATGACTTCGTTGAGCATCAGGCTGAAGGCTGTGACGAGATGGGGCGTGGCGGAGTCATGACCCCTGGCCTGGTGGACTGTCACACCCATCTAGTGTTCGGCGGTTCCCGTGCAGACGAGTTCGAGGCGCGCCTGGAGGGAGTTGGCTACGAAGAGATTGCCCGCCGCGGAGGCGGCATTCTAAGCACCGTGTCGGCCACTCGCGATGCTAGCGAGCAGGCGTTGTTCGAACTGGCTAAGCCGCGCCTTGAAGCATTAATTGCCGATGGTGTCACCACCGTGGAGATCAAGTCCGGTTATGGACTGACGGTCAAAGACGAACTGAAGATGCTGCGAGTGGCGCGCCGCCTCGGTGAGGCACTGCCGGTGCGTGTGGAGACGACACTGCTTGGCGCGCATGCGGTGCCGCCAGAATTCGAGAATGACAGCGACGGTTATATCGACCTGGTGTGCCAGGAAATGATCCCGGCTGCAGCAAAGGAAGGCTTGGCCGATGCCGTTGACGTGTTCTGCGAGAAGATCGCCTTCTCGGTGGCCCAATGCGAGCGGGTGTTCGAGGCGGCTGAGGCCCATGGCCTGCCAATCAAGGCCCATGTCGAGCAACTCTCCAATCTGGGCGGCACCGCCATGGCGGCCCGCCACGGGGCGCTCTCCGCCGACCATATCGAGTACCTCGATGCGGCTGGGATTGCGGCCATGCGGCAGGCCGGTAGCGTCGCCGTGATCCTGCCGGGGGCTTTCCATACTTTGCGTGAGACCCAGCAGCCGCCCATCGCAGCACTGCGCGAGGCCGGCGTGCCCATGGCCGTGGCCACCGACGCTAATCCGGGCAGCTCGCCGCTGTTCATGCCGACCCTGATGCTCAACCTGGTCTGTACCCTGTTCCGCCTGACGCCTCAAGAAGCCCTGGCCGGCATGACCGCCCATGGCGCTTCCGCTCTTGGTCTCAAGGGCGAGGGGCGGATCGAGGAGGGTGCCCGCGCCGACCTGTGTGTCTGGGACATCGATACCCCGGCTGCGCTGGCTTATGCCGTCCAACCAGGACGCCTGCGTCAGCGGCTGTTCCAGGGAGAACTGACTCATGCCATCTGATACTCCGCTCGAAAACGCTATCGACATGACGCCCTGGAAAGGACGCACCGATCCCGAGCCCCATAGCGAGCGCTGGCACCAAAAAGTTCAGCCACTGAATGGAAGTGGCGCCTCGGGCTGTGCGTTGCTGGGCTTTGCGTGCGATGCGGGAGTGGCGCGCAACCAGGGCCGTGTGGGTGCTGCCGAGGGACCCGCCGCATTGCGCCAGGCACTAGCTCCGCTAGCTTGGCACCGTTGCGGTCCAGCCTATGATGCCGGTGACGTGCGCTGTAAAGGCGACGCCATGGAAGATGCCCAGCAAGTCCTGGCTGATCGTCTGAAACCATTGCTCGACGCTGGCCACCGACCCATCGTGCTAGGCGGCGGCCACGAGATCGCCTATGCCAGCTGGACGGGGCTCGCCCAACACCTGGCAGGTCGAGGCGAGACCGCGCCGCGAGTCGGCATCATCAACTTCGATGCCCACTTCGATCTACGCGACCCGGCTCACGTACGCTCCTCCGGCACGCCGTTCTCGCAGATCGCCGACGACAGTCAACAGCGAGGTTGGCCGTTTCGCTACGCCTGCTTGGGCGTGAGTCGGGCCGCTAATACCCGGGCGCTGTTCAACCGAGCGACCGAACTCGGCGTGCTGGTCCGCGAAGACCGGGACTTCGACACGCGTTACCTCAATGCCATCCAACGTGACTTGGAACGGTTCATCGCCCGTTGCGACCACCTCTACCTGACCATCGATCTGGACGTGCTGCCTGCCGCCGAAGCGCCTGGGGTGAGTGCCCCGGCTGCTCGTGGCGTCTCGCTTGCCCTGATCGAGCCGCTGATTGAGCGCATTCGAGACAGCGGCAAGCTGCGCCTGGCCGACCTGGCGGAGCTCAACCCCGGCCATGACATCGATAGCCGCACCGCCAGGGTGGCGGCTCGCCTAGTGCATCTGCTGACCCTGAATGATTAAGCGCTTAAGGCTCAACGTTCCTGATTACGAACATCACCCTCAGAGGAAGACACCATGACGATGCACGACAATCGCCACGACCCCTCCCGCAAGATCGCCGCTCCCACTGGTACTGAGCGCAGCTGTAAAAGTTGGCTCACCGAGGCACCGCTGCGCATGTTGATGAATAACCTGCACCCTGACGTGGCCGAGCGGCCCGAGGATCTGGTGGTGTATGGCGGTATTGGCCGCGCCGCCCGTGACTGGGAATGCTATGACAAAATTGTTGATACGCTCCAGCGCCTGGAGGACACCCAGACCTTGATAGTGCAGTCCGGCAAGCCAGTCGGTGTATTTGAAACCCATAAAGACGCCCCGCGGGTACTCATTGCTAACTCTAACCTGGTACCCGCCTGGGCCAACTGGGAGCACTTCAACGAGTTGGATCGTAAAGGCTTGATGATGTATGGACAGATGACCGCAGGTTCGTGGATCTACATCGGTTCTCAGGGCATTGTCCAAGGCACCTACGAAACCTTTGTCGAGGCAGGTCGCCAGCACTTCGATGGCGAACTGAAAGGGCGCTGGATACTGACTGCTGGCCTTGGCGGTATGGGCGGTGCGCAACCGCTTGCGGCTACTTTGGCTGGTGCCTGTTCGCTCAACATCGAGTGCCAGCAAACCAGTCTCGACTTTCGCCTGCGTACCCGCTATCTGGACGAGCAGGCGGAGGATCTTGACGACGCCCTGGCATGCATCGAGCGCTATACCGCCGAGGGTAAGGCGATCTCCATCGGCCTGTGTGCCAACGCTGCTGATGTGCTCCCGGAGCTTGTCAAACGTGGCGTCAGGCCCGACATGGTCACCGATCAGACCAGCGCTCATGACCCGCTGCATGGCTATCTGCCAGCAGGCTGGACCTGGGAAGAGTACGTCGCCCGCGGAAAACGCGAGCCACAAGCCACCGTCAAGGCTGCCAAGCAGTCCATGGCAGTGCATGTCCGGGCGATGCTCGACTTCCAGAAGATGGGTGTGCCGACCTTCGACTACGGCAACAACATCCGCCAGATGGCGATGGAAGAGGGTGTTGAGAATGCCTTTGATTTCCCCGGTTTCGTGCCAGCCTACATTCGCCCGCTGTTCTGCCAGGGCATCGGCCCCTTCCGTTGGGCGGCGCTGTCCGGCGACCCTGAAGACATCTACAAGACCGACAAGAAGGTGAAGGAGCTAATTCCCGACGATCCGCACCTGCACAACTGGCTCGATATGGCGCGCGAGCGCATCAGCTTTCAGGGCCTGCCAGCTCGCATCTGCTGGGTGGGTCTCAAGGATCGTGCTCGTCTCGGCCAGGCATTCAACGAGATGGTCGCCAATGGCGAGCTAAAGGCGCCGGTGGTGATCGGTCGTGACCACCTGGACTCTGGCTCGGTGGCCAGCCCCAACCGCGAGACCGAGTCGATGATGGACGGTTCCGACGCTGTCTCCGACTGGCCACTTCTCAATGCCCTGCTCAACACCGCTGGCGGTGCCACTTGGGTCTCACTGCACCACGGCGGTGGCGTGGGCATGGGTTACTCCCAGCATGCCGGTGTGGTGATCGTCGCCGACGGCACCGACGACGCCCACGCCCGCCTGGGCCGCGTGCTGCGCAACGACCCGGCGACCGGTGTCATGCGCCACGCCGATGCAGGCTACGAGATCGCTAAAGAGAGCGCCCGCGAGCACGGCCTCGACCTGCCGATGCTGGACAAATAACAGGAGATTTACTGATGACCCATCTCGAGATTCAACCCGGCAAGATGACGCTGGCTCAGGTGCGCTGCGTCTTTGAGGGGCATGTGCCGGTCAGGCTCTCGGAAAGCGCCAACGCCGATATCCATAAAAGCGTGGATTGTGTTAACCGGGTGGTCGCTGAGAACCGGACTGTCTACGGCATCAATACGGGCTTTGGACTGTTGGCCCAGACCCGTATTGCCAACGAGGATCTTGAGGCGCTGCAGCGCTCGCTGGTACTTTCCCACGCCACCGGTGTCGGCGCGCCAATGGACGACGCCCTGGTGCGACTGATCATGGTGCTCAAGGTCAATAGCCTGGCCCGCGGCTATTCTGGTATCCGTCGCGAAGTACTTGATGCCCTCATTGCACTCATCAACGCTGAAGTTTATCCACATATTCCGTTGAAGGGCTCAGTAGGCGCCTCTGGGGACCTGGCGCCGTTGGCGCACATGAGTGTCGTACTACTCGGCGAAGGCAAGGCGCGCTATCGGGGGGAGTGGCTCTCCGCCAAGGAGGCGCTGAAGGTGGCAGGGCTAGCCCCGATGGAGCTGGCACCCAAGGAAGGTCTGGCGCTGCTCAACGGTACCCAGGTTTCCACCGCCTATGCGCTGCGCGGCTTGTTCGATGCCGAGGATTTGTTCGCTGCGGCTACTGTGTGTGGTTCGTTGACGGTTGAGGCCACTCTTGGGTCGCGCTCGCCCTTTGACGCGCGTATTCACGAGGTACGTGGCCAGCGTGGTCAGATCGACGCCGCGGCAGCCTATCGTCACCTGCTCGGCGATGGCAGTGCCATTGGCGATTCTCATGCTGACTGCGACAAAGTTCAAGATCCATACTCTTTGCGCTGCCAGCCCCAGGTGATGGGGGCAGCACTGACCCAGATTCGTCATGTTGCCGAAGTGTTGGCAGCCGAAGTCAACGCTGTCTCAGATAACCCGCTGGTGTTTGCTGAGAGTGGCGACATCCTTTCCGGGGGCAACTTCCACGCTGAACCGGTTGCCATGGTCGCCGATAACCTGGCGCTGGCCATCGCTGAGATCGGCTCGCTGAGCGAGCGTCGCA
Source organism: Halomonas sp. 5021 (assembly GCF_036663435.1). NCBI lineage: Bacteria > Pseudomonadati > Pseudomonadota > Gammaproteobacteria > Oceanospirillales > Halomonadaceae > Halomonas > Halomonas sp. 5021. The sequence continues at coordinate 7,825 of NZ_JAXOVU010000001.1, forward strand.
TCTCGTTGATGATGGACAAGCACATGTCCCAACTGCCACCTTTCCTGGTTGAAAAAGGCGGCGTTAACTCCGGGTTCATGATCGCCCAGGTGACGGCGGCAGCCCTCGCCAGCGAGAACAAAGCACTTGCGCACCCTCACAGCGTTGACAGCCTGCCAACTTCAGCCAACCAGGAGGACCATGTCTCCATGGCGCCGGCGGCTGGCAAACGACTATGGGAAATGGCCGACAACGTGCGAGGCATCCTTGCCATTGAGTGGCTCTCTGCCTGCCAGGGGCTCGACATGCGTCACGGCTTGAAGAGCACTGAGATGCTAGAGCAGGCCAGAAAGCTGCTACGCGACCGGGTTAGCCACTACGATCAGGACCGCTTCTTCGCGCCTGATATAGAAGCTGCCAGCGACTTGCTAGCGTCCAGAACGCTGAGTCACTTGCTCTGCTCTGGCATCCTGCCAAGTCAACACTAACTAGCATCTCCCTCCCCGCGGCTACAGGCTTCGGGGATTACCGCATTCAATTCCAACGACAAGAGTAGCTTTTTTATGAATGCTATCGTTTTGGCCATTTTGGTGATGGTCAGTCTCAGTCTTGCCCGAGTTTCCGTCGTCTTTGCTCTCATTGTCGCGACATTGGTAGGTGGCCTCTATGCTGGCATGCCAATCAACGACATTCTCAATGCCTTTAACGACGGCCTTGGAAACGGTGCTACCGTGGCGCTGGCTTATGCAGTGTTGGGGGCTTTTGCTGTCGCGCTCTCTCGTTCGGGGATTACAGAAGTCATGGCCAATCGGGCTATTCGCCGCTTTCATATCAACGAAACGGGTAGTAGTCGGCGCATGGTGACTTTTACTTTGCTGGCGGCTCTGCTGGCAGCTGCGGTCAGCTCTCAGAACCTTATTCCAGTGCATATTGCGTTCATTCCTGTGCTGGTGCCGCCGTTACTGAAGCTGATGAACCATCTGCAGCTCGACCGCCGACTTGTTGCCTGCGTGATTACGTTCGGCATTACCGCCCCCTACATGCTACTGCCAGTAGGGTTCGGCGCTATCTTCCTCAATGACATTCTGCTCACCAATCTCAACGAAAGCGGTGCCGAATTAGGGCTGGAAGTAACACGCCAGATGGTGCCCATGGCCATGGTGATTCCCATCGGCGGCATGGCATTAGGCCTTGCTGTGGCCGCGTTGTTTAGCTATCGCAAGGGCCGTGACTACGAAGATCGCGATTTGGCGCATGGCGAAGAGTCCCCCGCCGAGGCGGCCCAGCACCTCAAACTCTGGCAGAAGGTGGTATTGGCTATCTCGCTTGTTGGCACGGTAGCAGTGCAGTTGTACACCGGTTCGATGGTGCTCGGCGGTATCTTCGGTTTTGCTCTGCTGTCGCTGAGTGGTGTTTTTCGCTGGCATGAGCAGGATGGCATCTTCACTGAAGGTATGCGCATGATGGCTTTGGTGGGCTTCATCATGATTACCGCGGCTGGCTTTGCCAGCGTCATGCAGGCAAGCGGTGAAGTTGAAGCATTGGTGAGTAGTTCCACTGACATCATCGGTGACAACAAGGGGCTGGCGGCGTTGGTCATGCTGTTAGTGGGGCTTTTCATCACCATGGGCATTGGTTCGTCATTCTCGACGATCCCTATCATCGCATCTCTTTATGTACCGCTTGCCCTCAACTTCGGCTTCTCGCCCCTGGCGACCGTAGCCCTTGTGGGAACCGCCGCAGCCCTGGGGGATGCCGGTTCTCCAGCATCAGATTCAACGCTAGGCCCAACCGCCGGTCTCAATGCCGACGGCCAGCACGATCACATCTGGGACAGCGTGGTACCGACCTTTATCCACTACAACATCCCACTCATTGTCTTTGGCTGGGTCGCTGCGATGATGTTGTGAAACTATCGTGACTTCTGCAGCAGCGATCCTGCTGGCGATGGAATAGAAGAGCCGGGGCTGGTGATCCAGCCCTGGTTATGGCTCTGAATCAGAAACAGGGAGAAATGGCGATAGCAGTGAGTCAGGGCAGCACTATGTCGGATGGGTTAGGTGTTTCACTTGCTTATTGATAACGCCCGGTTGCGAATATTCTGAGACTCTCCACTCATGTCGAAGAGCCGTCACAGAATGTTGGCAACGATAAGTATGAGAGTTGCGCTGAATGCCCCAAGAGCCAGCAGTACCAACAAGCCGTCATGCACGACGAGTGCCAGTCCTAGCGCCAATAACGCCAGACCAGCGGCCGAAGATGAAAATGGCACCAGCTCCATAAATGGCATGCAAAGTCCGACGACGATGCATAGTGAGGCAATCCCATAGCTACCGCCGTTACGAACCAGAAATGTTAACCTCGGTTTGAGAACGCGGTCGATGCTGCGTGCAGGCTTGTTGAGCCAATGGAGCGCTTTTTGAAGCTTGCGGCGCTCGATGGAACGGTTGAGGATAAAGTGTGGCAACCAGAACTGTTTTCGGCCGATGAGCATCTGTACGGCGATTAGCAGCACGAATGACCCCATGAAGATGGACATGCCGGGTAAACCGCTTAGCGGCGAAAACAGCGTGATACCAATCAGCATCAGCAGCGGCCCAAAAGAACGCCTGCCAATCGACTCGACAACCATCCCGACTGAGACCTGGTCGTTGTCGTGCGTCGATTGACTAACTCGGTCGATTAGTTGTTCAAGGCTTTGCAGTGGTTGGGTCATCAAAGGTTTCCATTCCATGTAGAAGTCAAGCGCCCGACGCACTGCTTCGGGTGACTAAAAGTGTATGAGAAGCTGGGACCACTTTACTGATCGCAGAATTCCCCTGACCCTCAAGATAATCTGGCCTCAAAGCAAATTAAGCTGTCGCTAGCAAAACGTCATCGGGAAGAATTGATGGCTGAACGGGAGGGCGAATCATTCAAAACTCAGTCATTACCTCTCTTGAAGAACAATACGATTCCGGCCCGCAGCTTTAGCTTCGTAGAGGCCGTTGTCGGCGCGTTTGATAGCGGCCTTTAAGCTCATTTCGCCACTGGCGACGTGCGTCACGCCGAAGGAAGCGGTGATGGCAATGGTAATCGGTACGTCGTCTTGCTCAAGGGGCACTTGAGTCTGCTCCACGGCAACTCGAATGCGCTCTGCCACTTGCCACGCTTTCTCCAACGGAGTGTCAGGCAGCAAGATGGCGAATTCTTCGCCGCCTACACGGCACAGAAGATCTTCATGGCGCAGCAATTCTTTAATGACATCGGTAAAGCGTTTAAGCACTTCATCGCCGGCGTCGTGACCGTATTCGTCGTTGATGCGCTTGAAATGATCAATATCAATGGCGATGAGAGAGATAGGCGTCTGGTGCCTTGAGGCACGTGATATCTCGGCGCTGGCCTGCGCTTGTAAGTAGCGCCGATTGTAGACGCCGGTTAACGGATCCGTCATGGCCTGGGCGCGGAGCTTTTCTTCCAGTTGCTTGCGCTCGGTAATGTCAAAGACGGTGGCGTTTGAGTACTTGAAACGATCTTTTTCCAGATACCCGACGGCTTGAATGACCACTTGGCGCTCCTGGCTATCGGTGGCTATCAGTGTGCATTCTGCCTCGCCCTGGCGGCCTGCTTTTACGTCCTGAAAGGCGGCATCAAAAGCGGACAGTGAATCTGGCGAAATAAAGTCGCGATAGCAACGCTTGCCGATAACATCGCGGGTTAAGCTCAGCCAGTCGAGTTCGGTCTGGTTCATTTTAAGGATCACGCCATCGGCGTTCAGTGAATGGTAACCACAGGGGGCGTTTTCGTACAGATTGCTGACTTCGTTGGCTTGCTGCTGTGCCTGGCGGCGCAGCTTGCGCTGTTGGTGACTGCTAATTGACCAATAGATGCCCAGCGCCACCGCCGTGGAGTAGGTGAGCAATAAAAACCAGACAACGATGGCTTCATCTTGCAGCAGCGACTTCCAGGTGGGGGTGGGTAGGCTAACCCCCAATACCCAGGGGAGGGTGTCGTCCTGGCTGAAAATGCGTCCTGTTAGCCCCTCGTAGGCTTCGCTACGTATATCCAAACGCTGAAAACGTAATAAATGGTTGCCAAGGGTGAATGCCCCTTTGTCTTGCTCGGTCACAGGTTGCCATGGTTCGGCGGCCAGTTCGGCGTAATTGTCACCAAACCTGATCATCGGCAGGCGCTGGCTGCCTTCCGTGAGAAGCCAACCGCCCTGGGCATCCGCCAATAGAACGCCCGCGTCGGGATCAATGAGCATGGCCTGTTGGACGGCCTTGGTGAGGTGCTGCCAGTTAAGGCTCAACAGGACCATCCCCTGGCGTTCGCCTTGATCGTCAAAAATAGGGGTGGCGACATTGACGACCGGGACCACTTCACCACTGAATAGCTCGTATTGGAGGTTGTGACCGGGTGGGGAGATGTAGAGATCACGGGCAGACAGCTTACTGGCGGCTTTGAAATAATCGGTACTGGCATGACGATGGTCTGCAAAGCGAGGGTCGGAGGTAATCCCGACCGGGGCACGCAGGACTTCGTTGCCCTGATTATCGATCAGTATAAGCTTGGTGTAGCGCGGGTAGTGTTCGATCAGCGTCGATAAAAAACCAGTCAACTGCGCCGACGTCGAATTGTCGACGTCTTCGTCGATCTCGCCTGTCATGTGAGCCTTGATGACCGGTATCTCGGTAACTGCGAGCGCGTAACTGAGCGTCTCGTTAATATCGCGTAACAGGGTATCTTTGCCCACCTGCATAATGGCGCGAGTTTCTGCACGGATGCTTTCCTGGCGGGTTTCCAGGTGCACACGCAGTACCGGCCATAGTGTGGCGGTGACCAACATCAACGGTAAGGTTACGGCCATCAAGAGGCGCGCGTAAAGGCGCTGTCGAGTCAATTGTGATTCCTGTGATTATTTTAAAGAGCTATCGTCTTTAATATATAAAGTATACGTCAAGGGCCGATAATCTGATATGCGAGAAAGCCAGCATGCCGGGGCTATTTAATCGTTTGCCAATCGTTGCGGAAGAAACGTCAAATGGCCGATAAATCGCTTTTCTTTCCAGTGTTTAAATGTACTGAACGTGAGCATTGTTATGCGTCTTAGTTACCATGGCCCGACACCCGAAATGGTAGGGTTTTTATTGTTGCCACAGTTTTCCATGATGGCTTTTTTTGCGGCAGTCGAGCCACTGCGTATCGCTAATCGCATTGCCAGCCGCCCACTGTTCGACTGGACCTTGATTAGTGCGGATGGCGGGCCAGTAACGGCGTCCAACGGCATGACGCTCATGGCAGACCAAGCAACCCGAGAGGTGCATCACTTGCCATCCCTGGCGGTATGCAGTGGTTTTACGCCCGAGGCGCATCTCACTCGGCCGTTAATGGCGTGGCTTCACCAGTTGGATCAGGCGGGCTGCTGTTTGGGCGGCATTGATACCGGCGCGTTTCTGCTCGCCGCCACCGGGTTGTTGAAACGCGAACGGGTGGCGCTGCACTGGGAGAGTCTGCCGGCTTTTCGCGAACGCTTTCCGGGTATTGATACCACCGATGAACTTTATGAGCTTGGCGAGCGGCGTTTTTCCTGTGCGGGTGGGGCGGCGGCGATGGATATGGCGCTGGAGGTAATCGCGCGACGGCATGGCGCGAAGCTGGCCATCGATGTTTCCGAGCAGCTTATTCATGACCGGATTCGTACCCGCAGCGACCAGCAGCGCATGGCACTTGTCAAGCGGTTAGGTACCCACAACCGGCGCGTGGTCGAGGCGGTGGCGCTGATGGAGCAGAACCTTGAAGAGCCGCTCACCCTTGAAGAGGTGGCAAGCCGAGTAGAGGTGTCGGTGCGTCAGCTACAGCGACTGTTTGAACAGGAACTGGAGGCCACCCCGCGACAGTGGTATTTGCAGTTGCGTATTAAACGCGCAAGGCGACTGCTGGCTGAGACCGATTTAGCCGTCTTGGCGGTGGCCGTGGCCTGCGGGTTTAGTTCGTCGTCGAGCTTTGCGCGTGCGTTCCGCACTTATTACGGCGTTTCGCCACGGCAGGTACGTTATTCAGACACAGAATAAAGACGCCAAACGCTTGAAAGTCGCTTAATGATTAATAAATGTCGCCTAGTGGTTAGTAGTGGAATGGAAGCCGCGCATACTGACGGAACCTAATCAACAAGAGGGTTTAGCCAGATGCCGACCACTATCAAATCGATGTCTTTAAAAGCGGGATTTTTACTCACTGCATTGACCACGACCCCCGCCATGGCAGAACTTGACGAGCTGCGCTTCGGGGTGCCGCCGTGGCCAGGTGTGACCGTGAAATCCGAAGTGGCGGCCCAGCTACTCGAAACGATGGGTTACCAGACACGGCAGCAGGATTTAGCTGTGAGTGTCATTCTTGAAGGCTTGTCGAATAATGACCTTGAGGTCTATTTAGGCGGCTGGTACCCCGTACAGACCGACATGGTCGAGCCGTTGGTGGCGGACGGCAAAGTAGAGAAAGTGGTTTCGAACATCAGCGGTGCCAATTCCGGGTTAGTGGTTCCCCAGTACGTTTATGATGCTGGCGTCACGACGGTCGCTGAACTGGCAGAGCATCATGACCGGTTTGACGGTGAAATCCAGGGTATTGAAGCGGGAACTGGCATAAACGAGGCGATTCTCAACGCCATCGATAACGACCTTGCCGGGTTGGGCGATTGGCAGCTCCGCGAAAGCTCGACCTCGGCGATGCTTGCCCAGGCTGAGCAAAAAATGGCCGATGAGGAGTGGGTGACGTTTGTCGGCTGGGAGCCTCACTGGATGAACGTGAGCTTCGATCTGGCCTACTTGGCCGATAGCGACGACGCGGGTGTGGCATCGATTGAAAGCACCGTATGGACCATTACGCCGGCCAGCCTGGCGGACGAGGCGCCCGAGGTTCACCGTTTCCTGTCGCAGTACGTGATCGATATCGAGGACCAGAACGAGTGGGTGCATGAGTACAGCTACGAAGAGCGCCCGGCGGATGAAGTCGCGAACGAGTGGATAGGCAACAACCTGGATACCGTTGCCGAGTGGCTTGAGGGCGTTGAAACCCGTGAGGGTGAATCCGCTATTGAGCAGGTGCGGGCCCAGTTCGGCTCTTAACCAACAAGGCGATGCTTGAGCGCATGGCAAAACGCCTGCCATGCGCTGCCCATATTGGGCAGCTGTGATTGGGCGTGCAGAGCGCCGTGCACCATCTGCGGCGCACAGCGATAGCCGATTGAGGCACCCGCTTCCTGCCAGTTAGCGACTGCGGTTTCGATGGGCTGAGTCAGCGGATCGTGCTCGACTGTCAGTACTTCGATGCCCGTCGCAGGTGGCGCGAGATCGCGCTTGGCGGCGCTGATCTCTGGGCAGCGTTGGCGAAGCCCTAGTATATCGTCGCGTGAGAGCAGCGGCGCATCCTTCCCGAGACACCCAGGTGATAGCTCGCCAACCGTTGGATAGATCAACCCAAGCGGTGGGGCCTTGATCAAAGGGTGGGCAAGATCGATAGCCAGACGCCCGCCTGCGCTGTCACCTACCAGCGCAATGGGCTGTATCGCTTCGAGCACCGTTTGGCAGTCTGCCAGCATGGCAGGGTAAGCGACTTCAGGCGCAAGCCGGTAGTTGACGCTTACCACTTCTCGACCCAGCGCACGGGCCAGGCTGGCGGCGGGGCCATGGTGGCTTTCGATCGAGCCGATGGTAAAGCCACCGCCGTGTATAAACAGCACACACCCCGGTAGACGATGCCTGGGGATAAAATGGCGAACATCGATACCATCAACAGTGCCGTCTTTAATCCGCATACCGGCCGGATCAGAAGGGGCGAAGGTTCGGCAAAGAATGTCATAGGCGTGCCGTGCCTGGGGTAATGGCAGCGCTTCCATCGCCTCCAGTTGTGCACTAAAACGTTGAATAAAGGCATCTATATGCATAGCGTTTGCCTTTCCCGCATGACCCCTATCCTGTCTTGTAACGCCTAGCGACGTATGCCGATAGTGCGCCCTGCAAGCTCTGGCCACAGGTCTTTATTAGCCTGAGGAAGCTTTGCCACGCAGTTCTCGACCGGCTTTGGAAATGCAAGGGGGTGTCCTGTCGCTTTTTCCATGCCCATCAGCATCTGTTCGCTGGAAGCGAGCAGGTTGTCTTCGTCATCGAACATGGCGAAAAACACATGCAGGCGTTTGGCATCGCTATCCAGTAGCGTCAGGTCGACACTTAACGGTTGGCCTTGATGTGCCTCGCGGCGATAGCAGAGGTGGGTTTCCAGCGTGTAGATCGTGTAGCCGTAGTGCGCCCGGCCCGCTTCGTCGAGCCCTATCTGGTCGATCAGCGCTTCACAGGCCTGGGAGAAGACGCGGGCGTATGCCGCGTCGTTCATATGCCCATTGTAGTCGACCCACTCAGGGGCGACTTGGGTTTCATGGATGATCATTAAATGCGTCCTTTTAAGCCCTCGGCTTCCGGCCAGTACTTGTGGACGACCTCAAGCAACTCGACCAGAAAGTCATCGCGACGCTTGTCCAGTGTCGCCACCGAGCGCCCCGCGGCTTGATGTTCACAGCCTTCTACCACTTTATCAATCAATTCGTCGGTAAGTTCCGGGGCTTCAAGCTTGGTCCAGGGCAGTTTTAACGCCGGGCCGAACTGTTCCAGCATATGCCGCATGCCTGGCTCACCACCCGCCAGGTGGAAGGTTAAAAACGTACCCATCAACGGCCAGCGTAGTCCACAGCCGTAAACCACGGCCGCATCAATCTCTTCGGTGGTCGCCACGCCATCGTTGACCAGGTGCAATGCTTCCCGCCACAGCGCTTCCATCAAGCGGTCGGCGATATGGCCTTCAATTTCACGGCGAACAACCAGCGGGCGCATGGCGAGTGACTGATAGCGTTCCTGGGCTGCGGCCATCTGCTCGGGCTGGGTGGCGTCACCCCCCACAAGTTCCACCAGCGGCAATAAATATACCGGGTTGAAGGGGTGGGCGACGATCACGCGTCCGGGTGTTTTTTGGCACTTTTGCTGCAGGTCGGTGGGCTTGAAGCCGGAGGTTGACGACCCGATGATGACGTCCGGTTCGGCAGCAGCGTCAATGGCCGCTAGGATTTCTTGCTTAAGCGGTAGACGCTCGGGAACGTTTTCCTGAATCAGGTCAGCACCGTTCACGGCCTCTTCAATCGTCGCTCCAAACGTTAGCCGCTCAGGGCTGGCATCAGGTGCCAGGCCGAGCTGGGTTAATGACGGCCAGGCGTTGTCGATAAATGAACGGGTGCGTTCCGGCGCTTTGGGGTCTGGATCGAAAGCGACGACCTCCCAACCCTGGGCGAGGGCGCGGGCAATCCAGCCGTTGCCAATCACGCCGGTTCCAATCACGGCTAAACGGCTCATGCATCACCTCCTGATGGATGGCGTAAGCTCAGGTGGGCGCGGGTTTCCGCAGGCGTCATGACCCGGGCGCCGAGGTTCTCGATAATGGTTGAGGCTTTCTCCACCAGTTGGCCGTTGTTGGCCAGTACGCCTTTCTCCAGAAACAGGTTGTCTTCCAGGCCGACTCGGGCGTGGCCACCCAGCAGCACCGCCTGAGCGACCATGGGCATCTGATGGCGACCAATGCCGAAGGCGGCCCAGTTGGCGTTATCCGGCAGCTTGTTGCGCATGGCCAGCATGGTTTCGGTGTCGGCTTCGGCGCCCCAGGGGATGCCCAGGCAGAGTTGATAGAGAGGGTCACCGTCGATCAAGCCCTCTTGCTGAAGCTGACGGGCAAACCAGACATGGCCCAGGTCAAAGCACTCAAGCTCTGGTTTGACACCGGCGGCTTGCACCAAACGAGCATGTTCGCGCAGCCAGTCGGCGGGGTTCACGTAGACCATGTCGGCAAAGTTGAGGCTGCCGCAGTCCAGGGTGCACAGCTCGGGGAGCAGCTCACCCACCGGTGCGTGACGTTCGGCGGGCGTTTGTATATCGGTGCCGGGGCCGCCGCGGGAGGGGTCGCTTACATCCGGTATCCAGTCGCCGCCGCCACCGGCGGTGATGTTCATGACGATATCGACATCTGCCTCTCGCACACGCTCCATCACCTCACGGAATTGCTCGGTGGAATGGCTGATGCCACCGGTTTCCGGGTCGCGCACGTGGATATGCGCGATGCTGGCCCCGGCGCGGGCCGCCTCGATGCAGGACGCCGCGATGGCCTTGGGCGTAATGGGTACATTGGGGTTTTTAGTCGTGGTATCACCCGCGCCGGTAACGGCGCAGGTGAGGATGACATTGCGGTTCATGGCGCGCTCTCTAATCAGCGGTTTATTCGCTGACTAGTGTGTCGCGGTGGTTAAAAAAAAGTTGTCGTGAAGCGTCGTTCACTATACATAATCTGCCTAAAATACTTGGCGCGTTTTGTCGCCCGCCTTGAATGCGCGGTCAGGCGTCAGGCTGATCTAAAAACCGCCCCGCACCCTTCAGCTTTCTTCCTGCCAGGCAGCGCCATCAGGGAAACGGTGTCTGGCAAGCGAGTCGTCATGCATGGTGATGCTATAACCGGCGGCAGTTGGCACCTGGTAACGGCCTTGGCGAACGACGACCGGATCGACGAAGTGCTCGTGCAGGTGGTCGACGTACTCCAGTACCCGGCCCTCGAGGCTACCCGACACGGCGATATAGTCGAACATCGAGATGTGCTGGACGTATTCGCACAGCCCAACGCCACCAGCGTGTGGGCAGATCGGCACACCGAACTTGGCGGCCATCAGCACCACCAGGATGACCTCGTTCAGCCCGCCCAGTCGCGCAGCATCGATCTGGCAATAGTCGATGGCGTCGGCTTGCAGGAACTGCTTGAACATCACCTTGTTATGACAATGCTCGCCGGTCGCCACGCCAATCGGCGCGACACGGTGACGTATCTCGGCATGGCCCAGGATGTCATCCGGGCTGGTGGGTTCTTCGATCCACAGCGGGTCGTACTCCGCCAGGCGGCGCATCTTGGCCACTGTCTCATCGACTTCCCATACCTGGTTGGCATCCATCATCAGTACGTTGTCCCAGCCGATCTCCTCGCGCAACAAGGCGGCGCGCCTTGCATCTTCGTCGAGATCGCCACCGATCTTCTGCTTGAAGTGCGTCCAGCCCTCGGCCAGGGCCTCGCGAGCCAGTTGGCGGACCTTGTCGTCGGTATAGCCGAGCCAGCCTGCCGAGGTGGTGTAGCCGGGAAAGCCATCACGACGCATTTCGGCTTCCCGCTGGGCCTTGCCGGGTGCCTGCTTGCGCAGCAGGGCAATGGCTTCTTCCGGCGTCAAGGCATCGGTGACGAAGCGGAAGTCGAGGCAGCGAACGAGCTCTTCAGGACTCATGTCGGCGAGCAGTTTCCACACCGGCTTGCCTTCGCGCTTGGCCCACAGGTCCCAGACGGCGTTGACCATGGCGGCGGTGGCCAGATGGATCGCACCCTTGTCGGGGCCGATCCAGCGCAGTTGGCTATCGCCGGTGATCTCACGCCAGAAAGCACCCATGTTGGCGGTGATCGTCTCCAGCGAGCGGCCCTCAAGGAGTGGAGTGAGTGAGCGAACGGCGGTGACCACGATCTCGTTGCCGCGGCCAATGGTAAAGGTCAGGCCATGGCCCTGGGGGCCGTTGTCGTCATCGGTGTGCAAAATTACGTAGGTGGCTGAGTAATCAGGCGCGGCGTTCATGGCGTCCGAGCCGTCGAGCGAACGGGAGGTCGGAAAGCGTATGTCCTGGACCTCAACGCGAGAAATGGTGGTCATGATGGCGTCCTCATGGTCGTTGGCATTGGTGAGTAATGCGAATGGCTAAGAAGGTGAACTGGCATCTGGCCAACTTTCACCTATCATGCAAGCAATGTCATGATGTATGAAAGGTATGCCATAAACCCTAACGCAACCTAATGGCGATTGCCACACGATAACCAATCAGGAGTGCAGCATGTTCGATGAAATGAAAGGCAAACGAATACTGGTGACCGGTTCGAGTCGGGGGATCGGCGCGGCAGTTGCCAGGCGGCTCGGTGGACTGGGGGCGCGCGTGGCGGTGCATTACCACCGCAGTGAAGGACCGGCCCAGGCGGTCTGCGACGATATCCGCCAGGCGGGCGGCGAGGCCTTTCTGATTCAAGGTGATATCAGCCGCACGAAAGAAGCCACCTCGATTGTCGATCAGGCGGCGGAACAGCTGGGTGGGCTCGATCTGTTGATCAACAATGCCGGTGATATGCAGGGACGCGTCAGCCTGGACGAGATGGATGATGAGTATTACGACAGCGTCATGGACCTCAACGCGCGTTCGGTTGTCATGGCCAGTCGGGCGGCGCTGCCTTACCTGCGCCAGGCCGGGGCTGGCAATATCATTCATACCGGCTCGATCGCAGCGCGCAATGGCGGTGGCACTGGCGCGGGGCTCTACGCTTCGGCCAAGGGCTTCGTCACTACCTTGACCCGCAACATGGCCAAGGAGCTCGCCGGCGACAAGATTCGTGTCAATGCCGTGGCGCCTGGCGTGATTACCACGGATTTCCACGCGCGTCACTCCAACGATGCCCAGATGGAAGCCGCGCGGGCCACGATCCCTCAGGGGCGTCTTGGCAGCGCTGAGGATTGTGTTGGTGCCTACCTGTTCCTGGCGACCGATGCCCTCAGCAGCTATGTCACCGGGCAGATTATTGAAGTCAACGGCGGGCAGTTGATGCCATGAGCCGCAACAGGCAATACGACATCGCCATTACCATGGGGGACCCGGCGGGTATCGGCCCCGAGATCATCTGTCGGGCCGTCGCTGACATGTCGCCATCGGCGCGGGCGGGCACTTTGTTGGTCGGCGATCCGGCGATCTTTCGACGTGCCGCGCAAACCATCGGCAGCGACCTGGATTTCGCGCCTTTGGATATGGTCGACGCCGATATAGATTGTGTGGCAGTCGCGGTGGTGGAAACACCTGCCGATGCCGACATTCCCGACGGCGAGATCAGTGCCGGTGCCGGTGACATGGCCTTTCGCTGCATCGCCAGGGCCGTGGAGCTGGTGCAGAGCGGTCAGGCCGGGGTGATTGTCACGGCGCCGTTGAACAAGGCAGCACTGCATGCGGCCGGTCATTATTATGATGGCCACACCGGTATGCTGGCGGCGCTAACCGGTGCGCCCTCATCGTTCATGCTGTTAGCCTCCGAGCACTTGTCGACCCTGCATGTGTCGACCCATGTGTCGTTGCGTGAGGCCATTGATCGGGTAACGCCCGAGCGGATCATTGCCACCGTCGAGGCCGGTGACGAGCATCTCAGGTCGCTGGGAATGGCCAATCCGCGCATCGCGGTGGCCGGACTTAATCCGCACTGCGGTGAGGGCGGTATTTTCGGTGACGAAGACACCCGCTGTATTTCACCGGCTGTCGAGACCCTCAAGGCGCGTGGATTTGAAGTAAGTGGCCCGATCTCCGCCGATACCGTTTTCTTTCGTGCGTCGCAGGGCGAGTTCGACCTGGTGGTGGCCCAATATCACGACCAGGGGCATATCCCGGTCAAGCTGATTGCCTTCGACACCACGGTGAACGTCAGTCTTGGTTTGCCGATCCGGCGTACGTCTGTGGATCATGGTACCGCCTTTGACATTGCCTGGCAGGGCAGGGCGGATGCGACCAACATGGGCGCGGCGATTGCGTACGCGCATCGGTTGGTGGCTGGAATGAGAGCTAACCCCAATGGGCGTGAGTGAGTGCCGCGTCGCCATTGTCGCCGACGACCTGACCGGTGCGCTGGACGCCGCGGCACCTTTCGCCCAGCGCGGCGCGACGACACGCGTGGTCGTGGCATTGGAGAGCCTGGAGGCTTCCCTGGACGCGTGGCAAGGGGCGCTCCCTGACGTGATCGCGGTGACAACCGAATCACGCCACCTGATGGCATCGGCGGCGGCCGAACGCGTGACCCAGGCGACCCGGATACTCGCTCGTCTGGCTCCTGCTGTGTGGTTCAAAAAAATCGACTCGACACTGCGCGGCCAGGCAGTGGCTGAGAGCCTGGCGATGCACCGGGCTTGTTGTCGACGGCTGTTGCTCGCTCCCGCCGTTCCTTCTCAGGGCCGCACGACCTGCGATGCCCGAATCCTCGTGTACGGCCAACCCCTCGAAGCAACCGACTTTGCCCGCGACGCACGTTCCCAGCCCCCCACTGGTGGCCTGGATGCTCTGTTCGCTGCCGCCGGATTACCCCTGGCGCGCCATGTTCCAGGTCAGCGACTGCCGATGGCGGACAGCGTGGCCGATGCCGAAACAGATGCCGACCTTGATGACTTGGCCGGTGGGGTCGGCGACGAGCCGGGGAAGTGGCTGGCGGTAGGTGCTGCGGGGTTGAGTCGCGCTCTGGCTCAGGTCATGTTCGGTGCGGCGGTGCCATTGGACCATGCCCCTTTTGTCGGCCTCTGGATGGCCGTCGGGTCGCGCAGCGAGCGAGCCAGGCAGCAGGTGGCCGCGCTGCGTCGTGCCGTGCCCGAGCTTCCTGTCATGACGGACATTGACGAAGCGACGGTTGAGTCGCCTTGCCTGTTGTTGATGCCCGATACAGAGGCACCTCCGCGTGGTGCCAACGAGGTGGCGGCAGCGCTTGCCGACGCACTTGCCTTGGGCATGCTGGCGGCCAGGCAGCGCCTCTACCTGGTGACCGGTGGTGATTGCGCCAGTGCGCTGATGAAAAGGCTGGATGCTTGCTATATCGACGTAGCGGGCGAGTGGGAACCAGGAATGGTACTGGGCTATCCGCAGGGCAATCGGAAGTGGCCCTTGCTGACCAAGGCAGGTGGCTTCGGCGACGAGGCGTTGCTGGTGCGCTTGTTAAGATCCCTGGATTGAACGTCAATCCAGAGGTTGCATTGCTCAGAATTGGCGACTAGATTGGATTATGATGGTATGACACGTATACAAGAAGTCCATCACCTTCACTTTCAAATCACCCAACAACCCAACTCCCCAATCATCACGCTATGGAGCAAAATAAAATGGGTAACGCCAACTTCCGACTCAAAACCTTCCATCGTCTCGCCTCCGGCACCCTCCTGCTGGCGGGCATGACGGCAAGCGGCTATGCCTTCGCCGAAACGCTCAATTTTGCCCACGTCTACGAGACATCCGAGCCCTACCATGAGTGGGCGCTGTGGGCGGCTGATGAGATCGAGGAGCGCACCGACGGCCGCTACGAGATCGAGGTTCATCCCGCCTCGTCGCTAGGTAAAGAGGCCGATATCAACGAGGGCCTCCAACTGGGTACCGTGGATCTGATCTACACCGGCAACCAGTTCGCCGGGCGTTTTTACGGCCCCATCGGTATTGCGGGAGCGCCCTACATGTTCCGCGATTTCGATCACTGGCGTGCCTATGCCGACAGCGATCTTTTCGACGAGATCGCCCAGGGCTACCAGGATGAGACCGGCAACGTGCCATTGGCGATGAACTACTATGGTCGCCGTCATGTGACCTCCAATGAACCCATTAACGAGCCGGCGGATATGGAAGGCCTCAAGATCCGCACGCCTAATGCGCCGATGTATATGATGTTCCCTGAGGCCGTGGGTGCCAATCCGACCCCTATCGCCTTCGCTGAGGTCTATCTGGCGCTTCAACAAGGCGTCGTGGACGCCCAGGAGAACCCTCTGCCGACCATTCGCGCCAAAGCCTTCTACGAGGTGCAGGACTACATCAACCTGACCGGCCATATCACCGACTCGCTGATCACCATTGCCGGTGGGCCACTTTGGAACCGCCTCTCTGAAGAAGATCGCGAGATTTTCCGCGAGGTCTACATGGAAGCGGGTGAGAAAATCACTGAAGACATCCTCCAGTCCGAAGAAGATCTCGTTGCCTGGTTCGAGGATCAAGGGGTGACCGTCAATGAGGTCGACATCACGCCATTCCGCGAAGCCACCGTGCCGTACCATACCGGTGAAGATGCGACCTGGGATCAGGAAACCTACGACCGCCTTCAGGCGATCGGTCAGTAAGCCTCTTCTCATAGCCGACACGCCATCCCCTGAAGGGGGTGGCGTCTTCTGCGGAGCTTGCAAATGACAATCGATAAATGGCCTGCCGAGACATCCGACTTTCAGATGGAGGAAGACGATACCTTTGAGTGGCGTGACTATGGGATTGAGGATTACGCCACCCTGGTGGTGTTCTGGCTGCTGGCGCTGGATGTATTCATGCAGTTCTTCAGCCGCTACGTATTGGGGAGTTCGATCGCCTGGACGGAAGAGATGGCTCGCTATCTTTTGGTGACCGTGGGGTTCATGGGAGGCTCCATGGCTGTCCGCACGGGTACGCATATTTCCGTCGAATTCTTCTATCGCTATATGCCCGGCTGGATGAGTCGGCTGCTTGTGACCTTGGTGGATGTTGTCAGTATTGCCTTCTTTGCCACCGGCGCCTGGATCACCTGGAAGCTCGCCGACCGGACCACGGCGTTGATGGCGTCGGTCGATATCCCCAAGAGTTTTCTCTACTACCTGGTGTTGTTGGGGTTCATCTTGATGTTGGGACGGGCTATCCAGATGGCGGTAATTCGCTGGCGTGACCGCAATTCCTCGCACCCTGACGCCCCATAACGACCACTTTGGCCGGAGCTTTCCCCATGTCCCATTTCCTGGCTATGCGCCCTCGAGGGGCGTTGGTTTCACCCCTGATCGCCGCCCTTGCGGTATCTGGTTGCTTGACCCTGGCTTTCTTCGGCGAGTATTTGCTGTTCCTGTTTGCCGCGCTGTTTACCATGTTGCTGCTGGGCGTGCCGATTGCCATCAGCCTGGCGGGTTCCTGCCTGCTGTATGTCTATCTCACCGGGCGCGTGCCCGATGTGGTGGTCGTGCATCGAATGGTCAACGGCGTTGACAGCTTTCCGTTGTTGGCGATCCCGTTTTTCATCCTGGCCGGCAACCTGATGAACAATGGAGGTATCACCAAACGCATTTTCGATTTTGCCAAAGCGTTGATGGGTTGGATGCGCGGTGGTTTGGGCCATGTCAATGTCGGCGCGAGCATCGTCTTTTCCGGCATGTCCGGTGCGGCGGTGGCTGATGCCGGTGGCCTAGGGACTATCGAGATCAAGGCCATGCGCGATGCAGGCTACGATAAGGAGTTCTCGGTGGGCATTACAGCCGCCTCCTCGACGATCGGGCCGATTATCCCGCCCAGCTTGCCGATGGTCATCTACGGTGTCATGGCGTCGGTCTCCGTCGGTCAGTTGTTCGCTGCCGGGCTTATTCCAGGTCTGTTGATGGGCGTGGCACTGATGGTGATGATCACGATCATGGCCAAACGTCGCGGTTATCCCCGGGATTCGGCATTCTCGATTTCGCACCTATGGACGACGTTCCGCCGTGCTTTCCTGTCCCTTTTGACACCGGTGATCATCGTCGGTGGCATCATTTCTGGTGTCTTTACCCCTACCGAGGCCGCCATCGCGGCGGTGGTCTATGCGCTTTTCCTGGGCGGGGTGGTGTATAGAATCCTCACCTGGCGTCGCCTGATGAAGGTCAGCATGGAAACCATCGAGACGACAGCCGTCATTCTGCTGATTGTCGCGGGTGCTTCGATCTTTGCCTGGATCATGAGCAGCAACCAGGTAACGCAGCATGTCATGGGACTTTTGGGCCCCTTTGCCGATAATCCCATCGCTCTGCTGATTATCATCAACCTTGTGCTGATCCTGGTTGGCTGCTTCATGGAGACCATTGCGGCTATCACCATCCTGGTGCCCGTTCTGTTGCCGGTGGCCGTATCCGCGGGTGTAGATCCGGTGCACTTTGGCGTGATCATGGTGCTCAACCTGATGATCGGCCTGCTGACGCCGCCGGTGGGTATGGTACTTTATGTCCTATCGCGGGTCTCGAACATTTCCTTCGAGAGTTGCATGCGCGGCACGCTGCCGTTTCTCATTCCGCTGGTGATCTCGCTGCTGCTGGTGACCTTCATTCCAGCGATTTCGCTTTGGCTGCCAACCCTGGTCTACCGTTGAGTTTGACGAAAGGAGCTGAGTGTCGATGACATCCGATTCGCCTGATTTTCGCGTTGCCGTTACTGATCTGGAACGTTTCATCGATCGTATTCTGCATCGCGCGGGAGCCGATGTGGCCTCCGCCCAGGCCGTGACTCGCGCGCTGGTCACGGCTTCGCGCATGGGGACGGACAGCCACGGATTGCGGCTACTGCCGCACTATATCCAGGCCTTGCAAGGTGGGCGTATCAATGGTCGCCCCGCGATGCATTTTACCCAACCTCTGCCAGCCACTGGGTATCTGGATGCCGATGACGGCCTAGGGCATTTGGCGGGCTACACGGCCATGGGGCATGCCGCTGACATGGCCGAAAAAGTGGGGCTGGGCGCGGTGGCGGTGGGTAATTCATCCCACTTTGGCGCTGCAGGTTGCTATGCGCTGGCGGCCGCTGAACGCGGGTTGATCGGTATGGCCTTCTGCAACTCCGACCCTTTCGTCTTGCTGCACGAGGGACGGTCGCCGTTTCATGGCACCAATCCGATTGCCTTTGCGGCACCGGTCAATGGCCAAGCTCCCTACCTGCTGGATATGGCGACCAGTTCGGTGCCCTGGAATCGCGTTCAGCAGTACGGCGCCATCGGTCGTGAACTTCCGGACCAGGTCGCGGCGGATGCCGCGGGTCGCGTGACCCGCACTCCAGCCGACGTGTCAGCGCTGTTACCGCTGGGCGGAAGTGATTTCGGCTTCAAGGGGGCAGGGCTCGGTGGCATGGTCGAGATATTGAGTTCAACGCTTTCGGGCATGCTTAACGGTTTCCGTCTTTTGCCAATGGGCGGGCCCGATATGGCGACACCGCGGGGAGTAGGTCACTTTTTTCTGGCGATGAACCCTGATGCCTTTAATGAAAATGCATCCTTTGAGACTTGTCTACGCGAATACCTCGAGGACCTGCGTGCTCAGCCCGCCAACGAGGGGACTGAGACACTGGCACCTGGGGACCGGGAGTGGCGATGCCTTGGCATGCGGGATGCTAATGGCATCCCCCTGGACAGGGCTAACCAGGCCGCTTATGCCGCGCTGGCCGAGCAGTTCGATGTTGAGCCGCTGACGCCTATGCGCTGAAAAAGACGCCTTTCCTGCCCCGAAATGACGGCGAAATGCGGTAAAATATGACCATAAGGGGTAAAGAAAGGTTTGTTTTCTTTACCGAAGACAGTCAGGAGAAGGCGTGCATGAGTCGATATCAGGTAGAGCGCAAGACACTATCCGAGCAGGTAGCCGAGCAGCTGGAAACCGAAATCCTCGAGGGACGTTTGAGCGAAAACGCGCAATTGCCTTCAGAACGAGAACTGATGGAGCAGTTTGGGGTGGGGCGTCCGGCGGTGCGCGAAGCGTTGTTCTACCTGCAGCGTTTGGGCTTGATCGCCATCAATAGCGGAACGCGTGCGCGGGTTATTCGTCCTACGGCAGAAGCGGTGATGTCGCGCCTTTCAGGGGTAACCCGGCAGTTGCTTTCCAAGCCTGATGGGCAGCAGTATTTCCAGGAGGCCCGTGCCATGTTCGAGATATCGCTGGCGCGTTACGCCGCCGTCAATGCCAGTGAAGAAGACCTCCAGCGCCTGCGCGATGCCCTGCAGGACAATCGCGATGCCATAGGCGACGAAGCGCGTTTCAAGCGTTCAGATAACGAATTTCATGGGGTACTGGCCAGTATCGGGCGCAATCCTATTTTCGACGCTATTCATGTGGCACTCTCCGAGTGGCTTGATGACCGTCGTGCACAAGTGCTGCAGCAAGAAGGTGAGGATAAGGCCGCGACAGCAGCGCATACCGAAATCATCGAGGCCATCGAATCACGCGACCCCGATGCCGCCGAGGCAGCCATGCGCCGCCACCTGGACCGCCACTATGGTACCTATATGCAGCTCAAGGAACGCCTGTCAGCGTCGCCTTGAGAAGACAACGGGGCTGCCTCTCCATGGGAGGCTAGTGGTTAAGGTGTATCATTGCCTTGATAACGCCGGTAGCAGGGTCACACCACGCCGACATTCGCTCCGGGACTGCATCGAGTTCTTCACGGTGTGTGATCATCGCTGTGTCTTGCAGTCTACCGGCTTCCATCAGTGTCGAGACCCAGGTGAAATCCTCACGTGTGGCATTGCGGCTACTGAGCAGGGTCATTTCCTTGCGGTGAAAGTCAGGGTCGTGAAAAGTGATGTCCGCTTTGACGATACTGACCAGAACGTAGCGTCCCGCCTGGCCGACAAGGTCGAAGCCCTGCTGCATGGCCTCGGGGTTCCCGGTAGCATCGAAGACGGCGTCTGCCAGTGCATCGTCGCTGAGGGTCTCCAATTGCGCTAGCGTATCGTGTTGCAAGGGATTCAGGGTGTGGTCGACATGCAGTGTCTCGCGGCAGAAGGCCAGCCGCTGTTCGTTGGTATCGACGACCACCACGCGGGCCCCGCACTCCCGGGCGAATTGCGCTACCCCAATGCCTATCGGGCCAGCACCTACGACAACTGCCCATTCACCCTGAGCCAGCGCGCTGCGACGCACGGCGTGGGCGCCGATGGCCAGGCATTCCATCAGTGCGAGCTGGTCCAGCGACAGGGTGTGGGAAAGCATCAAGTGGTCGACTGGCACCACCAGCATGTCACACATGCCGCCGTCGCGATGCACGCCGATGACCTTGATTCGCTGGCAGCAGTTGGTGAGCCCCCTTTGGCAGGCGCGGCATTCACCGCAATGCAGATAGGGGATGACGGAGGCATTCTGACCCACCAGTGCCTGGTTGTGGCTATCACCCACTTGCACAACCTCACCAGCCAGCTCGTGCCCCAGCACTCGCGGATAGGCAAAGTACGGCTGATTGCCACCAAAAGCATGGATATCCGTGCCACAGATGCCGATTCGCCGGATGCGCAGCAGGGCCTCGCCCGCTCCGCAAACCGGTGTTTCTCGGTCATCGTGTTCCATCAAGCCGGGGCGCGTACAGACGATGCTGCGCATGGCTTGGCCCTCCTTCATCTCAACTCAACGGCGGGGTTGATTCTGACGATTGAATTTCAGCCTAGTCGTCGGCAACCACTTGCTGGTTCTGTTCGCCCAGCCCCTCAATCCCCAAGCGCATGCGCTGGCCAGGGCGAAGGTAGACCGATGGTTTCTGACCCATGCCGACGCCTGGGGGGGTGCCGGTCGAGATCACATCACCCGGCTGCAGGCTCATGAAGCGGCTCAGGTAGCTGATCAGGAAAGGAATCTGGTACACCATGGTGCGCGTGCTGCCGTCCTGATAGCGCTTGCCATCCACTTCGAGCCACATGTCTAGCTCGTGCGGGTCGGCTACCTCGTCGGGCGTGACCAGCCAGGGCCCCATCGGGCCGAAAGTGTCGCACCCCTTGCCCTTGTCCCAGGTGCCGCTGCGTTCGAGCTGAAACTCGCGCTCGGAAACATCGTTGATCACGCAATAGCCCGCCACGTGTTTCATGGCATCGGCTTCGGCGATGTACTTGCCGCCTTCACCGATCACTACACCCAGTTCGACTTCCCAATCGGTTTTCTGCGAATCACGCGGGATGATGACATTGTCATCGGGGCCGCAGATGGCGCTTGTCCATTTGTTGAACACCACCGGCTCGGGGGGCACTTGGGCACCGGTTTCGGCGGCATGGTCGGAGTAGTTGAGGCCGATGCACAGGAACTTGCCGACACCGCTGACGCAGGGGCCGAGGCGCGTGTCTTTAGGCACTTCCGGCAGTTTGTCGGTATCCAGCTCAGCCAATACGGACAGGTGGTCACGGCTGAGGTGGGGGCCATCGAGATCGGGCAGGTGGGCCGACAGGTCGCGAATGACCCCTTGAGTGTCCAGCAGGCCGGGCTTTTCATGGCCCGGAGGGCCGAAGCGCAGTAATTTCATGTGTGCTCCTCATAAATGTGGGCATTGATATCGTTCATTAACCATCATCTGGCGCGGCATTATCAGTTTAACCAGCCGCCATCGATGATCTGAGTGGTGCCGGTTGTATAGGCGGATTCGTCGGCAGACAGGTAGGTGGCAAGTGCCGCGATCTCGTCGGCGCTGCCCAGGCGGCCCAAGGGCTGTCGGGCGTTGAATTCGGCGTAGACGTCATCCTCTTCGCGGCCCTGCTTTTCGGCCTGGGCGCGAATGCGCTGGCGCAGCGACGGTGAGTCCACGGTGCCTGGGCAGATGGCGTTGCAGCGGATGCCCTGGCCGATGTAGTCGGCGGCGACTGACTTGGTCAGCCCCAGAACCGCGGCCTTGGTGGTACCGTAGGCGCAACGGTTGGGCACGCCCTTGAGGCTCGACGCTACCGAGGCCATGTTAATGATGCTGCCACCGCCGTTGTCGATCATGGCGGGCAGCATGGCACGGATAATGCGCATCATGGCCATGACATTGAGCGAGAACGACAGTTCCCAGTCATCGTCGGTACCTTCAAGCAACGAGCCGTTGGCCACATAGCCTGCGCAATTGAAAAGAATGTCGACAGGGCCGACTTCATCGGCCAAGGCCTTGATGGCATCAGCATTGAGCACGTCCAGTTGACGAGTCTCGATGCCGGGCGTACCGGACAACTCGGCCAGGGTAGCGTCATTGATATCCGTGGCGATGACCCGCGCGCCTTCAGCAGCGAATCGCAGCGCAGTGGCTCGGCCGATGCCCTGGCCTGCTGCGGTGATCAGGGCCGTCTTGTTATTCAATCGCATGGCAGGTTCCGTGATCGTGTTTGTTGAGACCTATTGGTCTGTTGTTGTTTTGTGATGAATAAGCTGTATGACAGGATGACAGTACGATATCTGCGTTTGAGTATGGCCCAATCGACTGTCTTTGCCAAATGGTCGCCGACAGCTGATAGGTATCACTGATGACGTCTGTTGATCAGGTGACGGCGCCCACCATCCAGGGGACAAACTCGTTACTACCATAGCCCAGCGATTCGCTGGCCGTTTCTTCGCCGGAGGCGATGGCAATGATCTTCTGGAATATCGCTTCGCCACAGCTCCTGACGGTGTCATCCCCGTCGATGATGCCGCCACAATTGATATCCATATCCTCTGACATGGCATCAAACATGGCGGTGTTGGTGGCAAGCTTGATACAGGGTGCAGGCTTGAAGCCCGACACGGAGCCACGGCCGGTGGTAAAGCACACGATCGTCGACCCAGAGGCAATCTGTCCCGTCACGGAGACCGGGTCGTAGCCAGGGCTGTCCATGAAGTTGAAACCGGGCTTTTTGATGGGTTCGGCATACTCGAGCACATCACTGAGACTTGAGGAGCCACTTTTGGAAACGGCGCCAAGTGACTTCTCAAGTATTGTGGACAGGCCACCGGCTTTATTACCTGGCGAGGGGTTGTTGTTCAGCTCAGCGCCATTGATCCAGGTGTAGTGCTTCCACCAGGCGATACGCTCCAGTAGCTTGCGAGCAACGCTGACATCGACGGCCCGGTTGAGCAGCAGGTGTTCGGCGCCGTAGATCTCTGGGGTCTCGGCCAGAATGACACTGCCCCCATGCTGTACGATGAGGTCGGCCGCATAACCCAGCGCCGGGTTGGCGGTAATGCCCGAATAGCCATCGGAACCGCCACACTGCAGGGCAACGGTAAGATGTTTGAGTGGCGCTGGCTGGCGCGGGGTATGCGCATGGGTATTGGCCATGGCGAGTATCTTGTCGCTGGCCAGTTTAATGCTGGCACGTGTTCCACCCGCCCCCTGAATGTTGAAGTAGTCGAGCCGTTGGCTATCCGTCATTCCGTACTTGTCGACCAGCGCCTTTACCTGGTTGCTCTCGCAGCCCAGGCCGATCACGATCACAAACGCGAAATTCGGGTTCACCGCATAGCCGGTGACGACTCTTTCCAGAAAGGCAAATCCCTCCGACTCGGTGTTCATGGCGCAGCCTGACCCATGCGTGACGGGAACCACACCATCGAAGCCGAGTTTTTCAAGCCCTGCCGACGCGTTAAGTTGATCCGCGGTGGCCTTGACCACGGTCGCCGAGCAATTGACCGTAGCCACGATGCCAATGTAGTTACGGGTACCGACGCGGCCATCACTGCGGTGAAAGCCATTGAAGGTCAGGTCACTCTCCACGATGGGTGTCGGTGCGGCGGGAGTGAAGTTTTCAAGCGATGTATCACGCTCCAGCATGGCCAGATTATGTGTGTGGACATGGTCACCCGCACGGATCGGCTGGCTGGCCAGGCCTATCGTCTGCCCATATTTTACGACGGGGGTGTTCGCCTCGATATCGACCAGCGCCACCTTGTGGCCGGCCATGATGTTTTCTCGTGCAGCCCCTAATGCCTGACTGAGCGAAAGCCCTTCGGCGATATTCCGGGTGGCAACGCCCACATTGTCATCAGGGTCCAGGCTGATCACCATCGGGTAATCATTGATAAGTTCCATCGTTTTCTCCAAATCGCGACAGGCGGTTCGCATACCGTCGGGCCAAGGTGACTCCTGGTGTGATGGTATAGCTGTCATGCCACCATGCTACACGTTTATATGAGCCCTAAAGTTCCGTCAAGGCTTTGTCGTTACTTGGCCTGTCTTGACGCTATTTTATGGGTTTTTGTCATGCGGCTTTGGGGGCGGACGTTACTGGTGGTGAAAAAATACTGGGTGCAGTGATACATCGTCACTTAGGACCTTATGGACGCCGATCAGTCAGCGACCAAAGTATAAGTGCCGCAGGCTTTCTATATCATCAATCCACTACCATACTAGTCATATCAGTAGTGGCCGTTACCTGTCACGAACCTTCCTATCAGGATCAGTTGTTATGCACGCGACCTTACAAACGCTATGGCAGGAAACCCACGAAAGAGACCCGGTACGCCAACGGCTATTTCATGTGCTGAGGCAGTCGATTATCCAGATGGTGCTGGCGCCAGGGCAGGCGCTATCGGAAAAGGAGCTTGCCGACACCTTTTCAGTTAGCCGCCAGCCAGTACGTGAAGCCTTCATAAGGCTCTCCGAGGCCGGATTAGTAGAGGTGAAGCCTCAGCGTGGCACTTATGTGGTGAAGATATCCCAGCGGGCGGTGCTTGAGGCGCGCTTTGTGCGTGAAGCGGTGGAAGTGGCGATTGTAAAAATGGCGGCTGAAAAAGGCCTTGATCCGGGCGTGTTAACAGATCTGCATGATCTGTTAGCACGGCAGCGTCGCTGTATTGAGCCTAATGATAATGAGCGATTTTATCGTCTTGATGAAACCTTCCATCGAACGCTTTCGCTGGGCGTAAAGCAGCAGGCAGCCTGGAAAGTCATTGAAGAAGTCCGGGCTCAGCTTGACCGGGTGCGCTATCTCAGTGTGCCCCATAGCACCCCGCTGGAAAGGCTTGTGGATCAGCATTCCAGCATCGTTGCGGCAATTGAGGAGCGAGACGCCTCCCGAGCAGAGCAGGCGATGTCTCTTCATTTGCGCGAGATATTGGTGTCCATGCCCGATCTGGTGCGTCGTTTCCCCAATCTTTTCGAGGCACAGGAAAATCAACGGTTCGATGAACAAGAAAACCCAGCGCTGAAGCAGGAGGCAATCCAATGAAGATTGAGCAGGCCTATACCATTGTAACCTCGCCGGGGCGCAACTTTGTGACGCTGAAGATTGTGACTGATCAGGGCGAGTACGGCATTGGTGATGCGACGCTCAATGGGCGCGAAATGGCGGTTGTGGCGTACCTGGAGGAGCACGTAATCCCGACGTTAATTGGGCGCGACCCCCAGCGCATCGAAGACATCTGGCACTACCTATACCGTGGTGCATACTGGCGGCGTGGCCCCGTCACAATGACCGCGATTGCCGCCGTGGATATGGCGCTTTGGGATATTAAAGCGAAGCTGGCGGAGATGCCGCTGTACCAGTTGTTAGGTGGTAAGAGTCGTGACCGGGTGATGGTGTATGGCCATGCTACCGGCCGAGATATCGACGCCTGCCTGGAAGAGGTCGCTCGCCACGTAGACGAAGGCTATAAGGCAGTCCGTGTTCAAGCGGGTATTCCAGGCATTGCCAGTATCTACGGCGTTGCCAAAAAAGATGGCGAACCCTACGAGCCTGCAGATGCTGACTTACCCGCAGAGCACGTGTGGAGTACCAGTAAATACTTAAACCATGTACCTAAGTTGTTTGCCGCTGTTCGGGAGCGTTTTGGTGATGATTTGCACGTGCTACACGATGTTCATCACCGCCTGACCCCCATCGAAGCCGCCCGTTTAGGCAAAGAAGTTGAGCCTTATCATTTATTCTGGCTTGAGGACTGTGTGCCTGCTGAAAATCAGGAGGCGTTTGGGCTCATTCGCCAGCACACCACCACACCGCTGGCGGTAGGCGAAGTATTTAACAGCCTGTTTGATGCCAAAACGCTGATTGAAAATCAGTGGATCGACTATATCCGCACCACTTTGACCCACGCTGGGGGAATTACCCACGTACGGCGAATCGCCGACTTGGCGGGCCTTTATCACGTGCGCACCGGCTTCCATGGCCCGACGGATCTCTCACCGGTTTGCCTTGGCGCGGCGATTCACTTTGACACCTGGGTACCCAACTTCGGCATTCAAGAATATATGCCGCATACCAGCGCGACTGATGAGGTCTTCCCCCACGATTACCGGTTTGAAAACGGGCACTTCATTGTGGGCGAAACGCCCGGTCACGGCGTCGATATCGATGAGCAATTAGCCAAGCAGTATCCCTATAAGCGGGCCAGTCTGCCGGTTAACCGGTTGGAAGATGGCACTTTGTGGCACTGGTGAGGAGAAGCATGACAATGAAAGCATTTCAGGTGAAGGCGCCGCACGACTACCAGGTAGCAGATGTTGCCCCCCCTCAGGCTGCCGCTGGAGAAGCGCTTGTACGTGTAGCCTTTGCAGGTATCTGTGGTTCGGATATGCATATTATCCATGGAGATAACGCTTTTGTGCGTTTTCCTCGTATCACCGGTCATGAGTTTGCCGGGGTCGTAGAGGCGGTCGGTGATGGAGTGCAGAACGTCGCTGTAGGGGATCGTGTTTGCATTGATCCTGTTATCAGCTGTGGCCAGTGCTATCCCTGCCGTATTGGCCGTCCCAATGTGTGCAGCGCGCTTGAAGTGATCGGCGTGCATCGTGACGGTGGCTTTGAGGAATCTGTTGCCGTCCCCGCCGCAAACGTCCACCACCTTCCAGATCATATCGGCCTGGACGCGGCTGCCCTGGTTGAGCCTTACACCATTGCCGCCAATGTGCTTGATCGTATGCAGCCGCATCCCGGTGACCGACTAATGATTTTGGGAGCGGGTGTTATTGGCATGACGATCCTGCAGATGGCCCTGGCCAAGGGCATTGAAGAAGTGGTCGTAACGGATGTGATCCACGAACGATTAGCGGCAGCGAAAGAGCTCGGTGCAACGTACGTGTTCAATAGCCGTGATCAGGATGTCGAACATGAGGTTTTGGCCTTGACCAACGGTGAGGGGGTGCCACTGATCGCGGATGCGGCCTGCGTACCAGCGCTTTTACCCCAAATGCTGCGCTTGGCGTCTCCCGCCGGGCGCATTGGTTTGCTGGGTTTCAGCGTTCAGCCAAGTGAGCTCGTTCAGCTAGAGGTCATCAAGAAGGAGCTGACCCTGGTGGGGTCGCGTCTTAATAATCGCAAATTTCCGGAGGTGCTTGAGCTAATGGCAAGTGGCCAGTTGAATCCATTGGCGCTGGTGAGTCATCGGCTGCCACTCAGTGAGATGCCAGGTGCCATTGACATGCTTGATCACCGTCCTGAAGAGGCCCGAAAGGTACTGATTCAAATCAGTGCTTGAGGGTAACAACGCCAACTCACGATTCACAAACAATCTACAACGCCCGTGTGCAGGAGAAAAATCATGATCAAACAACTTATGACAAGTGCTGTTCTCGGGGCTGCCATGTTAGGCAGTCATTCACTCATGGCAGCAGATTACACGCTGCAATTTGGCCACTTGGCAAATGAGCAGAACATCTGGCACCAGGCCGCCGAAAAGTTCAAAGAGGAAGTTGAAACGAATTCCGACGGTCGGATTGAAGTGCAACTTTACCCCAATGAGCAACTCGGTAACGAAATGGATGTGATCAATAGTATCCAACTAGGCACGGCGGATATGACGATCACCGGTGAAAGCTTACAGAACTGGGCACCTAAAGCCGCGATGATGGCGGTACCTTACGCTTTCCGAGACGCCGAGCATCTGCATGCTGCGGTTAACGGTGACATTGGCGCCGAAATTGAAGCGCAAATTACCGAGCGCACTAACCTGGTACCTCTTGCGTGGTTTGAGCGCGGCCCCCGTCATTTGACCTCCAATCGGCCTATCCGAACGCCTGACGAACTGGATGGCTTGCGCCTCCGTGTGCCTAACGTGCCGTTGTTCGTTGATACATGGCAAGCATTGGGTGCGCGCCCTACGCCCATGGCCTTTAGTGAAGTCTTCACCGCGCTTCAGCAAAACACCCTGGAAGGCCAGGAAAACCCGCTTAGCTTGATTGAAAGCGCCAGCTTCAATGAAGTTCAGGACTACATCAACATGACTGGCCATGTGCGTAGTTGGATCTATGTCGTGATTGGACGTGATCAGCTGGAAAATATGCCTGAAGAGCTTCAGCAGGTGGTGCGCGATGCTGCTCAAACGATGCAAGCGTACGAAGCTGAACTGTTCGAGGAAGACCAGGCACGTCTCGAAGAAGCGCTAGAAGAGCGTGGCATGGAGTTTGTTGAGGTCGATGTCGATGCGTTTGCTGAAAAGGCGCGTCCTGCCGTGCTTGAAGCACTGACGGATGAACAGCGTGAACTCTTTGACGCTATCCAGGACCTGTAAGGCCGTCTTGGCAATGAATTGGCAACGACAATGGGCTGGCCGTAGCGCCAGTCCGTTGTCTAACAACACAAGCAGCTTGCCCATGAGGTTTCGGTTATGAACTCGGATCACAAAGCGCTTGAAAAGCAAGCGTTGGAGAGTCTGGATTCAATGTCGGCGGTGCCTAAATTCAAAGGCTCCATTGGGCGCGTGATTGGCTGGGTGGATACCTGTTTTTTGACGTTGGCCGTTATGGCGTTGATTGCCATTGCTGCCACGGTACTGCTGCAAATATGTTCGCGACTGTTTTTACCGTTTTCGATTGCCTGGACAGAAGAACTGTCGCGCTATCTGTTTATTTACATGGTGGCGTTATCGGTGGGTGTGGTATTGCGCCAGAATCGCAATATCAGCGTTGAGCTTTTCCATCATCGGCTGAGTCCTCGAATGAAGGCAGCTTTCCAAGTCTTGATCTGCTTGATGATTGGTCTGTTTGCCTTACTGGTGCTGCCTTATGCTTGGAAGTATGCCCAAAATGGCACATGGCAGACCTCTCCAACGCTGCATGTCCCCATGCTGTATATCTTTTTCTCAACGGTCGTCACCTTTGCGCTACTCCTGGTGTATAGCTTACTGGGGTGCCTTGAGGGGATGATCGCGATGTGTCGCTCCTCTGCCTCCCTTCAGGAGTCGTAAGCATGGAAGTTATTATCCTGTTTAGTGTTTTCTTGGTGCTACTGCTGGTAGGGATGCCGATAGCCTTTTCGTTGGGGTTGGCATCACTTTCTTACCTCCTGCTGGAGGGTATTTCATTAACCATAGTGCCGCAGCGGATGTATGCGGGCATCGATACCTTCGTTTTACTCTGCATTCCGGGCTTTGTATTGGCCGGTAACCTGATGAATGCGGGTAATATCACTGATCATATTGTGCGCTTTGCCAACGCCTTATTAGGCCATATTCGCGGTGGGCTGGGGCTGGCGAATGTGGGGGGATCGATGATTTTTGGTGGTATTTCAGGTACCGCCGTGGCGGATTCTGCCAGCATCGGCTCGGTCATGATTCCCGGTATGGCGCGCGCAGGCTATGACAAACCCTTTGCCGCCGCCGTCACCGCCGCGTCGTCGACCATTGGGCCGATTATACCGCCAAGCGTTCCCATGATTATTGCTGGATCGCTGAGTGGTATTTCGGTAGGGCGGATGTTTTTGGCAGGGGCCGTTCCCGGCTTGTTGCTGGGGCTCGCCATGATGATTACGGTGTATATCCTGGCCGTTCGCCGCGGGTATCCAAAAGAGAAGCGGGTATCTTTGCTGCAGCTGCTTTGTGAAGCGAAAACGGCCTTTTGGGCACTCTTGATGACCGTGATCATTCTCTACGGCATCATTGGTGGCTTCTTCACGCCCACAGAAGCATCCATCGTTGCCAGCCTATATGCATTAGTGGTTGGCATGTATGTTTACAAAGGGTTGTCGTGGAAAAAACTGCCGGCGATTTTGTCTGACACTGTATTGACCTCCTCGGCATTGCTGCTGATGGTGGGGTTAGCGAATTTGTTTGGCTGGATCCTCACCAGCGAACAGATACCTCAGATGATCGCTGAGCTTATCCTCTCTATTAGTGATAATCCGCTGATAGTTTTATTAATACTTAATCTGATCCTGCTATTCGTCGGCGCGTTTATGGAAACCATCGCCGCGTTAATAATTCTTTTTCCCGCCCTGGTGGGTGTAGCGACTGGCGTGGGTGTCGATCCGGTTCATTTTGCGGTGATCGCGGTACTAAACTTGATGATTGGCCTCACAACGCCGCCGGTAGGGGTATGCCTATTCGTTGTCGCCGGGATTGGTAAGCTGCCGATGTTGACGGTCGCAAGAGCCATTGTGCCATTTTTACTTTGCAACTTAGCCGTACTGTTGTTGGTAACTTACGTGCCCGCTATTTCGCTTTGGTTACCCAACCTACTGATGGGGAGTCATTAACCATGCCTTCACACCGTATTGAAACCTCATCTAAAAGCGGAGAGGTTGGCGTCGTTCATCTGGGGCTCGGCGCCTTCCACCGCGCCCACCAAGCGGCGTATCTGGAGCGTTACCGCCAGCGTACAGGTGACTCTGAATGGGGTGTTTGCAGCGCTAACCTTCGTGCCAGCATTGGCTTGGTCGACGGATTGCGCGCGGCAGGGCATCGCTACCATGTTGCCGAGTACGCCGACAGTGAAAGCCTGACGCTGCGCGAAATAGGCGTGATCGAAGAGACGCTGTTCACTGGCTGCGATACAGAGGGTAACTGGGGACGCGACCGGGAGGCCTTGCTATCGCGGATGGCATCCGCGGATACGCGAATTGTGACCCTGACGGTCACTGAAAAAGGCTATTTCTTGAACCCTGCCAGTGGTGAGTTAAGAAATGATGACCCCATGATCGCCGCTGATATCGCTGCCCCCAAGCAGCCACGCACTGCGCCCGGGCTATTGGTGGAAGCATTGGCCCGGCGGCACAAGGCAGGCATTGCTCCTTTTACCGTTCTGTCTTGCGACAACATGCCAGATAACGGCAAACGGACACGCCAGGCGGTGGTGCAGCTCGCTGAACACCAAGATCCCGCCCTGGCGAGTTGGATTGCCGATGAAGTGGCGTTCCCTTGCAGCATGGTGGATCGGATCGTGCCCGCGATGACGGACGCTGACTTTGAGCGCTTGGCAGCGCTGGGCGTTAACGACCCAAACGCGGTGGTGTGCGAAGCATTCACGCAGTGGGTGGTCGAAGACCACTTCCCCGCAGGGCGGCCGAGCTGGGAAGCTGAAGGTGTTGAAATGGTGGCCGATGTGGCGCCGTTTGAAACCATGAAGCTACGCATGCTCAACGGTAGTCATTCGCTGCTGGCTTACCTGGGTGCGTTGGCAGGGATTGAAACGGTCTATGAGGGTGTCCAGCATGCCAAACTGCGGGCGCTGTTAAACCGCTATATGCTCGAAGAGGCGGCGCCCACCCTCGAGATGCCCGAGGGCATCGACCTGGACGCCTACGCGGACTCGCTATTGGCCCGTTTTGCCAACGATAGCCTGC
This sequence comes from Halomonas sp. 5021, assembly GCF_036663435.1. NCBI lineage: Bacteria > Pseudomonadati > Pseudomonadota > Gammaproteobacteria > Oceanospirillales > Halomonadaceae > Halomonas > Halomonas sp. 5021. The sequence goes on from NZ_JAXOVU010000001.1 coordinate 39,661, forward strand.
GCCATCGCCTGCATCAGATCGCCATGGATGGTAGCCAGAAGCTCCCGCAGCGCTGGCTATCCGCCGCCCTGAAGCGCGCAGGTGTCGGTCAGTCATCGCCGTGCGTGGCATTAGGCATGGCGGCGTGGATTCGCTATACCTCGGGTGAGGATCTGATGGGCAATCGCCACCCCGTCGACGACCCGCTCGCCCAGCGCTTCCAGTCGATACATCACGCGCATGGTCGCGATGCTGACGCACTGGTGGCGGCGTATCTGGCTATGGATGATGTGGTGCCAAGCGAACTGGCAACGAATAAGGCATTTGCCCAGGCCGTGGTGACGGCGTACCAGACGTTGACCCAGGAAGGCCTGGAGGAGGCGCTCGCAGCGCTGAAGCATGGTTAGGGGCTAACAAAAAAGGAGAGCACCATGGAACACACCTGGCGTTGGTTTGGCCCGAATGATGCGATTCGCCTGGACGAGATTCGCCAGACAGGCGCAACCGGTATCGTTACCGCCCTGCATGAGGTGCCTAATGATCAGGTATGGCCGGTTGAGGCGATTCGCGAGCGTCAGCAGATGATCGAAGCGGCTGGCCTGACATGGTCGGTGGTGGAGAGCGTCCCGGTCCATGAGTCGATCAAGAAAGGACTGCCAGAACGTGACGCGCTGATCGAAACGTATTGCCAGACGCTGCGACACCTGGCGGCCTGCGGTATCGACACCGTTTGCTATAACTTCATGCCGGTACTCGATTGGACACGTACTGACCTGACCTATGAATTAGCTGATGGCGCCTTGGCGCTGCGCTTTGATCAGGTGGCTTTTGCGGCCTTCGATCTTTATCTGCTGCGGCGACCAGGGGCTGAGCAAGACTACAGCGCTGAGGATAAAGCTCAAGCAAGTCGCTATCTGGAAAGCTTGGATAGCGTTGGCCGTGACCAATTAGTCAATACCCTGATCGCGGGGCTGCCCGGCGCCGAGGAGCATTACACCCTTGAACAGTTTCGGGCTGTGCTGGAAGGGTATGCCGATGTCGACGCCGCCCGGTTGCGAGAAAACCTGGGTTACTTTCTGCAGGCGGTTATTCCGGTGGCGGAAGAGGTGGGCATTCGTATGGCCATCCACCCGGATGACCCGCCCCGGCCGTTGCTGGGATTGCCCCGGGTGGTATCGACGCGCGAGGATGCCCAGTGGATTATCGATCGTGTGCCCAGCCCCGCCAATGGTTTGACGCTTTGCACAGGGTCTTATGGCGTCCGTGAAGATAATGACTTGGTGGCCATGACCCGCCACTTTGCCCCACATATTCATTTTATCCATCTGCGTGCCACGCAGCGCGAAGCGGATAACCTGTCTTTTCACGAGGCGTCGCACCTAGCCGGTGATGTGGACATGGTGGGGGTCATTCATGCGCTGGTGAAAGAAGAGCGGCGCCGCGAACGCGAAGGTGGGGCACGTTTACCGATGCGCCCGGATCACGGTCACCAGCTTCTCGATGATCAACAGCGCCATACCGCACCGGGTTACCCGCTTTACGGGCGCATGCGTGGCCTTGCCGAGCTGCGTGGCGTAGAGTTCGTGTTGCGGCAGTCGACGGCTGGCTAGTGACTGGCTGGATGGCATTCAACTTACTGCTGGATATCATTTAGCGGGCTAGCCAGCCACCGTCAACTGCCAGGGTATGACCATGGACGTAGTGGGCAGCGTCGGAGCATAAAAAGATCACGGCACCCGCTAGATCCTCGGGCGTGCCCCAGCGGCCGGCGGGAATGCGTCCGAGTATTTCATCGTGGCGCTGGGGGTCGTCGCGCAGCGCCTGGGTATTATCGGTGGCCATGTACCCTGGGGCGATGGCATTGACGTTTATATCATGGGCAGCCCATTCGTTGGCCATCAGGCGGGTTAGGCCGAGGATGCCGCTTTTGCTGGCGGTGTAGGAGGGCACGCGAATACCGCCTTGGAACGACAGCAGTGAGGCAATATTGACGATCTTGCCCGGTGCCTCGCGCTCAATCAGGTGTTTAGCCACCTGCTGGGAGAGAAAAAACGCTGCCTTCAAGTTGATGTCTATCACCGCGTCCCAGTCTTCTTCGGTGAACTCGATAGCCGGTGCCCGGCGAATCGTTCCCGCATTGTTGACCAAGATGTCCAGCTTACCCGCCTGAGTGACCGCTTGATGAACAATGTCGTTAGGCGAATCATTGCCTAACTCTGCTTCAACAGCGTAAAAGCGCTTGCCTAAGGCTTCAACCTGCTGGCGGGTTTCCTCGGCAGGGCGGCGGCTGACACCGACAATATCAGCACCCGCTTCGGCCAGGGCCACGGCCATACCTTGGCCTAAGCCTTTGTTGCAGCCGGTAACCATCGCCACTTGATCTTGCAATGAAAATAACCTCATTGAATCCTCCTGAGCCGATTTTCACCAATATGTGTCAACTCCAGGTATTAAACGTCAGCAGGCACGTTGGTGGATAGGTTGGCAATCGCGGTGGGTAATTCACTGGCATGCAGAATGCCGATCGCACCGTCGGGAGTGATTTCCTCTCCAGGAAAGTGGTTCAGATGAATCACGTGCATGCCTGCCGCTAGGCCTGCCTCGACACCCACCGCCGCATCATCAATCACCACACACTGACGTGGAGTATAGCCCATGGCGGCCGCCGCCTTGCGATACAGCTCGGGATCTGGCTTCCATACGTTGAGGGTGTAGGCGCTAAACAGCCTGCCTTCAAAATGGTGGCCTAACGCGGTGCTTTCCAGCGCGCAACGGATCTTGCGCTCGGGGCCATTGGATACCACGGCCATAGGGTGGCTGCTTAACTGTTCCAACGCATCGGGCATGCCGGGTATTACCACAAGCTCGGCACGCATGCGGGCTTCCATGCGTGCCCGCATGTCCGCTTCAAGCTGGGTGAATTTGTCTTCTGCCAACGTCTGAAAACGGCTTTCCAGTGTTTGGACGATGGTCTGGAAACGCACCCCGCGAAATTCATCCATATACTGTCGGGCTGAAAAGGGTAGGCCGAATTCAGGAAGTATCTCGCCCATCACCTCGGCAAGCAGTATCTCGCTATCCACCAGGGTGCCATCGCAGTCAAACAGCAGACAGAGCGGTGTGGCTGTGCTCATCGCAGAGTTCATTGATAGGTTTCCTGATTGACCAGGCTAATGGGGCGTTCACCCTGAAGCGCCAAGCGAATATTATTCACAGCCCGTTGAGCCATGGCGTCGCGGGTTTCATGGGTGGCAGAGCCGATATGCGGCAAAGCGACGACATTGGCCATCGTCGGTAGCGTTGACGAGGCGGCGAGCGGCTCCTGCTCGAAGACATCCAGTCCGGCTGCTTGTATAGCGCCGCTCTCCAGAGCGTGTATCAATGCCGCTTCATCGACGACTTTGCCGCGGGCAATATTGATGAAAATGCCGGTTGGTTTCATTTGTGCAAATTCTTTGGCGCCGATCAGGTGTTCGGTCTCGGCAGTCAGCGGTACTGTGACACAGACAAAGTCAGCTTCGGCCAGCAGTTGGTTAAGTTCGCAGCGCTTAGCGCCAAGCTCGCGTTCTAATGCGGGCTTTTGGGAGGCGTTGGAGTAGAGCACCGGCATGCCAAAGCCCAGCGCACCGCGCCTGGCCACTGCCTGCCCAATGCGGCCAAAGCCGACCATGCCCAGGGTTTTGCCATGCACATCGCTACCAAACAGAGCGGGGCCAATACTGGCTTGCCATTCGCCTGCTTTTACCCACTCGGCTAGTTCCACTACTCGACGCGCGGTGGCCATGACCAGTGCAAACCCCGTATCGGCGGTGGTTTCGGTAAGCACATCCGGTGTATTGCACAGCATGATGCCGCGCTTGGTCAGTTCATCAACGGGGATGTTGTCATAGCCAACAGAAACGGTCGCGATGACTTCCAAGTTGGGGGCTGCGTCTAGCAACTGAGGGGTGATTGCCAAGCCGGAACCGATAATGCCGTGCGCCTCTGCTAATAGAGCGCGATTTTCAGGGGCATCAAGCGCGGAGGTTTTTGCCAGCACATCTACCTTAAATAAATCGCTTAGCTCACCCAGTTGGGCATCGCTGAGTCGTCCTTGAACCATTAACCGTTTTTGCATTGTTATCTCCAGGGTAAAAAAGCGGCTACAAAAAAGCGAGGCGGGTCAGGCGGTGGGTTGCTCTGCTTCAAGCACCTGTAAACGCTCGCGACCAGGCAGGCCTTCCATATCACCAATGACTTGAACGGCCTGAGCGCCAATTAAATTTCCCCGCTGGGCGGCTTGGCGTGCTGAGCAGCCATCAAGCAGGGCGCTGATTACGCCAACGGCAAAGGCATCGCCTGCACCTACGGTATCCACTACTTCAGCGACAGGGCAACCGCTTACCGTAAAGCTCTCCTCTTTCCCATCTAAGCTGCCTCGGTAATAGCTGCCTTCCGGCCCCAGTTTGATAACCACCGCCGAAGCACCTTGATCCAGATAGTAGCCTGCTATGTCGTAAGGCGTCTTTTGCCCTGTGAGTAGCTGGCCCTCGGAAAGCCCTGGTAGTACCCAGTCGGCACGGCCGGCGAGTTCGTTGAGGGTCGATCGCATAACGTTTTCGTTGGGCCAAAGTGACGGTCGCAAATTAGGGTCAAAGGAAACACTGGCACCATGGGCGCGGGCCTGTTCCATCAAATGATGGCTAAGCTGGCAGGCGCTTTCAGATAACGCCGGTGTAATGCCCGTTGCGTGAAGGTGGTTAAGTGCTTGAAAGTCGACATGCTGGGCGTCGTCAACCGTCAGGTGACTGGCAGCACTGCCACGTCTGAAATATTCGACTCGCGGGTCGGCGCCGTCCTGGGCGCGCTCTTTAAAGAGCAGTCCGGTGGGGTGCTGTGCATCGGCGTGAATATAGCGGCCATCGATTCCTTCCGCGGTTAACGCCGCCTGAATAAACTTCCCAAAGCTATCGGTGCCCACTCGGCTTAACCAACCCACTTGAAAACCCAGTCTTGAGAGGCCGATGGCGACATTGTTGTCGGCACCGGCCAAACGGCGGTGGAAACCCTCGATAGCGGATAAATCGCCCGGCGTATCCGCTACAAACATGGCCATGGCCTCGCCAAAGGTGAGAATTTCGGGTGGGCTATCGATAGCGTGTGGCATGGTCAATATTCTCTTTCGGCTGTTTTTTAGCATTCAATGGGAACGATACCATTTTTGCGACTCTTTTCTAGCGATGCCTTGGAAATTAGCGCAGGGTGGAGCCCCGCTCAATCAGGCCAGGGGCAAAACTCACCGTGGTCGGCATTGCCGATATATGGGGTGCAATGCGATGCATCAAACATTCAATTGCCGCTTTGCCGATCGCATCGGTGGGCTGGCCAAGGGTGGTGATGCCGGGAGGCACTAAGGCGCACCAATCGAGTTCATCAATCCCCATCAAGCCTGTCTTGCCAAGTGTTAAGCCCAACTGCTGAAAAAGGGCAGTCACTGCTAGGGTGGCATTACCGTTACCACACAAAACGGCACAAGCGTGCTGTTGGTGGTCGGCTAAAAAGTCGCTTAGCATTTGCTGCGATGCAGTGCCATCTTCGGTGGTAAGCAGTAATGTCGCGTGATGCAGCCCGCGTAGTTCGGCAGCTTGGTGAAAACGCGACAAACGTCGTTGACGCGTGCTTGATTGTTCGGGCGCTTCGCTGACATACAGTACGGCTTGGTAGCCCTGGGCGCACAAGTGTTCGAGCGCCATATCAACCGCCAGGTGATTATCGAGCCCGACCACTTCCGCCTCCACATGGTCGACGTCGCGGTCTAGCAGCACAATAGGGGTTCCCTGACTCATAATGGTATGCAGCTGGTGTTCGGGGCTGCCGGATGCATTCACCACCAAGCCTTCCACTTGATAGGCGCCAAGCAGGTCTAGATGCTGGCGCTCCTGCTCAGGGTCATTGTCGGTATTACACACGACTAGCGAGTAGCCGTATTGGCGGCAAGCTTGCTCGACACCGTGGGTGATGGCTACTGAAAACGGATTGCGGATATCGGCGACCAACATTCCGATCAATTTCGAGTGCCCCCCTTTTAAGCCGCGTGCCATTTGATTCGGGTGGTAGCCAAGGGTCCCTGCCGCCTGGGCGATGCGCCTTTTGAGGGAAGGCGATAGCCGGTCATGCTCTTCGCCAAAATAGCGCGAAACGCTGGTTTTAGAGGTGCCTGCCAATTTGGCAACTTCGATGAGGGTAGCTCGGGATGAAGGCATAAAAATGGATTGATATAAATGGTAACGTTCCCAAAGTAGGGCTTTTCGATTTGAAAGGCAATACGCGTACATTAGTTGATAACATTAACCCGTTCCTCATCTCCCCTAGAGTGACAAGCGTTATATTCTTCAGAAAGGTAAACTACATGGCTTTGATACAACGCTCGGCCCATTGAATGCATCCACATTATGAATTGACCCAAGCGGGCGATCGTTATTTCGACGGCCTGGTCGACAAGTTTTCACGATCGCTCTACCAGGCGCCCAGAGGCGAGTTGCGCCTGGCGATGCTCGACTATTTATTGCCGCAAATGCTGAATTTACAGCAGCAGGCGGTATTGGATATCGGCGGTGGCCTGGGCCAGCAAACTGCGTGGTTTGCAGAGCGAGGGCATAAGGTCACGATGGCAGAGCCCTCTGGCGAAATGTTGGACCATGCAAAAAACTGGCATCGTGATGCCAATGAGCTGCCCAGCGATGCGATTGAGTACCTGCAGGCGCCTCTGCAAACGATTGGGCAGCACGCCCCAGGTCCCTGGCCACTCATTGCCTGCCACGCGGTACTGGAATGGCTCGGCGAGCCGCGTTTGGCCATGCAAACGCTGGCGAGCCTGCTCGCCCCAGGCGGTCAACTGAGTCTCATGGTGTTTAACCGTGATGCGCTGCGTTTTTCCAATGCCATGAAAGGTAACTTACAAAAAGCCTTAAGCGACCAGCTTGAGGGTCAGGGCAGGGGCCAGCGACTGACGCCCATTTCGCCCATCACCCACGACCAGGTTGTGCAGTGGAGCGGGGAAAATGGCTTGGTTGTTGAGTCGGTAGCCGGTATTCGAGTCTTTCAGGACTATTTACGCCAGCCCGCGTTAGCGCCACGCGAGCGCGACACGCTGCTGGCGCTGGAAAAATGCTACTGCCGACAGGACCCCCACTGGCGCCTGGGTCGCTACTTGCTTTATACCCTCAGCAAACCGGAGACCGTCGAATGAGTGCCCAAACGCCTGCCTGCCAACTGCTTGAACGACAGCCAGCGCGCGATGAGCCGCTCTGGGGAGTCGGTCCGCCGTTGGATCCCTGGTTGGTTGAGCAATCAACGGGTGTTGTCAGCGCTGACTTGGCTGTGCTTGACGCTTGGCGCGCTCGGGGTAAATCAGCGTTTAGCCCGTTTGTGGATGAGCATGTTGAGTACCTGGCAGGCGAGGTGGTGCTGTTCTGGCCCAAAGCCCATCAGTTGGGTATCTGGTGGCTGGAGTGGCTATGTGAGGTATTGCCAGGTGACACGCCGGTAGAGGTTGTCGGTGAGCATAATGGAGGCATCAAGCGCGTCCCCAAGTTGCTCGCTGAGCGGGGCATGGAGTGCGACAAGCTGGATAACGCCCGACGCTGCTCGCTATTTGCCACCCGCACGGTAAAGCTCGCTTCCAAGGACGATGTTTGGACGCGTTTCGACGCGCTGGGTCTGGCACTGATCAGCCACCCGGGCGTATTCGGGCATGGCAAGGTCGACGAAGGCACCCGGCTACTCCTGAACGTCCTGGAGAGCGAACTTCCCAGCACACCACTCATCAACCCTCTGCACGTGCTGGATATGGGCTGCGGTGACGGGATTATCAGCGCGTGGCTAGCCCGTCGCGGGCATCAGGTCACCGCGGTGGATGTCAGTGCGTTTGCGGTTGAGTCGACCCAGCGAACGCTGAGGGTCAACGGGCTCGAAGGCCGCGTATTGCAAAGTGATGTATTCAGTGCTTTGCAGGGCGAACACTTTGATCTTATCGTCAGCAATCCGCCTTTTCACCAGGAGCGTGATGTCAGCTATGGGCCAAGCCAGCGCCTGATCAGTCAGGCGCCGACCCACTTGACGTCAGCGGGCCAATTATTGCTGGTTGCCAATGCGTTCTTGCCCTATCCGGACCGGCTCCAGAACGCATTTGGGCAGTTCCAGACCCTGGCGGATAATCGCCGTTTCAGGGTCTATCGCGCCCAGCAGTATTAATTACCGTTCGGGGGCATAGTCAATGGCTGTCACGGTGTAGAACGTCTCGCCGTTGGGCGTGAGCACTGTTATATCCTCGCCCACTTCCTTGCCCAGCAAGGCCTTGGCCATGGGAGCATCGATACTGATCCAGCGTTTTTGCGTATCGGTTTCATCGTGGCCAACAATGCGTAGAGACAGCGTTTCACCTTCTTCGTCTTCCAGGCTGACAAAGGCGCCAAAAAATATTTTTTGCGTGTTGGCGGGCAGGCGGTCGACCACCTGGAGCTCATCCAGACGCTTGGTGAGGTATCGAATCCGGGCGATGACGCGATTGAGTTCCTTCTTGTTGTAGGTGTAATCGGCGTTTTCACTGCGATCACCCTGGGCGGCCGCTTCGCCCACTTTCGCCGAAATTTGCGGGCGTTTTACCCGCGAGAGATGGTCCAGAATGCCTCTCAGGCGTGCTGCACCCTCAGCGGTAATCAGGTTGCTTTTAGGTTCCTGGCGCGGGTCTTTTGCCGGATCGCGCCAACGTGTCATGTTGCGGCCTTTCATTGCCAACTCCCTTCTGGTTAGGCGATCCCCACTTTAACGCGATTTGCCTCAGGACGGCCAAACGTCGCGTCGAATGATTTGCGACTGGCGATTAATTCAAACGTTCGTTACATTGTCCGGGTGGCTTATTTTGCCGACTGGCAGTTATCCGACAACAACAAGCTAAGGAGTTGATAATGGTTCATTCAAACCTGATGCGCTATTTCGCAATGACCGCGCTCAGCAGTTCGCTGGCGCTCGCGTCGTTTAACGCGGTGGCTTATGAAAGCGAGCTGTTCTCGCTTAAGAACCGCTGGGAGCATACGGTAACGGAGATGCCTGAAAGTGAGCGGGAAGAAGCGCTCAGTGGCCTGGCCGACGAAGTGACACAGCTTGCTGAGCAGCATAGCGACGAAGCCGACGTGTTGGTCTGGAAAGGGGTGGTATTGGCCGCTTATGCCCGTGAACGAGGTGGTCTTGGTGCTTTGGGCGTTGCCAAAGACGCCCGGAATACCCTCGAACGTGCTGTCGAGATCGATCCGCAAGGCAATAATGGCTCTGCCTATGTGACGTTGGGGGCGCTATACGACCGCGTACCCGGTGGGCTGATTGGTTTTGGCGATAGTGATACGGCAGACAAGATGTTTCAGCGGGCCTTGCAGATTCGTCCTGACGGCATCGATGTCAACTATTACTACGCGACCTTCCTCCAGGAAGAAGGCAATACCCAGGCGGCTCGGGAGCATGCCCAGCGCGCCTTGAATGGCACCGCCCGCGAGGGTCGCCAACAGTCCGATGAAGCGTTGCGCCGTGACGCCGAAGCGTTGCTTGGTGAACTATAACTCCTTCCACAAATTGGCATTCCCGGTGGCAAGCATTGATAATAGGACAATTGTTATCACCGGGAGCGCCTTATGGCATCCAGCGCCAGCACGTCTCTGCTCAACACGCCGCTAGGCCGCGAAGATGTTGAACTGCATAAACGTGAAACCCTGCACCAGGGCTTTTTCCGCCTGGAGGCGTTAGAGCTTCGTCATCGCCTGTTTGAAGGCGGGTGGAGCGACGTCATGCGTCGCGAGGTCCATCAACGCTTTGATGCCGTGGGGGTGCTGCTTTACGACCCCGCGCGCGATAACCTGGTGTTGGTTGAACAGTTCCGTGCCGGTGCCGTTGACGATCCGCACACGCCATGGAAGCTTGAGCTCGTGGCCGGCCTCGTCGAGCAGGACGAGTCACTGGAAGATGTTGCCCGTCGTGAATCTCTGGAAGAGGCCGGGTGTCATGTGGGCCAATTGACTAAACTGCACTCCTATTACCCCAGTCCAGGCGCCTGTAACGAACGCGTGACACTGTTCTGCGGCTTGATCAATACGCAGGGGGTGGGCGGGGTTCATGGCCTGGCTGAAGAACATGAAGATATTCGCGTCCATGTGGTGTCTTTTCCCACTGCATGGGAACTCTTGGGCCAGGGAAGACTCGACAACGCCATGTGCTTGATTGCACTGCATTGGCTGGCAGGCCAGCGGGCGTCTTTACGCGCCGCTTCCCGCCCAATACCCCCGCAGGGCGAAACCGACGAGGAGTGAGCATGGCGAAAATGGCTTATGTCACCGATTTGAAGACGCTCCAAGCCGAGTGCAGCGCCAACTATTTGCGACTGGTTCGCCTGGTGGGTGACCTGGAAGGCGACCAGCAACGCAACATTGCCTTGCGCGGCGATGACCAGGATTTCGGTGTTTTACAACTCAAGATTTTGCAAAACGCCCCTTACACCACCATGTTGGAAGTGTCGCAAAGCAGTCCGATGGATACCTTGTGGGAAGGGCCTCGCATGCGTGTGCATCTTTACCACGACGTCCGCATGGCAGAAGTCACCGATTTTCAGCGCGAGCGCCACTTTAGAGGGCGTTACCGCTACCCTAATGCGCGGATGCACCAGCCGGATGAAAAGCTTCAGTTGAATCGCTTTCTCGGCGAATGGCTGGCTCATGCCCTGGCACATGGACACACCGTTGATGTACCGGAGCTTCCCTGATGCGCCTGGTGCAAATCACCGATGCCCACCTGTACGCGGATAAACAAGCGCGTTCCCGCGCGGGAGTGCCCTGGCATCACCTACAGCGGGTGCTGCAGGCGGCCATCGCTGAGCGACCCGACTTCGTGGTGTTGACCGGTGATGTCAGTCAGGACGAAACAGCGACCTCTTATGCACTGGCCAGTGAGGCGATGTCGCAGTTGCCCTGTCCGTGGGCCTGGATGGCGGGTAATCACGACCAGCCCGCGCTGATGCAAGCAGAACATCCGCTGGTCGATGAGGTGTCGTTGCCGCCCTGGCGCCTACTGCTGCTGCACACCCCGGTTGAGGGGGAGCCCTATGGTGAACTGGGCCGTGACGCCTTGGCGACGCTATCGTCAAAGCTTGAAGGAGATCGCCGACCGACCTTGATCGCGATGCATCATCCTCCCGTTGAGGTGGGAGCGACCTGGATGGATGCCATTGGTTTGCAGGACCGCGATGCGTTCTGGGAGGTCATCAGCGCGTTTCCCCAGGTCAAGGTCATCCTGTTTGGTCACGCCCATCAGACATATACCCAGCGCCATGTAGCCGGTACACATGATGTTGCCGTTTATGGCTGCCCGGCGATTGCCGATCAATTCATGCCTGGGGCAGAACACTTTATGATTGATGAGGCATCACGCCCCGGTTATCGCATCGTTGATTTCCACGACCAGCAGTGGGAAACCCGGGTCGAGCGTGTCACGGTTTAGCCGTCAAAACGGCTTTTTGATCTTATAGGCAGTAAAAGAATAAAAAGATAGTTATTAATTCTTTTGGGTTATTATCGACAAGACGTTACCCTACCCACATCTTAGCGCTCAGCTTTTGCGCAGTGCACAGGTTTGTTTTTGTGAGGTAGTCGGCCATGTCCCAGTTTTCCAATCTTTCAGCCGCGTCGCGGCCTGAAATGCCCGGTGCGCCTAGTGCTGCGCGCATGACGCACTTGAAGCAGCTCGAAGCGGAATCGATCCATATCATTCGCGAAGTCGCCGCCGAGTTTTCCAATCCGGTGATGATGTACTCCATCGGCAAAGATTCCTCAGTGATGCTGCACCTGGCGCGCAAGGCGTTTTACCCCGGCACGCCCCCGTTCCCGCTGATGCATATAGACACCACCTGGAAATTCCGCGAGATGATCGAGTTCCGCAACCGCATGGCGGCAGAGGCGGGCATGGAGCTTATCGTCCACACCAACGAAGAAGGTCGTGCGGCGAACATCAACCCGTTTGACCACGGCAGTGCCAAGTACACCGACATCATGAAAACCCAGGCGCTCAAGCAGGCGCTGGACAAGCATGGGTTTGACGCCGCCTTTGGCGGTGCCCGGCGTGATGAAGAAGCGTCCCGTGCCAAGGAACGTGTCTACTCCTTCCGCGATAAATACCACCGCTGGGACCCGAAAAAACAGCGCCCGGAGCTGTGGAATATCTACAACGCCAAGGTCAACAAGGGCGAATCGATTCGCGTGTTCCCGCTTTCCAACTGGACCGAGTTGGATATCTGGCAGTACATCTATCTGGAATCGATCCCCATTGTGCCGTTGTACCTGTCAGCCCCACGCCCGGTGGTCGAGCGTGACGGCATGCAGATCATGGTCGACGACGACCGCATGCCGCTGGAGCCGGGCGAAGTGCCGGAAGAAAAGTGGGTGCGTTTCAGAACCCTGGGCTGCTACCCGCTCACCGGCGCGGTGGAATCCAAAGCCGCCACCTTGCCCGAGGTCATCCAGGAAATGCTGCTGACCAAAACCAGCGAACGCAGCGGCCGCGCCATCGACCACGACCAGGCCGGCTCGATGGAAAAGAAAAAGCGTGAGGGGTACTTTTAATGTCACACCAATCCAACTTGATTGCCGACAACATCGAGCAATATCTGCACGAACACGAAAACAAGGACCTGCTGCGCTTCATCACCTGCGGCAGTGTCGATGACGGCAAGTCCACGCTGATTGGCCGAATGCTGCACGATTCCAAAATGATTTTTGAGGATCAACTGGCGGCGATCACCCAGGCGTCCAAAACCAGCGGTACCACCGGTGATACCGTTGATCTGGCGCTGCTGGTCGATGGCCTGCAGTCGGAGCGCGAGCAGGGCATTACCATCGATGTGGCGTATCGGTTTTTCTCCACCGATAAGCGCAAGTTCATTATCGCCGATACCCCGGGACACGAGCAGTACACCCGCAACATGGCCACCGGCGCCTCTACCGCGAGCCTGGCGGTGATCCTGATTGACGCGCGCTACGGCGTGCAGACGCAAACCCGCCGCCACAGCTTCATTGCCGATTTGCTGGGTATCCAGCATCTGGTCATTGCAGTCAACAAGATGGATCTGGTCGATTTCTCCGAGCAGCGCTTTAACGAAATCGTCGAAGAATATCGTGCTTTCGCCACCAATCTGAACGCCCCCGATATTCGCTTTGTGCCGATGTCGGCGCTCAACGGCGACAACGTCGTCAATCCCAGCGAGCAGACACCCTGGTATTACACCGCGGGCTACGAAGGCAAAACGCTGATTGAGCTGCTGGAAAGCGTCGAGGTCACGTATGACCAGAACCTTACCGATCTGCGTTTGCCGGTGCAGTATGTTAACCGGCCCAACCTTGATTTTCGCGGCTATTGCGGCACCTTGGCAGCGGGCGTGTTGCGCCCTGGCCAAGCCGTGAAGGTGCTGCCTTCGGGGAAAACCTCGCGCGTCGAGCGGATCGTGACCTTTGAGGGGGACTTGACGGCGGCGTATCCGGGGCAGGCCATTACCGTTACGCTGGACGATGAAATCGATATTTCCCGGGGCGACTGGCTCGTCAGCGCCGAGGAAGAGTTGCCGCTGTCAAATGCTTTTGAAGCGGATATTGTCTGGATGCATGAAGATGCGCTGGCGCCGGGCAAACTGTATGACTTCAAGCTCGCCACGCGGGACCTGTCAGGGCAAGTCAGCGCGGTTGACTACCAGATCGACGTGAACACCCTTGAAAAGCACGCCGCGGATTCGCTGAGCTTGAATGCCATCGCCCGCTGCGAAGTCGAATTGACGGCGGCGATCCCTGTTGACAGTTATCGCAGCAGCCCTGGTACCGGCAGCTTTATCATTGTCGATCGGCTGACCAACGTGACCGTCGGTGCGGGGATGATCCGTGGCGTCGCCAAGGCGTCAGGCAGTGGTCCAGAGAAAACCGATTGGGCGGCGTTTGAGCGCGATCTCAACGCCCTGGTGCGTAAGCATTTTCCGCATTGGGAAGCCAAGGATATTCGCCAGCTGCTGTAGGTTTTTACCTGGCATCAACTGGGTAAGATAAGCAATGTGGTTATATAGAAGCCCCTCTGGCAGCATGCCTGAGGGGCTTTTTTATCGATGACTTGTCGGTAGGTTATTCCGCGTTGGGGAAAAACAGCTGTTGGCCATCGACCTCGTAATCAGCGATGGCGGCTTGGCCCTCTTCTGAGACCAGCCATTCATGCCACTGGGCGGCAAGGTCATGCTTCAAGTGAGGGTGGCGCTCTTCCGAGATCAGCAAGCTGCCATACTGATTAAAAAGCGCCTCATCGCCTTCAAACAGTAAGGTCAAGTCCTGCGGGTTTTCAAAAGACACCCAGGTAGCGCGGTCAGTGAGGGTGTAGGCGTTCATGCCCGCTGCCGTATTGAGTGTCGGCCCCATACCGCTGCCCAGCTCGCGGTACCACTCGCCTTGCGGGTTAACGTCGGCGTCTTCCCATAAACGCAGCTCGGCACGGTTGGTGCCGCTGTCATCACCCCGCGAGGCAAAGGCCGACTCGCTTTCGGCAATGCGCTGCATGGCTTCTTCGACGGTCTCGCTGCTTTGAATGTCGGCGGGATCATCGCTTGGGCCGACGATCACGAAGTCGTTGTACATGACATTCAGGCGCTCGGTGGCATAACCCTCTGCGACAAACTGCTCCTCGCCTGCCGTGTCGTGAACCAGCAGGCTGTCGGCGTCGCCGCGCCGGGCGGTTTCAAACGCCTGGCCGGTGCCTACGGCCACCACCCGGACATCAATATCGGTCTTGTCGGTAAACTGGGGAATGATGGCATCAAATAGCCCCGAATTTTCCGTCGACGTGGTGGAGGCCAGTGTGATGTAGTCGTCATCGGCCAGCGCCAGACCTCCCCAGGCCAGGCTTAGCAGGCTTGCGCTGGTGATGATCGCTGTCTTTTTCATGTCACGATTCCTTCTTTTTGCGAGATGCTCAGGGTTACCAAACCAGCTCACCCTGGATAAATGCGCGACCCTCTGACGAGCGAGGCGCGGAGAAAAATGTCTCGGTGGAGGTGTGTTCCCTCAATTGACCGTTATGTAAAAACACCACGTCATCGGCCAGGCGTTTGGCCTGATGCAAGTCATGAGTCGTCATCACAATGCGGGTGCCGCTTGCGTGAAACGCCATAACGGCATCTTCCACGGCTTTGATTGCTGCCGGGTCCAGGGCCGAGGTGGCTTCATCCAGAAACAGCACATCGGGGTTGAGCAGCCAGGCGCGGGCCAGGGCAAGCCGCTGCTGCTCGCCACCCGAGAGTACTCGGGCCGGACGATGGGCGAGGGAGGTTAAACCGAAGGTGTCGAGCGCTTGATAGGCACGCGCTTTACGCTGGGCACGGGGCACTTTATGGATACCCAGGACGTAGGTGAGGTTATCAATCGCTGAGCGGCGAAGCAGCACCGGCCGTTGGAACACCATCGCCTGTACCGGGGTAGGGCCTTGCCAGTAGATACGTCCAGTCGTTGGGGTAAGTAGTCCGTGAGCCAAGCGCATCAGCAGGCTCTTGCCCGCGCCGTTTGGGCCCATGATGACCGTACGACGACACCCCGACAGTGTCAGCGAGGTGGGGGCCAAAAGCGATTGGCCGCGGTGTTCAAAGCTGACGCTATCGAGCTGCAGGTCGGCGATAGGCGCGAGTATGGACGTTGGTGCATTCATCCCAAGCGCCTCTTGGCCGTTTCGCCCATCAGGTGGGCCATCGCATTAATCAGTGTCACCAATGCCAGTAGAATAATACCCAGCCCGAGTGCCAGAGGCAGATTGCCCTTGCTGGTTTCCAGCACGATGCTGGTGGTCATGACCCGCGTCACACCCTCGATATTGCCGCCCACAATCATTACCGCACCGACTTCAGCGCTGGCACGCCCAAACCCCGCCAGCATGACGGTGACCAGCCCAACGCGGGCGTCCCAGAGCAGGGTGGGCATCATTCTCGCGGTGGATAAGCCCAGTGACTGGAGCTGTTCGGCGTATTCGCCGTGTAATGCCTCGATTTGTTGGCGCGTCAAAGAGGCAATAATCGGTAGCACTAACACCCATTGGGCCACCACCATGGCGGTGGGGCTGAACAGTAGCCCCCATTCGCCCAGTGGTCCGGCGCGCGAGAGCAGCAGATAAACACACAGCCCGGCGACAACGGGGGGGAGGCCCATCAAGGCGTTCAACACGATAATCACACCGTTGCGACCGGGAAAGCGCCAAAGCGCCAGAGCGGCACCCAGCGGTAAGCCCACAAGCGCGGCGAGCGCAACGGCCACAAGCGATACCTGCAGCGACAACGACACAATCGCGAACAGGTCGCTATCCATGTGCAGAATAAGCTGTAGCGCGGTTAAAAAAGCATTATCGCTAGCGGGCATAATCAATAGTCAGCATGATGTGGTGTAGGTAGGCAGCATGATCGTTAATATGCAAAGATGCACCCTATGCTGAAATTGGTGCAGCTATATGCAGCATAAAACACTGAGGGTCTGCCGTTGAGCGTCAATTATTTAACCACCAGCGAAGTGGCCGACTATTTACGGCTTAAGGAGCGCAAGGTCTACGACCTGGTGCGCCAGGGTCAGATACCTTGTAGCCGTGTGACGGGGAAATTGCTCTTTCCTCGCCAACAGATTGATTTATGGGTGCTCAACCATCTGGAAGGGGATCAGGCCCAACGCCAACCGCCGCCTGCAGTGGTAGCCGGTAGCCAGGATCCGTTACTGGAATGGGCCATCCGCGAAAGTCGCTCCGACTTGGCCAGCTTGTTTCATGGCAGCGGCGACGGCGTTCGTCGCCTGCTGGAGGGTCGCGCCATGGTTGCCGGGGTGCACTTGCTCGATCCTGACAGCGGTCAATACAACCAGCCGCATTTATTGGGGTTGGGCGGCGTAAAAGATTTGGTTGTGTTGCGCTGGGCAATCCGGCGCCAGGGGTTATTGATTCCCGCTGGGAATCCATTAGGGATTAACAGTGTGGCCGACCTGACGCGCCCCAAGATACGCGTTGCTCACCGCCAACCCGGTGCCGGTGCCGCTCGGTTGTTAACTTACCTGCTCGGCAAAGCGGGCATCATGACAACGTCGGTTGATTGGGCGGCTCACCCGAGTCTGAACGAAGACGATTTGGCGCTGAGCGTGCTGCAAGGGGAGGCGGATGTCGGGCTCGGCGTTGAAGCAGCGGCGCGGCGTCAGCAACTGGGTTTTATCCCGCTTTACGATGAGCAGTTCGATTTAATGATGCATCGCCGCAGCTACTTCGAGCCGAGCATGCAGGCGCTATTGGCGTTTACCCGTCAGCCCCGGTTTGCTCAGCGTGCTAAGGCACTTGGGGGCTACGACATTCGTCAGATGGGCGAGGTGCTGTACAACGCCTAGCGCCCCGCGCATTGGGTATTTGGCTTGACGATTATACAACAGATGCCACACTGGTTAGGTGTTGTTAACGTCTAATCATCACGAAAAGGAGAGCATGATGAGTCAAGCACTAAATGGAAAACGCGTTGCTATTCTGGCGACCGATGGCTTTGAAGAATCCGAATTAAGCGTTCCCCGTGCGGCACTTCAGAAAAATGGCGTTGAGGTGCATGTAGTCACGCCTGAAGGGAAAGGTATTCGTGCCTGGGCCGAGACTGATTGGGGAGACACCTATGATGCCGATGTGGCCCTTGCTGACGTCAACGAATCTGACTATCACGCCTTAGTCCTGCCGGGCGGTCTGTTTAATCCTGATGCGCTACGCCTCAATGATGATGCGCTGAATTTTGCGAAAGCGTTCTTTCAGGCAGGTAAGCCGGTAGCGGCTATTTGCCATGCCCCCTGGATTCTGATTAATGCGGGTGTCGTAGAAGGGCGTCGCATGACCTCGGTGGCGAGCGTCGCCCAGGATCTGCGTAATGCGGGTGCCAACTGGGTAGATGAGCCTGTCGTGGTCGATAGCGGTCTGGTCACCAGTCGCACGCCCAAAGACCTTGATGACTTTAATGCGAAGCTTCTGGAAGAACTTCAAGAAGGACGTCATTCAGGCCAGCACGCTTGATGAAGGTGTTTCGCCAGTGGTCAAGCTTCGTTAAGCGGCTTACCCATGTGATTGCCAAGCCCATGAAACGCGATCTTGGCCGCGGCGGCATGATGGTTCACCCCTATCGTGGCTACGGGTCTCAACGAGAAATCTTCGTCATGGGCAGGGTGTTCCGTCAGGCCGCCCTGGGCCGCGCCATTCCCAGGCGGGGCATGCTGCGCGACACAGCTGACGTCGCCAGGCGTGTCTTTCGTCGCGGATTTTCCGGCGCGGCTATCGAACTTTCCCTAGGTGAAAATCAGCTGTGTGTGACGACCGACCGCGATGGCTACTTCAATGTCCACCTGCCGATCAGTCATCCTCTTCCTATCGATGTTTCCTGGCATGTTGCAGACATAAAGGTTCAGGCTGAAGGCCAGCGGCCCGTTAACACCCAGGTAGAAATTTACGTACCGCCGCCCGAGGCAGACTTGGTGGTGATCAGTGATATTGATGACACCGTGATGTTCACCGGCGTGGCTGAAAAGCTCAAGATGCTGTACCGCCTGTTTGTGCGCAAGCCGCACCGCCGTACTGCATTTCCTGGAGTTGCTTCCCTCTATCAGGCGCTGCATCGCGGTGCCAGCGATAAAGCCGAACGGCCTATTCTGTATGTTTCCCGCGGGCCTTGGGCTATCTATGAAATGCTGGAAGCATTTTTTCAACTCAACCGCATTCCGGTAGGCCCTATTCTTTTTTTGCGGGAATGGGGTATTTCGTGGCGCCATCCCTGGCCGAGGCGAGGGGAGGCACACAAGCGGGATCTGATCGATCATATGCTGGCGCTATTCGATGACATGCCTTGTATTTTGATAGGCGACAGCGGTCAGCATGACCCTGAGGTGTATAGTGAGGTTGTCCGCGATTACCCTGGGCGTATAAAGGCCATTTATATTCGCCGTGTTGATCAAGACCCCGCTCGAGAAGAAGCTATCCAGCATTTACGCAACGAACTGGCCGACACCGACTGCCAGCTGGTACTGGCCGCCGATAGCGTGCTGATCGCCGAGCATGCTCATGCGGAAGATTATATATCGGCGCGAGGACTTCAGGCGGTCAAGCGTGACGTGGCCGCAAGCTATCAGGAGGCTGCCAGCGAATAAAATAGGCACTTTCATCCTTCCCGGTCGTCACGTCCTGTAGAAAAGATGTTTAATAGGTCATGTCAATTCGTTTTGGGGGGCTGGGAACCATGATGTTCGTTGTGCTGATTATCTTCGCCCTGGCGATTTTTGTGCTGCCTAACCTGTGGGCCAAATGGGTACTCAAGCGCCACACTCGGGGACGTGACGACTATCCCGGTACCGGCGCCGAGCTTGCCGATCATTTGCTGCGCCGACTGGGCATAGAGGGAGCGAGTGTCGAGCGCACTGAATTCGGTGACCATTATGACCCTGAAACACGCTGCGTCCGTCTTTCTCCGGATAATTACGATGGACGTTCACTGACCGCCGTCACGGTGGCCGCCCATGAAGTTGGGCACGCCATTCAGCATCACCAAGGTTACGCGCCGCTATTGGCGCGCAGTCGTCTGGTGAAAGTGGCGCAAAAAGCTGAAAAACTGGGCGCGATATTGATGATGGCGGCGCCGTTTCTGTTTCTACTCACTCGGTTGCCGGGCGGGCTGGCGGTGATCATCGTCATGGCCGTGATCAGCTTCGGCACCGCGGCACTGGTGCATCTGGTCACCTTGCCCGTCGAGTTTGATGCCAGCTTCAACCGGGCCCTGCCGCTACTGAAGGAATATGTGCCCCCCAACGATATGCACGGCGCCCGGCATGTGCTGACGGCCTGCGCCTTCACCTATGTAGCGGCGTCGCTTGCCAGCGTGATGAACCTGGGCCGCTGGCTGGTGATTTTGCGCAGGTAAATGGTGTTACCCCGGCTTATTCGCCAATATCACCGCCCGGCGCGGAGCAGGGTAGCCTTCGATGGTGCGGGTACGGTCGTCTGGATCGAGGAAATCGGCCAGCGACTGGTACGTCATCCAGTCGGTGGAGCGCTGCTCGTCAAGGGTGGTGACTGCTTCATCCACCACGCGCACATTGGTAAAGCCGCAGCGCTCGAGCCAGTGGCATAGCGCCTTGGAGGAGGGCAGGAAGTAAACGTTGGGCATGGCGGCGTAGCGTTCGCCGGGCATAAACACCGTCTGCTGATCGCCTTCCACCACCAGGGTCTCCAGCACCAACTCGCCGCCAGGCGCCAAAGCGGCCTTTAGCTGCTGAATGTGCTCCAGCGGCGCGGGGCGGTGGTAGAGCACGCCCATGGAAAAGGCCGTATCGAAAAAGCCCAGGTTTTCCGGTACGTCTTCGATGCCCACCGGTAAGAACTGCGTTCTGCCGCCGTCTGCATCGCCCACGAAATGGCGTACCGCCTGGAACTGCCAGTAAAAGCGCGGTGAAGGGTCAATGACCAGCACAAAAGCTGCACCTGCCCCGGCCATCCGCCAGGCGTGGTAACCGCTACCTCCGCCCACATCGAGCACTTTGCGGTATTCGAGCGGTGCCAGGTGGGGGGCCACGCGCTGCCACTTCCAGTCGGAGCGCCATTCGGTGTCGATATGGATGCCACCCAATTGAAAAGGGCCTTTCCGCCAGGGTGCAAGCTTTCTCAGCAGGTTGAAACACTGGCGCTTTTGGCTGTCGGTGAGGTCAATGTCGACAGTCACGGTGTCGCTGTTCAGGTCGACGCGCCGCTCGCTTGGCAGCGCGGGCAGTTTGGCCACGGCTTTTTCCCAGGCGGGCAAGTCGCCGTGGCGGTTGCGGTCGAGGCCGCGCGCCAATTGCTCGGGCAGACGTGCCAGCCAGGTGTCCAGACCCTGGTCAATAAAGGCGTGGTAGAGCTCGCGGTGGGGGTGGGGCATGGGTGTCTCGCTGTCTTAAAAAGTGCACCAGCCGCTGGCTTCCATCAGTCGATACTGCCAGTAGCGCCAACGAGAGGCGTCCAGGTAAGCCTCGGGGCCGGTGCTGTAATGCTCGGTGTCGGTATTATGCCAGTGGCGTTCGAAGGCTGCGCGGGCCTCGTGGATAATCTCATCATCGCTGTCGGCGACCCACTCGAGATTGGCTTCGAAGTTGAGGTCGTTAAGGCTACGCCGGGTATAGTTGGCCGAACCCAGCAGCAGGTGGGCGGGGCGCTTGCCAGCATGGCGCAGCAATACTTTGCCATGCGCCTGCTCGCCGTGGGTATCACTCCAGCGTAGCTGGATGTCGGCGTTGATCAGGTCGTTGGCCGCCTGGCGGTTGGGAATACCGCTGCCGGAGACGCCAAAGGCATGGTGGTTGGGGTCGAGAAGCACGCGTACCTTAACGCCCCTTGCCGCGGCTCTGACCACGGCCGCGATCACGCGACGGTGAGAGAGGTAGAGTATCTCGATATCGAGCCTCTCGTCTGCGTGGGCGTCGTCGATGATCGCCAGCGAAGCGCGTTTGATGGCGCCTTCGCTAAGCAGGCGTAGGCGCGGAGTGTCGCCACTTTTGTCGCTAGTGGCTGCCGTCGGCTGGACGTGGGCGATGGGGACGCCGCTGAGGGCGGCAATTTCGCACTCGGAGGCAAGCAGGTCGATGGCGGTATCGCCGGAGACCCGCAGCGCCACGTCCCGGTAGTCGCTGCTGCCGTCATCGGCGTTGGCTGAGCTGACCACGGCGGTCCAGCGATCACCTTCGTCCACTACCAGGGTCTTACGATGGTTGGCGTTGAGGTTAAGCAGGTTCAGGTAACTGCGAAGACCGACCTTGCCCTGGCCGATAGGGTTGGGTAGCCAGCCGGCCCGGGGCGAGTGGCGCAGCCAGCGAAAGCTCAGCCGCCAAAGCGCGGTCCAGCTTGGGTTGGGGTCACGCCCGATCGTTAGGTCGGTGGTGGCGACCCGGATGCCAGCCGCTTCAAGTGCTTGATGGTGGCTAAGCTCGAGCCCGCCGTAGACGGCGTTGATAGGATCGGTAATTACCACTATCTCGATATCAGGGCGCTGGTGCTTGCGGTTCAGCAGGGCGTCACGCATTGCCACGGAAATCTGGCGATGGCAGTCGTGGCGGTCGTCGGCGGGGTCGTTGAACTGGAACATATCCAATACCACCAGCTTTTTGGCCTGGCCAATCAGGCGCAACATCTCGTCGAAAATCTGCTGTCGGCAGTGGCGTTGGCCGTCGGCATCGACAAAGGTTTCGTCGAGAAGCAACTGCGATGCAACAGGCGACCGCCACTTGCCCTCGACACTCAGGCCGGATGGCAAGGGCTTGCGCGAGTGCCACCAAACGGTGGCTACATAGAGCGCCAGCGCGGCCCCGGTCAGGACGACCCAGATACTCATGGCTTGAAGGCGATCAAGGAGGCGAAGTTGAGGTATTGGAACCAGGTCATCGAGCGCGGAAAGCCGGCTTGCTTCAGGCGGTCATGAAGAACTTCAAGGGTGTCCGGCACCAGCACGTTCTCGAGGGCAGTACGCTTTTGGCTGATTTCCAAATCGCTGTAGCCATTGGCGCGCTTGAAATCGTGGTAGCGCTCGACCCGCCAGGCGTTGTCGCGTTCGTCGGCGTCGACAGTCTTTTCCGATAGAATCAGCACGCCTCCGGGCTCGAGCGCATCGAACAGCCTACTCAAGAGGGCATCGCGGTCATCGGGCGGCAAAAACTGCAGCGTAAAGTTGAGAATGATCATCCCCGAAGGCGCATACTCAAGCGTACGAATATCAGCTTCTTCCACCTGCATGACATAGTCGGCGCACTCATCGGCAAACGTTTGCCGAGCCTGTTTTACCATGGCAGGGGAAAGATCGATTCCGGTATAGCGAAAGGCGTCGGCAGGCAGCGCGCCGGCAAGTGCCAGCCCCGAAGCACCCAGCGAACAGCCCAGATCGTAGACGTGGGCGCCGTGGCGGAGATGTCGCTGGGCGATCAGGCTCAGCATGCCGAGGATTTGCCCGTAGCCGGGCACCGAACGGCGGATCATGTCGGGAAAGCACGCGACCACCTGTTCGTCAAAGGAGAACCTTGCCACTTTATCCAAGGGTGTCGAAAAGATAGCGTCGCGGTAAGATGCATCACTCATGGTCAAGCCAGGATTATTAATGAGGTTGCGTAGTTTACGCGCCCTTGGTAAGCCAGAACAGACCCAGCACGGAACGATGCCACAGGAGAGGGCAAATGGCTGCATCATCACGCACAACCCCTGATTCGCTACCCGCATGGCAAACGCTGAAACAGCACGCCCAGTCGCTGGAACATGTGCATCTGAAAAACCTGTTTGGCAACGACCCTGGCCGCTGGACGCACTTTACACGCGAGGTGGCAGGCTTGACCCTGGATCTTTCCAAGCAGCGCTGGGACGACGATACCCTTGAGCATCTGCTGGCGCTGGCGGATGAGGCGGGGGTGCCTGGGGCGATCGAGGCGCTGCTGAGCGGCAAGCGTGTCAACATCAGCGAAAACCGCCCGGCCTTGCACACGGCCCTGCGGTTGCCGCCGGGGGCGAGCCTGGACGTGGAAGGGGAAGACGTAGCGACGGCAGTACATGAAAGCCTGTCGCAAATGGAGCGCTTGGTAGAGCGTCTACATGCGGGCCAGTGGCGTGGTGCCACCGGCAAGCCGATCCGCCACGTGGTGAATCTGGGGGTCGGCGGGTCCGATCTAGGGCCACTGATGGTCACCCACGCGCTGGCCGACTACCGTCCTGATGATATTCACCCAGTGGAGGTTCATTTCGCCTCGACCATGGATGGCTCACAGCTTGCCGATTACCTGACGCGCTTTAACCCCGAAACCACGCTATTTGTGTTGTCGTCGAAGTCGTTTACCACCATTGATACGCTGTCCAACGCCAATACCGCCCGCGACTGGCTGATAGGGCGGCTGTCGAAGCACGGTGAGCTACCCAGCGCCAATCCGGTCAGTGACGAATTGATCATTCGTCAGCACTTTATCGGTGTGTCGGCAAGCCCTGATAAAATGAGCGAATGGGGTATCACCCCCGACCATCAACTGATGTTCTGGGAGTGGGTCGGTGGACGTTATTCGCTTTGGGGGACCATTGGTCTGCCGATTGCGCTGGTGGTGGGCATGGAGAATTTCCGCGAGCTGTTAGCCGGCGCCCATGCCATGGACCGTCACTTTCAGGAGGCGCCTTTGGCTGAAAATGTGCCGGTTCTGCTCGGGCTGGCGGGTATCTGGAACGTCAACTTCCTGGATATTCGCGCTCACTCGATTTTGCCTTATGACGGTCGTCTGGAGTATTTTGCTGCCTACCTTGAGCAGTTGGAGATGGAGTCCAACGGTAAGTCAGTGACCGGTCAGGGGCAGGCGGTCAATTATTCCACCTGTCCGGTGCTTTGGGGGCAGTTGGGGCCCAATGCCCAGCATGCGTTCTATCAACTGCTCCATCAGGGGACCCAACCGGTTGTATGCGACTTTATCGCGCCGCTTAAGCGTTACGATGAGGTGGAAGACCCGGATACCCGCCGCCACCTGAAATCCCAGCATCGGCTGGCATTGGCCAATTGCTTTGCCCAATCGCGGGTACTGATGCTCGGTGACGACGCGATTGATGACGATGGCCCGCGCCCGGCGCATAAACGCTATCGGGGAAATCAGCCGTCGACCACGGTGCTGCTGGACAAGCTGACCCCGGCAACCCTGGGTTCGCTGATTGCGCTCTACGAGCATAAGGTGTTTGTCCAGGCGGTCATCTGGGATATCAATCCGTTTGACCAGTGGGGCGTGGAGCTAGGCAAGCAGATTGCCACCGATACCCGGAAAATTATCGACCATCAGGGTGACCTGTCGCGACTGGATGCATCCAGTCGCGGCTTGATTGAAGCCTTTTGGGCGGCTGAGCAGGAGTGATAATTAAGCCGGTGCTAGCGCCGGTGACAGGTCTACGAGGAGGTGCTGTGAACCCATCCTTGGGCGCTACATTTGCCATCTGACCGCCATGGATGGCGGAAATGCCGGAATTGAAGGGATCATTTTTCCGGCCATGGCAAATGACCTCCTCTACGACCTATCCCCGGCGCTCTTCCCTGGTAATAAATATGGCTGGATATACAGCATTTTGCTTTTCGGCTATCCTGTATCCCTTTGAAAGCATTCATACGTGCATGACCCTTCAGGAATCGACGTTACATGACCCAGTTTGATGCCTCCCAGTACGGCGCGAGTTCCATCGAAGTCCTCTCGGGGCTCGAGCCGGTACGAAAGCGTCCCGGTATGTATACCGACACCTCGCGGCCCAACCACCTTGCTCAGGAAGTGATCGATAACAGCGTCGATGAAGCGCTGGCGGGCCACGCCTCAGCTATCAGCGTCGTGCTGCATAGCGACGGTGCGATCGAGGTGCAGGATAACGGCCGCGGAATGCCGATCGATATGCACCCCGAGCACGGCGTGTCGGGCGTCGAGCTGATCTTTACCAAACTGCACTCAGGCGGCAAGTTCTCATCGGACAGCTACCGTTTTTCCGGTGGCCTGCACGGCGTCGGCGTGTCGGTCGTTAATGCGCTGTCGCGGCGCCTGGATGTCGAAGTCACGCGCAACGGTGCGCGCCATGCCATGGCGTTCGAGTTCGGGGAAAAGGTCGAAGAACTGCGCGAAATTGGCAAAGCGGCCAAGCGTGCCAGCGGTACCCTTGTGCGTTTCTGGCCGGATGAAAGCTACTTCGATAGCCCTAAACTGGCATTGGGCAAACTGAAACACCTGTTGCGGGCCAAGGCGGTACTTTGCCCAGGGCTTGCCGTTACCCTGATTGAGCCCGACGGCACCAAAACCGAGTGGGCCTACGCCGATGGGCTTCGCGACTACCTGGCAGAAGCCACCGATGGTTATGAAGTGGTGCCAGCCGAGCCCTTTATCGGTCACTTCAACGACGATGAAAACGGCGTGGACTGGGCTATCCAATGGTTGCCCGAGGGCGGCGACGCGCTATTGGAAAGCTATGTTAACTTGATCCCCACCCCGCAAGGCGGCACCCACGTGAACGGGTTTCGCTCGGGTTTGCTCGAAGCACTGCGCGAGTTCTGTGAGTACCGTAGCCTACTACCCCGTGGCATCAAGCTCACCGCTGATGACTTGTGGGAGCGCGCCTCCTTTGTGCTTTCGGTCAAGATGCTGGATCCCCAGTTTGCCGGGCAAACCAAAGAGCGGCTTTCGTCGCGAACCATCGCGGGCTTTGTGTCAGGGGTGCTCAAGGACGCCTTTTCGCTATGGCTCAACCACCATGTCGACCAGGGCGAAGCCCTTGCCGAGCTGGTGATTAGCGCCGCCCAGCGCCGCCAGAAAAAAGCCAAGAAGGTGGCGCGCAAGAAAGTGACATCGGGCCCGGCCCTGCCCGGCAAGCTGGCAGATTGCTCGGGGCAGGACCCCGCTCAGAGCGAGCTGTTCCTGGTCGAGGGTGACTCCGCCGGGGGCAGCGCCAAGCAGGCGCGTAACCGCGAGACCCAGGCCATAATGCCGCTGCGTGGCAAAATCCTTAACACCTGGGAAGTCGAGACCCACGATATCTTCGGCTCGCAGGAAGTTCACGATATCGCGGTGGCGATTGGCGCCGACCCGGGCAGCGCTGACCTGGAAAAATTGCGCTACCACAAAATCTGTATTCTCGCCGACGCCGACTCCGACGGCCTGCATATTGCCACGCTGCTTTGCGCGCTGTTCGTCAAGCACTTCCCCAGTCTGGTGGACGCGGGCCACGTCTATGTGGCCATGCCGCCGCTTTACCGTATTGACCTGGGAAAAGAGGTTCACTACGCCCTCGACGAAAGCGAAAAAGCCGCGATCCTAAAACAGCTGGCACAAAAGCGTGGTACTCCGAACGTTCAGCGTTTTAAAGGCTTGGGCGAAATGAGCCCGCTGCAACTGCGCGAAACCACCATGGCGGTGGAAACCCGCCGTCTGGTTCAGCTTACCCTCGATGAAGGGGATGGCACGCTGGAAATGATGGATATGCTGCTGGCCAAAAAGCGTGCCGGCGATCGCAAGAAATGGCTGGAAGATTACGGCAACCTTGCTGACGTCGAGGTCTAGTGACGGTGTCAACCCTGCATTGGTATTAAATAGCTAAGGTTGGGCATTAATTAGCCGATAGTGAATAAAGAGCGTACCTGAAAAAAAGTACGCCAGTCAGTATCACTTACATCACTAAAGGGGAATGTCCTTGTTTAATACCATTTCGAGGCAGTTAACACTGGCGGCGTTTGCTCTCATGCTACTCATGGCAGCAAGTATTTACGCCGTCATGGCATGGCGCGGCCAACCGCAGGTTATAGAGGCAAGCCAATTGCTTGTTGACCGAACAGGTGAATCCATTGTCAACGCAATGAATGCACAGCTAGCCCGCGTGGAAGGTAATACAGCGAGTCTTGCCTCGCTCGCAGAGTCATTACCTCGCGAGGAATCGTTGTTTCGTCAAGCCTTCCCACGGGTTGTCGACGACAGCGGCAATACAGCCATTGCCGGGGGTGGTATCTGGCCGGAGCCGGGTGCGTTTGAAGACGGGGTCGAGCGATTCAGCTTCTTCTGGGCGAGAAATGCTGAAGGTGAGATTGAGTTCCTGGATGATTATAATGCTGATGATATGGCGCCTTACCATGAGGAGGCCTGGTATCAGAATGCCCGCGATGCCGAGCCAGGTCAGTGTATCTGGTCAACGGCTTATCGCGACGCAACTACCGGGGTGGCGATGGTAACCTGTAGCGTGCCCTACTACCTTGACGATGAGTTCGCCGGGGTCGCGACCATCGATATGCAACTGGAAGGCATCGCCGAATTTCTGGCCGAGAATGGTGGCACAACCGGGGGCTATGCCTTCGTGCTTGATAGAGCAGGCAAG
This sequence comes from Halomonas sp. 5021, assembly GCF_036663435.1. Classification (NCBI taxonomy): domain Bacteria; kingdom Pseudomonadati; phylum Pseudomonadota; class Gammaproteobacteria; order Oceanospirillales; family Halomonadaceae; genus Halomonas; species Halomonas sp. 5021. The sequence goes on from NZ_JAXOVU010000001.1 coordinate 67,579, forward strand.
GTCATTCACTTTCCTGGTGCGGATCTGGCGACGGCTGATATGCAAGGGTTAGACGATCTGACCAGCGATATGCCCTGGCTTTCACCAGTGGTCGAGGCTGTCGAATCAGGCAGTCAAAATGTCCAGGTGGAAACAGCAGGCGTTCTGGATAAGCCTGCCTCGGTTCGTTTGTTCGATATGCAGGACACGGGCTGGACATTGGGTCTCATGACGCCTCAAGAAAAAGTGACGGCACTGGCACAGACATTGACGCGTGATCTGATGGTGGTAATCCTTCCCCTTTTGGCCCTGCTGCTGGCGTTAGGCTGGTGGGGTGGACGTATACTTTTGCGTCAAATCCACAGCACCACCGAGCAGATTGACCAACTCGGCCAAGGCGGCTCAAGTCGAGAACTGACGATTTATCGTAATGATGAAATTGGCGAGTTGCGCAGTGCAGTGAACCGTTATGCTGAAAAATTACGACACCTGTTTGAGGACGTGAGCCAGGTATCCGACGTGATTGCCAGTGAAGCGACGGAAATTGCCTCCGGCAACACAGAATTGTCCAGTCGGACCGAGCAACAGGCCGCATCGCTTCAGGAAACTTCTTCCACAATGGAGGAAATGGCGACAACCGTTAAGCGCAACGCTGATAATGCCAACGAAGCCGATCAGCGCGTCACTGACGCGACTGAAAAAGTCAGGCGGGGTGGCGAACAGGTCGCGCGTTTAGCTCAGTCGATGGAGGCGATCAATGAAAGCTCGGGAGAGGTTTCTTCAATTGTCGATGTCATTGAAAATATTGCGTTTCAAACCAATATTTTGGCACTCAATGCCTCCGTTGAAGCTGCCCGGGCGGGTGAGCACGGGCGAGGTTTTGCGGTCGTCGCCAGTGAAGTTCGCGAACTGGCTTCCAGAAGCGCTACATCCGCTCGCGACATCAATGAGTTGATCAAGACCACGTCCCAACAAATTGAAACCGGTAGCGGTTATGCTCGTGATGCAGAAGGTGCAATGCAGGAAATTGTTTCGGCGATTGAAGAAATCGCCGAACGCATCGCAGAAATCAGTCAAGCGTCCAGCGAACAGACGAACGGCATTGATGAAATCAATCGTGCTGTCTCGCAAATGGACACGGTTACCCAGCAGAACGCAGGGCTTGTGAGCCAAGCGTCAGGAGCGGCCAACGAACTTTCTGTTCAGGCACAGCGCCTGAAGAGTTTACTTGATGATTTTCAGCGCGATAATCAACGCTCCCCGGAAGCGGTACCGCTTTCGGGGCCTCAGTGACGTTATTGATATGACGTAAGCAACTACTAACGCATTGAGTATCAATGTGTAGCAGGAATAGCCGCTCCCGTCGGGGCGGCTTTGCTTGTCAGGAAAGGATGAATACCCCATGGATATTCAGGTAGCGGAAGGCGACGTCGAGCGCTTGTCCTTGCGCGATTACACCGAAAAAGCGTACCTCGACTACTCGATGTACGTGATTCTCGACCGTGCACTGCCCAACATTGGTGATGGCATGAAACCCGTGCAGCGGCGGATTATCTATGCCATGCGCGAGCTGGCGCTGCATGCCAACGCCAAGTACAAGAAGTCGGCGCGCACCGTCGGCGACGTGTTGGGTAAGTTTCACCCCCACGGTGACAGTGCCTGCTATGAAGCCATGGTGCTGATGGCACAGCCTTTCAGCTATCGCTATCCGCTGGTGGACGGTCAGGGCAACTGGGGGAGTCCTGACGATCCGAAATCGTTTGCCGCCATGCGCTACACCGAAGCCAAGCTATCCAAGTTTGCCGAAGTGCTGCTCAGCGAGCTGGGCCAGGGAACTGTCGACTGGGTGCCCAACTTTGACGGTACCATGCAGGAGCCGCTGGTGCTGCCCGCGCGCTTGCCGCATGTGCTGCTCAATGGCGGCACCGGGATTGCGGTGGGTATGGCGACCGATATTCCGCCGCACAACGTGTCTGAGGTCGTGGATGCCACCTGTCACCTGTTACGCAATCCGCAGGCCACGACGACAGATCTGATGGACTTCATTCCCGCGCCGGACTTCCCGACTGATGCGGAAATTATTACGCCCAAAGAAGACCTGCGGAAGCTCTACGAATCCGGTCGTGGTTCGGTCAAGTTGCGCGCTCGCTACGAGCGGGAAGGCCCCAACATTGTAATTACCTCCTTGCCGTATCAGGTCAGCGGCGCCAAGGTGCTGGAACAGATTGCTGCCCAGATGCAGGCCAAAAAGCTGCCCATGGTGGCCGATCTGCGCGATGAATCGACCCACGAAGAACCCACTCGTCTGGTGATTGAGCCGCGTTCCAATCGCATTGACGTTGAGTCGTTGATGGACCACCTGTTTGCCACCACGGACCTGGAAAAGAACGTGCGGGTTAACATGAACGTGATCGGTCTGGATGGCCGCCCAAGGGTGATGCCGCTGCCCGAGATGCTGGGCGAATGGCTGCGCTTTCGTCGTGGGACGGTGCGCCGCCGACTTGAGCACCGCCTGGGTAAGGTGGAAGACCGCCTGCATATTCTGGAAGGCCTGCTCACCGCCTACCTGAATATCGATGAGGTGATTCGCATTATTCGAGAGGAAGATGAGCCCAAGCCTGCATTGGTAGCGGCCTTTGGCCTCTCTGAACGACAGGCGGAAGCAATTCTGGAATTGCGCCTGCGTCATCTTGCCAAGCTTGAAGAGATGAAAATCCGCGGCGAGCAGGATGATCTGGAAAAAGAACGCAAATACCTACAGGGCCTGCTGGGCAGTGAAGCCAAGCTGACCACGCTGATCGAAAAAGAGATTCGCGCGGCGGGTAAAGAGCATGGCGATGAACGCCGCTCGCCACTGGTCGCCAGGGCCGACGCCAAGGCGTTGTCCGAAGTCGAACTTCTCGGGGCTGATCCGATCACCGTCGTGCTGTCAGAGAAGGGCTGGATTCGGTCTGCCAAGGGCCATGATATCGACCCCGAAGGGCTTTCCTATAAAGCGGGCGACCGTTTCCAGTTGGCTGCACGAGGCAAAACCAACCAACCCTTGGTGCTGCTGGATGATACCGGGCGTGCCTATACGCTCAGTGCCCATAACCTGCCCAGTGCGAGGGGGCAGGGAGAGCCAGTCACCGGGCGCGCGAATGTGTCGGCCGGGGCCCGTATGGCCGGTTTGATGCTGGCACCTGCCGAGCGGCGTTTTGTCCTGGCAAGCGACGGCGGCTACGGCTTTATTGCCCGTTTGGAAGCGCTCACCGGTAAAAATAAAGCAGGTAAGGCGGTGCTTAGCCTGCCTAAAGGCTGCAGTGTGATGGCACCGGTTGAAGTGCCTGAGGGCGAAGAACTTTGGGTGGCTTCGGTCTCCAACGAAGGTCGGCTATTGCTGTTCCCCTTGGATCAGTTGCCTGAAATGGCCAAGGGCAAAGGCAACAAGATGCTGGATATCCCCGGTCCGCGTGCCGCACGCCGCGAGGAATTCGTGCGCAGCATTGCGGTAATTAAAGACAGCGACGTCCTGGAGCTGCACGCCGGTAAGCGAAAACTCACGCTGAAAACCGATGATTTGGCCTATTATCGCGGCGAGCGAGGTCGGCGGGGCAGCAAGTTGCCACGCGGTTTCCAAAAGGTTGATTGGATAGGGGCAGGGGACTAAACAATGACAGGAACTAAGTGATGGCAAGCGGCGATTTAATTTTAACCGTGTTAGCGCCGCGTTTAAGCGCGGATATTCAGTCCCAGGTGGACGCTTTGAGGGTACAGTTTGACCTGCAGGAAAACAGCATCCGACGGCTGTCAGATGTGGCGCAGGGCGAACGCATCGACTGCCTTGAGCTGTACTTGAGTGGTACCGATGTTGATCTTGAAGCCCTGCGTCATGCCGCGCTGGTTTTGAGCGAGACCTTGAACGTGGATATTGCGGTTCAGCAAAACCTGCGACAACAGGTTAAGCCTCGGCTGGTGTGCTTCGATATGGACTCCACGCTGATCAAGGCTGAAGTGATTGACGAGCTGGCCTATCGTCATGGCGTGGGCAGTGAAGTTGCCGAGGTAACCGAGCGGGCGATGCGTGGTGAGCTCGATTTTCAGCAAAGCTTCCGCGAGCGGATGAGCAAGCTGGCTGGTCTGGACGAGTCCGTGTTGGCTGAGATCGCCGCCGAGCTACCCTTGATGGAAGGCGTCGAACGGCTGATGGCCAACCTGAAGCGCCTGGGGTATCGCACTGCCATCCTTTCCGGTGGTTTCACTTACTTTGCTGACTACCTACAGCATAAACTCGGCTTCGATGAGGTCCATGCCAACGAGCTGGTGATCGAGAATGGCAAGGTCACCGGCGAGGTGCGCGAGCCGATTGTCGACGCAGACCGCAAGGCTGAACTGCTGGAAACCATTGCTCTGCGTGAAGGTTTGACACTCGACCAGACGATTGCGGTGGGCGATGGCGCCAATGATCTCAAAATGCTCGCTAAAGCCGGCCTGGGCATTGCTTACCGCGCCAAACCCATGGTGCGGTCACAGGCGCGCCAAGCCATTTCACATCTCGATATTGATGCGGTGTTGTACCTTATAGGCTACCCAGACGTAGATTTGATCGACTGATATAAAGTCAAGGCCCTTGAGAGGGCCCTTAATGCTCGCCGGAATGAGCGGTCATGTCGCCATACTCCTCACGCAACTCATCGAGTCTCTCTCGCTGTTGCTCGCTAAGCGGGGGCGTATCCCAAAGCGGGTCGCCCTCGGCGTCGTGCAGGCCTTCGATGGTGACATCAAACTGGGCATTATCGGGAATCTCGCGGTTACCCCAGGGGCCAAAACGGTTGGGCGCCAAACTCCATTGGGCGCTTTCGCCAGGGGCTAAACCGCCGGGAATCACGTAATAAAACGCTTCATCGACCCAGGGCGTCTCGAGACCAGGACTGCCGACAACGCCTCTGAGTGACAGTTCCGAGATACGTTGATCAGAGCCGTTGGTGACCTCCAGTTCAATAACCGGCTCTAGCGCTCCATAGGGGCTTGTGCTCATGTAAAAATCGGCGCTGTCGAGGGTCACCTGAGCCCGTTGTTCGCGGTCATGCTCCGCATTAGCCTGCTTTTCTTCAAGTCGGGAGAGAATGCCCAGCGCCTGACTTCGTTCCCGTGCCCGGCGGTTACGCAATAACTCATTGGCTTTCTCTATCGCTTCATCACCCGTCAGCCCATGCATGTAAGCATTGGCCGACTCGGCGATTTCCGCGGCGTTCATCGGCCTTGGGTTAAGAATATCGATACCGTTAAACGATGACATCGCCATAATGGTCAGCGCCTGATCAAATTCGTCGCGCTTGTAAGGGGGCAGTGAGTCGCGCACCTTTTCGACGGATATAACAGCGGCGGGCATTGAACTGGTATCAATTCTGGGCTCTGAACACCCCGCAAGCATTATCATTGCGAACGATAATGTCGATAGCCTTAACAGGCTCCACATACAGTTACCTCACCTCAATATCGTCAACCCGGGAAGGGTGCCAGCGCTTGGTTTAGAAGGCAAAATCGATCAGCCATGGCCTTTGTCGGGGTGAGGGACCGGCTTTTTACCGACTTCCTCGGGGCGGAGCTCTACGGGTTTACCCTGGGTGATATCGATGTGCTTCAGGCGTAAGTGCAGCCCCGTTTTGGCGAGCAAGTGAGCGCTGACCGGTGCAGTAATAAATAAAAACAGAGTGATCAATAACTCCTGAATATCGGGTCTGCCGTCAACGCTCCAGAAGTATGCCATGGAGGCCACCAGCATGCAGCCGATACCCAGAGTCGTTGCCTTGGTGGGGCCGTGTAAGCGCATGTAGAAATCGCGGAGATGCGCCATCCCCAGAGAGCCGACGAATACAAAAGCGCCGCCTGTGATCAGCAATAATGAAATAAGCGCCTCTACCCAAAGCGACATAAGCGTACCTGTATAATAGCCAAGAGGGTGACCGGGTTCATTCGATAATGTCCCCGCGTAATATGTATTTGCACACCGCTACCGTGCTGATAAAGCCCAGCATGGCGATGAGCAGCGCCGACTCGAAATAGGTCTTGCTGTTCAGCCACAGGCCGAGTAGTACAATCAGCGCGATGGAGTTGACGTACATGGTGTCCAGCGCCAGTACTCGATCCGGCAAATCGGGACCAATGGTCAGCCGATAGAGGTTCATCAGCAGTGCCATCACCACCAACGCCAGGGTGATATAAAGTGCGATGCTTAGCATTCGTAAATCTCCTTGAGCGGGCGTTCGTAGCGCTCCCGAATCTGCTCGATCAGTGCCTCTTCGTCTGTTTCGTTGAGGGCATGAATAAGCAGCGATTTACCGTCCATACGCAGGTTGGCGGAGACCGTCCCCGGCGTCAGGCTGATAGTGCTGGCAAGCAGTGTAATGGTGAAACGCTCCTCAAGCATCAGAGGGTATTCGACAAAATGGGGATTTAATTTACGCCATGGGTTGGCGATCAGATACGCCACTTCAAAATTGGCGGTGATGATGTCGCCAAGCACGCGCAGCACAAAACGCAACAGCAGCAACGGCTTTTTGATGCGCGGTCGGGCATCCCAAAAGCGGTTGGTAAGCAAGGGGATGATAATGGCCAGTGCGCCACCCAATACGATATGCCCGGGCGCCACACTGCGCACCAGGAGTAGCCACACGAAAAGCAGCAACAATGAAAAAACCGGGGTCGGCAACCAGGCGCGGGATCGAATCATTGGGTGCCTCCAGCGTCATTGATCAACGTATCGATTACCAGGCTAGGGTTAGCCAATTGCTTAGCGGCGGCCTGGGTATAGTCGCTAACGGGGCCGGCAAACACGACCAGCAGTAGCGAGCTACTTAACAGCCACGCCATGCCAAACCACTGGCAACGGGGCAGTGGACGGCCACTGAGATGGCCGCGATGACTGCGCCAGAACAGGGTTGAACCCGCACGCGAGAGCGCAATGAGCGATGCCAGACCTGCCAGCAAGACGAGTGTCCAGAGCCAAAGTCGTTGGCTGCCTTCCGCGGCGTTGAGCATCAGCGCTTTGCCGAAAGCGCCCGAGAGAGGGGGTAAGCCAGCCACCGCGATCGCCCCTATAAAGAACGCCAGCGCCAGTGCCGAGCCTTGTACCATGGGGCGACCCTTGACGAGTCGCGTACCCGGTTTGCCACGTTGCAGGCCGATCATCTCAGCCAACAAGAACAGGCCGCCGGTAATCAGCGTTGTGTGAATCAAGTAGTAAAGCAGTGCCGAGGTGGCTTCAGGCGTGCGCATCCCGACACCCGCAAGCAGTGTGCCGACGGAAATCAACACCAGATAGGCAATGAGCAGGCGCAAATCCCGAGCGGCCAGCACGCCTATGCCCGCGGCGGCCAGCGTCGCTAATGAGAGCCACCAGACCCAGGGTTGCTCGAGGGCTTGCAGATTACCTGCCTGGTCGCCAAAGATGAGACTGTAGACACGCAAAATGGAATAGATGCCGACCTTGGTCATTACCGCAAACAGGGCGGCCACCGGTGCAGGGGCCGCCGCGTAGGCACGGGGCAACCAGAAATACAGCGGTAAAATGGCTGCCTTGAGGCCAAAGACCACCAGTAACATCAAGGCACCAGCCACCACCAACCCTTCGCGTTCAGCGGGCAGTTCGGCCATACGCGAGGCCATATCCGCCATGTTCAGCGTGCCGGTTGCCCCGTAGAGAATGCCCACGCCAATCAGGAACAGCGAAGACCCCGCCAGATTGAGTACCACGTAATGAACACTGGACTGAATGCGCGCCTTGCCGCCGCCGTGGAGCAGCAGGGCATAGGAGGCCAGCAGCAGCACTTCAAAGAAGACGAAGAGGTTAAACAGGTCTCCGGTTAAAAAAGCACCGTTGATGCCCATCAACTGCCATTGGAAGAGACCATGAAAGTTGCTGCCTTTTTCATCATCACCGCCGCAGGCAAAGACGACAGCCCCGACGGCCAGGAGGGCGGTCACCAGCAACATGAGCGCCGACAGACGATCGAGCACCAGCGCAATGCCAAACGGAGGCTGCCAATCGCCGAGGGCGTAATAGGTAACCTCTCCACTGGCGGCTTGGTTCAGCAGTCCAATGGCAACGAAGAGCAGCGCAAACGTTGCGACCACACTGACGACGCGTTTGTAACGAACCATTCCCTGGCGTTGGTAGAGTAACAAGATACCCGCGATTAATGGCACAACGACAGGTAAAACAATCAAATGCTGGGTCATTCGCGGTCTTCCTTTTTGCCGTCTACGTGGTCATTCCCTACTTCACTTCGCGCGCGCATCGCCAGAATGACCACAAAGGCGGTCATCGCAAACCCGATCACGATGGCCGTTAGCACCAGCGCCTGGGGAAGCGGGTCAGCGAAGCCATTGCCTTCATTGACCAGTGCGGCGCCATCAGTGGTCAGCCCGCCCATCGAAAATAGAAATAAATTGACGGCGTAGGAGAGCAGGGTCAGGCCGACCACCACAGGGAAGGTTCGCCCACGCAGAGTCAGGTAAAGTCCGGAGGCGGTGAGCACGCCAGTGGTCATCGCGTAGAGCAGTTCCATTAGCGAGGCTCCTTGCTGGTGGGGGTGGCGGACGTCTCAGCATTTTTTTCGGTTTTTTCGGTCACTGGGCGATGGGCAGTGGTTACTTTGCCCAGGTTGGCGAGGATCATGAGCGTGGCACCGACCACTGCCAGATAAACGCCCAGGTCGAAAAGTAGCGCCGTCGCCAACTCAAATTCACCGACAACGGGTAGGGTGAAGTAGCCAAACGACGATGTCAGGAACGGATAGCCGAATAGCCAACTGCCAAGCCCTGTCAGCGTCGCGACCGCGACGCCCATGATGGCCACGGGCTGGAAGGGGAAGTCGAGGCGTTCCTGCGCCCATTCCACGCCTCGGGCCATATACAGCAGAATCAACGCAACAGCAGTAATCAAGCCGGCGATGAAGCCACCGCCAGGCTGGTTGTGACCACGCAGGAAGATAAACGCTGATACCAGCAATGCCAGCGGTAGTATCGTCATGGAAACAGAGGTCAAAATGGCCGGATAGCGGTCCGGTGACCATACCCGGCCTTCGCCATCACTGTGCGGCATAAACAGGCGCAAGCGGTTGAGTAGCTTGAATATCGCAAGGCCTGCAAGGGCAAGCACGGTAATTTCGCCTAGCGTATCGAAGCCCCGGAAGTCGACGAGGATGACGTTGACCACGTTGTAGCCTCCACCGCCGGGTTTGCTGTTTTCGACAAAAAAATTGGAGATCGACAGCGTTTCCCGGGTCAATACCGCATAGTTGAGGCTGGCAATCACCAGCCCCAGCGACCCAGCCAGCAGAATATCGCGGACGTTGCGCAGCGGGCTTGATTCCTGAGGTGTTTTCTGCGGCAGGAAGAACAACGCCAGCATCAGCAGAATCATGGTCACCACTTCCACGGATAGCTGGGTCAGTGCTAAGTCCGGCGCAGAAAAACGTGCAAAGGTGAGGGCCACAAATAAACCAACAATCGATAGCATGAGCAATGAAATCAAACGGTACCGGTGGGTAGCCGCGGTTGCGATGCCGCCAAAGATAAGCATTACCGCGCCTAGAATGACCACGCCGTCGATCGGCTGGTTGCCCGCTGCCCCCGTTAAATCGGTGACCTGGACCAGGCCGATTAGCCCCATCACAAAGGCAGCGGATAGCAACAGCGTCATGTAGCGCTGTAATGAATTACCCTCGAATGCAGTGAGGAGTTGTTCAGCACGATAGCCCATCGTTACCACAAAGCGCTCAAACACCCGCCGGGCATCAACGCTTTCGAACTGTCGGGTGAACAGGCGCATGTCTCTGTGGCGCCAATAGAGGACGGTGCCGATCAACAATGCCGCAACACTCATCAACAGTGGCAGGTTGACGCCATGCCAGATCGCCAGTTTGAAATCCAGCGGACGCTGGAGTACCGCTTGGGTGGCAAGGTCGAGCAGGTGTGTGGCAGTGAGGGCGGGCAGCAGACCGATCACGACGCACAGCACTACAAGAATTTCCACGGGTAAACGCATCAGGTGTGGCGGTTCGTGGGGCGATTTAGGCGGTGCCTCGCGGGCTGGCTTGAAGAAAACCGCATGTACAAGGCGCAGCGAGTAAGCCACAGAGAGAATGCCCCCCAGCGTGGCAAGGGCAGGCAGTAACCAGCTCAAGCCACCCAGTACCGGGGTTTTCAGGGTTTCAGTAAAGAACATCTCTTTTGAAAGAAAGCCGTTGAACAGCGGCACACCCGCCATGGCGGCGGCGGCAAGTGTGGTCAACAGTGCGGTTACCGGCATGGCTTTTTTCAGGCCACCCAGTTGCTTGAGTTCACGTGTTCCTGTCTCGTGGTCAATAATGCCAGCGCTCATGAACAGCGCCGCTTTGAAGGTGGCATGATTGAGAATGTGAAAAAGAGCCGCCAGGACAGCCATTGGACTGCCGATGCCCAACAGTACCGTGATCAGCCCCAAATGGCTGACCGTGGAAAAGGCCAGAATGCCTTTCAAGTCGGTTTTGAATAGCGCAAACCAGGCCCCGTAAAGCAGCGTGGCGGTGCCCACGAGCGATACAACGACGGTCCACAGCTCACTGTCGGCAATTGCCGGGTGTAGCCTTGCCATGAGGAAAATGCCGGCCTTCACCATCGTGGCCGAATGCAGGTAGGCCGAAACCGGTGTAGGAGCGGCCATCGCATGAGGGAGCCAAAAATGAAACGGAAACTGAGCTGACTTGGTAAAAGCACCGAGTAAAACCAGGCCGAGCATCAGCGGATAACGCGAGTCGGCGATGATCCTGTCGCTACTGGCCAGAACGTCTCCCATGCTGAAACTGCCTGCCATATCCCCCAGCAACAGAAGCCCTGCCAACAGCGCCAAGCCGCCAGCGCCCGTCACGGTGAGTGCCATTCTTGCGCCTTTACGCGCATCCGATTGGTGCGACCAGAAGCCGATCAATAAAAACGATGAAAGGCTGGTGAGCTCCCAGAATAGCCACAGCAGGATGAGGTTGTCGGACATTGAAATACCGACCATGGAGGCCATGAACAGCATCAGGAAGGCGTAAAAACGACCGACGGGTTCGTCACTTGCCAGATAAAAGTGAGCGTAGAGCAGTATCAACAGCCCGATGCCCATGATTAAAATATTAAACAGCAGCGACAGGCCGTCCAGGCGTAGTGCCAGTTCCAGGTTGAGTTCTGGCAGCCAGCCAACGGCGAAGCGTAGTGCTTCGCCTTCCAGTAGTGCGGGTATCTGCATCAAGGTTAGCAGCAGGGCAATAGCCGGCAGCAGGGCGGTTGCCAACGAGCAGACCATGCGGCTGCGTTGAGCGTTGAGGGCCGGCACCAAGACGCCTAGTAACGGTAGTAAGGCTATCCACAGCAGTGTCATGGGAGTCATCCAGCGCAAAAATCAAAAAAAAGCCCACGGCCCGCCATCGTAAACGTGTCGGCTGAGGCATCGGAGACCGCAAATTAAACAAGAGGATATCACTTGTAGTGGCATTGTGAAGTTTTAGTATAAAGTGACGCCGTCCACCCAAGCGAGCCAATTGACCCTATGAATCAACCTTTCGACACATGGCAGCAGCGTTTCGAAACCCTGCGTTCGAACAAATTTTTTGAAGCCTTTGTGATCGCGATTATCGTCATCTCCGCGCTGGTGATCGGCGCTAAAACCTACGAAGAGGAGACGTCGCGCTTTGAACAATGGCTTCTCTATCTCGACCTGGCCATCACGGTTTTTTTCCTGGTAGAGATCCTCATCAGGATAGCGGCTGAAGGAAGCCTGATACGCTTTTTCAGACGAGGATGGAACGTCTTTGATTTCGTTATCGTGACCGCCAGCCTGATCCCCATGGACGACTCCGAGATGGTCCTGCTGGCGCGACTGCTGCGTATTTTCCGCGTGCTGCGCCTTGTCTCGATGATTCCCGAGCTGCAGATGCTGCTTTCAGCCCTGGTGAAGTCTATTCCGCGTATGGGCTACGTGGTGTTGTTAATGTTCATTATCTTCTACATCTACGCCGCCATTGGCAGCTTCCTGTTTGCCGACGTCGACAGCTTCTTGTGGGGCAATATATCCATTTCGATGCTGACGTTGTTTCGTATCGCCACCTTTGAAGACTGGACGGATATTCTTTATGCCACCCAGGAGGTTTATGCCTGGAGCTGGATTTACTACCTGACGTTTATCTTTCTGACCGCGTTTATTTTCCTCAACATGATGATTGGCATCGTACTGGACGTCATGCAGAAAGAGAGCGCCGCGCTCGATGTTTTGACCAATGGAGAAGATGTCGATGAGACGCACGCGTTGCGCAACGAAGTCAGTGAAATGCGCAGCCAGCTAGACCGAATGGAGGCAGCCCTATCAGGGCAGAGGGCTGACAATGCGCGCACGGATATTGACAAAAACCGCCAAGACTGATTTTCTAGACGTATGAATACATCCATGAACACCTTTGCACTAGACCTACGACTACTAAGCGCCCGTCTCTGAATATCAGGGTCGGGCAGTGCTGCTGGCATTGTCGTTGGTTTTCTTAGTGGTGAGGTAGACATGGTTACAAACACTGGAATTATTGAATCAATTCAATTTGTAGGGTGCCGCTCTTTTATAATCGTGCGCCCGACAAATCCTTATGATCTGCGCCCCATGGCCTTTACTGGCGATGGGGCGTTTTTCGTTGGCACGCCCGCCGTCCATCCAATCGAATACTTTCACCCTACTTGCCCAGGAGAACCGTCATGATGTTGTCTGATCCCGCCAAAAAATACCGCCAGTTTGTTGCGGTGGACCTGCCTGACCGCCAATGGCCCAGCCAGCGGATTGAAACACCGCCGATCTGGTGCAGTGTTGACCTGCGGGATGGCAATCAGTCGCTGATTGATCCGATGGATCATGAGCGCAAGCAGCGCTTGTTCGACATGCTGCTGAAGGTCGGCTTCAAACAGATCGAAGTCGGCTTTCCCTCAGCTTCGCAAACTGATTTTGACTTTGTCCGCACGCTGATCGAACAAGACAAGATCCCGGAAGATGTGACCATTCAAGTGCTGACCCAGGCGCGCCCGCACTTGATTGAGCGCACCTTCGAAGCCTTGAAAGGCGCCAAAAACGCGATCGTGCACGTTTACAACGCCACCGATCCGATGTTCCGCCGTGTGGTGTTCAACGTGGATAAAGCCGAATGCGTGAATATTGCCACCGAGGCCACGGCGCAAATTCGCGACCAAATGAAGGCAGCGCCTGAAACCAACTGGACCTTCCAGTACTCGCCCGAGCTCTTTACCACGACAGAGATGGATTTTGCCGTCGAAATTGTCGAAGCGGTCATGGAAACCTTCGGGCCCAGCGCCGACAACCGGATGATCGTCAACCTGCCGGCAACGGTTGAAGTCGCCACGCCGAATAACTACGCGGACCAGATCGAGTGGTTCTGCCGCAACGTCAAAAATCGTGACCATTTGATTGTCAGCGTGCATCCCCATAATGACCGGGGTACCGGTGTGGCTGCCGCTGAGTTGACGCTGATGGCGGGAGCTGACCGCGTTGAAGGCACCTTGTTCGGCAATGGTGAGCGCACGGGTAACGTCGATATCGTCACCCTCGCCATGAACATGTACACCCAAGGGGTTCATCCGCAGCTCGATTTCTCCAATATCACCCCGGTCATGCGCGAAGTGGAGTACTGCAACCAGTTGCCGGTGCATCCACGCCATCCTTACGTGGGTGATTTGGTGTTTACCGCTTTCTCCGGTTCCCACCAGGATGCGATCAAGAAAGGCATGCTTGACCGTCGCGCCAATCCCGAGGCGGTTTGGGATGTGCCCTATCTGCCTATCGACCCGCTTGATGTAGGTCGTAGTTACGAGGCGGTGATTCGGGTTAACAGCCAGTCCGGTAAAGGTGGGGTGTCGTACCTGCTGGAGCAGGAGCACGGTATCGAGCTGCCGCGTCGGCTTTCCATCGAGTTCAGCCAGGTGGTGCAGGAAGTGGCCGACCGGACCGGTAAAGAGATTACCTCTCAGATGATTTACCAGGCTTTTGCCGATGAGTATCTGGAGCAACGTTCACCCTTTGCGCTGGTCAACCATCGTTTATCGTCGGAGCCAGATAGCCCCAAAGTAACGCTGGACGCCGTGGTCGAGCAGGATGGCGAGCGTCAAACGCTCAATGGCGAGGGTAACGGGCCGCTCGCAGCGTTTGTAAAAGCGCTGGCTGCTGCCGGGCATGATGTGGAAATTATCGACTACCATGAGCACTCCCGTGGCCAGGGCGCCGATGCAGAGGCCATTGCCTATGTGGAAGTCCGCATCGACGGCAAGGCGGTATTCGGTGTCGGTAACGACGAAAGCATTACCAGCGCCTCGATGAAAGGCGTGCTTAGCGCGATCAATCGCCACCATTCGACCCAACCCGCAGCGGCAAACGTGACGGCGGCGTCGTTGGCCTAATCCACCGATGTCCAATTGAATGAGACAGGCAATGTTGCGGCCCTGGCAGCTTATCGTGTTCGCCGCCATTGTGGTGGCCGGGGTCGCATCAGCCGTGGCTTCCCATGAGCCGTTTGAGTCCAAATTGGTCCGCCTGGAAGCTCAGCGGGCGCTGCCTGCAATTGGGTCAATACTTCGGCAGGAAACGCCGGCGCTCAACGCGACTTTCTTAAGCTACTCACATGATCAGGCGCTCTGGATGAGCGCCTATCTTGCGCTGATGCGCCATGGTGATGTGGCCCGAGGGGTGCTCATCGACTATGGTCATTTGCCGAAATTCCAGAGCGTATTGGTCCGTTACGGGGCAGACGTGGTTCTCCCTATCAACTACTTTCATGATAACGATATTGCTACGTTAAGTGCCCAACACTGGTTTGACGAGCGCTACCAACAAGTTAGCCGCTTGTGGAACGACGAAACCGAGGCAGTGTCCAGCGAGCTTACCCCCTACCGCCGCGGGCAAATGGGTATTGCGCTACTCGACACCAATGGTCACGGGCTACTCAATCAATTCGTGGTGGGTGACGAGGGAGACGTTGAGTGGCTGCAAGGCGAGCGGCTGGTCTCGGGGGTTGGCGATTTCTTTACCAGCGGTCTGCGTGATCTTGAAAGCCAGTGGCGGCGGGGCGACGCCATTGGCGCCGCCGATCTAGGCTGGGCGGGTATCGATCTACTGGTCATGGCCAGCACCGTTAAGGTGCTGCGGGCAGGCAAGGCCGCTCGTGCTGCCCAGGTGGGCAGCGTGGAAGCCCAGGGCGCTCGGGCTGGCTTGCGCCAGGGGATGGTTGCTTCAGGCGGGCGTTTTGCGAGCCTACCGCGTATGGCCAAGGTTGTCGTGGTCGCAGGTACCGCCTATGTGGTGGTTCGCCACCCAAGCCTCGTCAGCGCACTCGGTGCCAACCTGTCTACCTGGCTTGGCTGGCCGGTATGGTTGGGGCAGTTTCTTGTCTGGCTAATCGTGCTGCTACCGGTACTGATAGTGGTGCGATTTGCTTATCGCTGGCTGCTTACACCTATGCTGTGGCTGTTAGTGCCGTTGATGCGGTTATGTTTTAGAACAGCTAACCATGCGTTAGCCAAGCGGACTCAACGGCAAGCCGAGGAGACTGACTAAGGAGATGGGGTTTAACATAAGCGGGGCGGCCTTAAGGCCGCCCCGTTGGTTTTTTATGGGTCAATCGCAAGCGTTATTCCGGCAGGGCGTAGACCGTAATTTGGTCGCCCACCTGATCTTTCAGGATGGTGTTACCGCCTGAAACAAAGGCGACATATTCGCGCCCCTTGTATTCATACACCGCCGGGTTTGAGACTGAAGGCGCTTCGGTCTGAGACGACCACAGCTCTTCGCCGGTTTCCAGGGAGTAGGCACGCACCTTGGCATCCATGGAGGCACCGATAAAGATAACGTCGCCCGCCGTAACGGCTGGTCCACCAATGGTGGGCGAGCCCCAGCTTTCGGGCATAAAGAAGCCATATTGCTGTGAAGCACCTACCGGGGTCCGCCACTTCACGTCGCCGGTCGTCATATCGAGAGCGACCAGTTCACCGAAAGGCGGCTCCCAGCAGGGCATGCCGAACCGGTTGAGCGCCACCTCAAGCCGCATGCCGTAGGGCGCACCTTCCTGCGGGGCAAAGCCGCTCTCGTTGCCCGATGTCCTATTGGCTGCCTCATAATCCTCGCGATTATAAAGCTTGATGTACTGCACAATATGCGAGGTATTGACGATCGCGGTCTGGCTTTCCGGGTCAAAAGCGACGCCGCCCCACTGAACACCACCCGCACTGATGGGGTAGCCAAGCGTGCCTTCGCCCTGGGTAGTGGGCGGGGTGTACATGCCTTCATAACTAAGATCGTCCCACAACGCCGAGCACTCCCCGAAGCTGACCGCATCGGCCAGCGCCCAGACGTCGGGTTTCTCGGACTGATCTAACAGTGGAGCGGGTTTGGTCGGGAAAGGTTGAGTCGGTGCGTAGACTTCACCCTCGACGTTGCCGTCGCCGCTGGGCACTGGGCGCTCCTCAATCGGCCATACGTCTTCACCGGTTTCTCGGTTGACCACAAACAGAAAGCCCATTTTGGTCGCCTGAATCAGCGCCGGGCTCTCCTCGCCATCAACGGTAATGTCCATCAGCGTGGGGGCGGCGTTAATATCGTAATCCCAGATGTCATGGTGAACCCACTGCCGCGACCAGACCACCTCGCCAGTCTCAACATCCAACGCGGTGGTCGATGTGCCCAGAGGTACTTCTTCGGTGCGGTTACCGCCCCAGTAGTTAGGCGATGGTGAAGAGACGGGTAAATAAACCAAACCAAGCTCTTCATCGGCGGACATATGCGTCCAGACGTTGGCGGTACCGCTCTGTTCGCGCGTCTCATCGCTGAGCGCCTGAAAGGTCCATTCGCGCTCGCCGGTGCGGGCATTGATTGAGTAGACGGTGCCGGGAGGGGCTTGTTCGTAGGCCCAGTCCTTTCCTGCCCAGCCGAGAATCAGATGGTCGCCCACCACGGTCGGCGGCTGAAGAAGTGATAACGGCCAGCGGTCATTGGTATCGTTCCACTGATTGACGTCGAGCACGCCGTTATCGGCAAAGTTGGTGCACTGTTCGCCGCTATCGGCGTCGACCGCGAAGAGCTGCGCATCCATGGTGCCCATGTAAATGATTTTCTGGCAGGGCTCGCCCGCTTCGGGGTCATCTGCTTCCCAATAAGCCACACCGCGGTTCTTAAGGGCGGGCTGGGTCAGTGCTTCAAGGGAGGATTGAGTATCGAAGCTCCATTTCTCTTCGCCGCTTGCGGGGTCAAGTGCCAGGATCCGGTAGAACGGAGTGCCGATATACAGCGTATCGTTGGCAAACACCGGGGTGGCAGACCAGACCGTCGCGGGTAAATCGCCTGTACCATCTGCTACATCGCCGGTATGCACTTCCCATGCTTTCTCCAACTCGCCGACGTTATCAGCGTTGATTTGATCAAGCGGGCTATATTTCTGGGCATTAAGCTGGCCGTGGAAACTATCCCAGATCGGCTCTCCGGGTACCAAGGGGATAGGGGCGGCGTTAGTCGTTTCTTCCGGTGAGGCGTTCTCTTGCTCTGCTGATGCTTGCTCCCCTGGCGCCTCTTGAGCCGTTGGCTGCTCCGTCTCTACTGACGGTTCCTGAGCCATTAGCGGCATTGGCGTTAGGCAAATTGTCAGAGCGGTAACCGCGCCTAAACCAGATGTAATGGGTTTAAATGGAGTGCTTGTGGCGGATAAAAAAGTCGTCATGAGCAGCTCCTTAAGAATGGGTGAGGCGTGCAGGGCGCGCCGGGCGGAAAAGATCAAGAACCAGGCCTATCAGGCCCACGACCATCGCAACGCCGATCCACCACTGATGGAGCAGCATTGCGGCGAAAAATGTCCCGCCGAGGCCTATCAGAATAAGTACCCGCAGGATAACGGACGCACCACGCCATCTTGCAGCAGCAAGAAGTAGGGCCAATATTGCCAGCGCGATACAGGCCACGATGGCAACCAGTGCCCCGAGTGTTCCCGTGACCCCGGTCAGTGGGGTGAAGTAGGCATACAGAGCGACGGCAAGACCGGCGAGTGAGGCTATCAGAAGGACGATAGCGCCCGATTTTGATGAGAGGGATGACGACATAATGTGCTGGCCTCCTAATGAGTGAGGTAGCCAACATTGAGGCTAAGTCAATGTCGGAAGTCGTTAGCCCTATAACTTTAGCAGAAAATTGTTTTTTAGACCTTTGTATACTGTTTTAGAAATGAGGTGCATGAGTATCTAGCCGGGATGAACTTTTTAAAGTGGCGTTTTGCTCCCTTTGCCGGGAATTTCCCGCACCAGGCGTGGCATCAAGAACCCCGGCAACAGGTCGCGAAGTGAAGCTACAAGCTTGCGGGCTTCTTCATCCGGGACATCAAAATGTGCAGCGCCCTGCACGGGATCCAGTACGTGCAAGTAGTAGGGCAGAATGCCTGCTTCAAATAGCCGTTCCGACAGTGTGGCTAGGGTTGTTACGCCGTCGTTAATACCCCGTAGCAGGACACTCTGGTTGAGTAGCGTTACTCCGGCTTGTTTAAGCCGCGCGCAGGCGTCGACCACTGCCTGGTCGATCTCGTTGGCGTGGTTGATATGCAGCACCACGACTTTTTGCAGGCGAGTTGAGGCTAGCCAGCCAATCAGAGCATCATCAACACGGTCGGGAATTACCACGGGCAGACGTGTGTGAATACGTAGCCGCTTCAGGTGTGAAATGCCTTCAAGCTGCTTGACCAGCCAGGCCAGTTGGCGGTCATTGGCCGCAAGCGGATCACCGCCTGAGAGAATCGCCTCGTGAATGGAGGTGTCGGCGCGCAGGTAGTCGAGGGCTTCCTGCCACTGAGCCCTGGAGGGCGAATTCTCGCTGTAGGGGAAATGGCGGCGAAAGCAGTAGCGGCAGTTGATGGCACAGTTAGGGCTGGCGATCAGCAACACGCGGCCCGCATACTTGTGAATCAGCCCTTTGACGGGCTGATGATCCGCCTCTTCGAGGGGATCCGTGACGTAGTTTGGCGGTGTCAGGGCCTCGTCGTCCAGCGGTAGCACCTGACGCAGCAGTGGATCATGAGGGTCGCCGGGGGTAATGCGCGACAAATAGGCGGCGGGCACACAGATATCAAAGAGTTGATGCCCCGTTCGAGCACCTGGCAACCATTCATCGCTCAACGCAAGCTGTTGACAAAGAACGGCGGGGTCGCGAATCGCCTGCGAGAGCTGCTGCTGCCAAGACGCTATTTGGGTCGTGGGGCACTTGTCGGCGATAATGATGTTCTCCTGCAAAAAAGCCCTCCTTCGGGTTATCATGCGCGCACTTATTGAACCAATATCATTAGAGTCGAAGCGGTCCTTCGCTCATCACGTTACTGACATGCATCATTGAGAGGCAATATGGCGAACTATTCTACCAACGAATTCAAGGGCGGTTTGAAAGTAATGCTCGACGGTGATCCTTGCTCGATCATAGAGAACGAGCTGGTCAAGCCGGGCAAGGGCCAAGCCTTTAATCGCGTCAAGCTACGTAACCTGATGACCGGTCGCGTGGGGGAGCGGACCTTTAAGTCGGGTGATTCGTTAGAGGGTGCCGACGTCATGGAACTGGAGATGGAGTATCTCTATAACGATAGCGAAATGTGGTACTTCATGAAAACCGACGGCTCCTTTGAACAGTATGCGGTGGAAAAGAAAGCGCTCGGCGAGACCGAAAAGTGGTTGAAGGAGCAGGTGCCTTATACCGTTACCTTGTGGAACGATAACGCCATTCACGTAGCACCGCCGAATTTCATCGAGCTTGAGGTGGTCGAAACCGACCCGGGGTTGAAAGGCGATACTGCCCAGGGCGGTTCCAAGCCTGCCACCTTGTCTTCCGGTGCCGTAGTGCGTGTGCCGCTGTTTATCAATGAAGGGGAAGTCCTCAAGATTGATACGCGCAGTGGAGAATACGTCTCGCGGGCCTAGCAGCCTGTCGGACTTAACACTGATCTACTGCGAATCCCGGTATTTTGGCCAACTTTATTCGATCGATTTCGTTAAATAGCTCGCTATTCGCCTCAATCGATCGATAAATTTGGCTCAAAATCCGTGATTCTCGCGACGATCGGTCAAGCCCGACAGGCTGCTAAAAAGGCGCCAGGAACGCGATATATTGACAGCCACGCCACAGGGCGTGGCTTTGTCTTTTGGGAGTAAGGCCAATGACAGAAAGTTGGCGACCGACGGCCACCATCGAGACGCTGCGTGAGCGAGCCCGTTTAATGGCGAGCGTGCGACGTTTTTTTGCTGCGCGCGATGTGCTGGAGGTGGAAACGCCAGTGTTGGGTCAGGGGGGGAGTACCGATGTCCACCTGGTTTCGCTTTCAACGATGGCGCGTACGGATAAAGGCCAGCGTAAGCTGTGGCTGCAAACCTCGCCGGAATTTCATATGAAGCGACTGCTTGCAGCGGGTAGCGGACCCATTTTTCAGCTGGCAAGAAGCTTCCGCGATGGTGAAGTGGGCGCTCGTCACAACCTCGAATTCACCATGCTGGAATGGTACCGCCCAGGATTCACCTTGGCAGATCTGATCGACGAAACGACCACCCTGGTCGCCAATATTCTGCCCAGTTTTCATGGGCCGGTGGTGCATTACCGCTATCGTCAGCTGTTTCATACCTATCTAGCGGTCGACCCGTTCACGACGTCGCTTGAGGCATTGCGCAGGCTTGCGGCTGAGCGCGGTCAGATGCCAGCCGGGGCGATGGCAAACGAGGGGCGCGATACGTGCCTCGATTTGTTGATGGGGCTGGTGATCGAACCGCAATTAGGGCGCAACGAACTAAGTGTGGTGGTGGATTACCCGGCAAGCCAGGCGGCGCTGGCACGCCGCCATCAAGACACGGACGGTGAGTGGGTTGCCTCACGCTTTGAGCTTTATCTAAACGGCACGGAATTGGCCAACGGTTACGATGAACTGACCGATGCGGCTGAGCAGCGTGCCCGCTTTATTGAAGATAACGCCGAGCGCCGCCGCTTGGGGTTGCCCGAAGTGGACGTGGATGAACGGCTGCTGGACGCCCTTGAGCATGGCATGCCGGATGGGGCAGGGGTGGCGCTGGGCATTGACCGTCTGGTTCAACTGGCGCTTGGAAAAGCACGCCTGGAAGACGTGCTGACGTTTTCGACGCCCAATTGCTAACTATCACCGGGATGAACCATCAATAACATCCAAGCGACTCTCCCATGCTGACCATCGAGGCGAGGGGCCGCTCTGTGAAACTAACCGGTTTGGCAAAGCACATCACCACCGTGGAGCCGAGCTTGAAGCGCCCCATTTCAGCGCCTTTTTCCAGGGTGATCGGTTGGCCAAACTGCATGCGCTGAGGATAGCCGGAAAGTGGCGTAACCTGTCCCGACCAGACGGTTTCGATCGCCGCGACGATCATGGCGCCCACCAGCACCATGGCCATCGGCCCCTGCTCGGTATCAAAGATGCACACCAGGCGCTCGTTACGGGCGAATAGCCCCGGCACATAGTTGGCCGTGGCCTGGTTGACAGAGAACAGCCTCCCGGGGACGTAGATCATTTCCCGCAGTGTGCCGGTGACCGGCATATGCACCCGGTGGTAGTCCTTTGGCGAAAGATACACCGTCGCAAAGCTGCCGCCGAGAAATTCTTCTGCCAGTTCCGTATCGCCGCCGAGCAGGGTTTGCGCAGAGTAGGTATGCCCCTTGGCCTGCACCAGTTGGCCGGCCTGGAGGCGGCCATACTGGGATACGGTGCCGTCGGCAGGGCTGATGATACCCTCGTGAATCGGACGGGCATCGGCCTTGAGCGCCCGAGTAAAAAAGTCGTTGAAAGTGGCGTAGGCCGTTGGTTCAGGTTCCAGTGCCTGGCTCATATCCACGTTAAAGCGCTTGATAAAGGCGTTGATCAGAGTGTTTTTCACCCAGGGGTTATCACACTGTGCAAACAGGCCGGTCAGGCGCGAAAGTGCGTGGTGGGGCAATGGGTACTGAATCAGCGAAAAGGCTTTTTGGTAAAGGGTCACGATAATATCTTCACTTCTCGATCGGCGTGTCGTCGCGGTTGCCCCATTCGCCCCAGGAGCCCGCATAGCCGCGCATATTGAAGCCCAGCGCCTTGCCGACCAGCCAGGTAAAGCTGCTGCGGTGGTGGCTCTGGCAGTGGGTGGCGATTTCCATTTCAGGGGTCAGGCCGAGGGCATCCAGCTCGGTAACCAGTTCGGCGTAATCGCGAATGCGCAGTGCCCGGTGGCGATCCATGACGTTCAGCCAATCCATGTTGACTGCCCCCGGAATATGTCCCAGGTGCTTATTGTTACCCTTCTCGCCGTCGTATTCGGCGGTCGACCGTGCATCCCAGATGGCAAACTGTTTATCGTCGAGCTTCTGTTTGATCTCGTCGCAGGTAATCAGTGCCTGGGGGTTAAGGATTTCGGCCCGATAATCGCTGGGTGTCGGTGCCGAGGGCTCGGTGCTTTCTTCAAGCCCTTCATCGCGCCAGGCGTGTATGCCGCCGTTTAGATAGGAATATCGGGTATGCCCGATCAGCTCCAGCGTCCAAAGTAGTCGGGCCGCCCAGCCGCCGCCCTCGTCGTCGTAGGCAACGACATGGGTATCGCGGGTAAGGCCGAGCGCGCTGAACAGCCGCGAAAGCGCCTCAACGCTGGGAACGTCACTGGGAACAGGCCCTTCACCGCGCATCAAATAGCGAAAATCGAGGAAAATAGCGCCGGGCACATGGCCCTGACGATAACTGTCGGGGTTTACCGGCACATCGATGATGAGCAGCTGAGGGTCGTCCAGGTTCGCCTGAAGCTGCTCGGGCTCAACAATCAGCGGTAGCACATTGGTTTCAGACGAATGACTCTCGGTGCTCATGGGCGACTCCTTATGGGTTCAGCGTTCAGGCTATCAACAATCCGCCTGTAGCTGGCAAATCGTTCTGGATGGATGTTGCCTGCCTCGACCGCTTCAAGTAAAGCACAACCGGGCTCAGCACGATGGCGGCAGTCGCGAAACCGACAGTGGCCGATAAACGGCCGGAACTCAATGAAACCGTCGGTAACCGCCTGTTCATCAAGATGAATCAGGCCAAATTCACGAATCCCGGGCGAGTCGATCAATTCACCGTCAATGACTTCATCCGTGCGCATGGCATAAAGCCGTGCCGTTGTCGTCGTATGGGTGCCTTTACGTGAATCCTCGGACAGCGCCCCGATGCGCAGGGTTTCATCGGGTAGCAGCAGATCAATCAGCGATGACTTGCCTACGCCGCTCTGGCCGACGAATACGGATGTGCGTCCTTCAAGCTGGCGGCGCAACGCATCCCATCCTGAATCTGTCGCGGTGGTCGTGCGCACCACGGTGTAACCCAAATCGCGGTAGCGTTCCAATAACTGACCCAACTCGCCACCATCGTTCGGCAGTAGATCGGTTTTATTGAGCACCAGTACCGGTGCGATACCAGTGGCTTCGGCAGCGACCAGGTAACGGTCGATCAAATTGGGGTGAGGGGCGGGTTCGGCGGCAAACACGATGAGTATCTGGTCAATATTAGCGGCCACTGGTTTGAGCTGGCCGCGCGCATCAGGGCGCTTGAGGACGCTTGCACGTTCGTCGCGGGCCACCACCACCCCGGAGCCTTCCTGGCCTGCCCGCCAGATGACCCGGTCACCGGTTACCAATCCTTCCAGGTTGGCACGCAAGTGGCAACGCACAGGCACACCATCGGCATTACGCACTTCTAGCGTGCGCCCAAAATGCGCCATCACGCGACCCGGCTGTTCGGCACCGTATTCGCCAGCGGCAAGCTTCTCGGCATCCTGTGTATCGCGTTTTTCAGCGCGCTGGGCACGCTCTGCCTGAACCTTCTCGACCCGCCAACGCTGTTGACGGCTTAATTTACGTTTGCTCATGACCACCCGATGCTCGGTACAATGGGTTTATTGTACCTGTTAACTGGCGCAGGGTAACTTGAATGACCCACCATTTTGGAGAGCACAATGAGCGAACATAATGCACCGCGTGATGACCGGCTGGTCTGGATTGATCTGGAGATGACCGGTCTGGACCCTGACAAGGAGCGCATTATCGAAGTGGCCACCCTGGTGACCGATGCCTACTTGAACGTCGTGGCGGAAGGGCCGGTGATCGCCGTCAAGCAGCCCGATAGCCTGCTGGCGCAGATGGATGACTGGAATCAAAAGACCCACGGTGATTCGGGGTTGGTCGCTCGCGTGAAAGCCAGCACGGTGGAAACGGCTGACGCCGAGCAGCAGACTCTGGACTTCCTGCGCCAGTACGTTACCCCGGGTTCCTCGCCCATGTGCGGCAACAGCATCCACCAGGACCGGCGTTTTCTGGAGCGTGAAATGCCCGCGCTATGGGCGTTTTTCCACTACCGCAACCTGGATGTATCCACCGTGAAGGAGCTCGCCAAACGCTGGAACCCTGGCGCACTTGTCGGGTTCAAGAAGCAAAATGTCCACCTGGCAATGGACGATATTAAAGAGTCGATTGCCGAACTTTCCCATTATCGCAACACGTTTTTGCGTCTTGAGACCCAGAGCGACGAAGAGGAATAGATATACGTAACAACTAAGAAGCGGCGGTGGCAATGCGCGTTTCGCGCTTGAAACGCTGCTCCTCGAGTGCCCAGGCAACGTGTTCACGTACCAGTTCGCTTGGAAAGGCTCTGCGTGCCCAAAGTGCGGCCTCGACGGCTTCGCTCCAGGGCGCGTTGCCCAGGCCCACGGCGATATTGCGTAGCCAGCGCTCGTAGCCAATGCGCCGAATGGGACTGCCGGCTGTCTTGGCGAGAAATTCTTCTTCCCCCCAGGTGAAAAGGCGAACAAGCGACGCGCGGTCAAGATCATGGCGCGGTGCGAAATCGTCTTCCTGGGTCGCGCGGGTAAAGCGTGTGAAGGGGCATACCAGTTGGCAGTCGTCGCAGCCATAAATGCGGTTGCCCATGGCGCGGCGATATTCCACCGGAATGGCGCCGTGGAGTTCAATGGTCAGATACGAAATGCACTTGCGTGAATCGACGACTTTATCATCGACGATGGCCCCTGTTGGGCAGGCGGTGCGACAGGCGTTGCAACTGCCGCAGTGTTCTTCTTCAAAGGGGGCGTCGACAGGTAGTGGCAGGTCAGTGTACAGCTCGCCCAGGAAAAACAGCGAGCCGGCCTTGGGGTTGAGCAGCATGGCGTTCTTGCCGAACCAGCCCAGGCCGGCTTTCTGAGCCAGCGCCCGTTCCATGACCGGTGCAGAATCGACAAAGGCCCGGTAGCCAAACGCACCGACCTTGTGCTCAATCTGCTTCGCTAACTGTGCCAGGCGCTTACGCATCAGTTTGTGATAGTCCCGGCCTAGGGCATAGCGCGACACATAGGCACGACGGGGTTGGCCGAGGACCTTGGTGCTTTCTACCTCGGCAGGCAGGTAATCCATGCGCACGCTGATGACCCGCTGCGTGCCGGGCTCTAGCTCCGCCGGGCGGGTGCGTTTAGTGCCGTGCTTGGCCATGAAGCCCATTTCACCGTGGTACCCTTTGTCCAGCCAGGTGTTGAGGTGCGCTTCATGGGCCTCCAGGTGGGTGTCGGTAATGCCTACCTGCTGGAAGCCGAGCTCACGCCCCCAGGTTTTGATGAGTTCTGCAAGATCGGCAAGGGTATCGTCTGAAAGCATGGGGAACGCCGCTTCGTCGCAAAAAAAAGAAAAGCCAGAGAAAATTGGGCGTTGATACTCAACGGTCAGGCGTCAGCCGCGCTATGCTAACGCATTGCTGGCCGTCACAACATGTGAAAGGAGAGATCGTGTCTCGCTTAACAACGTCTACGTTACGCCCTCTTTATAAAGCCGCTCAAGTACGCGAGCTGGATCGGCGTACCATTGCCGGAGGAATCGATGGGTTTGCCTTGATGCAGCGCGCGGCATCGAGTGCTTGGCACAGTTTCCGCTCCCGTTGGCCCCAGGCACGTAGCGTCACGGTGCTATGTGGCAGCGGTAATAATGGCGGTGATGGCCACGTGCTGGCGGCCCTGGCGATGCAGTCGGGGCTTAAGGTCCAACGCATTTCGCTGAAGCCGTTGAATGAGCTGAAGGACGATGCCTTTCGTGCCGCGCAACTCGCCAGTCAAGCCGGAGTGAGTTGCGAGGAGTGGCACCCCGCGACGGTGTTGTCGGGTGAAGTGATTGTCGATGCGCTGCTGGGGACTGGTTTGAACGGCGAGGTGTCGGGTCGCTATCAGCGAGCTATCGAGCTGATCAACGCAGCCTCCCAGCCGGTGTTATCGATTGATATTCCGTCAGGGCTGGCAGCCGATACGGGTGCGGTACTTGGTGTGGCGGTGGAAGCCGCTTGCACCGTAACATTTATCGGCGACAAGATCGGCCTGCACACCGGTGAAGCCCCTGCTTACACGGGCGAAATCGACTTCCGTCCGCTGAGTGTCAAGGCCCAGGCATTTTTTGATATTCCCCCCACCGCCTGGCGCCTTGACGACGACATGCTCAGCGAAGCGTTCAGACCGCGCTCGCGGACCAGTCACAAAGGTCGTATGGGTCATGTATTGGTCATGGGGGGCGCGCCTGGCTTTGGCGGTGCCGCGTTGCTGGCGTCCCAGGCCGCGGCGCGTCTGGGGGCAGGCAAAGTCAGTCTGGCAACGGCTGCTGAGCATATTACCGCCAGTTTGGTGCGCTGCCCGGAAGTCATGGCACATGCGGTACGGGGTGGTGCCGAGGCCATTGAGCTGCCTCAGCAGGCGGATGCCGTGGTGGTTGGGCCCGGGCTTGGCCAGGCCGCATGGGGGCAGGCCATCCTGCAAAGTGCCTTGCAGGCAACTGTGCCGCTGGTCGTGGATGCCGATGGGTTAACCTTGCTGGCCAGTCACTGGCCTGATTTACGCCGTGATGATTGGGTGCTCACCCCCCATCCGGGTGAGGCAGCCCGTTTACTGGGCTGCTCGGTGGAGGACGTTCAGGCTGACCGGCCCGCCGCCGCTCAGGCGCTTCAGCGTGCGCGGGGGGGCGTGGTGATACTCAAAGGCGCGGGCAGTCTGGTGGCAGGCCCTGGTGGCTTGATGGTATGTCCCTACGGCAATCCTGGCATGGCCAGTGGCGGCATGGGCGATGCGCTCAGTGGGATGCTCGGCGCGCTAATTGCCCAGCGGGGCGATGTCGAAACCAGTGCCTGGCTAGGTACCCTGGTGCATGCCTTGGCGGCAGATCGAGCGGCGGCAGCGTTCGGCGAGCGTGGCTTGCTGGCGAGCGATCTGGCATCCTATGCGCGAGAATTAATTAACCCGTGAAGGCAGCCCAAATGCAGGTGCAACTGGATAATGAACAAGCTCAGGTAGCCTTCGGTGAAGCCCTGGGTAGCGTATTGCAAGGACGCGGGCGTATTTATCTGGAAGGCGACTTGGGAGCGGGGAAAACGACACTGACCCGCGGTGTATTGCGGGCTTACGGCTATCAGGGGGCGGTTAAAAGCCCTACATACACGCTAATCGAACCTTATGAATTGGCCAGCATGCGGCTTTATCATCTGGATCTATATCGCTTGTCCGACCCTGAGGAACTCGAATTTATCGGCGGACGTGACGTATTGGCAGATGACGCGCTGTGCTTGATTGAATGGCCGAGCCGTGGCGAGGGCTGGCTGCCAGCGGCGGATATTTGCCTGCAGTTGGCAGTTGACGAGCCTGGGCGTAGAGCCCGGCTAAGTGCCGGTAGCGACTTCGGCGAAAAGGTGTTGGCCAAGTTAGGTGATCGTTTGTCTGTCTGTCCCCAGCAGGGCGGTGTATTTCAATGGTCATAAGCGCGATGGGTATCCATGCAAAGGTGATGAAAGTATTGGCATTGCGCCAGTTGGCGCTGAGTATTGTAGCGGTCATATCGGCGGGTCTATGGACGTCGCTTCAGGCGGCCACCGTCGAGGGCATGAGGCTCTG
The DNA here is from genome assembly GCF_036663435.1 of Halomonas sp. 5021. Classification (NCBI taxonomy): domain Bacteria; kingdom Pseudomonadati; phylum Pseudomonadota; class Gammaproteobacteria; order Oceanospirillales; family Halomonadaceae; genus Halomonas; species Halomonas sp. 5021. Next base: position 95,539 of record NZ_JAXOVU010000001.1, read on the forward strand.
GGCGGCGCCCGATCATGCGCGCCTGGTTTTTGACCTTTCGGGCGCAACATCGGCTGACGTATTTTCTCTGGATGACCCTGCACGTCTGGTGATTGATCTGGAAAACAGCCAGCTAGAAGCCGACCCTGATAGCCTGTCGCTTGAAGACAGCGCCATCAGCGCGTTGCGCACCGGTACGCGAGAAGGTAATGGATTACGCGTCGTCCTTGAGCTCAATCGTGAAGTCGAGCCGCGCCACTTTACCCTGACACCCAACGACCAGTACGGGCACCGGCTTGTGGTCGATCTGGAATATCCTGGCGAAAGTGCCGTGGAAAACCCTATCGACCCTATCGAGGCAATGATTCGCGAGCAGGAGATTCAAGCGCAACGAGCGGGTGTCCAGGTGCGAGCAGGCAGTGATCAGCAGGCAACTGAGCCGACATCGCGTTCGTCCGAGCAGGCCAAGCCTCACCCGAGGCGCGATATTATTATCGCCGTGGATGCAGGCCATGGCGGTGAAGACCCAGGGGCAATCGGTCCATCAGGTACCCGTGAAAAAGACGTCGTACTCGATATTAGTCAACGCTTGGCCAATATCATCAATGCGACTGAAGGTTTTAAAGCGGTGTTGATTCGCGACGGCGACTATTACCTTGGGCTGCGCCAGCGAACCCAGCTTGCCCGTGAACAGAAAGCCGACTTTTTTGTCTCGATTCACGCCGATGCCTTCACCAGCCCACGCCCACAGGGAAGCTCGGTATATGCGCTTTCCCAGCGCGGGGCAACATCAGAAACGGCGCAGTGGCTGGCCGACAGCGAAAACCGCTCCGACCTGATTGGTGGGGTGGATGGCAACCTGTCTCTACGCGATAAAGATCAGGTGTTGCGGGGCGTATTGCTGGATTTAACCATGACAGCGACGCTCAACGATTCCCTGTCAATCGGCGGTCAGGTGCTTGACCAACTGGGCCGGGTGAACCGGTTGCATAAGTCCCGGGTTGAGCAGGCTGGCTTCATGGTGCTCAAGTCGCCCGATATACCGTCATTGCTGATTGAAACGGGCTTTATATCCAACCCGGAAGAAGAGCGACGCTTACGCGATCCTGTACACCAGCAGGGGGTTGCCGAGGCTATTTTTGGCGGCCTGAAGAGCCATTTTGAGCGTTATCCACCGCCCGCCAGCCTGCTGGCTTGGCAGCGGGATAATCAACGCCGCCCTGGTGGCGATGAATACCGTATTCAGTCCGGCGATACGCTGTCGGCGATTGCAGTGCGCCACGGTGTGCCCGTGAACCAGTTAAAGCAGGCGAACGACCTCAACGGAGATGTTATCCGGGTGGGCCAAGTATTGCGTATTCCCAGTTCATGAGGTGTTGTATTGACTGAAACGACGTCCGCTATGCCACGTATACACGTACTGGACCCGCGGTTGGCGAACCAGATTGCCGCGGGGGAAGTGGTCGAGCGACCGGCTTCGGTGACCAAGGAACTGATCGAAAATGCCATCGACGCAGGCAGCCAGCGTATCGAAGTCGATATTGAAGCGGGCGGTGCGCGGCTTATCAAGATCCGCGACGACGGTATTGGCATTGGTGAGCAGGATTTGCCGCTGGCGCTCGCCCGCCATGCCACCAGCAAGATCGATAGTCTGGAAGATCTGGAAGGCGTCAGCTCACTGGGTTTTCGCGGTGAAGCACTGGCGTCAATCAGTTCGGTATCGCGCCTGGAACTGGTGTCCAATGCGCTGGACGACCCGCGACAGGGGTGGCGCGTGGTGGCTGAGGGGCGCGGCATGGAAACACGCGTGACGCCAGCGCCTCATCCTCGAGGCACTAGCGTGTCGGTGCGCGACCTGTTTTTTAATACCCCCGCGCGGCGTAAATTTCTGCGTACCGAAAAAACCGAATTTGCTCACGTTGAGGAAGCCTTCCGCCGCCAGGCTTTATCGCGCTACGACATTGCCTGGACCCTGCGGCATAATCAAAAAGTGGTCCATCAACTACCACCAGGCGATACGGAAGCGGCCCGTGAGCGGCGTATTGCCTCGCTGCTCGGCAATAATTTTATTGAGCATGCGCGTTACATTGAGCGCGAAGCCGGTGCGCTTCGTCTGAGTGGTTGGGTGGGCTTGCCCACCCATTCACGCGCCCAGGCAGATCAACAATATTTTTTTGTTAACGGCCGTGTGGTGCGCGACCGGTTGGTCGCCCATGCCGTTCGCCAAGCCTACCGCGATGTTCTTTACAATGGGCGCCATCCGGTCTTCGTCCTTTACTTGACGCTTGATCCAGATGTGGTGGATGTCAATGTGCATCCTACCAAGCACGAGGTACGTTTTCGCGATGGTCGCATGGTGCACGACTTTCTTTATTCAAGCCTGCATCACAGCCTGGCAGATGCCCGGCCCAACGCCGAGGATGTCAATGCTGTGTCGCCGTCACAGCCCACGGCCCCTGTGGAGACCCCGGGCGAGCCTGCCCGCTGGCAACAGCAGGGTATGGCGCTTTCACCTTCAGCCGCACCGTCAGCTGATCGTCACCCGGGTGGCGAACGAGTGCGCCGTTTCATGCAGGGTTATCAGGCATTGCACCCCGACCATGAAGAGACACTGCTGACGCCCCAGTCGACTGCCCATGAAGGCCCATTTGGCGAGACGCAGGGCGACGTGCGCGAAGCGCCGCTGGTGATGCCGCAGAGTGACCCCACCAGCGCACCGCCGCTGGGGTTTGCTCTGGGTCAGCTTCATGGGGTTTATATTCTGGCCCAGAATGTCCATGGCCTGGTGTTGGTGGACATGCATGCCGCTCACGAGCGCATCGTCTACGAGCGAATGAAAAATCAGTTGGCGGCGTCACAGGGGGTCGACACGCAGCCATTACTCGTGCCCGTGTCACTGGCCGCCAGCCGCAGCGAAGTGGCTACCGTGGAAAGTGAACGTGATGCGATCGTTAAACTGGGCGTAGAGCTGGATGTGGCGGGTCCTGAAACCCTGCTGGTACGCCAGCTTCCGGCCATGCTTGCGCAGGCAGATCCCGAGACACTGGTTCGTGAAATGCTGGAAGAACTGGCTCGCTTCGGGCGCACGCACCAGGTCGAAGCGCGCATACACGAACTGTTATCGACCATGGCATGCCATGGGAGCGTACGCGCCAATCGGCGTCTGACGCTGGATGAAATGAATGCACTGTTGCGCGATATGGAACGCACCGAGCGCAGCGACCAGTGCAATCATGGTCGCCCGACCTGGACGCAAATGGATATGAAAGCCCTCGATAGGCTATTCATGCGCGGTCAGTAACGGTTATGTTGGAATCAGGTAGGGTCAGCGGAGTTTTACCAGCGAATGGCTGATACACGCCCTTGGGCAATTTTTTTAATGGGTCCGACCGCCGCCGGAAAAACGGATACGGCAATCGCGTTGCATGAGCGGCTGGGTCATCAGTTGATCAGTGTTGATTCGGCGATGGTGTATCGTGGCCTCGATATCGGCAGTGCCAAGCCCAGTGCGGATGAGCTTGCTCGCGCGCCTCACCGATTAATCGATATTCGTGACCCGGCCGAGCCTTATTCAGCCGCCGATTTTCGCTGCGATGCGCTTGATGAGATGCGACAAATCAGCGCGGCGGGCCAGGTGCCGTTGCTGGTAGGCGGTACCATGCTTTACTACAAGCACTTGCTCGAAGGTGTCGCCAATCTGCCCCCGGCAGATGCTTCCATTCGAAAAGAACTAGGGGCGAGGTGGCAGGCAGAAGGGCTTTCAGCCCTGCATCAAACATTGGCGCAGGTTGACCCGCCTTCGGCGCAGCGTATCCATCCCAACGATCCGCAGCGCCTGATGCGCGCTCTGGAAGTGTATTACGCAAGTGGGCGTCCGATGAGCGCATTGTGGGCTGAACAGCAACCGGAAACCTTTCCATGGCGGGTGTTGTCGATAGGGCTATTGCCAGCAGATCGGGCGATATTGCACCAGCGCATCGCGCAACGGTTTGAAATGATGTTGGCAGAGGGCTTGATAGATGAGGTCGCCGCCCTCAAACAACGTTATGACCTGCATGGTGATTTGCCCGCGATTAAAAGCGTTGGATACCGGCAGGTTTGGGAATATCTGGAAGGCCGTTATGATGATGCAATGCTGCGCGAGCGCGGTATTATCGCCACTCGACAGCTCGCCAAGCGGCAGATTACTTGGCTGAGGCGTTGGCCGTCACTGCATTGGATCGATACTTTGCAGCCTAACTCATTGGACAAGGTGCTGAAAATCGTGCGCGGAAGCGGTGCTTAGCGTAAGATATGAGGTTCGTAAGTCATGATTTCGAGTGGCCGAGCGAGCAGGCCTTTGGCCAACAAGATATCGGCGTAGCACCAGTTGGGCACGCCATCCATAATTAACCCCCAACGACAGTTTTAGGGAGAGCAACATGTCCAAAGGGCAGTCCCTTCAAGACCCGTACCTGAATATTTTGCGCAAGGAGCGTATTCCGGTCTCTATCTTCCTGGTCAACGGCATTAAGCTGCAGGGCCAGATTGAATCGTTTGACCAGTTTGTCATCTTGTTGCGCAATACCGTCAGCCAGATGGTTTATAAACATGCGATCTCAACCGTCGTACCATCGCGAAATGTGCGGTTGCCTGCACAAGATCCGGCCGCTCCGGACGAAGATGAGTAACACGGTGAGATCAGCAAAACAGTCCATGAGGTATTGATTGTTTTTTGAACGCCCTGAAGCCGGCGAAACGGCAGTGCTTGTTCACGTTGATTTTCAGGATGAACAAGCACGCGAAGACCCGGGTGAGTTTTTAGAACTCGTACGTTCTGCCGGTGCAGAGCCTGCTACATTGCTCACGGCCAGCCGACACCGCCCCGATTCACGTACCTTTATCGGGTCAGGCAAGTTGGAAGAGCTGCGGGCAATGCTCGCAGCTCACCAGGCCGAGTTGGTCATCTTTAACCATGGTTTAAGCCCATCGCAGCAGCGTAATCTTGAGCGTGAACTCAAGTGCCGCGTGCTGGACCGGACGGGCTTGATTCTGGATATTTTTGCACAGCGTGCGCGCACCCACGAAGGTAAATTACAGGTTGAGCTTGCTCAGCTTGAATACGTATCCACACGCTTGATTCGCGGGTGGACTCACCTTGAACGTCAGAAGGGCGGTATCGGTCTGCGCGGTCCGGGTGAAACGCAGTTGGAGACCGACCGGCGGCTTCTCCGTGGCCGTATCAAATCGATCAATAAACGACTCGATAAAGTGCGCAGCCAGCGTGAGCAGAATCGCCGAGCTCGTTCACGGGCAGAAATTCACAGCGTCTCGCTGGTTGGTTATACCAACGCTGGAAAATCAACCCTCTTCAATGCGTTAACGCAGTCACACGTGTATGCTGCTGATCAGTTGTTCGCGACGCTTGACCCGACACTAAGACGTCTGGAAATTGAAGATGTAGGGCCTGTCGTGATGGCCGATACCGTCGGTTTTATCCGTCACCTGCCTCACAAACTTGTGGAGGCGTTTCAGGCCACGCTTCAGGAAGCGGCTGAAGCAACGCTACTCGTACATGTCATCGATGCCGCCGATCCTGATCGTGATCTAAACGTTGAGCAGGTCGAGCGTGTACTCGAAGAAATTGGTGCCGATGATGTCCCGGTGCTGAAAGTCATGAACAAAATTGACCGGCTGGACAGCGCGCCCCGCATTGAGCGAGACGGACAGGGGCGTCCCGATGTCGTTTGGCTTTCAGCCCAGGAAGGCAAGGGGCTCGCGTTACTCCACGAGGCACTAACGGAGCGCCTGGCGAGCGATGTCATCGGCTTTTCGCTAACGCTTTCCCCCGAGCAGGGCAAGTTGCGTGCAGGTCTTCACGAATTGAATGCCGTGCGGGAGGAAGCATTTGATGAACAGGGACGTTCGGTGCTGAATGTGCGTTTGCCTCGACGTGACTTTAACCAGTTGATGGCGCAACTTGGTGAACGCGCCAATACCTATTTGCCAGCCGAGCTGCGCGAAACGAGTGAATGGTGAGTTCTCGTGGAGCGGGTAGGCACGAGCCCCGGTCAGTGACCGAACAAGCTCCAGATTGCATAATACTAAATTGCGCTATGGCCCCGTGTTAACGTCGGGGCTTGAGCGTGAGTGAATACCTCAGTGGAGACGAAGTATGGCCTGGAATGAGCCCGGTGGCGGCAACCAGCATGATCCTTGGAGTGGTGGTGGCCGACGAGGCGGTAGCGACGGCGGTGGAAACCGTGGTGGCAATAACGATAGCAACAATGGCAATAAAGGGGGCAACAACCAAGGCCCTCCCGATCTCGATGAAGCGCTGAAAAAGTTTCAGGATAAGCTGAGCGGTATGCTCGGTGGCGGCAAGAAATCTGGCGGCGGCGGTAACAAAGGTAGCGGCGGCGGCAAGCCTCGTAATGTCTTTGCGCTACCGGGCTTGTTGATTATTGTCGCATTGGCGATCTGGGCCGCAATGGGCTTTTATGTCGTGGATCAATCCGAGCGTGGCGTTGTGCTTCGTTTTGGCGAATACCAGAACACCGTTACCCCTGGACTTCAGTGGAATCCCCCCTTGATCGACGAAGTGCGAATGGTCAATGTGACGCGTGTGCGCTCGCTGACCCAGACCCAGTCGATGCTGACCCGGGATGAGAACATCGTTGAAGTGGAAATATCCGCTCAGTATCAGGTGGCCGATCCGCGCAATTTCGTCCTCAATGTACGAGACCCGGAGCTGTCACTGGACAACGCCCTCGACTCATCGCTGCGTCATGTGGTCGGTGGAACCGACATGATCGATATCCTGACCTCGGGTCGTGAAATTCTGGGCAGTTCGGTATCGAGCCGTCTTCAGTCCTACCTGGACAACTACGGCGCTGGTATCCAGCTCCAGACCATCAACATCGAGTCCACCTCTGCTCCGCAGCCGGTCATTGATGCCTTTGATGACGTGATCCGCGCCCGTGAAGATCGTCAGCGCACGATCAACCAGGGCATCGCCTACGCCAACTCGATCATCCCTGAGGCTCAGGGTCAGGCGCAGCGGTTGGTCGAACAGGGCCAGGGTTATCGTGAATCGGTCGTGGCCGAAGCGCAGGGTCAAGCCAACCGCTTCAATTCGCTGCTCGCCGAGTACGAGAATTCGCCTGATATCATGCGTGAGCGGATGTACATTGAAGCCATCGAAGATGTCTTTGGCGAAACGCCCAAGGTGCTGCTTGACGTGAGTGAGAACGCACCGATGATGTACCTGCCGCTCGAGCAGTTGAATCGTCGCCAGGGTGCCGCCGCTTCGCAGCAGAGCAACAGCGACGGTGTCGATCCGCAGGTGCTTGAAAGCCTGCGCAGCGGTAACAGCAGCAGTCAGAGCAGCAACTCCTCATCCAATAGCAGCTCTATCCGCAGGGAGGGCCGGTAAATGATCAATAATCGATCCCTGCTAATCGTTGGCGGCATTGCCGCCGTTGCGTGGCTTGCCAGTAACAGCCTGTATGTTGTCGATGAAACCGAACGTGCGGTCAAACTGCGCTTCGGTGAGGTCATCGAAGAGAACATTCAGCCGGGCCTGCACGTCAAAATGCCGATTGCGCAGACAGTGCGTACTTTCGATACCCGCCTGCTGACGCTGGATACCGACACCAGCCGCTATCTGACCCAAGAGCAGAAAGCGGTCATTGTCGATTCCTACGTGAAGTGGCAGGTGGTCAATCCCACTCGCTACTACGAGGCCACCGCAGGGGATGAAATGATGGCGACGCGCCTGATTCAGCCCCGCGTTGACGAAAGCCTGCGCAACCAGTTTGGTCGCTTGAACCTTCAGCAGATCATCGCCGAGGAGCGCGACGACCTGATGGATGGCCCGACCGAGGAGCTCGACGCACTGATGCGCGAAGAGCTTGGCGTGGCGATTCGCGATATCCGTATCAAGCGGATCGACCTGCCGGACGACGTATCAGCCGCGGTCTATGAGCGGATGCGTTCAGAGCGCGAGCGTGAAGCCCGGGAATGGCGTGCCCAGGGTCAAGAAGAGGCCGAGCGCATCCGTGCGAACGCAGATCGCCGCCGCCAGGTGCTGCTCGCTCAGGCCAATGAGCGTGCCGAAACCTTGCGCGGTGAGGGCGATGCCCAGGCGGCGGCCATCTTCTCTGAAGCCTACGGTCAAGACCCTGAGTTCTTCACTTTCTGGCGTAGTCTGAATGCCTATCGTGAGAGCTTCTCGGGAGATGACAATCTGTTGGTGCTGGAGCCGGATAGTGACTTCTTCCGCTACCTGCGCAGCGCCATGCCTGACGAAGACAGTTAAGCCATTGACGTAGGCCCCGTCGGACACCGGCGGGGTTCAACACGTCATAAAACGTGATAGACTTTACCAACCGGGCGTCGCCCGGTTTTTTTGTGGCCCTACGTCATTGGGCCTTCACTATTGTCGTCTCGCAGGATTGTTCACATGACCATTGCTGACCGCTGGCTATTGCCCGACGGCATGGACGAAGTGCTGCCGCCTCAGGCAAGCCGTATGGAAGAGCTACGCCGGACGTTGCTGGATCTATACCATGTTTGGGGCTATGACCAAGTCATGCCACCGCCGGTGGAGTTTCTGGACTCTCTGCTTACTGGCACGGGAACCGACCTGGACCTCCAGACCTTCAAGTTGACCGACCAGTTGACGGGGCGGATGATGGGCGCGTCGGCGGATGTTACACCGCAGGTGGCCCGAATGGATGCCCATTCGCTCAAGCGCCAGGGGCCGGTGCGCCTGTGCTACTGCACCAACGTATTGCGCGCCAAGGCAGACCAGCATCAGGGGGGGCGGAGCCCTGTCCAGGTGGGGGTCGAGCTGTTTGGCCACGCCGGTCTGGATGCTGACAAGGAAATTATCCATCTGGCACTGTCGAGCCTGCAGGCGGCAGGTGCGCAGGAGATCCACCTGGCGCTGGGGCATATCGGTATTTATCGGAGCCTGGTAGAGGCGGCGGAATTGAACGCCGAGCAGGAAGCGCAGCTGTTTGACGCTCTGGCGCTCAAGTCACCGGGCCTGCTGGCAGAAAACGTCAGCACCAGCGTAAGAGATCCTGCTTTGGCTGAGATGCTATTGGCCCTGGGCGAACTGCATGGCGATGCCGATATTTTGCTTCAAGCGCGTGAACGTCTGGCGGGTGCGCCCGCGTCCGTGGTCGCAGCGCTGGACCAACTGGATGCCCTCTATCAAGGTGTACTGGCACAGTTTGATGTCTCGCTGTATTTTGATCTGGCCGAATTACGTGGCTATCAATACCATACCGGCATGATGTTCGCGGCGTATGTGCCAGGCTACGGCCATGCGCTGGCGAAAGGCGGTCGCTATGATGATACGGGGCGTGCTTTCGGGCGTGCGCGTCCGGCAACCGGCTTTTCGATGGACTTGAAACAGTTGGCCTCACTGGATATGGCCTCGTCGGAGCAGGGCGCGATATGGGCGCCAGCAGAGCAGGCCGCATCACTTGATGCTGCCATTGCCTTGCTGCGTGAGCAGGGCGAGCGGGTAATTCAGGCGCTGCCAGGGCAGCGTACGGGACCGGCGGAACACGGTTGTGACCGCCGTCTTGAGTTTATCGATGGTCGTTGGCAGCCAACGACACTGACACAAGAGACGAGTGCATAATGGGTAAGAATGTCGTAGTCCTGGGAACCCAGTGGGGCGATGAAGGCAAAGGCAAGATCGTTGATTTGCTGACTGAGTCGGCGTCGGCGGTGGTGCGTTTTCAGGGTGGCCATAACGCGGGTCATACGCTGGTGATTGACGGTGAAAAAACCGTGCTTCACCTGATTCCTTCCGGCGTACTGCGGCCTGACAAGACCTGCATCATCGGTAATGGCGTCGTGCTCTCGCCGGAAGCGCTGATCAAAGAAATTCGCGAGCTTGAAGCCAAAGGTGTCCCGGTGCGTGAACGGTTGCGCTTGTCGCCTGCCTGCCCGTTGATCCTGCCCTACCACGTATGCCTGGACCAGGCGCGGGAAAAAGCCCGCGGTATCGCAAAGATTGGTACGACGGGCCGGGGGATTGGCCCCGCTTATGAAGATAAAGTCGCTCGCCGGGGTTTGCGTTTGGGCGATATGCTTCACCGCGAACGTTTTGCTTCCAAACTGGGCGAAGTGCTCGACTACCACAACTTTGTCCTGGTTAATTACCACGGCGAGCCAGCCGTAGACTTCCAGAAAGTGCTCGATAGCGCCATGCAGATGGCCGAAGAACTACGCCCCATGGTGAGCGACACGGTGAGCATGGTTCACGATCTGCGCAAAGCCGGAGAGAATATTCTCTTCGAAGGTGCCCAGGGGTCGCTGCTGGATATCGACCACGGTACTTATCCGTTTGTGACCAGCTCCAATACCACCGCGGGCGGAACGGCGACGGGGTCCGGCGTTGGTCCGCTGTACCTGGACTATGTGCTGGGTATCACCAAAGCCTACACCACACGCGTCGGGTCAGGTCCGTTTCCCACCGAGCTGTTTGACGACCACGGCCGCCATCTGGCCGAGAAGGGCCATGAGTTTGGCGCGACCACCGGCCGTCCGCGTCGCTGTGGCTGGTTCGATGCTGTCGCGCTTCGCCATGCGGTGCAGATCAATTCGGTTTCGGGTATCTGTTTGACCAAGTTGGACGTGCTCGACGGGCTGGAAAATATCCGCGTGTGCGTTGGTTATCGCAGCAAAGACGGTGACGTGCTCGATACGCCGGTCGATTCAGAAGGCTACGAAGCCCTTGAACCAGTCTATGAGGACCTGCCTGGCTGGAAAGAGTCGACCCTGGGCGTAAAAAAGGTCGAAGAACTGCCGGCCAATGCGCGGGCCTACATCAGTTTCCTGGAAGAACAAGTAGGCACCAGCATCGACATTATTTCCACTGGCCCAGACCGCATTGAAACGATCGTGCTGCGCAATCCGTTTGATGGATAACCGGCTGAATAGCTGACACATTCTGTCGGGTGGGTGTAAAGAAAGGGGCGACGTGTTCGCCCCTTTTCAGGTCTGTCATTCGAACGCTTAAAAATCGATGCCGCGGCGCGCCTGGATGCCGTTGTTGAAGGCATGGCGGACTTCCTGCATTTCGGTCACCGTGTCTGCCATGGCGACGAGATCGCGGTGGGCGTTGCGGCCGGTAATAATCACGGTCTGTTCGCGAGGACGCTTCTCCAGAGCGGCTTTGACCTCGGTAATATCCAGGTAGCCAAACTTGAGCATATAGGTGATCTCGTCCAGTACCACCAGGTAGGTGTCGGGGTCGGCCAGCATTTTCTCTGCGTCTTGCCATACCTCTTGGCATGCCTGGGTGTCCGCCTCACGGTTTTGCGTTTCCCAGGTGAAGCCGGTGGCCATGATGGCAACGCTCAGGTTGGGGTCTTCTTCCAATCGATTGCGCTCGCCGCACTCCCACAGCCCTTTGATAAACTGAACGACGCCAACTTTATAGCCGTAGCCAAGGGCGCGGGTCACCGTGCCCCAGGCCGCTGTCGTCTTCCCTTTGCCGTTGCCGGTGTTGATGAGTATTAGGCCACGCTGCTCGGTGGCATCCGCGATCTTCTCGTCGACGCGAGCCTTGAGTTTTTCCATTGATGCTTTATGGCGTGTATTACGGTCGGTCATGGGGGTTCCTCAGCTGCGAATAGAGCGTTCCGGTGCCTTAGCCTAAGCGATTCATCGTGCCTTGAACATCTAGGAGAACCCTCTTTTATTCCACGATAAGTCGTCTGGATTCAGTATTTTGGCTATTTATATCCACATAATTGGCCGGTGGGGGGCTGGCTGCTCTAGAATAGTGGGTCATGTCTTGTCAGGAATCCGTTTATGCCCTCATTTGATATTGTCTCTGAGTTTGATCAGCACGAAGCTGCCAATGCTGTCGACCAAGCCAACCGCGAAGTTCAGTCCCGCTTTGATTTCAAGGGCGTGGATGCGTCTTTCACGCTTGAAAAGGAGTCGGTTCAGCTTGAAGCCGAGGTCGATTTTCAGCTCAAACAGATGCTTGATGTACTGCGTAACCGTCTGATTGCACGGGGCATCGATGCGCGCTGTATGGATATTAAAGACCCTGTGCTATCGGGTGTTAAAGCCCGTCAGGAAGTGGCGCTCAAGCAAGGCCTGGATCAAGGCGAGGCGAAAGATATCGTCAAGCGTATCAAGGCCAGCAAGCTAAAAGTCCAAGCACAAATTCAGGGTGAAAAGGTGCGGGTTACAGGTAAAAAGCGTGACGATTTGCAAAGCGTCATGTCGCTATTGCGCGGTGAGGAAGGACCGGAACTGCCGCTTCAGTTCGATAACTTCCGGGATTGACCCGACGCCCTGGTAACCTCTTTACGCCGCCAATAACAGCAATGACTATAAGGAGTTTCTCATCATGTCTGATCCGCAGCCGGTTTATTTAAGCGATTACCAGCCTCCCGCCTACCGGGTGACCCATACCGAGCTGACGTTTGATCTTGACCCCGCCGCGACTCGAGTCAAAGCGCGCCTGCACATCGAGCGACAGGCAACGGCCAGTGCTGATGAACCACTCAAGCTTGACGGTGAGCAACTGACCCTTGACGCCTTGCTGATTGATGGCAACCCACTGTCGGGTAATGATTATCAGGTAAGCGATGAGGGGCTTCGTATTGAACAGGTGCCTGCGCGCTTTACCCTGGAAAGTGAAGTACAACTCTCGCCCAAGGACAACACCGCGTTGGAAGGTCTTTACCAGTCCAACGGCATGTTCTGTACCCAGTGTGAGGCGGAAGGATTTCGACGTATCACCTTTTATCCCGATCGTCCGGATGTAATGTCGACCTTTAAAGTGACCGTCATCGGGGATCGCGAGCGAGAGCCCGTTCTGCTAGCCAACGGCAATCCGGTTGAACAAGGCGATCTTGAAAACGGTCGCCACTTTGCTATCTGGGAGGATCCGCACCCCAAGCCCTGTTACCTGTTTGCCCTGGTCGCCGGCGATTTGCATAGCGTTGAAGACCGTTTTACCACCCGGTCCGGGCGCGAAGTGATCCTGCAGCTTTGGGTTGAGCAAGAAAATCTGGCCAAAACCGAGCATGCCATGGGGTCGCTGAAACGGGCCATGGCCTGGGATGAGCAAGCCTACGGTCGTGAATACGACCTGGACCTGTTCATGATCGTGGCGGTGAATGACTTCAATATGGGGGCCATGGAAAATAAAGGTCTCAATATCTTTAATTCGGCGGCGGTATTAGCCCATCCGGATACAGCGACCGACGGTGCTTTCCAGACGGTTGAGGGCATTGTTGCCCACGAGTATTTCCATAATTGGTCGGGTAATCGAGTCACCTGCCGCGACTGGTTCCAGCTCTCCCTGAAAGAGGGCTTCACTGTCTTCCGTGATCAATGTTTCTCCGCCGAGACCAACTCTGCCCCAGTGAAGCGGATTCAGGACGTTTCGTTTTTCCGCACGGCGCAGTTTGCCGAAGATGCTGGACCGACGGCCCATCCGGTGCGGCCGGATCATTATATTGAGATCACCAATTTCTACACCCTGACTATTTATGAAAAGGGCGCTGAAATTGTTCGCATGTTGTGCAACCTGGTCGGGTGGGACGCCTTTCGGCAGGGGGCCGACCATTACTTTGCGCGCTTTGACGGTCAGGCGGTAACCATCGAAGACTTTGTGGATTGCATGGCAGAGGCCTCGGGACTTGACCTAGGTCAGTTCATGCGTTGGTATTCCCAGGCGGGAACACCCGAAATCGACGCCCATGGCGAGTACGACTATGCTCACGGCGAGTACCATTTGACGCTGCGTCAGCGGACCCCCGCTACGCCGGGCCAAGTAGATAAAGAGCCGCTGCATATCCCCATTGCCATGGGCCTTGTGGGTACCAAGTCGGGCCAGGACCTGGCGCTTACCCTGGAAGGCAACAAGCTCGGTAAAGAGACAGTCATCCACCTGCGCGAAGACGAGCAGACCTTCGTGTTTACCGACGTGGCAGAGGCCCCTGTGCCTTCGCTACTGCGTAACTTCTCCGCGCCAGTGAAGCTGCATTTTCCGTATTCGCGGGAAGATCTCGCCTTCCTGCTGACCCAGGACAGCGACGGGTTTAACCGCTGGGATGCCGGGCAACGGCTGGCGATGCTGGCGCTTGATGACTTGATTGCCGCTCACCGTAATGGTGTGGAAAAGGTAATGGACAGCCGTGTCGTCGAGGCATTCCGAACGCTATTGGCCGATGCGCCGGCGGACAAGGCGGTGCTTGCCGAAATGCTCACGCTACCTTCGGAAGCGTACATCGCTGAGCAGCAGCCGATTGTCGATGTCGATGCCATCCACGCGGCCCGAGAGTTTGTCCGACAGTCACTGGCGATGGCGCTGCGTGATGAGTTCATGGCGACCTTCGAGGCCAATCGCTCCAGTGAGCCTTATGCACCGACGCCTGAGCAGATTGCCCAGCGAAGCTTGAAGAATGTAGCACTCAGCTACCTGATGTCGATTGAAGATGAGCAGGGCGTGGCGCTCTGCGAAGGGCAGTTTGCGGCGAACCACAACATGACTGATGTACGTCATGCATTGACGCTGCTGGTTCATAGTGACCGTGACGACCTGGCCTCTCCGGCGCTCAAGACCTTCGGTGAAAAGTGGGCCCATGACCCGCTGGTCATGGATCAGTGGTTCACGATTCAGGTCTCGCGCCCCCAGCCGGATGTGATCGACCGTGTGAAGTACCTGATGGCCCATCCCGCCTTCTCGTTGAAGAACCCCAACCGTGTGCGCGCGCTGATTGGCGCTTTTGCCCAAAATCGCGTCAATTTCCATCGTCTGGATGGTCAGGGCTACGCTCTACTGGCTGATGTCGTGATTGAGTTGAATCAGCTGAACCCGGAAATAGCGGCGCGCCTGATTACCCCGCTAACCCGTTGGCAACGGTTCGATGAAACACGACAGGTCTTGATGCGGTCTGAGCTTGAGCGCATTCAACGCGAACCGCTATCGAGTAACGTATATGAGGTGGTGGAGAAAGCATTGGCGTAACAAATTGATGGAGTGACAAGGAAAGGAAATCTCAGTGACAACACCAAAAAAGCGTTTTTTACTCATTGTTAATGGTAAATCAGCCGGTAATGCGGCGTTACGTGAAGCGGTAGCTGAGCAAAGAAAGGCAGGGATGTCGATTAGTGTTCGGGTAACCTGGGAAGCGGGCGATGCCGGGCATTTTGCCGTGGTCGCCGTCGATATGGGAATGACTCATGTGATTGCCTGTGGCGGGGATGGTACCGTCAACGAGGTGATGAACGGTCTGATGCGTCTGGATAAAGAGCGGCGGCCGGTCATGGGAATTGTGCCGCTGGGTAGCGCAAATGACTTTGCGACCTCGGTGGGCTTGCCGCTGGAGCCCTCCGAAGCGCTGTCTGCGGCGTTGACGCTGTCTGATTACCCGATTGACGTTGTTAAACTATGTGCCGAGAGCGACACTGAGTCGGTCACCAGCTATTACGTTAATATGATGACGGCAGGTTTTGGCGCTGAAATTACCTCGTCCACTCCCAAAATGCTCAAGCGCATGTTGGGTGGCGGCGCTTATTCCCTGATGGGGGCCGTCAAGGCATGGCGACACCATAGCTACCGTGGCACGCTACACTGGGACGATCAGGAAGAGTCGACGTCGCTTTTACTGCTCGCCATTGGCAACGGTCGCCAGTCAGGGGGTGGGCAAGTGCTGGCCCCAAAGGCGAAATTGGATGACGGTCATCTTGATATCCTCGTGGTCAAGGATTTTCTCACAGCGCGGGCACTGACGGATCTGGTCAGCGAATTGCAGGATTTTCCCAGCCATGGGCAATTCGTGCGCTATGTATCGGCGGATGCGCTCAGCGTATCGACACTATCTGACGATCCTCCGTGGCCGTTAACCCTGGATGGTGAAGCACGCCATTATCGACGCTTTCGCGCTGATGTTGTGCCGTTGGCTATCCATGTGGTGCTGCCCGATCAATGCCCACTACTGTCATCGGTCATAGAGACCTGAAATTAATAATCTGTCATTGACCCACTTTTACAGAGGCGATGAGACATACACATTGAGGAGACAACATAAATGACTAAAAGCGTTTGGCTACCCTTGCTGGCAGCTGTCGTGTTGGTGGTCAGTGGCTGTGGCGATAACGACGAAACGTCCAACGCCGATCAGCAGCAAGAGTCTGCTTCATCATCAAATGACGGAGACGCTGTATCTGCTGATGCTCCAGCAGGTACTGAAGAGGAGGGAGCCGTCGACGAGCCCGGTGCCAGCCGCAGCCAGGAAGATAGCGATGCTATTGAATCCCAGGCGGAAGATGAGCTGGATCGAACTGAGGCCCTTGAAGGCGAACAGGCGGAGGAAGACAGCGCCGTGCAGACCGAAGATGTCGAGGCCGGCGAGGATACCTTGGCTGCTGATCCTGAAGACGTGCTTGAGGAAGGCGGCGCAATGCCCGGTGAGGCAACTCGGTCGGATGTGGACGATATGATTGCCGAAACCGAACGCCGCTTTGAGGAGGCGCAGCAGCGGCTGGAAGAGCAGTTTCAGGAAGTCGAGAAGCAGTCCCCTGTTGTCGATCCTATCAGCGATGAAGAGATGGAGGAGCGCTGGGAGTTTGAAAGCAGTCTGCCTGAGTCGGCTCGCGACGGAGAGCGTACGCGCGGTAAAGATATAGATGAGCTGATAGAAGACACCGAGCGGCGTTTTGAAGAGGCTGAGCAGCGATTGAATGAACAGTTTGAATCAATCGAGGAAGAGCGCCCTGAAACCATAGAGCAGGAAGAATAACTTCCCTGGTGAGGCTTGTGCGCTAGGCAAATAAAAAGGCCCGCATCGTCATGCGGGCCTTGTGCGCGATAGCGAATTACGCAACGCGTATATTGGAAGCCTGGAGGCCTTTTTTACCCTGGGTTACCTCAAAGCTGACTTTCTGACCATCCTGCAGGCTTTTGAAACCTTCAGCTTGAATTTCGGAGAAGTGAGCAAATAGATCGTCACCACCGTCATCCGGGGAGATGAAGCCGTAACCTTTGGTATCGTTGAACCACTTGACAGTGCCAGTTGCCATTATGCATTTCCTTCACGAGCTTGATGTTCAAGCGGGGCGCTATTGCGAACCCGCCTGAATTACTCTAGATGCAAAAAAACCTGTCGTCCAGTCACAATGTGATTGAATCGTTTCCATCGAACGAGTGCCTTGTTATGACGCCATTTAGCCTGATTGATGCGCAGTTTGTGCCATTTGTCATTGCCATTACGTTGCTGTCGATCACCCCTGGGGTCGATACGTTGCTGGTGATCCGTAATACGGCCAGGGGAGGGCTGCGTGACGGGGTCGCCACCAGCATGGCGATCTGCAGCGGCCTGTTCGTGCATGCCACCATCTCGGCAATGGGGATTTCGCTGATCCTGCTGCAGTCAGCCTGGGCGTTTCATGCCTTGAAGCTGGTGGGAGCTGGCTATTTGATCTGGCTGGGTATTAGCAGTCTGCTGGCGGCACGGCGTGGACAACCATTGCCGGTGAAGGGTGTGATGACCACGGATACGGCCGTTCCACTCTGGCAACCGCTGAAAGAAGGGTTTTTATCCAATGTGCTTAACCCCAAGACGGTAGTATTTTATATGGCTTTTCTGCCGCAGTTCATTGCCCCGAGCGATCCAGCGCTGGTCAAGTCGCTATGGTTGGCAGGCGTTCACTTCGTGATTGCCAACCTCTGGCAAATCAGTGTGGTACTGATGGTCGGCAGCGCCGGAAAATGGCTGGCCAGCGCGCGTTTTGCGCAAACGCTCAACGCGATGACTGGCACCGTATTGGTGATGCTGGGGATCCGGCTGGCGTTTTCGCAGCGGCCGGTGTAACGCTAGAGCGTGGATTAATCGCGATTGACCAGCGCCCGACTGTAACGTACCTGCCTTTCGCCGTCGCTCAGCAGCGATATTCCGTCACTTGAGCCGTTGGCGAGACTTTCAAAAATGGCACGATAACTCAGCACTGCCTGCACGTAGTTGCGCGTTTCACGGTAGGGAATGCGCTCCACAAAGAGGTCAAAAGCCTCGATGCTGTCATCCCTCAGCCAGCTGTCTACCCGTCCAGGGCCCGCGTTGTAAGCTGCTGCGGCAGCTAAACGATTGCCCTGGTAGCGCTGCAGCTTGTCGCGTAAGTACGTGCTGCCCAGGCGAATATTCAGCTCCGGATCGAGTATACCGTAGGGGCCAGGATCATCGAGGCCCAGTTGGCGACTTACCTGGGCAGCGGTGCCAGGCATCAATTGCATCAGCCCGCGGGCACCGGCAGGTGACAGGGCATCGGGATTGTAGGCGCTTTCGCGCCGGGTAATCGCCATTAGCAGGTAAGGATCCACGCCGCTAATGCGCCCCCAGTGGATGAAGTCGTCGTGGTAGGCCTGGGGGAAGCGCCATTCGAGGGCGTCCCACATACCCGCCGCTATGGTGGTTTGCACCAGCCGGGCATGCCAATCCTGCTCGGCGGCAAAGTCCGCCAGCGCTCGGGCTTCTTCGGTGGATGCCTGCTGAACGGCATGCAGCCACTCACTATTGGCCAGGCCGTCTTCGCCGATGCGCATCAATGCCTGGGTACGCTGCACCATGGGCAGTTGCGCGATACGCTCACGTGAAGCGTCGTCAAAATAGAAGCGCTCATTGTTCAACGCTAACGGCTGCCCCAAACGCTCAGCAGCGGCAAAACCGTAAAAGCTACGCTGTGAAGCAGCTTGCTGGAAATGCGTTGCTGCCGCCGTCTGATCGCCTAGCTGCTGGCTGGCTCGGGCGAGCCAGTATTGCCACCGTGCATCCGCTTTCTGCTCGCTGGGCATTTGGGTAATCCACTGGCGCACCGACTCCCATTGATGAGCTTGAAGGGCGCGGCGAACACGCAATTCAAGAACGCGCTCGCTGTCCAGATTGGGCAAAACGCTATCGACCCACGCCATCGAATTGGGCACTTCACGCACCAGTACGTAATACGCCAGCTCTTCCTCGATAAGCTGTTGATCGCTGGGCAACAGGCTCAGTCGCTCAGTCAGTGAGCGCCAAACGGACAGCGCTCGCGGGGTGTCGTCTAGCGTAAGGCGTTGCATTGCCGCCTGGTAAAAAGCGGCCGTAGCCGCGCATTCAGGGCCCAGACAGGTGGGGGCACTGAGTAAGCGCTGCGGGTCGCTATCCACCGCTTCGTAGGTATCAATGGCGGTTTGCCAGCGCTCACTTAATTGATTGCTCAGGTAGTCGGCCAGCCGACGGTTATCTGCCTGCCAGGCTAACATCAGGCGTTCCCAAATCAACTCGCCATCGATGGTGCCGTTTGCTCTCAACCGGTCAAACAACGGATCGCAGGCGTTCGGTTGGGATTGGCCCACAAGCCAGAGGCGTTGGCCGGCCTCAACCGCTTGTTGTGGGGCAATGTCAAAATGGGCCGTGTGGTAGTGGCATTGCCGGGCGGCGCCGTTGGGCTCACCATTGCTGACCGCCCGTACACGGCCATACTGGCCTGCCTTACCGTATTGATCGATGGCCTGTCCACGCATCCAGTCGCTCAGCGGTGAGTCCCTGTGGGTATCGATATAGCGGTTGACCGTTTCCGGCGGCAGGTCCGGTAGCTGGTTGCGCAACCGATGATAAGTGACATAGCCGCTTAACGGATGGTCTTCAATGGCCGCCATGTCAATGCGGTCCCACTGCTGGTTGCGTGCAGCATCGAGCGCGTCGCGCATTGCACTGTCGCTCAAGGCCCATGACATGCTTGGTAAGCAGGCAATGAACGCAATGGATAATACGCGGGCAGTGCAGGGCATGATGCTTCCTCGATACGGCATTGGGTGGCCTTGGGGGACTGAACTATCCTAACGTAAAAGACTCCGACAACCGAACGCTTTGGAGGATTCAATACTGATGGCTCTATTATCCGGCTGGTGGTGGCTGCGTCGACTGAAATCCCGTGCTTGGGTATTCAAGCGCATGTGGCGTGCGCTGTCATTGTTTTTCCCCATGACGCGTGATGTCGTCAAGGGCCGTTTTCGGCCTGTGCCCTGGTCGGCTTTCGGGTTGATGGCGGTGGCGCTGATGTATCTGGTGTTGCCGTTTGATTTGATCCCCGATTTTCTCATGTTGATTGGCGTGGTCGACGATGCGGTCATTGTTGGTTGGTTGCTCAATCGTATGGACCAGCAACTGGCCGGCTATCGTGCCTGGAAGTATCCCGAGAGGGAATCCACTGATTCCCCGCACACGGCCGCTTGAAAAATTTTCCCTCAGCCCCATATCTCGTTCACACCGACTTTTATGCCTTTGCCAACTTGGCGAGGCGCTTTACGTACCGAGATCAACGAGGGCTGAGCGAATGTCCAACACGACCCACGAAGAAACCCTTGGCTTTCAAACGGAAGTTAAGCAGCTGCTGAATCTGATGATTCACTCGCTGTACTCTAACAGGGAAATTTTCCTTCGCGAGCTGATATCCAATGCTGCCGACGCCTGTGACAAGCTGCGCTACGCGGCCTTGGACAACGATGGGCTCTACGAAGGCGACAGCGAGCTACGTGTCGAAATCGAGCACGATGCCGACGCCGGAACGGTAACGCTGCGCGACAACGGTATCGGCATGACGCGCGATGATGTGATTGCCAACCTGGGCACCATTGCGCGTAGCGGTACGTCCGAGTTCCTCAAGCAGCTGTCAGGTGAACAGCAGAAAGACGCCAAGTTGATCGGTCAGTTCGGCGTGGGTTTCTATTCCAGCTTTATTGTCGCCGATGATGTAACGGTTCGCACACGTAAGGCCGGCGAAGATGTAAGCACTGGTGTGGAATGGCGCTCGAAAGGCGAAGGCGAGTTCACCGTCGCCGACATCGATCTTGAGCAGCACGGCACCGAAATCACCCTGCACCTGAAAGACGACGCCAAAGAATTTGCTGACGACTTCCGTCTGCAAAACCTGGTGCGTAAGTACTCGGACCATATCGAAGTACCGGTTCGCATGCCCAAGACCGAAACTGCCAAGGACGATGAGGGTAATCCGGTCGAAGGCAGCGAAGTGACCACCTGGGAAACCGTCAACGAAGCCACGGCGCTTTGGGTGCGCCCCAAGAGCGATATTTCGGATGACGAGTACAAGGCGTTCTACAAACACGTCGCCCATGACTTTAGCGACCCGCTCACCTGGAGCCACAATAAAGTGGAAGGCAAGCTGGAATATACCAGCCTGCTGTTTGTGCCCGGTCGTGCACCGTTTGATATGTTCGACCGCGACGGTGCCCGTGGTGTGAAGCTCTACGTTCAGCGTGTCTTCATCATGGACGACGCCGAGCAATTCCTGCCGCTTTACCTGCGCTTCATCAAAGGTGTGCTGGATACTCGCGACCTGTCGCTCAACGTATCCCGCGAGCTGCTGCAGCAGGACCCCAAAGTCGACAAGATCAAGGGCGCCCTGACCAAGCGCGCACTGGATATGCTCAAGAAGCTTTCCAAAGACGACGAGCAGTATCAGACCTTCTGGAACACCTTCGGTAGCGTCCTCAAGGAAGGCCCGGGCGAAGACGCGGCCAACCGCGAGAAAATCGCTGGCTTACTGCGTTTTGCCTCGACCCACACCGATACGGCCGCCCAGGAACATTCGCTGGCCGACTACGTTGCGCGGATGAAAGAAGGGCAGCAGAAAATCTACTATGTGGTGGCCGACAGCTTTAATGCCGCCAAGCACAGCCCGCATCTGGAAATCTTCCGTAAAAAGGGCATCGAAGTACTGCTGCTGTCCGACCGCATTGATGAGTGGCTGATGAGCCATCTCACCGAATTTGACGGCAAATCCTTCGCTGACGTGGGTAAAGGCGAGCTTGACCTTGGCGATGTGGAAGATGAAGCCGAGAAAAAAGAGCAGGAAGAAACCGCCAAAGCCAAGGAGTCACTGGTCAAGCGCGTCAAGGAAGCGCTGGGTGAAGGTGTGCAGGATGTCAAAGTGACCCACCGCCTGACGGATTCGCCAGCCTGCGTAGTGCTTCCAGAGCACGAAATGGGCTATCAGATGCGCCGCATCATGGAAGCCGCCGGGCAGCCGTTGCCCGAGGTCAAGCCGATTCTGGAGCTGAATCCCAGTCATTCACTGGTTGCGCGCCTGGAAAGTGCTGAAGATGGACTGTTTGCCGACCTGGCACACATCCTGCTGGATCAGGCGATTATCGCGGAAGGCGGCCATCTGGATGACCCGGCTGCCTACGTGAAGCGCCTCAATGGGGTGCTGGCGGCATAACGCTCACTTAACGGCGTATAACGGCCCCTTGGGAGTGATCCCAAGTGGGCCGTTTGTTTTTTCGTACCCTTATTAACGATTGCGCTTGCCCATACTGCGTTGAAATTAGCTTCGTGCGCGAGTCCGATCCAAATACTGATTTACTACGTGTAAACTCGTACGCGAGCCCGGTCCTTTTTTGGCTAATTACGCCTTGTCCGGCCTTCGCTCATGACGTTAATTAGGACTTCTAGTTTTTCGCTTACCAACTATCCGGGATTCCCATGGCTGAGCAGCAGATTCAGGTCGCCGTATTGGGCGGCGGTAGTTTTGGCACTGCCCTGGCAAGCATTGCCGCTGACAATGGCGCGCAGGTGCGTCAATGGATGCGCGATGAAGCGCTGGTGGAACAGATTAACCGGGAGCGACGCAACGGCCGCTATTTGCCGAATTATGCCATTAACCCCGCTGTACAGGCGTCCACCGATCTGGAAACGGTGCTGCACAACGCTGAGCTGGTGCTGATTGCGATTCCGTCCCAGGCCTTTCGCAGTGTTGTTCAGGCGGCCAAGCCGTGGCTAAGGCCCGAGCAAATTCTGGTCAGCACCACCAAGGGGATTGAGCAATCCGGCTTTTTATTGATGAGCCAAGTGCTCGAACAGGAAACCGGCTTTGCCCATATTGGGGTAATTGCGGGCCCCAACCTTGCTTCGGAAATTGCCGATAAACAGCTCACTGCCACGGTGATCGCCAGCGCCGATGCCCTGACTCGTACCCGGGTTCAGCAGGCCCTTGGTTGCCGTTACTTCCGTGTCTATGCCAGCAATGATCGACACGGTGTCGAACTGGGTGGGGCGCTGAAAAATATCTACGCCATTGCCGCGGGCATGGCCGCGGCGCTCGGCATGGGTGAGAATACCCGCAGCATGCTGATGACCCGGGCATTGGCCGAGATGAGCCGTTTCGCTGTTGCCCAGGGGGCTAACCCCATGACATTTTTGGGTCTTGCCGGGGTGGGGGATTTAATCGTCACCTGCTCGTCAGACTTGTCGCGTAACTACCGCGTCGGCTACGCCATCGGTGAGGGCCGGTCGCTGGATGAAGCCATCAATGCGCTTGGCCAGGTGGCGGAAGGTGTCAATACTGTCAGGCTTGTGTGTACCAAAGCGGCCGAGATCGGCGTCTACATGCCTCTGGCGGAAGGACTCTACCATGTGCTGTTTGACGGTGTGCCCGCTGAGGACATGGCACGTACGTTAATGATGGGCGAGCAAAGTAGCGACGTGGAATTCATCTTGCCGCGCGAGGACGTCCAGCAAGCCCACCGCGAAACAGGACATTGGCATGAATGATTCATCCACCCAGCAACTCTGGCTAATGCGCCACGGTGAAGCCGGCCCCGGGCGGCCAGATGAACAGCGAACGCTGACGCCGCTCGGCGAGCAGGAAGTTGCCAAGGTCGGGGCATGGCTGGCCACGCATATAGCGGCCCAGACAGGGGCGCCGCCGAGGCTGCTGGCAAGTCCCTATCGTCGCGCTCAGCAGACAGCTGCCCGGTTGAGTGAGGCGCTGTCGGTGCCGGTAGAAACCCTGCCGCTGATTACTCCGGACGACGCACCCGAAGCGGTCATCGACTGGCTGCTCGAGCAAAGCGATGAACGACTGATTCTGGTCAGCCATATGCCGCTGGTAGGGGAGCTTGCTGAAACGCTGGTCGACGGTCGTTCAGCCCGCGGCGTGGGATTTCCCACCGCCGGGCTTGCCGAGTTCACTGCACCGGTATGGGCAAAAGACTGCGCGCAGTTGACGCGTTTTCTGCATCCCGGCCAGTTGGACTAAAAACGGCCGCATAAGCGGCCGTTTTCCAACCAACAGCGATATTTACAGCAGTGCGTCAAGCTTCTCTTTTAGCAGGCCGTTTACCTGCTGAGGGTTGGCGGTGCCGCGGGATGCCTTCATGACCTGGCCGACAAAATAGCCAATCATCTTGCCGCGTTTCTCGGGTTCGGCGTCACGATACTGGGCCACCTGAGCGGGGCTGTCGGCAATCACCTGGTCAATCATTGCTTCGATAGCGCCGGTGTCGGTGACCTGCTTTAACCCTTTCGCCTCAATGATGGCATCGGCGCTGGCGCCTTCGCCGTGCCAAAGTGCCTGGAAGACCTGTTTGGCGGCTTTGCCGTTAATGGTGTCGTCAAGCACACGCTGAACCAGCTCACCCAGTTGGCTGGCAGTGACCGGGCTGTTGGTGATGCTGAGGTTTTCGCGGTTGAGCGCGCCGGACAGCTCACCCTGCACCCAGTTGGCTGCCTGTTTGGCATCGCCACAGGCGCGGTGGACTGCCTCGAAATATTCTGCCATTTCGCGGCTGGCGGAAAGCACGGATGCATCGTAGGCCGATAGGCCTAGTGCCTGCTGAAAGCGCTCGCGTTTTTCAGCAGGCAGCTCCGGTAGCTGGCTGCGAAGATGGTCCAGGTAGGCCTGGTCGAGTACCACTGGCAGCAGGTCTGGGCAGGGGAAGTAGCGATAGTCGTTGGCTTCTTCCTTGGTACGCATACTGCGTGTCTCGTCGCGCTCAGGGTCGAACAGGCGGGTCTCCTGGACGACCTTGCCGCCGTCCTCGATCAGTTCGATCTGCCGCTCGACTTCGAAGGCAATGGCGCGTTCCACAAAGCGGAAAGAGTTGACGTTCTTGATTTCGGCCCGGGTGCCAAAGGCTTCCTGTCCCTTGGGGCGCACCGAAACGTTAACGTCGCAACGCATCGAGCCTTCCGCCATGTTGCCGTCGGAAATCCCCAGGTAGGTGACAATTGAATGAATCGCCTTGAGGTAGGCAGCCGCTTCTTTGGCGCTGCGCATATCCGGCTCGGAGACGATCTCGAGCAGCGGTGTGCCAGCGCGGTTAAGGTCAATGCCCGTCATGCCGTGGAAATCTTCGTGCAGGGATTTCCCTGCGTCTTCTTCCAGGTGGGCGTGGTGAATACGAATCCGCTTGGTGGTGTCATCATCCAGGGCGATCTCTACCTCACCGGGCCCCACGATGGGGTGATACATCTGGCTGGTCTGATAACCCTTCGGCAAATCGGGATAGAAGTAATTTTTACGGTCGAACACCGATACTTCAGGGATATCGGCATGCACGGCCAGGCCAAACTGCACCGCCATGGCCACGGCTTGTTCGTTGAGTACCGGCAGCACGCCAGGCAGACCCAGATCGACCGCGCAGGCCTGACTGTTCGGTTCAGCGCCGAAAGCCGTTGACGCGCCGGAGAAAATCTTCGAGTGGGTGGCAAGTTGAACGTGGACTTCTAGCCCAATAACGGTTTCCCATTGCATCAGGCGCTCTCCTCGGCAAAATCAGGGCGTTGCAAGTGCCAATCGGTCGTTTGCTGGAACTGGTGGGCGACATTTAACAACTGGGCTTCGGCAAAGTGGGTGCCCAGTATCTGCAGGCCGACGGGCCGGCGGCCCACGAAGCCGGCGGGAACGCTTATGCCCGGGATGCCCGCCAGGTTGACGGCAATCGTATAGATATCCTGCAGGTACATCGATACAGGGTCCTTCTTGGCGCCTAGATCAAAAGCCGGTGTCGGCGAGGCAGGCCCCATAAGGACGTCCACATCTTCAAAGGCATCCAGGAAGTCCTGGCGAATCAGGCGGCGAACTTTCTGCGCCTTGGTGTAATAGGCGTCGAAAAAGCCCTCTGACAAGGTATGGGTGCCGATCAGGATGCGGCGCTGTACTTCGTCGCCAAAGCCTTCAGCCCGCGAACGCTTGTAAAGATCGATCAAGTCGCTGGGGTTGTCGCAACGGTGGCCGAAACGCACGCCATCAAAGCGAGACAGGTTGGAAGAGGCTTCGGCTGGGGCGATAACGTAATAAGCGGGGATGGCGTAATGCGTGTGAGGCAGGCTGACATCCCGCACCGTGGCGCCCAGCGACTCATAGACGCGAACGGCCTCACGAACTGCCTTCTCGACGTCAGGGTCGAGGCCTTCACCGAAGTACTCTTGAGGGAGGCCGATTTTGAGTCCTGAAAGCGGCGCATTGAGCGTTTCCGCATAGTCGGGCACGCCGCGGGCCACACTAGTGGAGTCGCGCACGTCGTGGCCAGCCATGACGTTCAGGAGGTGGGCGCAGTCTTCGGCGCTGCGTGCCATGGGGCCCGCCTGGTCAAGGCTGGAGGCGTAGGCGATCATGCCGTAGCGGGAAACGCGTCCATAGGTCGGTTTGAGGCCGGTAATACCGCAGAACGCCGCTGGCTGACGAATCGAGCCGCCGGTATCGGTGCCGAGGGCCGCCGGCGTCAGGCCTGCGGCCACCGCGGCCGCGCTGCCGCCAGAGCTGCCTCCTGGCACGGCGCTCAAGTCCCAAGGGTTCTTCACCGGGCCGTAGTAGCTGTTTTCATTGGAGGAGCCCATGGCGAACTCGTCCATATTGGTCTTGCCAAGACTGACGGTGCCCGCCGCCTTGAGCTTTTCTACCACGGTGGCGTCGTAAGGCGCTGTAAAGTTGTCCAGCATTCTGGAGCCACAGCTGGTTTTAACGCCCTGGGTGCAAAAGATATCCTTCAGGGCAAGCGGTAGACCGGCCAGCCATCCGGCGTTGCCGTTGGCGCGCGCCTGGTCGGCGGCATCGGCCTGTGCCAGCGCTTGATCAGCGGTGACGGTAATAAAGCTGTTTAGTGTTGCACCGCTATGTTGTATGCGTTGCAGGTAGTGCTCAGTGAGCTCGCGGCTGGATAGTTCACCGCTGCCCAGCGCGTTGGCGAGTTGCGTCAGTGTCTTGTCGTGCATGACCTGAGAGCTCCGTTCGAAGCAAAAGATAAGGCTGAAAAGGCGGCTTATGCCCTGAGTGATGCGCTATTCGACGACGCGGGGCACCAGGTACAGACCGTTTTCAACCGCTGGGGCGCAGCGCTGGAAAGTGTCGCGCTGATTGGTTTCGGTGACTTCGTCGGCGCGCAGGCGCTGGGTGGCATCGAGGGGATGGGCCAGGGGGGCGACGCCGTCGGTATTGACGCCCTGCAGCTGGTCGACCATATCCAGGATGCGGCTCAGGTCCTCTACGAAACTGCTGGCTTGGTCATCGCTGACGGCGATCCGGGCTAGGTGGGCGGCCCGGCGCACATGAGAGTCTTCAAGCGCCATGTTCGAAATTCCTCGCGAAGGTGATGGAACATATCCCGCATTACGCGGTATACAGTCAGTCATCGTAATAACGTCTTGTATCGCAGATGTGTAAAATAGCCGCAAAATGTACCACATCTTGGCGCAAACGGGCAGTGTCTGGCGCGACTCGTGCTTGCTGCCAGGGGGTTGCGGTGATACCGTTTGCATCCGCACAGGGTTCCCAGTCTGCACTAGGTATCAACATCCATGTTCAAACGTCTGAGGGGGCTGTTTTCCAGCGATCTATCGATCGACCTGGGTACGGCCAACACACTGATTTACGTACGCGGTCGTGGCATCGTCCTTGACGAGCCATCCGTCGTTGCTATCCGTCAATCCGGTAATATGCGAAGCGTCGCGGCAGTAGGTGCCGATGCTAAACGCATGCTGGGGCGTACGCCGGGTAATATTACGGCTATTCGCCCGATGAAAGACGGCGTCATTGCTGACTTTACCGTCACCGAGCAAATGCTTCAGCATTTTATCCGTAAAGTGCATCAAAGCACCTTCATTACACCCAGCCCGCGCGTTCTGGTGTGCATCCCCTATATGGCGACACAGGTGGAGCGCCGCGCGATTCGCGAGTCAGCCGAAGGGGCTGGCGCACGTCGGGTGGATCTGATCGAGGAGCCCATGGCAGCGGCAATAGGTGCCGGGCTTCCCGTGGAAGAAGCGCAAGGCTCGATGGTCGTGGATATCGGCGGTGGTACCACCGAAATTGCGATTATTTCGCTCAACGGTATTGTCTATTCTGAATCTATCCGCGTGGGTGGCGACCGCTTCGACGAAGCGATTATTGCCTACGTGCGCCGTCATTACGGCAGCTTGATTGGCGAAGCGACGGCTGAGCGTATTAAGGAAGAAATTGGCTGCGCTTATCCTGGTGGCGAGCTTCGCGAGATCGATGTGCGCGGGCGTAACCTGGCTGAAGGGATTCCGCGCAGCTTTACGCTCAATTCCCACGAAATTCTCGAAGCACTGCAAGAGACACTGGGCTCAATTGTCGCAGCGGTAAAAAATGCGCTGGAGCAATCACCTCCCGAACTGGCGTCTGATATCGCCGAGCGGGGACTGGTGCTGACCGGTGGTGGCGCGTTGCTGCGTGATATCGACAAGCTGATCGCTGAGGAAACCGGGTTGCCCGTGATCGTGGCGGAAGATCCGCTGACCTGTGTAGCGCGCGGCGGGGGCAAGGCGCTCGAAATGATAGATCAGCACACTTTTGAGTTGCTGTCGAGCGACTAATCGCAGCGGTTAATTGCGGGGGATTTGCCTATTAAACCGCTGTTTTCGCATGGTCCTTTACCGGGATATCGGCTATTTTTCTGCGTGCTGATTGCCAGTGCGTTGATGTTTGCCGACCAGCGTTTTACGCGTATGGAAAACGTGCGCGCCCAGATGTCAGTGGTGGTAGCCCCCATCCAGTGGGTGGTGGGCGTTCCCAGCCGGCTTCTGGATTGGGGGTCGTTGGCGTTTTCAGACCAGCAAGCGCTCGTTGATGAGAATCAGCGCCTGCGTGAGCAAATTCTGACGCTGTCCCACCGTGGGCAGCAAATGGCAAACCTCACCAAGGAAAATGCTGAATTACGCCGTTTGCTAGGCGCTGCCCAGCAGCGCGATATCCCCTTTATGACCGCGGAACTGCTGTCTCTCGACAATGACCCCTTCAGTCATCAGATGGTGGTGGATCGCGGGCATCGCCATGGTGCCTATGTGGGCCAGCCGGTCATTGATGCCACGGGGCTGGTCGGTCAGGTAACCGCCGTTTCGACCTACTCCAGTCGTGTGCTGCTGGTCGCCGATGCCAGTCATGCCCTGCCGGTGCAAGTCAATCGCAATGGTTTGCGTTTCATTGTCCAGGGCACGGGACGCTATGGTCGCGTGAATGTGTTGCATGTGCCCAACACGGCGGATATCCGCGAAGGCGATTTGTTGACAACGTCGGGTTTGGCAGGGCGATTTCCGCCTGGCTACCCCGTTGCCAGGGTCACCAAGGTTGCGCATGACCCTGGACAGCCGTTTGCTCAGGTTACCGCAGAGCCCACGGCTCAGTTGAAACGCTCGCGCTATTTTCTGTTGCTTTCCCCCCCGCCCCAAAAACTGCCTGATGAGCAATATTGGGATGACTCTCTGCGAGTCTCGGTCGACGCGTTACGCAGTGCTCACCAGGTGGCAAACCCTGACGATGAATCATCTTCCCAGGAGGTGCCCTGATGCCCCGCGTTCCGGTAACGCCTTTGGTGGTGGTGTGGTTGACCTTGCTGATGGCGCTGTGTCTGCAGGTGATGCCGCTGGGTGATGAGTGGCAGGTGTTCCGACCCGAGTGGCTGGGCTTGATGATGATTTATTGGTGTATGCGCGAGCCCGATCAAGTGGGGGTGTTCCACGGCTTTGTGCTAGGTATTCTGCTGGATTTGATCGAGGGAACCCCTCTGGGTCATCACGCCATCATGTTCTCTTTGCTGGCGTTTCTGTGCGCACTTGTCTATGCCCGTTTTCGTGCCTACTCACTGCTCCAGCAGGCGTTGCTGGTGCTGGTGCTGCTGGGGCTCGTCCAGCTGGTCGACCAGTGGTTGCGCAGCCTGGTGGGAGATTTCTCTATTCATCTGGCGTTTTTAACCTCGTCGGTGGTCAGCGCCGCGTTGTGGCCTTGGCTTGCGACGATGTTTTCCGCCCTGCAGCGCCGCCTTGCCCGCTAACAACAGGTAAGGCGGCCTGAAAATCGACGTGGAGCTGATATGGCGTTGGAATCAGAGCCGGTGTTGTGCTTGGCATCCGCATCACCACGACGCCGCGCGCTGCTCGCATCGATCGGCGTGGCGGTGCAGGTGCAGCCCTGCGACATCGATGAAACACCGTTAGCCAATGAGTCCGCTGAGGGCTATGTGGAACGCTTGGCAAAGGCCAAGGCGCAAGCGGCGGCAGCCCTGACGCCACTACCCACATTAGGCGCCGACACGGCGGTGGTCGTGGATGGGCGGATTCTAGGCAAGCCCGAGAGTCAGCAGCATGCCGCCTGGATGTTACGCCAGCTCTCGGGGCGCGAGCACCAGGTACTGACCGGTGTCGCTGTCACCGGCCCCCAAGGCGTGTTGACGTGTGGTGTGACCACCCGCGTGACGTTGCGTGACATCAGTGAAGTAGAAATAGCGGCCTACTGGCAAACAACTGAGCCAGAGGACAAGGCCGGCGGTTATGCGATACAGGGATTGGCGTCGGTGTTTGTAGCCGGGATTGAAGGCAGTCACTCGGCAGTGGTGGGGCTGCCGCTTTTTGAAACAGCGTGCTTGCTGCGTCGTCAGGGGGTACCGTTATGGGATGGATATTTACCCGCGTAAACCCACAAGGATTTTTGCATGAGCGGTGAGGTTCTGATTAATTTGACGCCGATGGAGACCCGCGTGGCGCTGGTCGAAAACGGCGTATTGCAAGAGGCGCTCATCGAGCGTTCCCGTCGGCGCGGCATCGTCGGCAATATCTACAAAGGCAAGGTGGTACGAGTGCTGCCTGGAATGCAGGCTGCCTTTGTCGATATTGGCCTCGAACGTGCCGCCTTTATCCATGCCCAGGAAGTGATGGCCCCTGGTACCTCCGTTGACGAGCAGCAGACCATTGGCCAACTGCTGCATGAAGGCCAGGCGTTGGTCGTGCAGGTCACCAAGGACCCGATCGGCAGTAAAGGGGCGCGGTTGACCACGCATCTTTCGGTTCCCTCGCGCTATCTGGTCTACATGCCCGATTCGCCCCACCACGGTGTTTCCCAGCGCATTGAAGACGAGCGTGAGCGTGAGCGTTTAAAGGCATTACTGGATAACAGCATCGGCGAGCAAACGCTGGATGTAAACGGCGGCTTTATCGTGCGTACCGCGGCTGAAGGGGTGGGCGATGAAGAGCTTATCGGCGATATGCATTTTTTGCTGCGGCTATGGCGCAAGGTCAGCGAGCGTAAAATTTCGGCGGCGCCCGCAACAGTCATATATGATGACCTGCCCCTGTTCATGCGCACCTTACGCGATGTG
The DNA here is from genome assembly GCF_036663435.1 of Halomonas sp. 5021. Taxonomy (NCBI): domain Bacteria; kingdom Pseudomonadati; phylum Pseudomonadota; class Gammaproteobacteria; order Oceanospirillales; family Halomonadaceae; genus Halomonas; species Halomonas sp. 5021. Next base: position 126,932 of record NZ_JAXOVU010000001.1, read on the forward strand.
ATGCGCGATGATATCGAAAAAATCCGCATCGATTCCCGTGAAAATTTTGTCAGGCTGGTGGAGTTTGCCGAGGAGTTCATGCCCGACGCGGTGGACCGTATTGAGTATTATCCTGGCGAGCGACCCATTTTTGACCTGTACAGCGTCGAAGACGAGATTCAGAAAGCACTTGGCCGTAGAGTGCAGTTGAAGTCGGGTGGCTATTTGGTGATTGACCCTACCGAGGCAATGACCACCATCGATGTCAACACCGGTGCTTATGTAGGGCACCGCAATCTGGAAGAAACCATCTTCAAGACCAATCTGGAGGCGGCAACATCGATCGCCCGGCAGTTACGCCTGCGCAATCTGGGCGGCATCATCATTATCGACTTTATCGATATGGAAGATGTCGAACACCAGCGACAAGTGCTGCGCGTGCTGGAAAAGGCGCTGGAACGTGACCATGCGAAGACAAAATGCACCGGTGTCACCGAGCTTGGCCTGGTGCAACTGACCCGTAAGCGTACCCGGGAAAGTCTTGAACAAACACTGTGCGAAGCATGCCCTACCTGCAGTGGTAGAGGCACTCTCAAAACCCCCGAGACCGTGTGCTACGAGATTTTCCGCGAGATTCTTCGTGAAGAGCGCGCTTACAGTGCCGAGATGTATATGGTGTTGGCTTCCCAACCGGTGGTTGATCGTTTATTGGACGAAGAGTCAGCTGCCGTTGCGGACTTGGAAGGATTTATAAATAAGACGATACGCTTTCAGGTGGAACAGCACTATTCTCAAGAGCAGTACGATATTGTGTTGATGTGATCCATGACGATTCGTCCAGTGGTGCGTATTGCGTTGAGAATCGCAGCGTGGTGGCTTGGTGCGCTGGCGGTTATGCTGCTGTTAGTGCGCTTGGCGATGAGTCAGGCGGATGCACTGACGCCCCGCGTTGAAGCATTTCTGGAGTCCCAGCTTGGCGTTCCGGTTCACATTGAGCAGCTGACGCTCGCCCTTCAGCGTAATGATATCGAACTCATGGTGGGCGATGTCAGCGCCCAGACCCCCAATGGCTATCCCCTGTTCAAGCTGGCCCGAGCAACGCTTCGATTGGATGTCTGGGCATCGCTCAAGGCGCGCGCGCCTATTTTCAATGAGGCTGATATTCGTGGCACTGAATTCCACCTTTATCGTCTCTTCAGTGATAGATGGGAGTGGCCAGCTCCTGCCAAACTGCCTGTGATGGAAGCCCAGCCTGATATCAATTTAACCGCGCTGGATCGCTGGACGGGTATTCTGCTCCGCCAACGGCTGAGCGTGGAAGATACGCGCCTGGTGCTGCACGGTGAGGATAATACGGTCGATTTACATGCGCCGACACTATTGCTGGGGGGGGATGAAGAGCACACTCAGTTTGAAGGCAGTATTAATATTATTGATCAGACGGAAGGTGAGCCTTCAAGGCCATTGCCGGTGGCGTTTCTGCAGGCGGAGGTTTCTCCGGGGGAGGACGGCTATCGAGACTTCTCGGCGGCATTGAGCGTAGATGTTCAACTTGACAATCTGGCTCTCCTGGCGGATGTCATACGTCCCGAGTATGTCCCCAAGATTACCCAGGCGGGGGGGGACGCGCGTCTTTGGGGGCAGTGGTACAAAGGCCAGCTGGACCGAGCGCGTGTGGGCGTTGATATACCCCAGTTGATACTGAGCCACGATGTACAACGCGCCATATTGCGAAATGTAGAAGCCTTGGGCCAGTGGCAACGCAATGGCAATGGTGGCGAAGCCTGGCTAAGTGGTGATGCGGAAAATGTCGAGTGGGCACAGCCCGCGGGCGTCAGTGAGGGCCCCGCGCTGCCCCGGCATTGGTACCTGACGCACCAGCCCAATGATTGGGAAATGCGCACCAGCCCCTTTGAGCTGGCGTCACTTGCCGCATGGCGCGATTATGTACTGATGCCGGAGTCGGTGACCCGCGTATTACAAACGCTCGCTCCGCGTGGTCAGGTGCAAGGATTCCGTATTGGTCAGAAGAACGGTGAGTGGGGCGTTGATGCGGCCATCAGCAACCTCGAAGTGTTGCCCTGGGAGCAGGCACCCGGAGGTGGTCCCTTGGATGCCTGGGTACAGGCGCGTGATTTCAGGGGGCGCGTTCAGTTTGCCAACCAACGCGAAAGCACTCTTTACTTTCCAGAACTCTTTGATGCCCCCATGCAGTTACAGCATGCCACAGGGCAGGTGGAGTGGGTTTACGATGGCCCTCGGGCATTAGTCAGCGGGCGGGATATCGCCCTCGACTGGGATGGCGCACGCGTCACCGGAGGTTTTGGACTAGTCACCGATGCTGATCGTGGGCATTTCGGCCTGGATATTGATTTTCAGGATGTCGATGCCCTTGATAGCCCGCTCGCGCAGTGGGTGCCAATGAAGGCACTAGAGCCGGAATTGCGCGAGTGGCTGAGTAACGATGTGGGGGGCTATGTCACCCAGGGCGCATTAAAGCTCAGCCAGCCTTTCGGCGATGACGTTGGCGACGATGCGTTAACGTCCACCCTGGAACTGACACTACGCGATGGACACTTGCCTATGGCCCCTGGCTGGCCGCAGATTGAGGATTTGGCCGGTCGCTTGAAGTGGCAAAATGGCCGCCTGTTGGCTGAGGTGGAGCGTGGGCAAACACAAGGCGTAGTGCTTAGCGATGGTGCCGTTCGGTTACAGGACGATGTGCTGAACTTGTCAGGCCAGTGGCAGGCAAGCGGGCAAAACGCGCTGGCGTTCTTGTCGGCGATGCCCGATATCGATACCCCTGACATCAACGCCCTGGAGCTCCAGGGCGATATTGATGGAGACGTGGCACTTGCCTTGTCGCTGGAAAAGGAAGGCGATCTAACTCTGGAAGTCAACGCCGAACCCAGAAGCATGCAGGTAGGCTATGGTGCCCTTGCCGAGCGCATCGAGGCATTGCAGGGCCAGATTAGCTGGCAGCAACAAGGCAAGCAAAGCGCACTGGTTGGCCAATTGAATGGGCAACTATTGGATGGCGTGATTCAGGCGGCGATTGATACCCGGGAAGACAGCGTGGCGCTTCAGGGCAACGCATCGGCTCGCGGGTTGCTGGGGTTGGCAGGGCTTAGCCCTGAAGCGGCGAGGTCGCTTGTCGAAGGTCGGTCATCCTGGCAGGGGGAACTGGTCCTATCGCCCACGCCCAAGTTGGTGTTGGAAAGTGATTGGCAAGGCATGGCCGTCAAGCTGCCCGCTCCCTTTGCCAAGAGTGCCCAACAGGCATGGCCCTGGACACTAACGGCGGACCTTGAGCCGTTACGTATTCAGAGCCGCCTAGCCGATATCGCCGATTTACATATCCAGTCTACCGTCGGCGAGCTTGCTGGCAGCGTACGCCTGGGTGAAGCTTCTCGTCGTACGTCGGGCTGGCGGCAAACGCCTGGCTGGCAGCTGGCTGCCGAGGTTGAACGGCTGGACATCGCCGCCTGGCAAAGGGCGTTATCCCCCCTTGTTCGGGGCAGCGACGCGGCAGACGCTGGCGATACGTCAATGTCAACACTCCCGCCGCTTTCGCTGAATATCGCCACGTCCTGCGTGGTCTATAAGCAGGCTTGCCTGGGAGGTGGTACCGCTGAGGGCAGCCTGCGTGACAGCAAGGTGTCGCTGATGGTCGACAGCGATGTGGTGAGGGGGCAGGTTGAGTACCGCCCCGCTGGGCCGAGGTCCTTGGATATCGCGCTCACTCAGCTCTCCCTGGACCCCATTGTGGAGGCGGCGACGAGGGATGGTCGGGAGCAGACAACGGCGCCTATGCCGACTTCCTGGACCGAATCCGTTCAGACAACGACACCTGAAGCATCGACTCCAATGGCTTTGCCCGAATGGCTGGCGGATGTTCCTGATGGCCGTTTGCGTCTGTCCGAGATGTTGCTCGACGGCAAGCGAATGGGCCCTTTAACGGCGTTCTGGCATGCCGATGGTAACGGCTTTTCGCTGGAGCCCGTCGGCTTGACGCTGGGGCAGCTCACCGCCGCCGGTTCGCTGCATTGGGAGGGGGGGAGCGCCACCAGTCGGACGCGTACGGACGTGTCGATCAAGGGTGGCAATATTGCCACCGCGCTTGAACGTCTTGACCAGCCGGTGGCCATGCGCAGCCGCAGTACCCGGGTGGATGCCGCGCTTGCCTGGCCCGGCGCCCCATGGCAGTTGGATCTCGCCAAGGCAGGAGGGGAGATGACCACCGACATCCGCGATGGTCGTTTTCTTACCCTGGAATCGGCACCGGCACGCCTGGTAGGGCTGCTAAACTTCGACAATATCTTGCGGCGTTTGCGGCTGGATTTTTCCGACGTAACAGGTCAAGGCACGGCGTTTGATCGTGTCCACGGAGCTGCCGACATCGCCAATGGTCAGCTCATGCTGCGGGGGCCATTGCAAATAGAGGCGCCTGCCGCCACGTTATCGCTTAGTGGAGACGTTGATTTGGTGAACCGTGAACTTGATCAACGCCTTGGCGTCGCATTACCGGTAAGCCAAAGCTTACCAATGGCGGCGCTCGCTATCGGAGCGCCCGTGGTAGGCGGCGCGTTGTTCCTGGCCGACCAACTATTCGGCGACGCCTTGGATCAGGTGACCACAATTTATTACCGTGTGGAGGGGCCATGGGCCTCGCCGCAAGTGACTTTAGAAGGTTCTCGATGACCGCAGACACTAACGACTTACAAACCGCCGTTTCGATTCTGCTCACCCCGGGCGGACTGGATATTGACGCCTTGGACAGCGGCCTGGGTTACGCCATGGGCGCCGGGGTCGACTATGCTGACCTTTATTTTCAGCGCTCCTGGGAAGAGGGCTGGGTACTGGAAGATGGAGAGGTTAAAGAGGCAAGCTACAACATCGATGGCGGCGTCGGCGTACGCGCGCTGGCAGGCGAGAAAACCGGCTTTGCCTATTCCAACCAGATCACCGCCGATGCGTTGATGGATACCGGACGAACGGCAGCCGGTATCGTGCGCAGTGGCAAGCAATTGACCGGACAGGCGGTCAAGCCGGTGACGGCTGCGTCCTACTATGCTGGCATCGACCCGCTGGCCGGGCTGAGTGCTGACGAAAAAGTCGCCATGCTGAAAGATGCTGACCGTATTGCCCGTGCGGCCGACCCCAGCGTCACTCAAGTGAGCGCGTCGCTCTCCGGCACCTACGAAGTGGTGCTGGTACGGGCCAGTGACGGCACGCTAGCGACGGATATTCGTCCATTGGTGCGCTTCAATGTCAGTGTGATTGCCGTCAAGAACGGCCGTCGCGAACGCGGCAGTGCCGGTGGGGGCGGGCGTTATTCAATGTCGCGGCTGCGCGATGAGCAGGTCTCGGAGCGCTACGCCAAAGAGGCCGTGCGTCAGGCGCTGGTCAACCTTGAGGCGGTCGATGCCCCCGCCGGGCAAATGCCGGTGGTCTTGGGGGCCGGGTGGCCGGGTATTTTACTTCACGAAGCCGTCGGTCATGGCCTGGAGGGAGATTTCAATCGTAAGGGAAGTTCGGCGTTTGCCGGGCGGATGGGCCAGCGTGTGGCCTCAAAAGGCGTTACCGTGGTGGATGATGCCACGTTACGCGATGGGCGTGGTTCGCTCAGCGTCGACGATGAGGGCACGCCAGGGCAGTACACCTCGTTGATCGAAGACGGCGTGCTGACTGGCTATATGCAAGACAAGCTCAATGCTCGTCTGATGGGTATGGCGCCCACTGGCAACGCCAGGCGCGAGTCGTTTGCCCATTTGCCGATGCCGCGAATGACCAACACCGTCATGCTCGCGGGGCATGACGAGCCAGACGACATCATCAAGAGCGTCAAGCGGGGTATTTACGCCGTGAGCTTTGGTGGCGGCCAGGTCGATATCACCTCAGGTAAATTCGTGTTCTCCGCCAGCGAAGCCTATTTAATTGAAGATGGCCGCGTGACAGCGCCGGTTAAAGGCGCGACGCTGATCGGAAATGGCCCTGACGCCATGAGCCGTGTCTCGATGATCGGCCATGACATGGCGCTGGATACCGGCATTGGTGTTTGCGGCAAAGAAGGCCAGGGCGTGCCGGTGGGGGTTGGTCAGCCGACGTTGAAAGTTGACGAGCTGACCGTCGGCGGCACGCAGTCTTAAAAAATTACAGCTCAGCGGTATTGCGTAAAAACTTGAAAAGCTTGCGAGCACTGGTGGGTGGCTTGTCCTGATCACGCTCGCGTCTGGCGTTGCGAATCAACTGGCGAAGGGTTTGAAGGTCGGTGTCCGGGTGCTCGTTGAGCCACTGCTCAGCGGCCGGGTCCCCTTCATCAATTAGCCGGTCACGCCATTTTTCAAGTCGATGAAACGCATGGTCGCGCTGCTGCTTTTCTTGTTCGATGTTGTCGAACACGGCCTGAATGGCGGCAAGGTCTTCCTTGCGAATTAATTTGCCGACGTACTGCATATGCCGACGGCGCCCTTCATGGGAACGAATGCGAGCGGTTTCGTCGATGGCACGCAGCATGTCATCGGATAGCGGGAAACGCGCCCGCTCGGCGGGTTGCATGGCAATCAGTGTTTCCCCCAATGCTTGAAGCGCATGCATTTCGCGCTTCAACTGGGACTTGCTGGGGCGCTCTGCCATGCCGTCGTCTAGGGGCTCGGGGCGTTGTTTTGGCATCGTAGGTTCTCATCAACAGAATTCGTGGTCTTATTATATCAGGCTGCGATGCTCAATATTGATCTACCGACCATGTCGGTGGTTAAGGAGATTGTATGGCACAAGCGTTCGACGCATCTGCCCAGCAGGCACTGCTCACTCTTCGCGCTGAAAGCGCGCTGGCAATGGCCAAACGGATGGGGGCAGATGCCGCTGAAGTGGGCGCAAGTGTTGATCAGGGAATTGGCGTCAGTGTCCGCCAGGGCGAAGTGGAAACCGTTGAGCTTTCCCGTGACCAGGGGATTGCCATCACCGTATATGTGGGGCAGCGCAAGGGTAGCGCATCATCCACTGATGCCAGCGAGGCCTCGCTTCAGGCAACCGTCGAAAAGGCCCTGGGGATTGCCCGCTATACGGGGGAGGACCCGTCGGCAGGTCTTGCTGATGCGGCGCTCATGGCGACCGATATCCCGGATCTGAAAGTCCATCACCCCTGGGCGTTAACCACTGACCAGGCGATCGAGCTGGCCTTGGCCTGTGAGCAGGCAGGACGGGACGTAACGGGGATTACCCAGTCGGACGGGGCATCGTTGTCCAGCGGTGAAGGCGTGAGGGTGTACGCCAACAGCCATGGCTTCATCGGTACCCAAAAAGGTAGCCGACATTCGCTTTCCTGCATGTTGATTGCCGAAGACGAGCAAGGCATGCAGCGCGACATGGACTATACCTCGGCACGTGATCCTGGGCAGTTAACCGACCCGGCGACGGTAGGCCGCGAAGCGGCGAGACGTACGTTGCGTCGGCTGGGGGCCAAACGGCCGCCTACCGGTACGTATCCGGTGTTGTTCGATCCAAGTCTGGCCAGTGGTCTGGTGGGCCATCTGATGGGCGCGCTGGCAGGCGGTGCGCTATACCGTCAGGCCTCATTTCTGTGTGATCGACTCGATACCGCGCTGTTTCCCGATTGGTTCAGCCTGGAAGAACGACCCATGGAAATCGGCGCGACGGCGAGCTCACCCTTCGACGGAGAAGGTGTTCAAACGCGCAACAACCGCTTTATCGAAAACGGCCAGATTGCAAGCTATATGTTGTCCTCCTACAGCGCACGGCGTTTGGGAATGAGTACCACGGGTAATGCTGGCGGCGCGCGCAATTTGCGCATTACCGCGCCGTTATCCAGCCCGGCAGCCCTGTTCGAGCAAATGGGCACTGGTGTCTGGGTGACTGAGCTGATGGGGCAGGGAATCAATGGCGTGACCGGCGATTATTCCCGTGGTGCGGCCGGTTTCTGGGTCGAGAAAGGCGTGGTTCAATACCCGATCGAGGAGTTCACCATTGCGGGCAACCTGGAGCGTATGTTCGGAGGCCTGGTAGGCGTGGGAGATGATATCGACCGCCGGGGTAGTATCCATTCCGGTAGCTGGTTGATTGATGGCATGACCATCGCCGGTAACTAACCAAGCGTTGAAGGCAGGGCTTTACTTGTCTTCGTCAAAGCGGGCGTCGAACAGCGATTGAATGGCATCCAACGCCTGTTCGGCGTCATCGCCTTCTGCCTTGATGCATAGCTCCGTGCCACAGGGCGCCGCTAGCATCAGTAGTGCCATGATATTGGCGGCATCGGCTTCCTGTTGCTGTTTGCAAATGCGTACGTTGGCGTCAAATTGCTGACTGCACTGCACAAGCTTCGTGGCGGCCCGCGCGTGAAGACCGCGTTGGTTAGTGAGGGTAAGTCTACGTTCTGGCACCCTGGTTCCTTTTGGCTATGAGGGTCTTCGCGATAGCGGGTCAATGTGGCTCGAACTTAAAGCGGCGCGTTAACCGTGTACTGCAAGCCTAGCTCGCGGTGGCGTAATTTTACTTCGCCCTGTTGGCTGGCGATGCGTTGCGCCAGTTGTTCAGCCATATACACGGAGCGATGCTGACCGCCGGTACAGCCGATCGCAATGGTCATGTAGCTGCGCTGGCTATGCTGGTAGGCGGGTAGCCAGCGTTCAAGCCATGCCTGAATATCGCTGGTCATGTCATCGACCAGTGGGTAGCTGGATAAAAACGCAATGATGTCGGCATCGCGGCCAGTGGAGCCTCGTAGCACAGGGTCCCAGTAGGGGTTTGGCAGGCAACGGACATCAAAGACAATATCGGCATCCAGCGGAACGCCGCGCTTATAGCCGAAGGACTCGAAGGTCAGCGTTAGCTCATCGCGCCGCTGATGGGCGACCTGGTCGGTGATGCGCCGACGAAGGTCATGGACTGAAAGCCGCGTTGTGTCGATGGTCAAATCGGCCAGATCGCGTATCTCGTGCAGCGTTTGCTCTTCTTTGTCGATGGCTTCTTCTAGCGTGAGACTGCTGTTGCGCGTGAGCGGATGCCGCCTGCGAGTGGCTGAATAGCGCTCCAGTAAAATACGTGCGTCGGTGGTGAGATACACGATCTGGCACTTGATGGTCCGCTGTCGAAGCTCTTTGAGCAGTTCTGGAAGTTTGGCAAGTGCGCCTGGCAGATTGCGTGCATCAATGCTGACAGCCAAGTGGGAGCGATCACCCTGATCACGCAACTCATCCACCAGCGAGTCCAATAGCATGGCGGGCAGGTTATCAATGGCGTAATAACCCAGATCTTCCAGTGCCTGTAAGGCTATCGATTTGCCTGACCCCGATCGGCCACTAATAATGACGAGTTGCATGAAGGCTCTCTTGCTTGCGGTCAAGCGACTTGGATAAACGCCCCTTGGTCAGGACGGTTCATTACGTGCCGACCTATTAAAGGCTGGCCGCCTGGTCGCGTATCTTGGCGGAGATGAGGTCCAGCAATTCACGTTGACTACCCGACTTACGTAGCTGCTGGCGCGTGTCGGCATCATTCATGATGGAAGCAACTTGTCCCAGCAGTGCGAGGTGGGTGTCGTCGGCTTCTTCAGGCACGAGAAGAACAAACACCAAGTCAACCGGGTCGCCATCAATGGCGTCAAAGTCGACCGCTTCATTGAGTTTGAGAAAGCCGGCGATAGGTGAATCACAGTGCGGGCTTCGAGCATGGGGAATCGCCACGCCGTTGCCAATCCCCGTACTGCCGAGGCGTTCACGACCAATCAAACGGCTGAACACTTCCTGGCTGTCGAGGCTGGGAATGTTTTGTGCGATAAAGGTGCTGAAAAACTCCAGCACCCGTTTTTTGCTGCCCCCGGGCACATCGTAGAGAACGCGTTCCGGGGGGAGGATTGTGGCCAACGTCATTGAATTAACGCACACCTGCGCCCTGGGCGCGGGCTTGTGCTTTTTCCTTATGCTTAACGAGCTGTCGATCAATCTTGTCCGCCAGGGCGTCGATGGCGGCGTACATGTCATTATCGAGGGCCTCAGCATGCAAGTCAGCCCCAGCAGCGTGGAGTGTGCAGGCGGCCTGTTGGCGCTCTTTTTCGACCGAGAGCGTTACCTGCACGGTGGTGATGTTGTCGTAATGGCGCTCAACGCGTTCCAGCTTTTCGTTGACATAGTCACGCAAGGCGTCAGTCAGATCTACATGATGACCGGTGATATTGACTTGCATTGACGTACTCCTTATCCGTCGGACTGTCCTTCGATTGTAACCCTTTTTGGCGTTAAGCAAAGCCCTTGTGTTGAGTTTCCGTTTGCTTAACGTAAGCGACGCCGTTCGCTGGACGAAGGGATGCCCATGCCTTCGCGGTATTTGGCAACCGTGCGACGTGCCACGTGGATGCCGGCTTCCTCCAGCAGGGTGACCAGACGGCTATCTGACAAAGGTTTGCCGGGGGGTTCTTCCTGAATCAGTTTTTTGAGACGAGCGCGAATGGCCGTGCTGGAGTGGCTGTCGCCGTCCTGGCCACTGATCTGGCTGGAAAAGAAGTATTTAAGCTCGAAAATGCCCCGCGGTGTATGGATGAACTTCTGGGTGGTGACGCGAGAGATGGTCGACTCATGCATCTCTACCGCATCGGCAATATCGGCCAGTATAAGCGGTTTCATGGCCTCTTCGCCGTGTTCGAGAAAGCCGATCTGGCGAGTGATGATTTCGCGGCCGACGCGTAACAGGGTGTCGTTGCGGCTGGAGAGGCTTTTGATCAGCCAGCGGGCTTCCTGCAAGTGATCCTTGAGGAACTGGTTATCATGACTCTTGTCGGCGCGCTTGATCAGGCTAGCGTAGTCGGGTTGAATCCTGAGCTTGGGTAAGGCCTCTGGGTTGAGTTCGAGGTGCCAGCCTTCGTTATCGTGGCGAACCACCAGGTCGGGAATCACGTAGCTATCGTCAGTGGCGCTGTAAACGCTGCCGGGGCGCGGGTCCAGGCTTCTGATCAGTTGGATGACGTCATCGAGTTGCGCATCGTCCAGGCCGAGTCTTCGCTTGAGGAGGCGCTGATCATTTTTACCCAGCGCTTCAAGGAACTGGCGAACCAGACGCCGCGCAGGAATCAGCAGCGGTGTATCACCGGGTAGTGCGGCGAGCTGAAGCATCAGGCATTCGCGAAGATCGCGGGCGAAGATGCCGGTGGGCTCGAACTGTTGCAGTCGCAGTAGAATGGTCTCAACCTCGCGCTGGCTGAGGCCTTCCACGCCCTGGTCTCGCAGTCCTTCGCGGATATCGGCAAGGGGCTGGGTGAGATAACCGTTAGCATCCAGTGCGTCAATCAGGCTCTCGGCCACCAACTGTTCACGTTGGCTCAAATCGGTCATGGCGAGTTGCCAGAGGAGGTGGCCATGCAGCGTTTGCCCGGTGGCCTGGCGCTCGAAGTCAGGTCCCTCGCTACTTGTGCTGCCACTGCCCATCGTATCCTGATAGGTATCTGACCAGTCGCTATCGACGGATAGCTCCTTGGGAATGCTATCTGCCCACTCGCTTGCTTCCGGCTCGCTGTCAGCTTGCTCGCTTTCGCTGAACTCATCTTCCTGCTCGAGCATGGGGTTGGCGTCAAGCGCTTGCTGGATTTCCTGGCGTAAATCGAGCGTTGATAGCTGTAGCAGGGCAATTGCCTGCTGCAGCTGGGGTGTCATGGTGAGCTGAGTGCCGATCCGCAGTTGAAGAGAAGCTTTCATGACCATCTGAGAACCACTCGTTTATCGGAAAGCATCCACCCTAGTGCGAGTTGTGTTTGGGTGCAAGTGCAATAAGTATGCCATCGGCAATAAATATGCCATTGCTGGCTTTAGAGACGGAAATCAGCACCTAGGTAAACGTCACGCACCTCCTGGTTGTCAAGAATAGCGGCCGGCGAACCGCTGGCGATAATATGCCCGTCGCCGACGATATACGCCACATCGCAAATATCCAGCGTTTCACGCACGTTATGATCGGTAATCAATACGCCAATACCTCGCTCCTTCAAGGCGCGGATGATCGACTTGATATCGCCCACGGAGATGGGGTCTACACCTGCGAAAGGCTCATCAAGCAGGATGAACGCAGGCTCTGTCGCGAGGGACCGGGCGATCTCGACGCGGCGCCGTTCGCCTCCGGAAAGGCTCATGCCCATATTGTCGCGGATGTGGGTAATGTGGAACTCTTCCAGGAGTGTTTCCAGGCGTGCTTCGCGTCCGGCTCGATCCAGGTCGTGACGGGTTTGTAAAATGGCCATGATGTTGTCGGCGACGGAGAGTTTGCGAAAGATCGACGCCTCCTGGGGCAAATAGCCAATGCCTGCCTTGGCGCGCTCGTGCATGGGTGCTCGGGAAAGGTCCAGGCTATCAATCCCGACGCTGCCTGCATCTGCCTTGACCAGGCCGACAATCATGTAGAATGAAGTGGTTTTACCGGCGCCGTTGGGGCCGAGCAAACCGACGATGCTGCCTTGTGAGATATCCAGGTTGATGTCTTTTACGACGCGTCGGCGCTTGTAGCTTTTCGCCAAATGGCGGGCGTATAGCGTTCGTGTTGCGCTGTTGTCGGCAGCTGCCATCAGGCTCTCCTTATCCCTCGGGTTGCAGCGTCATGCGGATGCGCTGCGACTCTTGATTGTCGACGTCGGAGCGCGCCTTGACGAACTCGCGGTCGATAAAGTATTCCAGCCGCCCCCCGGTGAAGCGGTCGCCTTGCTGGATGATTTCCGCCTGGTCAATCAACTCGACGCGTCGCTCGGCGACATGGTAGATCACCCTTCGACCCCAGCCTTCCATCGGGCCATCCTGGTCTTCGGGCTGCCGCCGCAAATAGGCCCGTTCGCCCAGCGCCGTGGCCCGCGAGAGCTCGCCTTCCTCATTTCGCTGGATTTCCACTTCGTCGCCTCTTATCAGCATGTTGCCTTGGCGAACTTCGACGTCGCCGGTGTAGACCGCTGTACCGGCGCGCTGATCCAGGTCGAGCTGGTCGGCGACGACTTCAACCGGTTGCTGGTGATTATCTGCGGTTGCGTAAAAAGGCACTAGGCAGGCAGCAGCCATCGCCGTGTAGATAAACGCTTTCATGTTTCATTCCTGTCCGGGTTGCGTCTCCGGAGGGTGGTGGCCTTGAACGTTACCTTCGAGGCGCACCTCCTCCTCGTTGAGCCATGCATCCATTCGCTGTGCTGTCATGCGCTGGGGCGGTTGCTGGAGCAGCACATGAGTATTACTCCACGCATGGGCGGTTTTCCCCTCATAGTGCAGAACGTCCGTGTCGAGCTGCCAGCCTTCATCAGGGGCGATCAATCTTGCATTGCCCGAAAGCGTCAGCTCCTGGGAACGGGTATTCAGCGTACCTATCTCTGACGTGGCGTTCCAGATACGTCGCTCGCTGTCATAAAGCGTGGCGTGCGGCGTTTCGGCGAGTGTTGAGGCGGATTGGGGGGTATGTACCAGACGAGGCGTGGTTAACCCCTGCTGAATATTCCCCTGTTCATCAAACAGTGTAAGCTCGGCATTGTGAAGGACATGACCTGGCTCCTCGGCTCGGGCTTCCGGGTCTGTCGGGACAGTCTGTGGGCCACCTGGGTCCAGCCATACCAGAAAGCCACCCAGAGCCAGCACTATCAGGGCCAGTCCCAGGCGCGTGCGCAGTGTCTTCAGCATAGTGCCTCAGCCGTGTAGATAAGTATCGACGACGGCACCCCAGTGGCCCTGAGCATCGAGTAACGTATCGCAGACTTCGCGGACAGCGCCGTGTCCCCCCAGGCGTTCGGTGACCCAGTCAGCGTGGGTGTGCATGTAGTCAGGGGCGTTGGGTACCGTGATGCCAACCCCCGAACGCTTGATGCTGGCCAGGTCGGGAAGGTCGTCACCGCAATAGGCAACCTGAGACAAGTCAAGCTCCAGGCGTTGGCACAGGCCGCGGAGGACGGCCAGTTTATCTTCGCAGCCTTGATAGACGTGGGGGATGCCCAGAGCGGCGGCACGTTGGCTGACCATGGGGGAGTCGCGGCCGGTGATCAAGGCCACTGAGATGCCCGCACGTTTCAACAACTTGAGTCCATGGCCGTCCTGGGTGTGGAAGGCTTTTATTTCGACACCGTCGGCTTGAAAGTAGAGGCGACCATCGGTAAGCACACCATCGACATCAAGGGCAAATAAGCGAATGCGACGTAGTCGGTCGAGTAGGTCAGCAGAAAGGGTCATTAGGACTCCGGTCGATTTAAGTTAAATAACGCCGCTGGCAAGCAGGTCATGCATATGCAGCGCGCCTATCGGGCGCTGGTGTTCGTCCACTACGGCCAGCGCGGTAATGCGGTTGTCTTCCATGATACGAACGGCTTCCGCCGCGAGAAGGTCGGGAGATATACGCTTGCCAGGCCGGGTCATGACGTCATCTACCTGTACGTCACGCAGGTCGTGAAAGTTATCCAGGGTGCGGCGCAGATCGCCATCCGTATATACGCCGACTAACAGGCCGTCGGGGTCTACCACGCAGGTGAATCCCAGCCCTTGTCGGGTGATTTCCAGTAACGCATCGCGCAGGGGGCTGCCCAGGGCGACCTGAGGTAAACGTTCGCCTTGATGCATAAGATCACGAACGCGAAGCAGGAGGCGGCGGCCCAGGCTGCCGCCAGGATGCGACAGGGCAAAATCTTCTGCGGTAAAGCCGCGTGCTTCAAGTAGGGCAACAGCGAGAGCGTCGCCCAGGGCTAATGCCGCTGTGGTAGAACTTGTCGGCGCTAGATCCAGTGGGCAGGCTTCCCGATCGACACTGCTGTTCAAATGAGCATCCGCATGCTGGGCAAGTGTAGAGGTCGGGCGTCCTGTCATGCTGATCAGTGGCGTACCCAGGCGCTTCAGCAGCGGCAGCAGAGCCGTTACCTCAGCAGTTTCTCCTGAGTTCGAGAGCGCGATCACGACATCGCAGCGGGTAATCATGCCCAGGTCACCATGACTGGCTTCACCAGGGTGAACAAAAAACGCCGGCGAGCCAGTACTGGCCAGTGTGGCCGCGATTTTGCCGGCAATATGGCCTGACTTTCCCATGCCGGTCACCACAACGCGTCCCTGGCAAGCCAGAATCAGCTCGCAGGCATGGTCGAAATGCGCATCCAGTTTGCCGACCAAGCCTGCGATGGCGGCCTGCTCAATGTCTAGCGTGCGCAATGCGCTTTGGCGAAAGGGTGTGGTCGCAGTTGTCGCTGGCATGGGTAATCGCGTGGCTCGTTAAAAATGACAATTAAAACGTAAGAGTAACATTGACCGAGTGGACTTTGCCCCATCGTTTTGTCGTGAGGATAAGCGATGCTCGCTTGTCATCGTCTGCTAGGGTTAGAATACGTTGTTCGATAATGGTTTTTTAACGTGGTTTTTTAAATACAGTTTTTTTAACACGGATTTTTTATCACTGTTTCCTAATTGCTGCGTGAAGCGAGCAATGGTGCAAGTCAACGCGAGAGTCGATGGTTCCATGAGCGATGTGCCTTTTATTGAAGTCGAGAACCTGCATTTTTCTCGGGGTGATAACGAGATTTTCCGCGGGGTGAACATGACCATCCCGCGCGGTAAAGTGACGGCGATCATGGGCCCCAGCGGGACTGGCAAAACGACCCTGTTAAAGCTCATCGGCGGACAGCTGACCCCCGACAAGGGCCGCGTGCTGATCGACGGGGATGACGTGCATCGGCTTTCGCGCAAGGCACTATTTACGCTACGTAAGCGCATGGGCATGCTGTTTCAAAGTGGGGCGCTGTTTTCCGATCTGGATGTGTATGAAAATGTGGCATTTCCATTGCGGGTTCATACGGACCTGCCCGATGCCATGATCCGTGACCTGGTGTTGCTCAAGCTTCAGGCAGTCGGCCTGCGCGGTGCCCGCCATCTCACGCCAGCCGAGCTTTCGGGGGGCATGGCCAGACGCGTTGCGCTGGCGCGGGCCGTGGCGCTGGATCCGGAACTGATCCTCTACGACGAGCCGTTTGTGGGGCAGGATCCTATTTCCATGGGCGTGCTTGTCCAACTGATAAAGCGGCTGAATCAGGCGCTAAACCTGACGTCAGTGGTGGTTTCCCACGATATCAAGGAGACCCTGACGATTGCTGATTATCTTTACTTTATTTCCGAGGGCCATGTGGTGGCACATGGAACGCCAGCGGATCTCGACGTCAACCAGGACGCACGGGTGAAGCAATTTATCCATGGTGAGCCCGATGGTCCCGTTCCTTTCCATTACCCAGCCGCTCAGTTTTACCAGGATATGCTGGGCGATACGGCGACCCGAGGAGGAGCCTGATGTCGATGAGAGGTGGGCAGGTCGCCACGCGTATTACCCGGTTAGGGCGGCGCAGCTGTGATGTAGTGGAATCGCTGGGCCGTGCCGGGGTGTTTCTTGCTCAGTCTGCGGTGGGGGTGCCATCAGCTGAAGGCTTCCGCCTGTGGGTGCGGCAGTTGCATTTTGTCGGTGTCCTGTCGCTGGCCATTGTGCTGGTATCCGGCCTGTTCATCGGTATGGTGCTGGCGCTTCAGGGCTACACCATTCTGATTGATTTTGGCGCCGAGGACGCCCTGGGTCAGATGGTGGCGCTTTCGCTGTTACGTGAATTGGCCCCGGTAGTCGCTGCTCTGTTATTTGCCGGTCGTGCTGGTTCGGCGCTGACCGCCGAGATCGGTTTGATGAAAGCCACCGAGCAGCTAACCAGCATGGAAATGATTGGCGTGGATCCGCTGAGAAGGGTGGTGGCGCCGCGTTTCTGGGCAGGTGTGGTGGCGCTGCCGATTCTCACTGTGGGGTTCAGCGTTGTCGGCATTTGGGGCGGCTACCTGGTCGGCGTCGAGTGGCTGGGGGTTTTTGAAGGGTCTTACTGGAGCAACATGCAGGCCAGCGTGGCGTTTATCAACGACATTGGCAACGGCATGATCAAAAGCATTGTGTTCGCCGTGGTGGTCACCTGGATAGCGGTTTTCCAGGGCTATGATCTGCTGCCTACCTCCGAAGGTATTTCCCGTGCGACAACGCGGACTGTTGTCTATTCGTCGCTTGCGGTACTGGGGCTTGATTTCATATTAACCGCCGTTATGTTTGGCGGCCTCTGATTAGCTGGAGCTGTTTCATGAAACGAAGTAGGACCATGGAGTTTGGCGTCGGCCTGTTTATCCTGGTGGGCATCCTGGGGTTGGTGTTTCTGGGGCTGCGGGTGAGTGGCTTGACCTTTTCGGGTGCGTCTAATACGTATCAACTGGAGGCTAACTTTTCCAACATTGGCGGCCTGAAGCCTCGTGCGCGGGTGTCCATGGCAGGTGTCACGGTGGGTCATGTCGAGTCGATCGAGCTGGATACCGAATGGTATGACGCCCGGGTAACGCTGAACCTGAGCAATGAGCTGGAAGGTCAGATTTCCCGGGATGCCACTGCCGCGATTCTGACGTCAGGGTTGCTCGGGGAACAGTACGTTGGCCTGAGCATGGGGGGCGACCCCGAGATGCTTGAGGAAGGCGATACGATACGCGATACCCAATCGGCTCTGGTGCTTGAAGAACTTATCCAGCAATTTATATCCAATATGGCAACTAACTGATCATTGTGATGAGGTGCCCTTGCCGTATTTGTTTGACTTGCTCGTGTTGAAACAGGTGACGGAGACATTGTTCGCCGTCAATAGGAGGATAAAAGGATGTCTGTAAAGAAAGGGTCGTTCGTCTCGGTGTTCACCTTTGCTGTCGCGCTTTTCGCGGCGATGGTGCCGCTCTCGGCAAGCGCTCAACCCGAGCCACCCGAAGAGATGATTCGCAGCAATATCAACGAATTCATGGCCCAGCTTGAAGGCCGTGAGGCGTACTACGAAGAAAATATCGATGAGCTGAAACAGCAAGTCGATGAGAGTCTTGAAGAAGTGGCGGACTTTCGCTACATCGGTGCCAGCGTGATGGGAAGTTATTTCCGTAATGCCTCGCCAGAGCAGCGCAGTCGTTTTGTCGACGTGTTTCGTCAAACGCTTATCGATACGTACACACGCGGATTGGTGACCTTTGACTACGATGACATTCGCGTTCTGGATGACCAGCGTCCTCAGCGTGAAGAAGACCGTGCCAGCGTGGCCATGGAAGTCGTCGCCACTAATGGTGATGTCTATCCGGTCAACTATAGTCTGCGGTTATCCGACGGCGAGTGGCGCGTCGTCAACGTCATTGTGAACGGCATCAATCTGGGGCTGACCTTCCGTAACCAGTTTGATCAGGCAATGCGTGACAATAACCGGGATTACGATGCGGTAATTGATAGCTGGGCGCCGGACGTGGGTGTCGACGAGCTCGAAGCAGGGGGCGATGCGTGACGGTGATTTTTACCGACCGCGATGTATCGCTGCACCAGCAGGCCGATGGCTTGAGTGTGCAGGGTGACGTGGATATTGCCTCTGCGGCAGCACTTGCTGCAGAGGGCGCGCGCTGGTTAGCCAGTCAAAAGCCCGAAACGGTCGCGTTTGATTTCAGTAAGGTGGCAACGCCGCGCAACGTCGCCTTGAGCGTCTTGCTCCAATGGTTGCGCACATGCCATGAGTATCGTATCAGGGTAACGTCTATTGCCCTGTCAGCGCCGCTCCAGCGGCTTGCCGAACTTGCCGAGCTGGACGCATTGATCCGGGCGCCCGGCGAGCAGTCTGTTGGCTGATTCGTGGGCGTCGCCAAAGCGCCAGCTTTTCTTTATGATGTCCTCCTCTTGATATCCATCTACCCACTTACAAACGTCCTTTAAGGAGTCTCTGTCCTATGCAACCCCAAGAGGTGAAAGCCCTGCTCGAATCGCGTGTCGACGGATGTCAGTTCCATATTCAGGGCGAAGGCTGTAATTTTCAGGTGATTGCAGTGGGTGATGCCTTTGAAGGATTATCGCCCGTGAAGCGCCAGCAATTGGTGTATTCAGCCTTGAGTGATGAGATTGCCTCGGGTGCCTTGCATGCCATCAGCATCAAGACCTACACCCCGTCACAGTGGCAAACCGCTGCTGAAAACGTGCAGTAACGGTTATCTCATGGATAAACTCATAATTACCGGCAATGGCTCGGTTGACGGCGAAGTTTGGGTCAGCGGCGCCAAAAACGCGGCATTGCCCATCCTTTGCGCTAGTCTTTTATCCAAGGGGCCTGTGGTGATCGGTAATTTGCCGCACCTGCAGGACATTACCACCACGTTGGAACTGCTTGGCCGTATGGGCGTCGAGCCGGTGATGGGGGATAACCTCACCATCCAACTGGACGGCTCCCAGGTCACTCACTGCCACGCGCCTTACGAGCTGGTAAAGAAAATGCGCGCCTCCATTCTGGTGCTGGGGCCTCTGCTGGCACATTTTGGCCAAGCTGATGTGTCCTTGCCCGGTGGTTGTGCGATCGGTTCCCGCCCGGTGGACTTGCATATTCGTGGTCTCGAAGCCATGGGCGCCGAGATTCGCGTCGAAGCAGGGTATATTCGTGCGCAAGTGGATGGTCGCCTGAAAGGGGCGACGATTTATTTTGATACCGTGACGGTTACCGGCACCGAGAACCTGTTGATGGCCGCCACACTGGCGGATGGCGTCACCGTGCTTGAAAACGCCGCTCGTGAGCCTGAAGTGGTCGACCTGGCTGAGTGTCTGATCAAAATGGGCGCTCGGATCAGTGGACACGGCAGCGATACCATCACGATTGAAGGCGTGGCGTCGCTTGGGGGCTGCGTTCACGATGTCATGCCGGACCGTATCGAAACCGGTACCTTTCTTGTTGCGGCGGCCATGACCGGCGGTCGCGTGAAGGTAAAACGCACCCGGGCGGATATCCTTGAAGCCGTGCTCGCCAAGCTGGAAGAGGCGGGTGCCGAGATTTCTACCGGCGACGACTGGATTGCCCTGGACATGCACGGCAAGCGTCCCCGTGCCGTGAATATCCGCACGGCGCCGTACCCGGCCTTTCCTACCGACATGCAAGCCCAGTTCGTGGCCATGAACGCCGTGGCAGAAGGGGCATCAAGAGTTGTTGAAACGATTTTTGAAAACCGTTTCATGCACGTGCAGGAACTGAACCGCATGGGTGCGAATATCGTTCTGGAGGGCAATGCCGCCTTGATTAGCGGTGTTGACAAGCTCTCGGGTGCGCCGGTGATGGCGACGGATCTGCGCGCGTCCGCCTCGTTGGTGATTGCCGCCATGATGGCGGAGGGCGAAACCCTGGTCGATCGCATTTATCATATTGACCGTGGCTACGAATGTATCGAGGAAAAACTGCAGCTGCTGGGTGCGCGTATCCGCCGTATCCCAGGCTGAGCCCGGCTCCCAACCATTGGCAACCAAAATGAGTAAGCAACTGATCTTAGCCCTCTCAAAGGGCCGTATTCTAGAAGAGACGCTACCGCTGCTGGCCGATGCAGGCATCACGCCTACAGAGGATTTAAATAAAAGTCGTAAGCTGCTGTTCGATACCAACCTGCCCGATGTCAAATTCGTCGTGATCAGGGCAACGGACGTGCCGACCTACGTTCAGCTTGGGGCAGCCGATCTGGGGGTGGCCGGTAAGGATGTCCTTTTAGAGCACGGCGCCGAAGGGCTTTATGAGCCGCTTGATCTCGATATTGCACGCTGCAAGCTGATGACCGCTGGCGTTACCGGTGAGCCGCCGAAGCTGGCACGCCGTCGGGTGGCAACAAAGTTCGTCAATATCGCTCGGCGCTACTATGCCGAGCAAGGTATCCAGGCCGAGGTGATCAAGCTTTATGGTGCCATGGAGCTGGCGCCGTTGATGAACCTGGCCGATGAAATTGTCGATATCGTCGACACCGGTAATACCCTGCGCGCCAATGGTATGGAACCGCGTGAGCTGATTGCGCCGATCAGCACGCGCCTGGTGGCCAACAAGGCGGCCATGACCATGAAGCACGCGCGTATCAAGCCATTGCTGGCTCGACTGGAACGCGCCATTGCCGATCGCAAGACGATATCGTCCGCCGACTAAGTGAGGTTGCTATGAACGAGAACGCTACAGTGACGATAGCACGGCTCAACACTGCCGATGAGGCGTTTGCCGGACAACTGGACGCGTTGCTGGATTGGGAGGGCGTGTCAGACAGTGCTGTTCAGGCGCGCGTGAATGACATTCTCGCCAACGTGAAGCGTCATGGTGATGCGGCAGTCATCGAAGCCACCAATCGCTTTGATCGCGTCTCGGTTACCCAAATGGATGAGCTTCGTCTGACAGCTGAGCAATTGCGTCAGGCCTTTGAGTCGCTGCCCGCTGAGCAGCGTGATGCCTTGGCGAGGGCTGCCGAGCGAATTCGGCGTTATCACGAGCATCAGAAACCGACCTCCTGGCAATACGAAGAACCTGACGGAACGGTGCTTGGCCAGCAAGTGACGGCCATCGACCGCGCGGGGATTTACGTACCTGGCGGCAAGGCGGCCTATCCCTCATCAGTTCTGATGAATGCGATTCCCGCTCATGTGGCGGGAGTGCAAGAGATCATCATGGTGGTTCCCACCCCCGATGGTGTACTCAACGATCTTGTGCTGGCGGCAGCGCACGTGGCCGGTGTGGACCAGGTGTTTACCATTGGCGGAGCCCAGGCCATTGCCGCCCTGGCCTACGGAACAGAAAGCGTCCCCAGGGTGGATAAGATCGTCGGGCCGGGCAATATCTATGTGGCCACGGCCAAGCGGGCCGTATTCGGTCAGGTGGGTATCGACATGATTGCTGGTCCCTCTGAAATCATGGTGGTGTCGGATGGACTGACCGACCCTGATTGGCTGGCGATGGACTTGTTTTCCCAGGCGGAGCACGATGAAGATGCTCAAGCCATCCTGGTGAGTTGGAACGCTCAGCATCTGGCGGATTTAGAAGCCGCTATAGAACGTCTGCTTCCGACCCTGGAGCGGGCCGATATCGTCCGTGAGTCATTGCGTCGACGCGGCGCGCTGGTTCACTGCCGCGATGCGGAGGAGGCCGTCACGCTGATCAACCGGGTTGCCCCCGAGCACCTTGAGCTTTCAGTGGAAACGCCAGATGCGTGGCTCGCGGGTATTCGTCATGCGGGCGCGATCTTCATGGGGCGTTACACGGCAGAGGCGCTGGGTGATTATTGTGCGGGGCCGAATCATGTGCTGCCCACCTCGGGTACCGCGCGCTTCTCATCACCGCTGGGCGTCTACGATTTTCAAAAGCGCTCGTCGCTGATTCACTGCTCGGCCGAGGGGGCGTCAGCGCTGGGTGAGGTCGCCTCAGTATTGGCACGCGGTGAATCGTTGACCGCTCACGCGCGATCCGCTGAATATCGAATCAAACCGTCTTGATGGGGTGAAAAGGCGGCCACTCAGTCCGTCAGGGCTGGGTTGGTTCGCCTTCATCATTGTCACTTCGGCGGGTTCCGTCGGGTTGTGGAAGTGTCGAAGGAATGGGGCGCTCACCAACATTCAGCGTCATCTCCATGCGTTCACCGTCGCGGACAATCGTCAGCGGTAGCTCGGTGCCTGGCTTGATCGAGGCAATATCGCTCATGGTGGCGCGCGCATCGAGAATAGGTTGGCCATCGACTGATAGCAGGACATCGCCAGGCAATAATCCCGCCTTCTCTGCGGGCCCTCCATCCACAACGCCAGCGACAATCACCCCTTGAGGCGTGCGTAGGCCGAAAGAGGCGGCAAGCTCTCTGGATAGTGCCTGCGCCTCAATCCCCAGCCAGCCACGGATGACTCGCCCCTGGGTAACCAGCTCGTCCAGAATGCTATGGGCAAGGTTGGCTGGAATGGCAAACCCGATACCCTGAGACCCCCCCGAGCGCGAAAAGATGGCCGTATTGATGCCCACCAGCGCGCCTTCCGGGTTGACCAGCGCCCCACCCGAGTTCCCCGGGTTAATGGCTGCGTCGGTCTGAATGAAATCTTCATAGGCGTTCAGGCCCAGATGGGTACGCCCGGTGGCGCTGATAATCCCCATTGTCACCGTCTGTCCAACGCCAAAGGGGTTGCCGATGGCCAGGGCGACATCGCCAACGGCAACATCCGTTGAATTGCTCAGCTCAATAACGGGCAGGTTTTCCAGGTCGATTTTAAGCACGGCGAGGTCACTTTCAGGGTCAGTGCCAATCACTTCAGCGAGTACTTCGCGGCCATCGCGCAGCGCTACCTGGATTTCGTCGGCACCGTTGATGACATGGTGATTGGTGAGCACATAGCCTTCGTCACTGACGATAACGCCTGACCCTAGGCTCGACAGCATACGTTGATGGGTAGTGGCGTCATCGCCGTTGAAAAACTGCTGAAAGAACGGGTCTGACATCAGCGGGTGTTCGTCGCGTTCGACGATGCGAGATGAGTAGACGTTGACCACGGCAGGCGCCGCCTGGTTGACTGCAGCGGCGTAGCTGGCAGGGCCCTGGTTGCGGTTCAGGGGTGCCGCTCGCCGGACTTCAGGTGCCGGTCGGTCTGGGTCGGTCTCTTGATCTGCCGTGGTGACCAGAGAGGGCGTGTCTGCGGTTTGGGGGGCTGAAGGCTGAAAGGGCAGCGGGAAGCGCTCAGGAAACGCAAACATGATGACCGCTGCCAGCAAAAAGCCTGTGATGATGGGCCATATATAAGGCAGCACAAAGCGTTTCATTGAGGTTTCCTTTGGCGATCGTCGAGGGGTAGATAATAGCGCTGACGAGTCGTCAGTTTTACACTAGACGTTATCTTATAAATGATAACATTTTATTGGCTTGTATCTCATGGATGCCAGCAGATACTTAGGAGCAACGGTGATTCAACGCGATATATTAGTAGCAGCCTGTGACCATCAGCTTCGCGCTTCGCAGTTTAAAGACTTTACAATTAACGGCCTTCAGGTGGCAGGTCGTGATCGAGTAGCCCGTGTCATGACCGGCGTGACGGCCTGCCAGTCCTTGCTTGACGAAGCAGTGAGCTGGCAGGCTGATATGTTGATTGTTCACCATGGCTATTTTTGGAAGAACGAGCCGGTCGCCATTACGGGCATGAAGCAAAGACGAATCAAAACCTTGCTCGATCATGAGATAAACCTGCTGGCCTATCATCTACCCCTTGATGCCCACAGCGAGATGGGCAACAACGCTGAGCTGGCCAGGCAGCTTGGCTGGAAAGTTGAAGGTTGCCTGGATGGGGAGCTGGGTGAAGGTTTGCTTTGGTCTGGGCGCGTTGCCAAGCCACTGAGTGCGACCGCGCTTGCCGGGCAAATAAGCCAGACCTTGCAGCGAGAACCACTGCTCATTGAAGCGCCGGGTGTAGGTGACATAGAGCGCATCGCCTGGTGCACGGGTGGGGCGCAGGATATGATCAGTGCCGCTTTTGAAGGCGGTGCGCAGGCATTTGTTTCCGGAGAAATTTCAGAGCGAACGACGCATCTTGCCAGAGAAATGGGGATCCATTATCTGGCGGCAGGCCATCATGCCACTGAACGTTATGGTGTTCAGGCATTAGGGGAATGGTTGGCTGATGAATATGGTGTTGAGCACCGATTTGTCGATATTGATAATCCAGCTTGATGACGTTGACCCTCGGCAATGCTGCCGGGGGTCAACTCACACTGGAAGCGCTCAGTAACGTGGCGGTGTTGCCGTGTCGTCGCGAGCCTCTTTATCCTTGAGGCCGAAATGTTCGGATAACGTGCCGTTCTGGCCATCGGCGTAGTCGCGAGGCGTCGCGGGTGCACTCAGCGTATCACTGGGCTCGTTTACAGGGCGAAGGTCAGTCAACTCGGCAGGGCGATGTGTTAGCTGGTCTAGTTGCCACTGGCCCGCGTCGTCTTGCAGCTTTTTTTCCAGCTCGTCGGTTTCCTGGCGGATCGTTGCCAGCGATTCATGCACACTGGACAGTTGATGGCTGACGCCATTCTTGAGTGACGCCACCTGATGTTCACGTTCCAATAGTGTTTGGCGAAGTGAAGCAAGTTGACGCTGGCTTTTGCTGAGTAACCGGTAGCATCCTGCGCCGATTATCAAGCCGATCACAAGGCCTATTGCTGCATAGGTTAATGGCTCGCTTTCCACATTTATCTCCCTTGATGCCTGTCGCTGCTGGTTATACAGCGCATGAAACAGTCGATTGCTATTATAGGCGCCTTGATGATGGTTGGGTCAATGCTCATGCGTTGGTGAGCCTAACCACGTATACTTGTTGCCTTTATTTATGTTGTGTTGGTTTTCAGTAATCCTAGGCGGAAATAACAGGAGAGTTAAACGATGAGGGCAACGTCGGACGGTGGTGGGCCAGCGCCGAATACGGCGACGCCGATGGGGCGTTATCGTGCAGACCTTAAGCGAGAGGGGTTTGAGTACGACCCGGCCCAGGAAGCGGCAGTGGCGCATTTGCAGCGTTTATACGATGCATTGCTGTCAACCCCGACGACGGTGCCGAAAACGGTCCTTGCCAATAAAGGGCTTAAGGCCAAGGTGGCGGGGTTGATAGGTAAAAAAACGTCCGCTCAAGAGCCGGTGACGCCGAGCGTTCAGGGACTTTATTTCTGGGGAGGTGTGGGTCGCGGCAAAACGTACCTGGTGGATACTTTCTACGAATCGCTGCCGTTTGCCGATAAAATGCGCACCCATTTCCATCGCTTCATGCAGCGTGTGCATAACGAGCTCACCCATTACAAAGGGGAAAAGAACCCGCTGACATTGGTGGCGAGCAAATTTGCGAGTGAGGCGAGGGTGATTTGCTTTGACGAGTTCTTCGTCAAGGATATCACCGACGCCATGATCCTGGCGAACCTGCTTGAAGCCCTCTTTGAAAGAGGTGTCGTCCTTGTGGCAACGTCGAATATCGTGCCTGACGACCTGTATAAAGACGGTCTTCAACGCGCCCGGTTCCTGCCTGCTATCGATTTGCTCAATCGCCATTGTCAGGTAGTGAATGTTGACTCGGGTGTTGATTACCGACTGCGCGCTCTGGAGCGCGCAGAAATCTTTCACTCGCCGCTCGACGACGCCGCCGAAAAAGAGCTGGCACGCAGTTTTCGCGAAATTGCGGGGCACGCTGGGGAGGAAGACGCTCCGCTTGAAATTAATCAGCGTGTGCTGACGACTCGCCGGCTGCACGATGACATCGCCTGGTTTGAGTTTGCGGCGCTTTGCGATGGACCGCGTAGCCAAAATGACTATATCGAGCTGGCACGCGAGTTTCACACGATTATCGTTTCTAATGTCCCTGCTATGCGCGGCGCAGATGACGATCTGGCAAGGCGCTTTATCAACATGGTGGATGAGTTCTATGACCGGGGCGTCAAGGTCTTGATGTCGGCAGAGGTGCCGGTGGAGTCGCTCTACCAAGGTGGAAAGCTGACGTTTGAATACCAGCGAACGCTCTCTCGGCTGCAGGAGATGCAGTCCCATGAATATTTGGCGCTGCCGCACAAGCCCTAGCGGCATAAAGTATAGCCATATAAAACTCGGTCGTAGAAACTTGGCTGTATGAACCATGACCACATAAAAAGATAAATCCAGAAAAGTCTCGGTGAATACCTATAAAGGCTTAACTTGACGGATGGCTTGCTGTAGAATGCCGCCTCGCTACACGTTGTGGGTCAAGATCCCGCAACCAAAAAAAATAGGGATGGTGCAACGCCGCATTGCGGTGTGTCGTACCCAACACATTTTAACTGGTGATTTCATCCATGAAGACGTTCAGTGCTAAGCCGCAGTCCGTCCAGCGCGATTGGTACGTTGTCGACGCAACGGACAAGACGCTCGGCCGTCTGGCTACCGAAATTGCTCGCCGCTTGCGCGGTAAGCACAAGCCCGAATTTACCCCTCACGTTGATACCGGCGATTACATCGTGGTGATCAACGCTGAAAAAGTCCAAGTGACCGGCAACAAGGCGAAGGACAAGACCTATTACCGCCATACTGGTTACCCGGGCGGTCTACGCTCCATGACGTTCGATAAAATGATCGACCATGCGCCCGAGCGTATTATTGAGTCTGCCGTGAAAGGCATGCTGCCCAAAGGCCCGCTTGGCCGTGCCATGTACACCAAGTTGAAAGTGTACGCTGGTGCCGAGCATCCGCATGCTGCCCAACAGCCGCTTGAACTGAACATCTGAGGAAATCTCCGCCATGACACAGCAGTATTACGGTACCGGGCGCCGCAAGACTTCCACCGCCCGCGTCTTTATGAAGCCGGGTTCCGGCAAAATTACCGTCAACAACCGTGAACTCGACAATTACTTCGGTCGTGTAACTGGTCGTATGGTTGTGCGTCAGCCGCTAGAACTGACCGAAACCCTCAACCAGTTCGACGTTTACGTCACGGTTGAAGGCGGTGGTGGTTCAGCACAAGCCGGTGCCATTCGCCACGGTATTACCCGTGCGCTGATGAATTATAACGAAGACCTGCGTCCTGCACTGCGCGCCGCGGGTTATGTGACGCGCGATGCACGTCAGGTAGAGCGTAAGAAAGTCGGCCTGCGTAAAGCACGTCGTCGTCCGCAGTTCTCCAAGCGTTAATCGGACGCTCAAATACTGTGGAAAAAGCCCAGGCCATTGGCCTGGGCTTTTTTTTGCTATAACAATCATCCGTCAAGGTGTACGTTGATTAAGCGTGCCTGGCGAACTGCACGCTGGTTAAACTACTTTATACATAGACATTAAATAACAACAGTCATTCTTGCGGAACGTTAAGCGTTGCGTGAGGAAAAAGTGGGGGCCGGATATGGCAAATAACGGCGTTAACAAGGGGCGGCGGCGTTTCCTTGTAGGCGCGACGACGGTTGTCGGCGCAGTAGGAGCGGTTGGGGTTGCAATCCCGTTCGTGTCAGCTTGGCAGCCGAGTGCAAGAGCCCGTGCGGCAGGGGCGCCTGTTAAGGCCGATGTTTCGAAACTGGCTCCCGGGCAGCGTATGACGGTCGAATGGAGAGGGCGACCCGTCTGGATTATCAACCGAACGCCCGAAATGATCGAGCGCACGGAATCCTTTGCCACTGACCGCCTCGCTGACCCTGAATCTCAAGCGTCTCTGCAACCTTCCTATATTGCCGGTCAAATGCGCTCCATACGCCCGGAAATCGGTGTCCTGATTGGTATCTGCACGCATCTGGGTTGTTCGCCCGTCTATCGTCCCGAGCCTGATGCAGCGGGCGTTGGCGTCGAGGATTGGCCTGGTGGCTTCTTTTGTCCCTGTCATGGCTCACGGTTTGATTTGGCGGGACGAGTGTTCAGCAATGTACCGGCGCCGACCAATCTGGAAGTGCCCCCCTATCGTTTCGAAGGCGATAACATCATTGTTGTCGGTGAAGATGAGGAGACGGCCTGATGGGTAATTCGAATAAAACCAAAGCGCCCCGAGGCCTGATGCGCTGGATTGACGCCCGCTTTCCGGCAACGCAGTTCTTTCAGGACCATCTATCGCACTATTACGCGCCGAAAAATTTTAACTTTTGGTATTTTTTCGGTTCACTCGCGCTATTGGTTCTCGTCAATCAGATTCTGACCGGGATCTGGCTTACCATGAGCTTCAACCCCAGTGCGGAAGGCGCCTTTGACTCCATTGAATATATTATGCGCGATGTGGAGTGGGGCTGGCTTATCCGTTATATGCATACCACGGGGGCATCAGCCTTCTTTGTGGTGATCTATCTGCATATGTTTCGGGGATTGCTATATGGCTCCTACAAAGCCCCCCGAGAGCTGGTGTGGATTTTCGGCATGGCCATTTATTTGACCCTGATGGCCGAGGCCTTCATGGGGTATCTGCTGCCTTGGGGGCAAATGTCGTATTGGGGTGCGCAGGTCATTATTTCACTGTTCTCTGCCATTCCCTTTATTGGTCCGGATCTGGCGCAGTGGGTGCGTGGCGACTACCTGATTTCAGGCATCACGCTGAATCGCTTTTTTGCCTTGCATGTGGTCGCGTTGCCGATTGTGATTCTCGCGTTGGTGGTGCTGCACATTGTGGCACTCCACGAAGTGGGTTCAAACAACCCGGACGGCATTGATATCAAGCAGAAGAAAGATGAAGCCGGTAATCCGCGGGATGGTATCCCTTTTCATCCTTATTACACGGTTAAGGATCTGGTTGGCGTTGCCGTTTTTCTGTTTGTGTTCTGCATTGTGGTTTTCTATTTCCCGGAAGGGGGTGGGTATTTCATTGAAACACCCAACTTTGAACCGGCGAATCCGTTACAAACCCCCGACCACATCGCGCCCGTGTGGTATTTCACGCCCTTTTACGCGATTTTGCGTGCCATTACCTTCTCGATTTTCGGTTTGGAGGCTAAGTTTTTAGGGGTGATGTGCATGGGGGCGGCCATTGCCGTGATGTTTGTGCTGCCGTGGCTGGATCGTAGCCCTGTGCGTTCGATCCGCTATAAAGGCTGGATATCCAAGCTGATGTTAGCGTTGTTTGCGGCAAGCTTTGTGACGCTGGGTGTTCTAGGTGTAATGCCTTCAACAGGGGGGCGAACACTATTGGCCCAAGTCTGTACGGCGATCTATTTCGCTTATTTCTTGTTGATGCCGATCTATACGCGGTTGGAAAGAACAAAACCCGTTCCGGAAAGGGTGACAGGCTAATGAAAAAACAACTGATCGCGCTCATTGCTGTTCTGGTGCCTATGACCACAATGGCTGCCGGTGGCGCAGGTGTCCCGCACTCCATGGAGCCGGATCTGCAGAATCAGGCGTCGTTGCAAAATGGCATGAAGCTCTACGTTAACTATTGTATGGGGTGCCACTCGCTTGAGTATCAGCGATTTTCGCGCGCCGCTGAGGATTTGGATATTCCACGGGACATTATTGAGGACAATGTCATCTTTTCCTCCGAAATGGCGTTCAACGATCAAATGGAAACGTCAATGAGCGAGGAAGACGGTGAGACCTGGTTTGGTGCGCCGCCCCCTGACCTGACACTGTCAGCTAGGCTGCACGGCACTGATTGGTTGTATTCCTATCTACTCAGTTTCTATCAGGATCCGAGCCGTCCTACCGGGGTTAATAATGCGGTATTCGAGTTGGTCGCGATGCCCAATGTGCTGGAGCCGCTTCAGGGTGTACAGGAAAAGGTATGTCCTGAAGCAGATGCATCAGAAGGTACCTCCGGCAGCGAAACTGGCTGTAATACGTTGGAAATTACTCGTCAGGGCGAGCTCTCGCCAGAGGAGTTTGAAGAGGCGGTTTATGACCTCACAAACTTTCTTGCCTATGTGGGAGAGCCCTCGAAGCTTCAGGCGCAGGCGTTAGCGCCGAAGGTGCTCATCTTTTTGTTTATCTTTGCCGTCATTGCCTATCTCCTCAAGCGCGAATATTGGCGCGATATTCATTGAGGCGCTGATTCAGGGCAATCCCGGGCGCACGGTCAAGTCGTGCGCCTTTTTCGTGTTAGCCTTTAACGTAATGCATGGCGTTGCCTTCCCCAAGGGTGGGGTGGACGTGTTATTATTCAAGATTGATTCGTTGCGAGGATGGTTTCATGGGAGTTGTGGCCAAACGGTCGTCGATGATTTTTTATTCAGGTAATGATGATCATTTCAGTCATCGTGTCCGCATTGTGTTGGCTGAGAAGGGGGTGGCTGTCGACGTCGTCGATGTCTCCGACGAGAATGTCCCTGACGAGCTCGCCGACCTGAACCCCTACAATAGCGTTCCTACGCTGCTTGATCGTGATCTGGTGCTTTACGAGTCGAAGGTCATGATGGAATACCTGGATGAGCGTTTTCCGCATCCACCACTCTTGCCTGTCTACCCCGTGGCACGTGCGCAGAGCCGCCTTTGGATGCATCGCATCGAACGCGAGTGGTGCCCGATGGTCGAACAGATCACCAGCGGTGGGAAAAAAGAAGCCGAAAAAGCACGAAAAGAGCTGCGCGAGAGCCTGATCGGCATTTCACCTATTTTTGAAGACATGCCGTATTTCATGAGTGACGAATTCACTCTGGTGGACTGCTGTCTGGCGCCGATATTATGGCGTTTGCCGGCACTGAATATTGAGTTGCCGGAAAAACAGGTAAAGCCGCTTTTAAACTATATGTCGCGGGTGTTCGAGCGAGACGCATTTAAAGCCGCATTGAATGAGCGTGAAAAAGAGATGCGTGCCTGAACCCACTCAGGCCTCGCCTGGCGGGGCCTTCTCTCTGGGAGGAGCGAGACGAGATGAAATCGAGCCGTCCTTATATTGCCCGAGCGCTTTACGAGTGGTTGTTGGACAACGAACTCACGCCGCACCTGGTGGTGGATGCCACTCAGCCTGGTGTTGAAGTGCCGCGTCAATTTGTGCAAAACGGCCAAATCGTACTCAATGTTGCGCCTACAGCGGTTCGCGACCTGTTTATGGAAAACCAGGCCATTGGTTTTAATGCGCGCTTCGGTGGGCAGCCCATGCAGGTGATGATTCCAACGCCGGCACTCATCGCGATTTATGCCCGGGAAAACGGCGCTGGTATGGTGTTCGGTCACGAGCCGGAATTAACTCCGCTCGAGGGCGAGGAAGAGGCGGCAGACGAAGCCACTCCGCCAAGCAAGCCAACATTGGCGGCGACCGAATCAACCGGTGAGGCGGATTCTTCCTCTGAGGAAATGCCAACGAAAACGTCGGAATCAGACAGTGAATCAAAGGATAAGCCCGGCAAGAAAAAACCATCGCTCCGGGTGGTGAAGTAATGCGATAGACTTCCTTCGAAGTCTTCCTAAATGAAAAAGCCTCGCTGTTCACAACAGCGAGGCTTTTTCATTTGTTTTTCGCGTCGGGTCAGTCGATATACTCGAAGACTTTTACAATCCGCTGGACGCCGGCCACGTTGGAAGCCGTATTGACGATGCGGTCCGCTTCTTCACGCGTCACCATTCCCATGATGTAAACGCTGGCGTTTTCCGTCGTGACCTTGAGCTTTGAAGAGTCAATGCGGTCATTGGTCGCCAACTGAGCGATAACATTGCTGGTTAGCCAGGTGTCGGTCAAGCGTTGGGTGCTGGGTAGGCGGGCCGACACCGTGAGCTCGTTGTGTACGTCATTGACACCACGTAAGTCAGCGGTGACGTTTCCGGCCATCTCGCGCAATTCTTCGCTGGGCACTTGGCCTACCAGCAGCACGACGCCATTGAAGCTATGGGGACGAATGCGAGCGTCACCCAGCCGTCCGTCAGCTCGGTCCAGCGCACGCCCGACTTCTCGTTCAATTGTTTCGTCAATGGCAACGACATCTTCGCCACGTTGACCGTAATTTGAAGCATCGACAGCGGTATTGGTCGCGCAACCTGCGAGCAGAATACTGGCACCCAGGGTGGCGGCCATTAACAAACGAGAAAAACGTGAGGCTGAGAGGTTTGGAGTCATTGATAGGTTCCTTTTCATTTTCGGCAGGGCGGGGTTAGCCGCCGAATAGTTGCTCATCGATTAAGTCGCAAAGGCAGTGGATGACCAACAAGTGCACTTCCTGGATGCGTGCCGTGGAGGTCGCCGGCACACGAATTTCGCAGTCATCCTGACCCAGTAGCGATGCCATGTCACCGCCATCCCGGCCGGTTAACGCCACGACTGTCATGTCACGGTCGTGAGCGGCTTGTATAGCCTGCACAATATTAGCCGAATTGCCACTTGTCGAAATGGCCAGGAGTATGTCGCCCGGTTGACCTAACGCCCTGATCTGCTTAGAAAATACTTCATTATACGTATAGTCGTTGGCGATCGAGGTTAGCGTGGAGGTATCCGTGGTTAACGCCAGTGCCGGTAAGCTCGGCCGCTCGCGCTCAAAGCGGTTGAGCAACTCTGACGAGAAATGTTGGCTATCTCCCGCGCTGCCGCCGTTTCCGCAGGCAAGAATTTTGCCTTCGCTTACCAAGCATTGCACCATCATCTGACTGGCGACCTCAATAAAAGGCGGCAGCACTTCGCTGGCGTAGGTTTTGGTATCAATGCTGGCGTTGAAGTGGTCCAGTATGCGTGGTTGAAAGTCCATTAGGGCTTCCTGGTTGTCGATTCAAAAGGCATCAAAAGCGGCTTTTACCCACTCGACTTCCATCTGAGGGGGCATGCCGGTCATGGCGATAACATCAAAACGACACGCTGACGGGTGTCGCCTGGAGGCCAAATAAAGGCGTGCGGCCCGGATAAGCCGCTGCTGTTTCTGAGCCGTTACGGACTCGAGAGGATGCCCGTAGCGGCTCGATTTGCGATGTTTGACCTCTACAAAAACCAGAATATCCGCATCTTCCATGATCAGGTCAAGCTCACCGCCTTTAACATGGTGATTACTGGCGATTAAGCGCAGTCCCTGCTGCTGCAGCCATTGCGCGGCAAGCTGCTCAATGGCTTGCCCGCGCGCTCGTGCCGTCTTCGAGCTAGTCGTCATCGCTTGCGTCGTTGTCTTCTTCATTGCTCATCAAGCCCGGGATTAAAATCGGCACAGGTGTCCCGTTCTGGAACTTGGCCCAGGGCAGCTCGCGATAGATCCTGCCGTCACCGGTGAGAAACAGCTTGCCTGTGCTGCCATCAAAGCCTTCCAGTGCAGAAAAATCAGACAGGCTTGTGGCAATTTCATAGGCATCGACACCCATGGCCATTAATCGGAACACCGAGGCATCGGGCTCTTCCCGGAGGCGCTGGTAGCTGTCGTAGAAAGGCAGTACTTCTTCACCACCCACGGCGGCATCAGGAATTTGCCAGGGGATGTCCATGAACATGACGTCATTGAGGTCCTGGTCAAGGCGCGTCTGACCCCGTCCTTCGTGAAGGTGGGAAGTGGCATAGATGGGAAGATCGGGCGCGTAGTAGTAATCCATGGTGGGCGGCACCTGGCGAGCATAGTCAGGTAGCGCGAGTAGGAAGAGGGCATCAATATCATTCAACTGGGCGCGCTCACCGCGAACGTTCAAGGCTGTCTTTACCGCATCAGAAACCGGATTGTCAGGGTTGTAGCGCACTGCGTTGCTGATATCGCCTCCCTGGCGATGCCACTCGTTCCAGAAAGCTTCGCCGACGCGCTGCCCCCAGTTGTTATCGGGTACCATAAGTGCCATTTGGCGGTGGCCATCCTGCCAAGCGCGGCGTGCGGCCTGACGCGCTTCATCTTCAGCCGAGAGGCCGTATTGGAAAAGCCGCTTGGCTTGATTGCGATCGCCACTCCCGTAGTTGAGGGCCAATGTCGGCACGGGAACACTGTCGCGCTGTTCAAGCTGAGTGACCAGTTCCTTGTCCAGCGGCCCAATCATCACCTGGGTGTTCATCTGCTGGGCGCGATCATAAAGCTCGTTGAGCGAGTACTGCGAAGCATCCAGGAAGCTCAGTTGTACATTGTCGCCGGTGATGTCGTGATGGCGGCGCATGGCGGAGGCAATGGTCTCGGCGACGCTGCTGAGCGCGCCGGATTCGGGGAGTGCCACGACGATACGGTTGATCGTTTCGCCTTCGAGTTCAGGCAGTGCAAAGCGTTCCGGATCGGGTTTGTCGAGCGCTTCGCGTGCCCAGCGCTGGCGGTCTTCAAGCGTGCGCTGCTGGTCGGCCTGCATCGGCAACTCGTCATCAAGCACCTGGGTGGCGCGCAAGACGCTGTCAGGTTCATTGAGTGCGCGGGCTAACTCGGAAAAAAGGAGTGCCCAGCGAACCCGGTTTGCTTCGGACAGCGCTTGTTCGTCAATGTTGTCAGCCGCCTCAAAGGCATTTTCGCGTTGGCCCTGGCGGGCAAAAATATTGGCCGCCTCTAGGCGCGTTCTGGCTGCTTCTTCCGGGGCCTGTTCTTCCGCCTGGCTAAGCAGGCGACCAGGGTCCTCGTCGGGTACTCGATCAACGACGCCGGGGGGCTGTGTCGCACAGCCCGCAACGAAAAGCGCCATGAGCGTAGCGGCAAGAAAGCCACGTAATGACTGTTTCATGTATCCTTCCTTAGTTTCCATTTGCGCCGTCGCTGCTTGTCAACGATTTGGCGACTATTGCACAAGCATAGCGTACCGAGGGGCAAGCCATTGACGAATTGGGAGTCACGATGACACATACACCGCCGGGTACATTGTACGTGGTCGCCACGCCGATTGGGAATTTGGATGATCTTTCTGCCCGCGCCGTGCGACTGCTGGGTGAGGTGGCCCGCGTTGCCGCTGAGGATACTCGTCACAGCGCCCGCTTGCTGTCGCATCTGGGCTTGAATAAGCCGATGGTATCGTTGCACGAGCACAATGAAGCGCGACGGGTCGATAGCCTGGATCGCTACCTTGAAGCGGGGGAGGATATTGCCTTGATCAGCGACGCCGGGACACCGCTGATCAGCGACCCGGGGTTCGTATTGGTGCGTGAACTGCGCGCGCGTAATCGTCATATTGTGCCGATACCTGGCCCCTGCGCACTGATTACCGCGTTGTCTGCAGCCGGCTTGCCTACCGATCGCTTTGTATTTGGCGGGTTTCTGCCTGCTAAGCCCGGCGCGAGACGACAAGCGCTGGAGGCTTGGAAGGTGCGCGAGGAGACGCTGGTATTTTACGAATCCCCGCATCGTATCGTTCATACCCTGGAGGCCTTGCATGAACAGCTGGAAGGCCGCGAGGTCGTCCTGGCTCGCGAGCTGACCAAAACCTTCGAGACATTTCTGCACGGTACGCCGTCGTCGTTGCTGGCGCAGTTGTCCAGCGATCCGAATCAGGCGCGCGGCGAGTTTGTCGTGATCGTCGCAGGTTCGCCGCCGGTAGCGCAAAGTGAGCAGCAGGCGATTGACGCCGACACCCTGCTTGAGACGTTGCTAGCAGAAGGCGTTGGTGTCAAACAGGCGGCAAGTGTTGCTGCCCGCCTGTTCGGCGGTCGTAAGCAAACCTGGTATGCCCGCTTGCAAGGCATGAAAGGCGAGCATTGAGGCGAACGTTGGGCACTGGTATGCTTGCCGCCGGAGTTGGCCAGACAGTCGCCGCTAATGCCCCTCAAAAGGTGTTGGGGGAGGAAAGTCCGGGCTCCATAGGGCAGAGTGCCAGGTAACGCCTGGGCGGCGTGAGCCGATGGAAAGTGCAGCAGAGAGTAGACCGCCTAAGCCCTTCGGGGCCGGTAAGGGTGAAAGGGTGCGGTAAGAGCGCACCGCGCGCCTGGCAACAGTGCGTGGCAAGGTAAACCCCACTCGGAGCAAGACCAAATAGGGACCCAATGGCGTGGCCCGCGCTGGGTCCGGGTAGGTTGCTTGAGCGCTGTGGTAACGCAGTGCCTAGAGGAATGACTGTCCACGACAGAACCCGGCTTATCGGCTGACTCCCCATTCATCGGGGCATGCCCAGGCATGCCCCTCATTCTCCTGTGAGTGTACTGTCTGTGACCTGGACTACCTGTGAGCTTTACCATGCCGCCATCTGATCAGGCTAGCGCTCCATTCGAGCATACCAGTGTGCTACTGGACGGCGCTGTCGATGTCCTCGTTCATCAACCTGATGGCATATACCTTGATGGCACCTTTGGCCGTGGCGGCCATTCCCGGGTCATTTTATCGCGCTTGAATGAGGTAGGTCGCTTGATTGCCCTCGACCGGGATCCTCAAGCCGTGTCGGCGGCGGCAGATATCGCCGATTCACGATTTGCCATGGTACAGCGCGACTTTGCCCGGCTGGGCGATGTTGCCCGCGAGCAGGGTGTGCACGGCAAGCTTGCCGGGGTCTTGCTCGATGTTGGCGTGTCATCGCCACAGCTTGATGACCCTGAGCGGGGTTTCAGCTTTATGCGCAATGGCCCTCTGGATATGCGTATGGATCCCGGTCAAGGGGAAAGCGCCGCAGAATTTCTTGCTCACGCCAGTGAAGCCACTATCGCGCACGTATTCAAAGCCTATGGCGAAGAACGCTTTGGAAAACGGCTTGCGCGGGCGGTCGTCAATAGGCGGGCCGAGGCGCCATTTACGCATACGGTGGACTTGGCCGACGTACTGAAAGCTGCCCATCCGGCATGGGAAAAAGGCCGTCATCCGGCCACCAAGGCATTTCAGGGCCTGCGGATTTATTTAAACGGCGAGTTGGAACAGTTGGATGCCGCGCTTGAGGCTGCCCTCGAGGCCTTGGCGCCGGGGGGGCATTTGGTGGTCATCAGCTTCCATTCGCTCGAGGATCGCCGGGTCAAGCGTTTTATTCGCCATCATGTGCGAGGCGATACACATCTACCCAAGGGCGTGCCGATTCGAGATGACCAGTTGAGCCGTCGTCTCGAGGCGTTGGGTAAAGGAAGACGGCCGAGCGATGCCGAAGTGGCCGAGAACCCGCGTGCCCGAAGTGCGGTCATGCGTGCTGCGCGCAAACGAGAGTGATCACGGATGTCAGTATGAGTTTGGAGCAACTTGATCGGTGGTGGTCTTCTTTGCAGGCCGGATGGCCGTTTTCTTTACGTCTGCGGCCCTGGCCGGTGGCTCTTAGCCTGCTTTTTTTAGCCTGCCTGGCAACGGCTTTTTGCGTCGTCGTGACCACCCATGCGACCCGGGGGCAGTACGCTCAGCTACAGCAACTAGAGCAAGAGCGGAACCAGTTGAACACTGAATGGGGTCAGCTACTGCTGGAGGAAGGCGCGTGGTCAACGCCTGCGCGCATAGAGCAGATTGCCACACAGCGTCTGGGGATGCGTATTCCCGATGTTGATGACGTTGAGGTAATTCGGCCATGAGCACTCAGCGCCGGGGCGTCAGTTCACGCCAAGCGCCTGTCGCTCCTCCGCTGCCGGGTGGGCGGTTTTTCTTTGTCATGCTGCTTATTGTCCTGGCGTCCGCGATCCTGATAGGGCGGATTACCTTGCTGCAGGTGATCGACCGACCTTTTCTGCAAAGCCAGGGGGATGCGCGTACGCTGCGTAATGAGGTCATCCCTGCCCACCGGGGGATGATTACTGATCGCAATGGCGAGCCGCTGGCGATCTCCACGCCAGTAGTTACGCTTTGGGCGAACCCCCAGGAACTACCCGACGATGCGATTCAGCGTATCGTCCTGGCCCAGGCACTGGGTATGTCGCTGGAGTCGTTTGAGGCTCGAGTGGCGCGCTATAGCGAGCATGAGTTCATGTACCTGCGTCGCCAAATGACGCCTGAAGCCGCTCAACGTATCCTCGATTTGCGCACACCAGGGGTCTACCCCCAGCGGGAATACAAGCGTTACTACCCCGCAGGTGAAGTGGCGGCACAGCTGCTTGGCGTGACCAACGTTGATGATGTCGGACAGGAAGGGCTTGAG
Organism: Halomonas sp. 5021; assembly: GCF_036663435.1. NCBI lineage: Bacteria > Pseudomonadati > Pseudomonadota > Gammaproteobacteria > Oceanospirillales > Halomonadaceae > Halomonas > Halomonas sp. 5021. The sequence continues at coordinate 165,019 of NZ_JAXOVU010000001.1, forward strand.
CTTGCCTACCAGCCTCACCTGGCCGGTCGTCCGGGGCAGCGACGCATTATCAAGGATCGTCGTGGCCGACTGGTCAGGGAGCTGGATGTTATCCGTGAAGCTCAGCCGGGTGGCGATTTGACCCTCTCAATTGATCAGCGATTGCAGTACATGGCCTACCGGGAACTCCGGTCAGCGGTCGTTGAAAACAAGGCGGATGGTGGTGTTCTGGTCATGATGGATGCCCGCAGTGGTGAAGTGCTGGCCATGGCCAATCTACCCTCCTATAACCCGAATAATCGGGCAGGGCTAGACCCCCGCGGGCTGCGCAACCAGGCGTTGGTCGATGTTTTCGAGCCCGGCTCGGTAATGAAACCGCTGGCGATGTCGGCGGTGTTGGAAAACGAGGGCTTTGATCGCGATACCATTGTGGACACGTCACCGGGCTGGATGCGGATCGACGAGTACACGATCCGCGATTTTCGGAATTACGGTGAGCTGGATCTAGCGGGCATTCTCGAAAAGTCCTCCAATATTGGCATGTCGCATCTTGCCCTTGAGCTTGATGACACGGAGATCTGGGAAAAGTATCGGCAGCTTGGCCTTGGCCAAAGTACGGAAACGGGATTCCCCGGTGAAGCCACCGGCCACTTGCCCTCACCGATACGCCTGTCGCGCAGCGAGCGGGCCGCTCTGTCCTATGGCTACGGCCTGTCGGTTTCAGCCGTTCAGTTGGCGAGTGCTTATACAGCGCTTGCCAATGACGGCAAACGTTTGCCGCCCTCGCTGCTGCGTCTTTCTGAGTCACCTCAAGGCATCCCTGCCATAGAGCCCCGGGTTGCTAATGACTTGCTGGATATTCTGGAAAGCTCGGTCGCCGCTTATACGGGTGGCCGACGAGCTCGGGTTGAAGGTTATCGTGTAGGTGGTAAGACCGGGACGGTTCGTAAATCCGGCCAGGGGGGATATGCAAAAGACGCTTACCGTAGTGTGTTTGCCGGGATTGCCCCGATCTCGGATCCGCGCATCGTGACGGTGGTCATGATCGACCATCCCAAGGCAGGCGAATTCTATGGGGGTGCCGTGGCAGCGCCGGTATTCTCAAGTGTGACAGGTAATGCGCTAAGGTTATTGGACGTGCCTCCTGATAGAGAGGCGGACTAGTGGGAAGGAGATTGCATGACGCTCAGCCCGAATGAGGTGATACAAGCGCTCACCAAGGTGTGGCCAGCCGGTGGGCTGCCCGCCTCGCTGCCATCGTTGTCCGACAATATCAATATTACCAGCGATTCTCGCCAGATCGGCCCTGGCGATATTTTTGTGGCCGTTCCAGGTGGACGGCTAGACGGTCGCGATTTTATTGATAGCGCCCTTGAAGCAGGTGCGGGCCTGGTGCTTGCACATGCAAGCGATGGTGAGATCACGCTCAATGGCCGTGTTCTGCAGTTACCTTATCTGACGCGACGGCTTGGGGAGCTTGGGCGCGCGCTTTTTCAATTGCCTCAAGGCCCTGAAGTCATCGGGGTCACGGGAACTAATGGGAAAAGCTCGGTGACGCACTACATTGCCGCGTTAAGCGATGCACTGGGTACACCGGCTGGCGTCATCGGCACCTTGGGCGTAGGCCGGTTGGGCGCGCTGAGCGATACCGGGCTGACAACGCCCGGCGCACTTGCCATGCATGCGGCGCTGGGCGGGTTGGCTCGTCAAGGTGTCAAGCGTGTGGCGCTGGAAGTGTCATCCCATGCCCTTGATCAATCGCGGCTGGATAGCGTTGATATCACGACCGGCGTGTTCACCAATTTGAGCCGTGATCATCTGGATTATCACGGCAGTATGGCTGCCTATGCGGCTGCCAAGGCCAAGTTATTCAGACGTACTGAGCTTGCCCTTGCCGTGATGAACGGTGATGACCCGCTCGTTCGTCTGATGTTGGCCGGCTGCGATAGCCATGTGCGCGTCCTGGCGACAGGCACAGAAGAGGCCGTCACGCTGCGCGTGGTGGGCTGGAATCCGCATAGTGAAGGCCAGCAGGCACTGATCGCCACGCCGGATGGTGAAAAAACACTGTCGCTGTCACTGATGGGTCGCTTTAATCTGGATAACGTGCTGCTGGCCATGGCAACGCTATACGGTTTGGGCGAGTCACTGGATTCACTGTTTGAGGCGGCAGAGTCGCTTAGCCCGGTACCAGGACGCATGGAGTGCTACCGCCAGGCAGGCTCTCCCAGTGTGGTGATCGATTATGCCCATACGCCGGATGCGCTTGATAATGCACTGCGCGCCCTTGATGGGCATGCGGGCAAATTATGGTGCGTGTTCGGCTGTGGCGGTGAACGTGATACCGGCAAGCGCGCCGAGATGGCGCGTGTGGCAGAAGCGCATGCGGATGGCGTGATCGTGACCGATGATAATCCCCGGGGTGAGTCTGCCGACAGTATACGCGCCGACATTCTGGCAGGCTTCACTCAGAAGGCTCAGCCGTTGGAAATAGCCGAGCGAGGCGAGGCGATTGCTTATGCGGTCCGTCACGCCAACCCTGATGATGTCATTCTGGTGGCGGGTAAAGGTCACGAGCCCTATCAGGAAATCAAAGGGGTGCGCTACCCCTACCATGATGGTGAGGCCGTACAGTCCGCACTGGCCGCTCGGGAGGCGCTCTAGATGGACTGGACCCTCGGTCACGTGGCGGCGGCGCTCGCTGTTGAAGTGCCGCCATCCTTGGCGGACATGCCCATCAGTACTGTTGTCACCGATACACGCAAGATGGTGGCGGGAGGGCTCTTTGTCGCCCTCAATGGGCCACGGTTTGACGGTCATGATCTATTGGCCGAGGCACAGCAGGCGGGCGCGGCTGCGGCTGTGGTGCAAACGCCAGTGAAGAGTCCGCTGCCACAATTGGTGTGTCCTGATACCCGTCTGGGGTTGGGGCTGCTGTCAGCCGCCGCGCGCGAAGCCTGGCAAGGCCCGCTGGTAGCGGTGACCGGCAACAGCGGCAAAACGACGGTAAAAGACATGACGGCCGCCTTGCTGGCACCGCTGGGCGCGGTTCATTCCACCCAGGGGAACCTCAACAATGACATTGGGGCGCCGTTAACCTTGCTGGCGTTGACGCCAGGGCACCAGGCGGCGGTAGTCGAGTTGGGGGCCAATCATCTGGGGGAAATTGCCTGGACGACGCGTCTGGCTCGGCCTCAGGTCGCCGTTATTACCAATGTGACCGGTGCTCATGTCGGCGAGTTCGGCGGTATGGGGCAGATTGCCCAGGCCAAGGGCGAAGTGCTGAGCGGTTTGGCGGACGATGGCGTGGCGGTTCTAAATCGCGACGATCACTATTATGCCTACTGGGCGGCCTGTGCTGCGCCGCGTCGTGTCATCAGCTTCAGCATCAAGGCACCGGCCGATATCTGGGCCGAAGCGCTTTCCTGTGACTCCCAAGGGCGTTATGCTTTCACGCTTAACTATCAAGGCCAATCCCTTGGGCGGGTGCATTTACCGCTGCTGGGCAAGCATAATGTGAGTAATGCGCTTGCGGCGGCGGCGGCGGCGCTCTCCCTGGGCGTGTCGTCGGCGCAGGTGATCGAGCGTCTGGCGTGCTTGTCCGCACTGCCTAACCGGCTGGGTGTGCTACCCGGCTTACGTGGTGCAAACGTGCTTGATGATAGCTATAACGCCAACCCTGGCGCTGTAAAAGCCGCGCTGGATACGTTGATGAGCCTTCCTGGGCCACGTTGGTGTGCCTTGGGGGCAATGGGGGAACTGGGTAGCGACTCCAACGCTTTTCATGCTGATATCGGCCGGTATGCGGCCCAGTTGGGTGTTGATCTTCTGTTAACGCTGGGGGAAGTGGCCAAGCCGGCCAGCGATGCCTTTGATGGTGGGTTGAATTTTAATGATCACGCGACGCTTGTGCGTCATCTTCATAATACGTTGCCGCCCAATGCCAGCCTGCTGGTAAAAGGGTCGCGCAGCGCAGGCATGGAACAAGTTGTCACCGCCCTGCGCACGGATAAGATAAGGTAAACGCCGTTCATGTTACTTCACTTGGCGAATTTTCTGTCGCAGTATCAATCTGCCTTTCAAGTCTTTAACTATTTAACCTTACGGGTGATTTTAGCCGCCCTGACAGCCTTGTTTCTGTGCTTATGGCTAGGGCCCTGGGTGATAAGGCGGCTGGTCGAAGGGCAAATTGGCCAGGCCGTGCGTGATGACGGTCCGCAATCACACCTCTCAAAAGCCGGCACGCCGACCATGGGAGGGGCGATGATTCTGATGGCCATGGCCATCAGCACCTTGATGTGGGGGGACCTGACCAATCACTACGTATGGGTCGTGCTAGGCGTGACACTGGGGTTTGGCGCGATTGGCTGGATAGATGATTACCGCAAGGTGGTCGAGAAAAATCCTCGGGGTTTACCGGCACGCTGGAAATATTTCTGGCAATCAGTGGTCGGCTTGAGTGCGGCACTGATTCTTTACTTTACCGCAGCCTCGGCGGTCGAGACCAGCTTGTTGATACCGACGTTGAAAGACGTCGCGATTCCTCTGGGTGTTTTTTATATCCTGCTAACCTATCTGGTGATTGTCGGTAGCTCCAATGCCGTCAACCTGACCGATGGCCTGGATGGCCTGGCTATCATGCCGACGGTGCTGGTGGCGATGGGGCTGGCGATTTTTGCCTATGCCAGCGGCAACGCACTTTTCGCTGATTATCTGCATATCCCGTTTATTCTGGGCACCGGAGAGCTGGCTGTTTTTTGCGCCACGATAGCGGGCGCTGGATTGGGTTTTCTTTGGTTCAATACCTACCCTGCACAAGTCTTTATGGGCGACGTGGGAGCGCTCGCACTGGGCGCTGCGCTTGGCGTCGTCGCCGTTATTGTCCGCCAGGAAATCGTGTTGTTCATCATGGGCGGTATTTTCGTTCTGGAGACCGTCTCGGTCATTTTGCAGGTTGGTTCCTACAAGCTTACTGGACGCCGGATTTTCCGAATGGCGCCTCTACATCACCACTATGAGCTGAAAGGCTGGCCAGAGCCGCGGGTGATCGTGCGCTTCTGGATCATTACCGTGGTACTGGTGTTGCTGGGTCTAGCCACGCTGAAAGTCCGTTAAGTTTTTTCATTTTCAATGCGGCCGGGCCAGACATGGGTCGGTGTGAGGGAGCCGGGATGGTTCATGTTCCACCAGGAATAACGCTCGTCGTGGGGCTGGGAATCTCGGGGCGGGCGATATGTCGCCACTTGGCGCGACAGGGCGTGTCGTTCATGGTGGCGGACACCCGCGAGGAACCACCTGAAATGGCTGCGTTCCACAGCGCCCATCCTGACGTGGTCGTTCATTGCGGCCCCCTCGAGGTCCTGGATATTGACGCGGTGGAAGAAGTCGTGGTGAGCCCGGGTGTCGACCCCCATCATCCGACCTTAGCGCCGCTGGCGGCGCAGATGAACCCCCGTACTGGCGAGCCCCGGCTGGTCGGCGAAATGGCCCTTTTTGTGCGTGCAGCATCTGCCCCCATTGCCGCGATTACCGGCTCGAATGCCAAGTCAAGCGTGACAACCCTGCTCGGGCAGATGGCCCAGGTGTCAGGTGTCAACGCCGCTGTTGGCGGTAATCTCGGCACCCCGGCACTGGATCTATTGGCGCAACAGCCTGACGCTGAGCTATTCATCCTTGAGCTTTCCAGTTTTCAGCTCGAAACCACCCCCCGCCTTGGGGCGGCGGTAGCCGCCTTTTTAAATTTATCGGAAGATCACCTGGACCGACATGGCGATATGCAAGGCTATTGTCGTGCCAAGCAAGCCATTTTTCACGGTGCCCAGCATGCTGTTGTCAATGCCGATGATCCCATGACGTTTCCCAACGAGCCGGTTGCCACGCTGACTCGCTTTGGCAATCAGGCGCCAGGCAGTCGTGATTTTGGGTTGGCGATAGAGCAGGGGCAGTTAACCCTGATGAAGGGGAAAGCGCCTTGGCTTGCCGCCGATCAATTGGCGATGGTAGGCCAGCATCATTACGTTAACGGGTTGGCCGCCCTGGCCATGGGGGACGCATTGGGGTTTGATCAAACGGCCATGTGCGAGGCATTAAAGGGCTTTAAGGGATTGCCCCATCGCAGCGAGCTAATCGTTGAACTCGACGGCGTTAAATGGGTGAACGATAGCAAGGGTACCAATGTGGGAGCGACCCTTGCGGCCATTGAAGGCATTAGCGCCAGCTTAACAGGTCGGTTGATATTGCTGGCAGGCGGGGTGGGGAAGGGGGCCGATTTTTCTCCCCTGGCGGCGCCATTAAGCGCCAGCGCACGCTGCGTTATCTTGTTCGGCCAAGATGCATTGCGGCTGGATGAGGCGTTGGCTGACCACGTCGAGACGCGTCTGGTGGAAGGGCTGGAGCATGCCATGCAAGAAGCATATGCGCTTGCGAAACCCGGTGATTGTGTGCTGCTGTCGCCGGCCTGTGCGAGTCTGGACCAATTCGTCAATTACCAGGCAAGAGGCGATGCCTTTCGTCAATGGGTAGAGCAAAAGGCACGATTCTCCAGCGAGGCAACGTCATGAAGCGATTCCAGGATCTACGCCAAAAACTGTCTACCCAAGGGGCGCCCTGTGACGTCTGGTTGATCGTGGTGGCGGTGGCGCTAGCGGGTTTCGGCTGGGTGATGGTGAGTTCGGCCTCTATCGGGTTGGTCGATGACAGCTATCACTATGCACAGCAGCATGGTGTGTTCTTGCTGCTCGGCATAGCGGCATGCCTGGTGATGTTGTGTCTTCCGCTGGAGGTCTGGCGTCAAAACGCCAGTCTGATTCTGCTTGTCAATATTTTCCTTCTGACACTGGTTCTGTTCATCGGTCAGGAAATCAACGGCAGCAAACGCTGGATTGCACTGCCCGGCCCATTGCCTAGCCTGCAGGTATCCGAGCTCGCCAAGATTGGCTTGATTCTTTATATGGCAGCTTTCATGTCACGCTTTGCTTACGACCTCAGACGCAAGCCATTCAGCATATGGCGGCCACTGGCCGTATTGGCCGTGCCGGCCGGGCTGTTATTTTTAGCGCCCGATTTTGGCGGTATGGTGGTATTTGCAGCGTGCGTGATTGGTATGCTGATGATGGCGGGGGCGTCGCTAACTTTATTGATTGGTAGTGGCAGCCTGTTGGCGACGGGTGCGGTGATGATGGTGGCGCTTGAACCCTACCGGCTGGCTCGCTGGACCAGTTTTTTGGACCCATGGGCCGATCAGTTCGCGACGGGGTATCAGCTGACCCAGGCACTGATTGCCTTTGGCCGTGGTCATGTCACCGGTACCGGGCTTGGCAACAGCGTGCAGAAGTTGCATTACCTCCCCGAGGCGCATACCGATTTTATTTTTGCAGTGGTCGCCGAAGAGTTGGGGATGTTGGGCGCCATCACAGTGGTGGTGTTATTTACGCTGTTGATTGCCCGGGCCATGTTGGTAGGGCGTCGAGCTGAGCTGTCAGGGCATCTGTTTGGCGCTTATGTCAGCTATGGTATTGGTTTCATCATTGCGGCTCAGGCGTTTATCAACATGGCGGTAAGCTCTGGGCTGCTGCCAACCAAAGGATTGACGCTGCCACTGATGAGCTATGGCGGTTCCAGCTTGCTGGTGACCGGCGTCATGATCGGTTTGTTGTTGCGCACCGATGTGGAAACGCGCCAACAGCCAAAACGTGCCTCGACGCCCTATCGCCCGCGTCGTGAACCACGCCTCTCATAATCAAGCTTAAGGAGTTGCCTGTGACACAGCCAGCGCGCCGAGCGCTCATCATGGCAGGAGGAACCGGGGGCCACGTGATGCCTGCTTTATCGTTGGCGCGCGCTCTGATGGCTCAGGGTGTCGAAGTTGAGTGGCTGGGTAGTCCGAAAGGCATTGAAAACCGGCTGGTGCCCGACGCGGGTATCACTCTGCATACCATTGCTATTTCAGGGCTGCGCGGTAATGGTCTGACAGGCTGGCTGAAGGCACCTTTGAACCTGAGCCGCGCGGTACGTCAGTCCCGCCGTGTCATGGCAGCATTCAAACCTCAGGTTGTGGTTGGGTTGGGTGGTTTTGCCAGTGGTCCTGGCGGCCTGGCCGCCAGGACATTGGGCATTCCGCTGGTGATTCATGAGCAGAACGCGGTGGCGGGATTGACGAACAGGGTGTTGTCGCGCCTGGCTACCCGCACCTATGCGGCTTTTCCGCAGGCCTTTGGCCAACGGGCGGAAGTGATTGGCAATCCGGTCCGCGAGGATATTGCCTCCTTGGGCGATCATCCGCGCGATTCGGCGACCATGACAGACCGTCCTCTACGCCTGTTGGTCGTCGGTGGTTCACTGGGCGCTGTTGCCCTTAACGAGCGACTGCCCGGAGCGATCGCCCGTCTGGCGGCTGCGCAGCGGCCGGCTATATGGCATCAGGCCGGCAAGGCGCGTGATGCTGATACCGCGGCTCTGTATGCCGAGCAGGACGTCGAGGCGCGTGTAGAACCATTTATTGATGACATGGCGGCGGCTTATGACTGGGCCGATCTAGTGGTTTGCCGTGCCGGGGCATTGACCGTTGCGGAGCTGGCGGCAGCGGCCAAGCCAGCCTTGCTGGTGCCTTTCCCTTTCGCGGTAGATGATCACCAACGCGTCAATGCCCAGGTGCTTGTCGAGGCAAAGGCGGCACTGTGCATCGTTCAGTCCGAGCTGACCGCCGAGCGCCTTAGCCATGAATTGGCAAATTTATTAACGCCTGACACCCTGGCGGCGATGGCCGCTAATGCACGCCAGGCTGCCTACTTGGAAGCAACCCAGCGCCTGGCCGACGGGTGTCTGGCTGTGATACCGCAAGGAGAGACTGTGTGACCCACTCTGTAACCAAGGCGGCATCAGCAACGACCGCCCCCACTGGTCGCGGCATGCGCCGCATTCGGCGCATTCATTTTGTTGGCATCGGCGGTGCAGGTATGTGCGGCATCGCGGAGGTGCTAGCCAACCAGGGCTACGCTGTCAGCGGCAGCGATTTGAAACCTTCGCCGGTTACCGAGCGTTTGAGCCAGTGTGGTGTCAGTATATCGATCGGTCACGCTGAGGCACACGTGTCGGGGGCGGATGTCGTGGTGGTATCGAGCGCCATCGATCCGACGAATCCAGAAATTCGCTGGGCCAACGATCATCGCGTACCGGTGGTGCGCCGCGCTGAAATGCTCGCCGAACTGATGCGCTTTCGCCACGGCATCGCGGTGGCCGGTACCCATGGCAAAACCACGACCACCAGTTTGACGGCAACGATACTGGCCGAGGGCGGCCTTGACCCGACGTTTGTGATTGGTGGCAAGCTGACCAGCGCGGGTGCCAATGCAAGGCTGGGTGAGGGTGATTATCTGGTGGCCGAGGCCGATGAATCCGATGCGTCATTTCTGCACCTGCAGCCCATGGTCTCCATCGTTACCAATATCGATGCCGACCACATGGCAACTTACGGTGGTGACTTCTCGCGTCTTAAAAGCACGTTTGTCGAATTTCTTCATAATCTGCCTTTCTACGGGCTGGCGGTGCTTTGCACGGACGATGCCAATGTGCGCGAGCTCTGTGACCAGGTGAAACGTCAGTTCGTCACCTACGGGTTCGACGCGGATGCCGACTACCGAATCACCGATTTTGAGCAGCAAGGGGGCGAGGTATCGTTTACCGCATTGCGTCCAGGTGATGCCGACCCGCTACCCATACGACTGGCCATGCCGGGACGTCACAACGCATTGAACGCGATGGCGGCCATCGTGGTGGCCACCGATGCGGGTGTCAGTGATGAGGCGATCACGCGCGCCCTGGCGAGCTTTGCTGGGGTAGGGCGCCGCTTTCAGGTGCATGGCCATTACCCCAGCCCGACGGGCGGTGACGTCATGCTGGTGGATGATTATGGTCATCATCCTCGGGAAGTGGATATGGTCATTCAGGCGGTTCGGGCGGGGTGGCCTGAGCGGCGTCTGGTGATGCTTTATCAGCCGCATCGTTATAGCCGGACGCGCGATTTATACGAGGATTTTGTCCGGGTGCTCTCCCAGGTGGACACGCTCGTGCTGTTGGACGTTTATAGCGCTGGTGAAGCGGTGATTCCCGGGGCAGAAGGCCGTACGCTGGCGGGTTCGATTCGTCAGCGTGGCGAGGTCGATCCGCTATTTGTCGAGCATAAACACGAATTGCCTAACCTGCTAAGTCACGTGCTGCGCCCCGGCGACATTTTGATTACCCAGGGCGCCGGGGATGTCGGCGGTATCTCGCTGCGCCTGGCGCAAGCCCAGTTGGCGTTAAATGAGGTAGACCTGTGAGCGGACTCAACTCTGAACCCCTATCGCTTGAGCGTGTTGTCGTCATCTATGGCGGTCAGTCTGCCGAGCGTGAAGTGTCATTGAAGAGCGGCGCCGCGATTATTGCGGCGCTGGAGCGTCAGGGCGTTAATGTCCAGGGTTACGACCCGCGCGAGGGCGGGTTGGTCGGTCTGGAAAAGCTGGCGCCAACCGCCGTTTTTGTCGCGCTGCACGGCCGTGGCGGGGAAGACGGTACGCTGCAAGGGGCGCTTGAGCTATTGGGCATTCCCTATACGGGCAGTGGTGTCCTGGCGTCGGCATTGGGTATGGATAAGCAACGAACCAAGCAGGTTTGGCATGCGCTGGCGTTGCCAACGCCGGAAAGCATCATGCTGCATGCAGACTCTGACTGGGCTGGGGTTGTCGCGCAGCTTGGCTTGCCGCTGATCGTCAAACCCGTCCACGAGGGTTCGACGCTTGGCATCAACATTGTCGACGATCAGGTAGCCCTGGAAGCCGCCTATCATGATGCCGCCCGTTTCGACGCGCGGGTCATGGCAGAGCGATTCATCCAAGGCGATGAATACACGGTGAGTCTGTTAGACGATCAGGTGCTCCCCGCCATTCGCGTTGAAGTGCCGGGTGGCTTTTACGACTATGAAGCCAAATATTTAACCGATACGACGCAATATCATCTGCCGTGCGGTCTGTCGCAAGAGGACGAGTCTGCGCTGGCAGCGCTCTGCCAACAGGCATTTGCCGCCGTGGGTGGGCAGGGTTGGGGGCGCGTTGACGTGATGCGTGACAGTGAAGGGCGCTTTTGGTTACTCGAAGTCAATACCGTGCCCGGGATGACCGACCACAGCCTTGTGCCCCAATCGGCTGCCCATGCCGGTATGGATTTTGATCAGTTGGTGATGCGTATCCTGCAAACGGCCGGTCACAAGAGCGCCTCATGAAAAAACGCCAGGCCTGGTTGGGTGCTTTGATGTTGGGTCTGCTGTTGGTGGCAGGTGGACAGGCGCTATGGCTGTGGCTTGATCGCCCCATTGAGCGTGTCTCTATTCGGGGCGACTGGGACTACGTCGATGCTGATTATCTACGGACCCAGTTGGCACCTGTCGTTGAGGACACTCAGTGGTTATCTGCTGATCTGGGGGCGTTAAGGCAACAGGCATTGCGCATAGGTTGGTTGAATGAAGTGCGCATAACACGTGAATGGCCCAATGCGCTGGTATTTGAGCTGATTGAACAAACCCCGGTGGCCCGCTGGAATGACGACTTTCTGCTTAACGCAGAAGGCGAAGCTTTTGCATTCGCCCCGATGGAAGCGCCCAAGGGCTTGCCCGATATGGCAGGCCCCGCTGGTAGCAGTAAAGAAGTGTTGGATTATTACCACCAATTAACCCCGCATTTCGCAGGGCTGAATCTACGGTTAACGCAGTTACGATTAGAGCCGCGTGGCGCTTGGCGGTTACAGTTAAATGATAGCACCTGGGTAATGTTGGGGCGTCGTCAACATCAAGTGCGGCTGGCGCGTTTAAGCGCTTCCTGGCAGCGGGAATTGAGTCGTTTAAGCGAACGCATCCGTTATATCGATTTACGCTACCCCAATGGGGTGGCGGTGGCTTGGCACGGAGAAAGTGAATTTGATGTGCAAGAAGAGTAACGCGTCGATGAAACATCGTTTAACGGTGTAAAGTAAGCAGTCGCTGTCGATGAAAACCGCGCGAATGGGGTTTTATTTCGCTTTGATGGCGACTATTGTGATAATTGACTAGTCGTAATGCGCTGATTGTTTCTATACTATGAGCCAATCGTGAATTATAAATGTTAATATTGCCGATTAAGTTAGCTCACTGCTCAGCATCGCAAAGACACAAGTTGGCACTCTTATTAACTAGTGCCCAAGTAGAATTGAACGTTAATTGTTTTTTTATTTAAGGCGACAAGGAGATTTCCCGACTCATGGCAGGCTCACCCAACGCATCCAACATGGTGGTCGGGCTGGACATTGGAACGTCCAAGGTCGTCGCGATCGTCGGTCAGCCGACCGACGACGGTGGAATTGAAATTGCAGGTATTGGCTCGCATCCTTCGCGGGGCATGAAGCGCGGCGTGGTTATTAATATTGAGTCGACCGTGCAATCAATCCAGCGCGCCGTTGAAGAAGCCGAACTGATGGCAGGCTGCGACATTCATTCTGTCTATGTCGGCGTGGCTGGCAGCCACATCAAATCGATGAATTCCGATGGTGTGGTGGCCATCAAAGAGCGTGAAGTGACGCCCTCGGATATCGAACGAGTGATTGACTCGGCGCGCGCGCGCGCTGTTTCAGAAGGGCAGCGCGTTCTGCATGTGCTGCCCCAGGAGTTTTCAATCGACGCTCAAGGCGGTATTCGCGAGCCCTTGGGTATGTCGGGGGTTCGCCTTGAGGCGCAGGTTCATTTGGTAACCGCCGCCCTCAATGCGGTACAGAACATTGAAAAGTGTGTACGCCGCTGTGGTCTGGATGTAGATGCCATTATCCTCGAGCAACTGGCGTCCAGCATGGCCGTGCTGACCGAGGACGAACGCGAGCTGGGTGTCTGCATGGTCGATATCGGTGGAGGAACGACCGATATGGCGATTTTCACCGAAGGTGCTATTCGCCATACGGCGGTGATTCCTATTGCCGGCGATCAGGTCACCAACGATATTGCGATGGCGTTGCGGACCCCGACACAGCACGCTGAAGAGATCAAGGTAAAGTACGCTTGCGCGCTGACTCAGTTAGCGGCAAGCGACGAAATGATCAAGGTACCTAGCGTAGGTGACAGGCCGGCTCGGGACCTTTCCCGGCAAGCCCTGGCCGAAGTAGTGGAGCCACGCTATGAGGAACTGTTTACGCTGGTCAGAGACGAGCTGCGTCGCAGCGGCTATGAGGACATGGTCGCTGCCGGTATTGTGCTGACGGGCGGTACGTCACGTATGGAAGGCGTGGGCGAGCTGGCTGAAGAGATTTTTCATATGCCCGTTCGCATTGCGTGTCCACAAAATGTCAAAGGGTTGTCAGACGTAGTACGCAACCCTATCTATGCAACGGGTGTGGGTTTACTGCATTATGCACTGCAGGAATCCCGCCATGGGCATGGTCGAGAAAGTCAACGGGGAGTCATCCCTGTGCACAAGGGGCGTACTGACGTCTCCCGGCGTGACGTCAAGGATGGCAGTGCAGCGCTGGCAAGAATCAAAGGCTGGTTCAAAGGAAATTTCTGACAGGGCCGCAAGCGCGGTTCAGGAGACGGGGCTTATGTTCGAATTGGTAGATAGCGCACCCTCGAGCAGTGCGGTCATCAAAGTGGTTGGCGTTGGCGGCGGTGGTGGCAACGCAGTTAACCACATGGTCGAAAGCAACATCGAAGGCGTCGAGTTCATCTGCGCCAACACCGATGCTCAGGCATTAAAGCGGGTATCCGCTAAGACGGTTCTGCAGCTTGGGGGTGAAATCACCAAAGGCCTGGGTGCGGGAGCTAATCCGGATGTCGGCCGTCAGGCGGCGATGGAAGATCGTGAGCGTATCGCTGAGCTTCTCAATGGCGCTGACATGGTCTTTATCACCGCTGGTATGGGCGGTGGTACAGGTACCGGTGGTGCGCCTGTCGTCGCGCAGGTGGCCAAGGAATTGGGTATCCTGACGGTGGCGGTGGTGACGCGCCCCTTCCCCTTTGAAGGGCCCAAGCGGATGCGCGCGGCAGAAGAGGGCATGAAAGAGCTCTCGGAGCATGTGGATTCGTTGATCACCATTCCCAACGAAAAGCTGCTCTCTGTTCTAGGCAAAAATGCCACCTTGTTGACCGCCTTTAGCGCAGCCAACGATGTGCTGCTGGGGGCTGTCCAGGGCATTGCCGAGCTGATTACGAGCCCGGGCATTATCAACGTCGACTTTGCCGACGTGCGCACGGTGATGTCCGAGATGGGCATGGCGATGATGGGCACCGGCGGTGCGACAGGTGAAAACCGCGCCCGCGAAGCCGCTGAAAAGGCTATCCGCAGCCCGCTGCTGGAAGATATCGATCTGCACGGCGCCCGCGGCATTCTGGTCAATATCACGGCAGGTCCTGATCTATCGATTGGCGAATTCAACGACGTGGGCGCCACGGTTCAGGAATTTGCCTCCCAGGAAGCGACGATCGTCGTGGGAACTTCCATTGATATGGAAATGTCAGACGAGCTGCGTGTAACGGTGGTGGCGGCAGGCCTGGATGGTGGTCAGCCTAAAGCGGCTACCCGCGAGCCGGCTCGCCGGACGGCGGAAACCTCTGCAGATTACCGCAAGCTGCAACAGCCGACGGTAATGCGCCAGCAGGCAAGCAGCCGTGCCGAAGCTGCCGAAAGCACACCTGCACGCCCTGAAAAGCGTCGCGCTGCGGATGCTGACGACTACCTGGACATCCCCGCGTTTCTTCGCCGCCAAGCGGATTGATACAAGCTATCAGGTTCATGCTACCGCCAAACGAGAGTTTTATTGGTCAAAACTCTCGTTTGCTGTTAAAGTGAACACTGTTTGATAACTTTCATCCCTTGCGGTTATCCCCGTTATTAGAGTTCGACCACTGCCCATGATCAGACAACGCACCTTACAAAATATCATTCGTGCCACCGGAGTGGGTTTACACTCGGGTAAAAAAGTTCATCTGGCTTTGCGTCCGGCGCCCGCTAATACGGGGATTGTGTTTGTCAGAACGGACCTGGAGCCAATGGCCCAGGTGCCTGCCCGCGCAGCGTTGGTTGAAGATACCAAGCTGTGTACTGCACTCAGCTATCAGGGTGTCAAAGTCGCGACTGTCGAGCATTTGATGTCGGCGTTTGCTGGATTGGGCATCGATAATGCGTATGTCGATGTTAGCGCCCCAGAAGTGCCTATCATGGATGGCAGTGCAAGCCCGTTTGTCTTCCTGATTCAATCGGCGGGTATTCTGGAGCAGGAAGCAGCCAAGAAATTTATTCGTATCAAGCGTCCGATCAGCGTGACAGAAGACGATAAAGAAGCGACCTTCCTGCCGCATCAGGGGTTCAAGGTTTCTTTTGCCATCGACTTTGATCACCCGGTGTTCGACCAGCAAAAGCAAACGGCACTGATCGACTTTTCGACGACCTCCTTCGTTAAAGAAGTCTCCCGTGCGCGTACCTTCGGGTTTATGCGCGATCTCGAATTCTTGCGCTCGAACAACCTGGCATTAGGTGGAAGCCTGGATAATGCCATCGTTGTCGATGACTATCGAATCGTCAATGAGGGCGGGTTGCGCTACGAAGACGAGTTCGTCAAGCACAAGGTGCTGGATGCCATTGGTGATCTGTACCAGCTAGGTCATAGCCTGATTGGCGAGTTCCGCGGCGTAAAGTCGGGTCACGCATTGAACAATCAATTATGTCGCGAGTTACTGGCTCAGCCCGATGCCTATGAAATTGTCACCTTTGAAGAAGAGCAGGCCGTGGCGCCGATTTCCTACTCGGCACCTGCCATGGCGTAGTCAGTCTTGTTCGCCTGATTGACTGCTCGAAAAACGCACCGCCATGGCGGTGCGTTTTGTTTTGTGGGTCAGTCTTCATGGCTGGGTTCGTTGCTGGCTTCATCCGGTGCGTGGGAGGCCAGTCGTTCCAAGGCCCGCTTGAGGGCAGGGTGGTCGGTGTCTTCGGCACATTGGCTGAGCGTATTGCCGGCTGAACGCGACAGAGAGCGGGTATTGCGTAAAGGTGGCTGGATGGTCCTTACAGGACGCACCTTGAAGGTAAATCCGGTGACGCCCTCGAATCCCGGCAACTGATGAATAAGGCTTAGCAAGCGGTCCTGTTCGTAGCGCAGCCAAGTTAGCCATTGGGCCTGGCCGCTAATCAATGTCAAGCGTCCGTCTCGGAATCCGCCAACATAAATATGCTCACGCATTGCCTCGGGCAAGTGGGCCTGCAAATGCCGTTGTGCCTGATCAATAAGTGCTGAGAGGCGCATAAGCTTGCCGATATCGCCCGACTTGCCCATCAGACGGCTGATGGGCTGGGCCTGAGATCGCTTAACCTTTATACTCATACGCTTGATTCCTAAGGTATCGCTTATTGCCCTATGCATGGGGACTTTACCTTTACATAGGTGCCTTATGTAGATGCTTTCTGGCAAAGGTGATGTCGGGCACACGTCAGGTTGCCCGATCCTTAAAGCCTAACACGCTCAGGAGTTTGTCCACAGCATGTCGCAAGCGTTGAACATTGCCTCGGTATTGCCTCGGCGTCAGCGTCGCCATAGTCTGGCGCGCTGGTGGCTGGCAGGCCTGTTGGTCGGCTGTTTATTGCCGACTAACCTGACCTATGCAGAAGCGCTGCGGGGTGGTGAGCGCAGCGTCGTGGCGTGTATTTGGGTGCCTGCCGTCTTGCGCGCACGGACACGCTTGATGGCAACCCGGCGTCACGCTATGCGGCGCTTCTGGGTCGTGTTGAAGCCCTTAACATCACCTAGACCTTTCGCATTCAAGCGGTTTGTTAGTGTGCTAGTGGCCGCACATGATGTGTTCAGCCGTCGTGGCCCCCCTCAGAATTCCCCGTTTTACCGCTGAAAAATCAGTCAACCTTCTTCATTTATGGAACGGGGTGGCCCTGTCAAGGGCGCTCGCGGTTAGTTGGAAACTACATGATCAATAATTTATTACGTAAGGTCGTCGGTTCAAAAAATGACCGTGATGTGAAACGCATGCTCAAAAGCGTGCAGCACGTTAATGCGTTGGAAAGTGAGTTCGAGGCATTAAGCGATGCTGAACTGCAGGGCACAACGGCGACACTGCGTCAGCGACTGGCGGACGGTGAGTCGCTGGACAGCTTAATGCCGCAAGCCTTCGCGATGGTCCGTGAAGCCAGCAAACGCGTCATGGGGATGCGTCACTTTGATGTGCAGATGGTCGGCGGGATCACCCTGCATCGCGGCCGTATCGCCGAAATGAAAACCGGCGAGGGTAAGACCCTGGTGGCGACCCTCGCCGTTTACTTGAATGCGCTACCGGCGAAAGGCGTTCACGTCGTGACAGTGAATGATTACCTGGCCCGCCGTGACGCTGAATGGATGCGCCCGCTTTATGAGTTTTTAGGGCTCACTGTCGGGGTTATTTTCAGTGGTCAGACCAGCGCTGAAAAGCGTCATGCGTATCACTGTGATATTACCTACGGCACTAACAACGAATTTGGCTTTGACTATCTGCGCGATAACATGGCCTTTTCGCTTGAAGATAAAGTCCAGCGTGACTTGCACTACGCGATTGTCGATGAGGTGGATTCGATCCTGATCGATGAAGCCCGTACGCCGCTGATTATTTCAGGCGCTGTCGACGAGAATACCGACCTTTACAAAGTGGTTGATCGCCTGTCGCAGCAGTTGGAAAAAGGCGAAAAGTCCGAGGACGACGAAACGCCGGTCACGGGGGATTTCGTCCTCGAGGAAAAGCAAAAACAGGTCGAGCTGACCGAGCAGGGCCACAACAAGGTCGAAGCGCTCATGCGTGAGGAGGGGCTGCTGGGGGAAGATGACTCCCTCTACGCGGCTCAAAACCTCAACCTGCTCCAGCACATGCACTCGGCGTTGCGGGCTCGTCATCTTTACCATCTCGACGTGGACTATATGGTCGCCGACGATCAGGTGGTGATCGTTGACGAACACACCGGCCGTTCCATGCCGGGGCGGCGTTGGTCCGAGGGTCTGCACCAGGCTGTCGAAGCGAAAGAAGGCGTCACGGTTCAGCGCGAGAGCCAGACCCTGGCCTCGACCACCTTTCAGAACTACTTCCGCCTCTACGACAAGCTCGCCGGTATGACCGGGACGGCCGATACCGAGGCCTTTGAATTCCGCCAGATTTATGGGCTTGATGTGGTGGTGATTCCCACCAATCGGCCGTTGACGCGTAAAGACCTCAATGACCTGGTCTACCTGAGCGCGGAAGAGAAGTACGAAGCCATCATTCAGGATGTCAAGGTGCAGACCGAGGCGGGTCGCCCTGTGCTGGTGGGTACGGCCTCCATCGAAACCTCCGAATACATTGCGCACCTGATGCGCGAGGCCAAACTCGCGTTCAACGTTCTCAATGCCAAGCAACACCAAAGTGAAGCCGAGATCATTGCCCAGGCGGGGCGTCCTGGGGCGGTAACGATCGCCACCAACATGGCGGGCCGGGGTACCGATATCGTGCTGGGTGGTAACTGGGAAGCTGAAGTGGCCAAACTGCAGCAGCCCAGCCAGGCGCAGATTGATGCCCTGAAAGCAGAATGGCAGGAGCGTCACGACGCCGTTCTGGAAGCCGGCGGTTTGCACGTGATCGGCTCCGAGCGCCACGAGTCGCGGCGAATTGATAATCAGCTGCGCGGCCGTGCCGGGCGCCAGGGTGACCCAGGGTCCACCCGTTTCTTCCTGTCCCTCGAAGACAGTTTGATGCGACTGTTCGGCTCTGACCGCGTCAAGCGTCTGATGCAGGCGATGGGCCTGGAGCGTGGCGAAGCCATCGAGCACAAGATGGTCTCCAATGCCGTTGAGCGAGCGCAGAAAAAAGTCGAGGGGCGCAACTTCGACATTCGTAAACAGCTCCTTGAATACGATGATGTGGCCAACGACCAGCGTCGGGTCATTTATCAGCAGCGTAACGATATCCTGGCGGCGGATAACGTGGCAGACGCTGTTGCGGGTATCCATGAAGAAGTCATGGAAGACGCCATCAGCGACTTTGTTCCGCCGCAAAGCCTGGCGGAGCAATGGGACCTGCCGGGCCTGGAAGCGCACCTGAAAACCGAGTTCAACCTGGATGCGCCGGTGGTCGAATGGGCAGAAGCGGATCAACGCTTCAACGAAGAGAAGCTGCGTGAACGCCTGCACACCATGCACCGCGAAGCCTACGCTGCGAAAATCGACGCCGCCGGTGAAGCGCTTATTCGCCGGTTTGAAAAGCAGGTGATGCTGCAGGTTCTCGATACCCGTTGGAAAGAGCACCTGCAATCCATGGACCACCTGCGTCGCGGTATTCACCTGCGTGGCTATGCGCAGAAAAATCCCAAGCAGGAATACAAGCGTGAAGCGTTTGAGCTTTTTCAGCAATTGCTGACTAACATCAAGGCAGACGTGACGCGGATTCTCAGCCATGTACAGGTGCGCCAGCCGGAAGAAGTGGAAGCCCTCGAGCAGAAGCGTCGTGAAGCGCTGGAACGTGAAAAAGCCACTGCCGCCAGTCGCCATGATGACCCGGACTCTGCCGCGGCCGGGGATACCGACGCGCCTAAAGAGGCGCCTGGCGCCGACGGCCGTCCCGTTCGTCGCGAGGGCCCCAAGGTGGGGCGCAATGACCCCTGTCCTTGCGGATCAGGCAAAAAGTATAAGCAGTGTTGCGGTAAACTCGATTAAGTGCAAAAGCCACGTTTAAGGAGAACTACATGGCGGTAGGATCGATGCCTTTCCCTTCTATGCCGACCCTTGACGGGGTGCGTTTGGGTTCGGCCATGGCCGGGATAAAAAAGCCAGACCGCCGTGATGTCGTGGTTATTGAGTTGCCCGAGACCTCGACGGTGGCGGGGGTGTTTACCCGTAATGCCTTCTGCGCCGCTCCGGTTAAAGTGGCAAAGGAGCATCTTCAGCGTAGCGCTGAAAACGGTCAAGCCCCTCGTTTCTGGTTGATCAATACGGGCAATGCCAATGCAGGCACCGGCGACACAGGCCTTAAGGACGCTCAGAACAGCTGCACGTCAGTTGCTGAGCAGGTGGGTGCCAATCCTTATGCCGTGCTGCCGTTTTCCACGGGCGTGATCGGCGAGCCAATGCCCATGGCACGCTTTCTGGACGGCATTCCTGTGGCGCTTGGCGATTTGGCAAGCGATGGTCAAGCTTGGCAAAACGCGGCTGAAGGTATTTTGACCACCGATACACGTCCCAAGGGGGCGAGCGTGACCTTGGCGATCGGAAACCGGGAGGTTGTCATCAACGGGATCGCCAAGGGCTCGGGCATGATCAAGCCTAACATGGCCACCATGTTGGGCTTTGTAGTGACGGATGCGGGAATCGATCAGGCATTGCTGGATCGCTTGCTGCGCGAAACGGTCGACCGCTCGTTCAACTGTATTACCGTTGACAGCGATACCTCGACCAATGACGCCTGCATGCTGGCGGCAACCGGCACGGGGGTGCGTATTGAAAGCGATGCGCATATCGAGATATTCCGCAACGGCTTGCAGCGGGTAATGACGGAATTGGCGCAGTCCATTATTCGCGATGGTGAAGGTGCGACCAAGTTTGTCACCTTGCAGGTCGAGCAGGCGCGTAGCCGCCAGGAAGCGCTTGATGTGGCCTTTACCGTTGCCCACTCTCCGTTGGTCAAGACGGCACTCTATGCGTCCGATGCCAACTGGGGACGTATTCTTGCCGCCGTTGGTCGTGCGCCAGTCGATGCGTTTGACGTTGAAAAGGTCATCATCGAGCTTGGCGATGTGCGCCTGGTGGAAAACGGCGGTCGAGCGGCGGGGTATACGGAAGAAGCCGGTAGCCAGGTGATGGCCAACGATGAGATTACCATCCGCATTTGTCTTGGGCGGGGTGACGATAGTGCCACAGTGTGGACGTCGGATCTCTCCCATGACTATGTATCGATCAACGCTGATTATCGTAGCTAAGCGACAAACTATCGTCGCTCCCTCGACGTCAATAGATCTTAACGTAGCGATATAACACCACTATCGCTCAGCGGGTGTGCACACAGTGGATAGAGATGCAATGAATATCATGGTTAAACGACGGGTTCATGTGGCAGCCGCTGCCATTATCAGTGCTGACAAGCAGCAGGTGTTAATTGCCAGGCGGCCTTCGAATGTTGATCACGGCGGGTTATGGGAGTTTCCCGGCGGCAAGCTGGCCCCCTACGAAACCGGGTTGGAAGGCTTGAAGCGGGAGTTACACGAAGAGCTGGGTGTCGAAATTGTCAATGCGCAACCATTAATCCGAGTGCATCATGAGTATTCGGATAAGCATATACTGCTCGATGTCTGGCAGGTGCATGCCTTTGCCGGTGAACCTTTCGGTCGCGAAGGCCAGGCCGTTCGCTGGGTCCCCATGGAGGAACTGGTGAACTACCCGTTCCCGGCGGCAAATTTGCCTATCTTGCGGGCTGTCATGTTGCCGACTGAATACCTGATTACCGGTGAAGAAGCCGATGAAGCCCGTTTTGAGGCGTCACTCACCCGGGCGTTGAGCGAAGATGGTATTCGCCTGGTGCAGCTACGTGCCAAGCAGTTAACGCCGGAGGCCTATGTGGCAAGGGCTGAGCGTGCACTCGCCCTTTGCCATGAGGTCGGTGCTCGCTTGCTGCTCAATGGCGATCCGTCGCTGCTCGATCAGGTGGATGCCGACGGTATTCACCTGACCAGCGAGCGTCTAATGCAGCTTGAACGTCGGCCAATTGCGGAAAATAAATGGCTATCGGCGTCGACCCATGACCCCAAGCAGTTGGAACAGGCTGCCTCGCTAGGCTGTGACTTTGTCTCGCTATCGCCGTTGCGCACCACGCCGTCGCACCCCGACGTAGCCCCCATCGGCTGGCATGATTTTCAGCAGTGGGTGGAGCACGCCGGCATGCCGGTCTTTGCGTTGGGCGGCATGACGCGTTTTGATGCCAATCACGCCCGGGCCGTTGGTGCCCAGGGAATTGCCTCCATCCGCGATTTCTGGAAGTAAGGAAGTAAGCAGGGCATGAAAAACGCCTGTCTGGTTAATCCCAGGCAGGCGTTTTGCTTAACAATAGAAGAGCATCAGGCGCCTAGTCCCTGAAGCGTCGGGTCAGCTCGCCATACGCATCGATACGGCGGTCACGCAGGTAAGGCCAGATACGCCGCGTGTTCTCGCTGCGTGCCATATCGACCTCCACGACCAGCTGTTCTGTCGTCTCTCCCGCGCTCGCCAGCAGTTCACCCTGCGGGCCACAGACAAAACTGCCTCCCCAAAACTGGATGCCCGCACCCACGGTAGACGGGTCTGCCTCAAAGCCAACGCGGTTGGCGACGACCACGGGTAATCCATTGGCGACACCGTGAGCGCGCTGGATGAGCGTCCAGGCGTTATGCTGACGGGCCTTCTCGGCATCGTCGTCGTTGGGATCCCAGCCGATGGCGGTGGGGTAGAGAAGCAACTCGGCGCCGGCAAGAGCCATCAGTCGCGCGGCTTCGGGGTACCACTGGTCCCAGCAGACGAGCACGCCCAGGCGGCCGAGCGACGTATCGATGGGAGTGAACCCCTCATTGCGCGCGGCGTCGTGATCGCCTGGGGTGAAATAGAATTTCTCGTAAAACCCGGGGTCGTCGGGGATATGCATCTTGCGATAGTGCCCCACGCGGCCCTTGGCGCGGTCATATACCACCGCGGTATTGTGATAAAGACCGGGCGCCCGGCGCTCGAACAGGGAGCCGACGAGTACGATGTCCAGTTCCTGGGCCAATTCAGCGAGCCGTTGGCCCGTGGGTCCGTCCAGCGGCTCGGCCAGGTCGAACACCGCAGGGTCTTCGTACTGGCAGAAATAGTGCGTGGCATGCAATTCCTGGAGCAATACCAGCTGAGCCCCTTGCTGCACAGCGTTGCGAATGCCCGCTTCACTGGCATCCAGGCTTTGGGTTTTATCGGGCCAGGCTTGCTGTTGGACGATGCCAACGGTGACGGGGCTTTTCATGATGATTCCTCAGCGGTCTGATGAGCAGTGGCGAGCGTGCCTCTGGGGAGCTGCATGGTTAAACAATGCAGGCTGCCGTGTTGGCGAATGACGTGACTGCACTCAATGGGAATAAGCGTATGTTCGGGAAAGGCGACCGCCAGAGCGTTCAGCGCGATAACGTCGGCGGGGTCCCCGTAGGTGGGTACCAGTACAGCGCCATTGATGATCAAAAAATTGGCGTAAGTGGCTGGCAAGCGGCGACCATCTTCGGGTGCATAGCAGGCCTGAGGCCAGGGCAGCGGAATTAGCCGATAGGGCTCGCCATTACGCTGCCGAAACGCCTGCAGCTCCTGCTCCATCGCTTGCAGGGCTGGGTAGTGAGGATCCGTCGGGTCGTCACAGCGCACATAGGCGATTGTCGTCGGGTTGCAAAAACGCGCCAGGGTATCAATGTGGCTATCCGTGTCGTCGCCTTCCAGATGGCCATGGGCCAACCACAGCACGCGATCTATCCCTAAGTCTTTCTCAAGCTGTTGTTCCAGTTGATGCCGCGTCATCTGCGGGTTGCGATTGGGATTAAGCAGGCAGGCCTCGGTGGTGAGCAAGGTGCCGTCGCCGTCCGTCTCAATCGCGCCTCCTTCCAACACTAGCTCGCGGCGGCTTACACAGCAGTTCCAAACGCCTTCCTCGGCAAGCCGGTGGGTCAACTGGTTATCGCGGTCAGCAGGAAATTTACCGCCCCAGCCGGTAAAGGTGTAATCCAGCAGTTGCAACGCCCCCGTTTCATCGGCGACGGTAATCGGCCCGTGATCGCGTGCCCAGGTGTCGTTGCTGGGCGCGACGCACAACAGTAACTGACCTTCGGGTACCCCGTAGGCGTCGAATGTCGCTGCCAGGCGTGTGCGCGTGGCATTGTCAGGCACGCTGATGAGCACTCTTTGATAGCGGCTCACGGCGACGACAATACGCTCAAGTGTGCCTTCAATGCCACCCAGGAGCGCCTGCCAGTCGCCCTCCGGGCGTGGCCAGGTGAGTTGAATGCCATCTTGAGGATGCCACTCGGGTAATAAACGGTAGGTCGAAGTGATCAACGTAAAGCCGCTCGCAGCGAAGTTAAAAGAGAGCGCGCCTGGCGCCAGTCGAATCGGCGCAATGTAGGGGCTGGCGCGAAAAGTTGCAAGTATAGAGAATCATGAGGGAACGCTGGCGGCTGATGTGCCTCTAAAGCCCGCTTATACATATGCAGCGATGCTAAAAAAACCGTACCATGAGCGCTGACTTATAAGGAATGACGCCATGCTTGATCGTTTGCCTTTTTTGGTGGGGCTGCGCTACGTGCGCGCTAAACGCCGAAACCATTTTATTTCGTTTATATCGCTGACCTCCATGCTGGGACTGATGCTGGGCGTGGCGGTACTGATTCTCGTTCTGTCGGTAATGAACGGGTTTGACCATGAGCTGCGTACCCGAATTCTGGGCATGGTGCCGCATGCCAAAATCGAAGCCCGTGATGGCATGGTGGAGTGGCAGTCGCTGGCCGAAAGGATTATGCAGCGTGACCGCGTTGAGGGGGTCGCCCCCTATGTCGAACAGCAGGGCATGTTCTCGGTTGGCGGCAACAATGAAGGCGCCATGGTCAACGGTATCCACCCCGACTGGGAAGATAAGGTATCGATTATTGGCGACCACATGCAACGAGGTGAGTTAAGTGACCTGGTGCCGGGCGAATGGAACGTGGTGCTGGGGTCGATGTTGGCCCGACGCCTGGGCGTCGGTGTGGGTGATCGAGTGACCTTGCTGGTTCCTGAGGCCTCGATTACCCCGGCGGGCGTATTTCCGCGTCTCAAACGCTTCACCGTGAGCGGTATCTTTAGCGTTGGCGCTGAGCTTGACGCTAACTTAGCTTACGCTAATATCGAGGACATGCAGACGCTTGGTCGTCTTGGTGATGCGATCGGGGGGCTGCGTCTTGAGCTGGACGACCTGTTTGTCGCCGGTAGCGAAACACAGGCTATCCTCAATGAACTGGGTCCCGGCTATCGAGGCAGCGACTGGACCTATTCACAGGGCAATCTTTTCCAGGCAATCCAGATGGAAAAACGCATGATTGCGCTGTTGTTGACGGTCATCATTGCGGTCGCCGCCTTTAATATTGTGTCAACCCTGGTCATGGTCGTCACCGACAAGCGGGCTGACATCGCCATACTGCGAACCATTGGTGCCACGCCGCGTTCGATCATGGGCATTTTTATCGTGCAGGGGTTGGCTATCGGCTTGATCGGGATTGCCGTGGGCGTCGCTGTCGGTGTGTTGCTCGCCTTGACGATTTCCGATCTGATCGGCTGGGTCGAGGGTTTCTTGAATATTAAATTCCTCGACGCAGGGGTCTACTTCATCAGTGATTTGCCGTCGCGTTTACACTTTGAAGATGTTCGAAACATTGTGCTGGCTGCCTTTGGGTTGACGTTCTTATCAACGTTATACCCGGCTTGGCGAGCCGCTAGTGTCCAGCCTGCGGATGTGCTGCGCTATGAATAAGGATGCCAACATGTCTGAGACGACATCGAATCAAGCCCCTGTAATGCTTAAATGCGAAGGGTTGACTCGCACTTACAGTGAAGGGCCGCAGGATTTAACCGTCCTCGATACCCTTGACCTTCAAGTGCATGCGGGCGAGCGCGTTGCCATTGTGGGTAGCTCAGGGTCGGGCAAGACGACACTGCTAAATTTGTTAGGTGGATTGGACCGGCCCACTAAAGGCGATGTCGTGATCGCGGATCAACCCCTGGCGGGTCTGAATGAGACGGCGCTGGGGCGTTTTCGCAACCGTTATATCGGCTTTGTCTATCAGTTCCACCACTTGCTGGCAGAGTTCACGGCGGTAGAAAACGCCGCGCTGCCGTTGATCATTCGCGGGCAAGCGAAAAAAACGGCCGAGCAGCGCGCCATGCAGATTTTGTCACGGGTGGGTATGCAGGACAGGGCCGATCATAAGCCGGGTGAATTATCCGGCGGGGAGCGCCAGCGGGTGGCCATTGCCCGCGCGCTGGTCACGGATCCCAGCTTGGTATTAATGGATGAGCCTACGGGGAATCTGGACCAGACCACCGCCGCCACGATTCTGGCGCTAATGGATGAGCTGGCGCGCGAAAGCGCCTGCGCCTTCGTGATTGTCACCCACGACATTGGCCTGGCGGGGCACCAGGATCGGATGATGAAACTGGATGGTGGAAAACTCGTACAGCAGCCCTAATCGTCGAATTCTGCTTCGACACGGGCCCGCCGCTGCCGCCTTTTTTGGCGGCGGCGCTTCCAGTGATGGGAAACGTGCCAGCGCCAGATCAAGCGGACGGCAATATTGGCCATTACCGCCAGGACCAGGGCTGACACCAGGGAGCCCAGCAGCAGGGCAGGCATGATGTTATGCATTTGTTCGGCCAGCCATTGTGTCGAAAGACGGGAAGGCGCCTCACGTGCAGGCGTATCCAGAAAAAAGGTACCAATCCAATAGTTACCGTAAAAAAATAGCGGCATGGTCAGTGGGTTGGTAATCCACACCAGGCCCACCGCAAGAGCAAGGTTGCAGCGGCTGAAGCGAGCACCTATGGCCGCTACCACCATTTGGCAAGGAATCGGCAGCATGGCGCAGAAAAGCCCCACGCTGAACGCATTGGCGACGCTGCGTCGCGTCAGTTGCCACAAACGCGGGTCGGCAATCAGCGGCGCCATGAAACGCAGCGACCGCTGACGCTTTAGCGTATCGGGCCTGGGCATATAGCGTTGAAAGAAACGGCGAGGCATGTCGGACACTCTTGCCTGTGAATGCCGCCCATTATCCATAAGGGACAGGGTTTCGGCTACGCCAAGGCGGTGATAAGGCGGTGCCAGGGAGGGCAATATGCGCATTGGGCTTGCGATGCCGGTTGCAGTGGCCGTGATGGCGGGAGCTGTTCTTGGCAGTTGGCTAGGGCCCGCCTGTAATACGCTGTGGCTGACCTCTGCGCTGGGCATTTTGCTGCTTGTCCTGGCGACAGTGCGTTTGCGCTATTGCCTCTGGCTGGCAATCGTCTGTTGGGGGGTGGTGGCCATCCAGTCCCAGTGGGCACGGCAATTACCCGTCGGCCTCTCCGGCGAGGATGTTCGGGTTGAAGGGCGTATTACTCAGACCCAGCAGATAAGCGGTGGCCTACGCCTGTTATTGAAGGTGGAGCGCTGTGAGGCACCGGATCTTCGGCCAGACTGCGAGCGCCTGCAAAGGGTTCGGGTCAGCGCATACGCCCTGGAGTCGCCGTTGCCTCAACCAGGCGAGCGCTGGATGATGACGCTGCGTTTGCGCCCGCCCAGCGGCTTTATGAACCCCGGTGCTTTCGACTATGCCCACTGGCTATGGCGCGAAGGTATCGATGCGACCGGCTATGTCCGACAGGAACCATCTGCTCAGCGGTTAACCGCTGCCTCGTTCTCACTACGTCAGCAAGCGCATGCCATGCTGGAAGAACAGCCGCTTTCGCCGCGCACCCGGCGTTGGCTGGCGGCGCTGACTTTGGGGCTGGGAGACCAGCTCACCCAGAGTGACTGGAAGCTGCTCAACGCCAGTGGCACGACCCACCTGGTCGTGATCTCCGGTTTGCATGTGGGGTTGGTGGCGTCTTTTGTTTTGCTGTTGGCGCGCCAGGCAGCACGCTGGATAACACCGGGTAACTGGCGCCTGCGAGCGTGGCCCTGGTGGCTATCGGCTGCAGCGGCCCTTGGTTATGCGCTGCTGGCGGGTATGGAGCCGCCGGCCATGCGCGCCATGATCATGAGCGTTGTGGGTCTCTGGGTGTTGAGTGGTCGCCACGCGCCGGGCCCCTGGCAAGGCTGGTGGCTGGCATTGGCCGCCGTATTGGTGATCGATCCCGTTGCCCTTTGGCGACCCGGGTTATGGCTATCGTTTGTGGCTGTTGCCTGGCTCATCATCATTTGGCAAGGCAGGCCACGCCCCCAAGGCCTGCGTGGATGGTGTTGGGCCGTGCTGCGGTCCCAATGTCTGCTGGCACCGTTGATGGCGGCGGCGGTGCTTGTCGCGTTTGGCCGGGTAGCACCGACGGCTCCCCTGATTAATCTTGTCGCCGTCCCCTTGATGAGCCTTTTCATGGTGCCGCTGGCGTTGTTGGGTTGGTTGTTGACGCCAGTGCCTTACGCGTCGACAGCGGCCTGGTGGTTGTTCGAGCAGGGGTTGGGTGGCTTTTACAGTGCCTTGGAGATGGCAGTGGTGCACTGGCCGCTATGGGAGCCGTCGCGCTACCTGCAACTGCCATGGGCATTGGGGCTTCTTGTGATGGCGTTATGCTGGGGGTTGCCCGGCACGGCCAGGTGGCTCAAGCGAGGGGCGCTTACCATTGTCATGTTGGTGCCTTTTTGGCCAGCGTCTCCTCGCCTCTCAGGCGATGACCTGCTTATCACCGTTTACGATGTGGGGCAGGGTCAACTGATAGAGCTGCGTAGCACCCATCAGCGGATGCTTGTGGACACGGGGCCGCGTTATCGCTCGGGATTTATGCCCCTTGAAACCCTATGGCCGCCGGGGCAGCACTTCGATCTGGTGCTTGTCAGCCATAGCGATAGTGACCACGCAGGGGGCGTGCAGGCGCTCCGCGACCAGCACCAGGTGGAGGAATGGCGTGCGCCTGCCCTGGAACCCCTTGCGGTGCAACGTCTTGACTGTCAACGGGGTGACGAGTGGCAGCGTGATGGCGCGCATTACCGCGTATTGTGGCCCAACGCGGACCAGGGCGAATCCTCGTCCAATGACCGGTCGTGCGTGCTGTCGGTTCAGGTGGGCCAACAGCAGGTGTTAATCACCGGCGATGTCGGCCGTCAGGTCGAGCGGCGGTTGATCGGAGATCTTAATTCACCCGTTACGGTATTGGTCGCTGGACACCACGGCAGCGCCTCGAGTTCGGGGCTGCAGTTCGTGCGGGCGGCCGATGCCCGGCATGTTATTTTTAGTGCCGGGCGCGATAACCCCTTTGGTCACCCCAATGACGACGTTGTGCGGCGTTTTCGCGAGCAAGGGAGCTGTTTATGGAATACCGCGCAAGATGGTGCCATCCAGTTACGCCTCTCACCCGGTGCCTCGCTTGAAATAAATCCCCTGCGGGAGTCGACGCCTCGACAGCGGTGTTGATGCGCAGCGCCATCAGGTAGAATTCCCCCACTGCACGCTATTGCTTAGGAGCTCGTGTGACTGAATCAGGCTGGGTCCTCTATAAACGTTTATTAAGCTATGTAAAGCCGCACTGGCGTGCCTTTAGCCTGGCGCTGGTGGGTTTTGTGATTTATGCCGCGTCAAGCACGGCGCTGGCGGAAATGATGAAACGCCTGATTGACGGCATCCAAGACCCCGACGCCTCGTTCCGGCTCTTCCTTCCGTTATTTGTCATCATCATGTTTTCCGCGCGGGGCATCGGAACCTTTCTGAGTACCTACTTCATGTCGTATGTCGGGCGCTATGTGATTCATACGCTGCGTTGCGATGTCTTTGCCCACATGCTCCACCTGCCGGGCATGTTTTTTGATCATCACTCCAGCGGTCATCTGGTGTCCCGGGTTACCTACCATGTGGAGCAAGTTGCGGGAGCCGCGACCAAAGCGTTTACCATCCTGCTACGTGAAGGCTTGTTCGTAATTGGCCTGCTGGGCTATTTGCTATGGACCAACTGGATGCTGACGCTGCTGTTTTTGGGCGTCACGCCGATTATTGCAGGCGTGGTGAGCTACGCCAGCAAGCGTTTTCGCAGGCTTTCCAAGCGTATTCAGCACTCCATGGGCGACGTGACCCATGTGGCCTCCGAAGCGCTTTCGGGTCACCGGGTGGTTCGCACCCATGGCGCGGAAATGTATGAAAAGCAGCGTTTCGAGCGCGTCAGCGAAGAGAATCGCCGACAAAGCATGAAGGAAGCGATGACGCGTGCCATCAGCTCACCGGTGATTTTGATTCTGGTGGCGATCTCGATGGCCATTCTTGTCTGGCTGGCCATGGCGCCCTCACTGATGGCCAGTATGACGCCGGGTGAATTTGTCGCCTTTATTACCGCGGCCGCCCTGATGATCAAGCCGGTTCGTCAGCTGTCGGAAATCAACAGCGAAATCCAGAAAGGGATAGCCGCCGCCGCCGAACTGTTCGGCCTGCTGGATGAGGCCCCCGAAAGCGATAGCGGTACGTATCGGGTCGAACGATTGGCGGGTCGCGTCAAGCTCGAAAACGTCAGTTTCCGCTATGCCGATGATCAGCCCTATGTTCTTCAAGATATCAATCTTGATGTGGCAGCCGGCGAGATGGTGGCGATTGTGGGGCGGTCCGGCAGCGGCAAGTCGACCCTGGTGAGCTTGCTGCCGCGCTTTTACCATGCCAGTGAGGGGCACATCACCATCGATGATGTGCCCCTGGACGATTATGCGTTACGCCCCCTGCGTCAGCAAATGGCACTGGTCTCCCAGCAGGTTACGCTGTTCAATGCCTCGATTACCGAGAACATCGCTTACGGCGTGGATAATCCGGACCCTGCGGCGGTCAAGTCGGCGGCTGAAGCCGCCTATGCAGATGAGTTTATCGACCAGCTTCCCCAGGGCTATGACACGGTGGTAGGGGAAAACGGCGTGATGCTGTCAGGCGGTCAGCGCCAGCGGTTGGCCATTGCGCGGGCGATATTCAAGGATGCCCCGTTACTGATTCTGGATGAGGCCACCTCCGCCCTGGATACCGAATCAGAGCGTTACATCCAAAAGGCGCTCGAAGATGTCTGCCAGGGTCGCACGACCCTGGTGATTGCCCACCGGTTGTCTACCATTGAGCGCGCCGATCGGATTATCGTCATGGATCAGGGACGCATTATTGAGCAGGGCAGTCATCAAACCCTGCTGGCGGCAGGCGGTGCCTACGCGGCGCTGCACCAGCTGCAATTTCAGGAGCCCCAGTGAAGCTTGCCGACCGCTGGCTTGTGGGTGCCTACCAAGGTAGCTGCTGGCTATGGCCTTTGCGGCCCTTGGGTAAGCTATATCAATGGCTGATGCAGCGACGGGCGCGCCAGTTTCAGACTGGCAGGCGACGCGCATGGCGGGCGCCGGTGCCGGTCATCATTGTGGGTAATATCACCCTGGGCGGTACGGGTAAATCCCCGCTGGTGGCATGGTTGGGTAACCGGTTGGCAGCGCAAGGCTGGTCGCCGGGTATCGTGTCACGCGGCTATGGGGGGAGTGCCGAACGCTACCCACTGCGGGTAACGCCGACCACGCCGGTAAGCGAGAGCGGCGATGAGCCGCTGATGCTGGCCCAGCAGACGGGGCTTCCGGTCATGGTCGACCCACAGCGTGCCCGAGCGGTGGAGGCACTTGTCCAGGCGGGCTGCGATCTGATTATCAGCGATGATGGCTTGCAGCATCTCCACCTGGCGCGCGATATTGAATTGGTGGTGATTGATGGCGCACGTGGACTGGGAAATGGTCATTGCCTGCCGGCAGGCCCGCTGCGCGAACCGCCAGACCGGTTGAAGAGTGTCGATGCCGTCATCGTGAATGGCGTCAACACTTGTGAGTTGCCGGTAGCGGCCGTCAAGATGCACCTGGGGCCATGCAGCTGGCGCCGACTTGACGATGGTCAGCGGTTTCCGCTGGCACCGCTGCCGTTTGAAGCCCCGGTGAACGGGCTGGCTGCCATTGGTAATCCCCAGCGTTTTTTTGCGGCATTGACATCACTGGGGGTAACAGGCGAGTGGCATCCGCTGGCGGATCATCAGCCGTTGACCGAGACATTGCTGAACCAGTGGAGAGGGCGTCCGCTGGTGATGACCGCCAAGGATGCCGTGAAATGTCAGGCGTTCGCCCCGCCGGATAGTTGGGTTCTCGATGTGGAAGCCGTGCTTCCACCTGATTTTGAGCATTGGCTGACAGGCAAGCTGTCAGCGCTTACATGAGACAGGAGAAACGCTCATGGATAAGGAACTGCTGGCAATGTTGGTCTGCCCGCTGTGTCAAGGCAAGTTGCATTTCGACCGCGAGGCCCAGGAGCTGCATTGTGTTTACGATGGCCTGGCCTATCAGATTGAAGACGGCATTCCGGTGATGTTGCCGGAGGCGGCGCGTGCGCTGGATGTCGATGAAAAACTTCCTCCGTCACCAGGCCGCAAAGGAGAGGGGTGAATGGCATTGTCGTTTACCGTGGTGATTCCCGCCCGTTATGGTTCGAGCCGATTACCGGGCAAGCCACTGCTGGATATTGCGGGAGAGCCGATGATTGCCCATGTCTGGCGACGCGCCTGCCAGAGCCGCGCCAGCCGTATCGTGGTGGCCACCGACGATGCACGTATTCGGACGGCCATGGAGCCTTACGGCGCCGAGGTCGTCATGACACGCGAGGACCATGCTTCCGGAACCGACCGGCTGGCCGAGGTTGCCGACCAGTTGGCGTTGGATGAGTCGGCGCTGGTGGTCAATGTCCAGGGGGACGAACCCTTGATTCCCCCGGCGCTGATCAATCAGGTGGCCGAGCGTTTGGCGGACGATGATCAGGCCTCCATCGCGACACTGGCGGAACCGATTGCGGATATCGATGCACTGTTCAACCCCAATGTCGTCAAGGTGGTGCGTTCATTTCAGGGGCGGGCGCTGTACTTTTCCCGGGCACCGATTCCCTGGGATCGTGAACATTTTTCGCAGCCGCCTACGGGGCTCAATACCGATGCGTGGCTACGCCATATCGGCCTCTATGCCTATCGAGTCAGCTTCCTGCATGCCTATTGCGACTGGCCTGCATCAAGCCTCGAGCAGCTCGAGCAGCTCGAGCAGCTGCGCGCACTGCAGTATGGCCATACGATTCAGGTTGCGTTGGCCTGTGATTTGAACCCGGCCGGGGTCGATACCGCTGAAGATCTAGCCCGTGTGCGCGCGTTATTGGCGCCAACACAGCAGAAGGAGTGAATCGTGAAGGTGCTGTTCGTTTGCTTAGGTAATATCTGCCGCTCGCCAACGGCTGAAGGCGT
The DNA here is from genome assembly GCF_036663435.1 of Halomonas sp. 5021. Taxonomy (NCBI): domain Bacteria; kingdom Pseudomonadati; phylum Pseudomonadota; class Gammaproteobacteria; order Oceanospirillales; family Halomonadaceae; genus Halomonas; species Halomonas sp. 5021. The sequence goes on from NZ_JAXOVU010000001.1 coordinate 197,998, forward strand.
GTTTCGCCGCGCGCTGGCGCGCGCCGGATATCAGGATCGCGTGGTCGTCGACTCCTGTGGCGTGGGGCGTTGGCATGTAGGCAATGCGCCCGACCCGCGTGCGCAGGCAGCGGCAGAACAGCGAGGTATCGATATCAGCGGTTTGAGGGCTCGCCAATTGCAAGCTCAGGATTTCGCTGACTTCGACTATGTGCTGGGGATGGATCGCGACAATCTTCGCGCGATGCTCGCCATGAAACCTGCGCACGCCAATGCCCATGTGGGGCTGTTTCTGGACTTTGCCGACCTGGCGGAAAGCGAGGTACCGGACCCTTACTACGGTGGCGATGAAGGCTTCGAGCGGGTGTTCAACCTGCTTGAGACTGCTGCCGAAGGTCTGGTTGAGCATATCCAGCGTGAACACTGAAATGAGCACAGTGTCAGTCCAGCGAGAAGTCGATCTGAGTGATGCCAATACGCTGCGTCTCCCGTGTGTGGCCGAACGGTACGCGGCGCCTCGCACGCTGGCTCAATTGCAGCAGGTGCTTGCCCAATCCAGACAAGAAGGGTGGTCGGTAACCGTGCTGGGCGGCGGTAGTAATGTGCTGTTGCCAGCCCGGCTCAGCGGCATTGTGCTTCGACCATTGCTTGAACAGTGGTGGCTTCAAGCGCGGGGCGATCAACTGTTTGTTCATGTGGGCGCGGGCGTGAACTGGCACCGACTGGTCATGTCTCTGGCAGCATCCGGGGTATGGGGCACCGAAAACCTCGCCCTGATACCTGGTGATTGTGGCGCAGCCCCGGTGCAAAATATCGGTGCCTACGGGGTAGAGCTGGCGGATAGGCTCGACGCGGTGCAGGTGGTTGATCGGACGACCGGGGAGGTGCGCTGGTTGAGCCGCGATGCCTGCCAGTTCGGCTATCGCGATAGTATCTTCAAAGGCGCACTGGCGGAAACGGTCATTATTACCCGGCTGGTGCTGCGACTGTCCCGTGAGCCCCTGGTCACGCTGGGCTATGGGGACTTGGCAACAAGGGTGCCGGCGTCACCTACGCCGCTGGCAGTGGCCAACGCAGTATGCGACATCCGCCGTGAAAAGCTACCGGACCCTGAAGAACTGGCCAATGCGGGCAGCTTTTTCAAAAACCCGTTTGTGACCGATCAACTGGCCGCGACGCTACGCCAGCGCTACCCTGAGATGCCCTGTTTTCCTCAAGGTAACGGGCAAACGAAGCTGGCAGCAGGTTGGTTAATTGACCAGTGCGGCTTAAAAGGATTTCGTCAGGGGGCGTTTGCGGTTCACGAGCGTCAAGCGCTGGTACTGGTCCATTTCGGCGGCGGGAACCGCCAGGGCCTGCTGGCGTTGGCCAATACGGTCGCTGAGCGGGTGGCTGAACGCTTTGCTGTCAGGCTAACCCCGGAGCCGCGTCTGATCACGGGATGATCCGTTTCGGTTGCACACAAAAAACGCCCCGCCGTTAACAACGGCGGGGCGTTTGTTTTGGTGCCGCTCGGCTGACTTGGTCGTTAGTCGGCGTTCTTGTCGTTTGCCTGCTGCTTGCGTTTCTCGCGCGGGTCATTATGTGCCCGGCTGCGACGACGGCGCGGTTTTGCGGCTTCTTTAGCCACTGCTTCGCTGTCGGGCGCTGCTTGCTGCGCAGGTTGCGACGGCGTTTCAGCCGCTGGTTCCGTGGCTGGTGCCTGCTCAGGCGAGGTTTTCACAGCAGTGTCTTTTTCAGTAGCGCCTGGCTCAGCAGGGCTATCTTCGACTTCCGCTTCAGGACTCGCTTTAACAGGTTCTTCAGCACTTACTTCAGGTGCGTTTTCTTCAGAAGTGCTTTCTTGAGAAGCGCTTTGCTCAGGTGCCTTCTCCGACGCCTCGGGCGCTGACGCGGCTTGCTCGCCATCGTTGTCCTGCGGCGTCTGCGCTGTCGGCTGCTCGCTTACCTCAGCCGTTTCGTCGCTGGCGGCTGGCTTGGAGGCGGCCTCTGAGGTGTTGTCCTCAGGCGCGTCTGTACCGGCAGTCTGCTCCGGCGCTGTTGTTGAAGACGTGTTAGCACCCGCCTGATCAGCGATGGGGTCAGCCTTGGGCGTCTCTTCCGTTACCGATGCCTGGGCTGCTGGCGCTTCGGCGGCCTCGGAGGGGGTGGAAGCCTCCTCCTCTGATACAGTCGCTTGGTCTTGTGAGGGCACTGCGTCAGTGCCTTCATTCGATGCCGTATCGCCACCTTTCGAACGCGAATTGCGTTTTGGCTGACGCCGTTGCTGCGTCGACTTGCGGGCCTTGGCCGCATTATCGGCAGGGCTTTCAGCCGTTGTGGTTGGCGCCTCGTCGACTGAATCAGCGATGCTATCTACTGAAGAGGAGGTTGCTTCCTGTTCAGCGGGCGGTTGCTTGGCCGTGTCCGCTGGCGCAGCGGCCGTTGGCTGAGTTGCCTGCGATGCAGTCTCGGTGGTCGCGTGGTTATCTGCTTGGCGCTCGTTGCCGTTGCCTGTCACCGCGTCATTTGATGCATTATCCGACTCGCTGGGGGCCTTGGCAGCCTCTTCCTGAAGTTTTAGCTGCTCGGCTTCGGCCTTCGGATTGATGGCCTGCTGACGCGTGCGCTGGCGCGGGTTGTTACGCGTGCGCTTGGGCTTGCCGTCATCCTGCTTGGCCGTCGGCGTATCGGCGTTGGCCTTGGCAGCGTTTTTGGTGTCGCTGGCATTGGCATTCGCATTCGCGTCACTGGCATTGCGAGAGGTGTCACGGTTCGACTCGCGACGGGCTTTGGGGGGTGCGCTTTTGCCTGCTGTATCGCTGTCGCTGCCCTTGGCAGAACTTGCCTGAGCAGTGTCCTTCTGACGGTTTGGCTTTTTGTCATTGCCCTGTGCGCTGTTGCCATCATCTTGCTGGGGATGGCGGCGACGGTTGCGGGTCCGGCTTGGGCCGTTACGCTTTTCGTCGGTCTCGTTGCCGGTACTGCGCTGGGCATTGCCCGTATTGCTCTTGGCCGCACTATCGCTGCGCTGCCGGTTGGGTTGCGTCTCTTCACGGCGAGCGGAGGGTGTGCGTTCGGTTTTGCGCGGCGCGGCTGGTTCTGACGGCTTCTTGGTCTGGTCAGTGGGCGTAGGGCGCTGTTCATCGCTACCCAGCCATTTGGCAACGCCGCGCATGAAGCGACCCAGCATGCTGGCATCGCTGGTGTTGCTTTCAGGTGCCGGGCTTTCCGGGCTTGGTTCATGCTGCAACGAGGCAGGAGCAGGGGCGTTGTGGGCAACGCTTTTAACCGCCGCTTCAGCCCGCTGGGCAGGGGGGACAAAGCTTGGCGCCGGTTCTTTGCCGATGTCGCTCTCCGTGGACAGCTCAAAGCTTGAGAGCGTTTGGCTGTCGTCTTCGTCGAGGTGGTCATCGCGGAGACGCTGCACATCGTAATGGGGGGTATCCATTTCCGGGTTGGGCAGCAGAACGACGCGAACGCCCTGGCGGGATTCGATGTCGGCCAGCACACTACGCTTTTCGTTAAGCAGGTAGGTTGCCACAGGGACTGGCAAGATAGCCCGTATTTGCGCGCTGCGCTCTTTCATGGCCTCTTCTTCGATCAGGCGCATGATGGATAGCGAGAGCGAGCGGACATCGCGAATGGTGCCTTGACCGTTGCAGCGCGGGCAGACCACGCCGCTGGTTTCGCCCAGTGAAGGACGCAGCCGCTGACGTGACATTTCCATCAGGCCAAAGCGAGAGATGCGGCCGATTTGTACCCGTGCCCGGTCAAGCTTGAGGGCATCGCGCATACGATTTTCAACTTCACGCTGGTTGCGGGCGGGCCCCATGTCGATAAAGTCGATGACCACCAGGCCGCCAATGTCGCGCAGGCGTAGCTGACGAGCGATTTCATCGGCGGCTTCTGAATTGGTTTGCAGCGCGGTTTCTTCAATATCGCTGCCACGTGTGGCGCGGGCCGAGTTGATATCGATGGATACCAGGGCTTCGGTATGGTCGATAACGATCGATCCACCGGACGGCAGTTTGACTTCGCGCTGGTAGGCCGTTTCGATTTGCGATTCGATCTGGAAACGCGAGAACAGCGGCACTTCATCGGCGTAAAGCTTGATCTTCTGCTGGTAAGACGGCATCACCTGACGAATGAAGGCGAGCGCTTCTGCGTGTATCTCGGGGCTGTCGATCAAGACTTCGCCGATGTCCTGGCGCAAGTAGTCCCGCATCGCGCGAATGATTACGTTGGATTCGCGGTAGATAAGGAAGGGGGCGGCGCGTTTACCCGCTTCGGTAGTGATCGACTCCCATACCTGAACGAGGTAGTCCAGGTCCCATTGCAGTTCTTCAGGGCTCCGGCCGATGCCAGCGGTGCGCACGATCAGGCCCATTTTATCGGGTACGGTAAGGTGGCCCATGGCCTCTTTCAATTCGCTACGCTCGTCGCCTTCGATACGGCGTGAGATGCCGCCGGCGCGCGGATTGTTAGGCATCAGCACCAGAAAGCGCCCGGCCAGACTGATGAAGGTGGTTAACGCTGCACCTTTATTGCCGCGCTCTTCCTTATCGACCTGGACAATGACTTCCTGGCCCTCTTTGAGTACTTCCTTGATGCTCGGACGGCCGGAAACATCCTTGATGAAATATTCCCGCGAGATTTCCTTTAACGGTAGAAAACCATGACGTTCGGCGCCGAAATCAACGAAGGCTGCTTCCAGTGAGGGTTCAACACGAGTGATCTTGCCACGATAAATATTGGCTTTTTTCTGCTCTCTTGCGCCGGACTCGATATCCAGATCATACAACCGTTGTCCATCAACCAGAGCGACGCGCAGCTCTTCAGGCTGGGTCGCATTGATTAGCATTCTTTTCATAATGTCTCGCATAGCGTAGCGTGCCGACGAACCACCTTGGGGGTGATGTGGCGAACCGCTGGGTGCTGCGTGCTTGTGCTCGGCGCATAGCGATGCTGACGCATTTTACCAGGACGGCATGATCGCCGACCTGGCTAATTAGGCGTTGAGTACGTGGCGGAGGCAAGACATGTTTCGGTGGCTGTCACGTCCATCCGGCCCTGCTGACACCGCCAACACCTGGCATTCATCGATTCACCAACACCGTCATCGGCACGGTGTTGAACTTTGTCGTCTTAAGCAGGCAGCGCGTTGTGACGTTTCAGCCTGGCTACTTAGGACGTGGCGTTTTAAGCGATTGCCCACCGTTCAGGGTTGGGCACAATCTTGTCTGCCGTATGGAAAACGGGCGGCAGAGTTACTGCATTTTTTTACGGCGAGGGGTGGGTAATGCGTACACTGAACCACGCCTCTTGCTTCGGCCTGCGTGTTAGTCGGGCAGGCGCTGGCCAAACATCATCTTGATACCATCAATTAGCTTAATGACAACGCGATGCTATCAATGATCTCTATCAGCCGGTAAGCGCTTTGGAATATAACAGTAAAGCAAACGACCAGCAATTGACGCATTGGTGTTGGGTCTACGGTAGAATGCCGTTTTAGCCTATCAGCAGGAGTGCGCGGCAATGGCCGAAGGGCGCGAAGTACAGTGGGTGGAAATTGCCCAGGAACAATCTGGCCAGCGAATTGATAATTTTTTGATGACCCGCCTTAAAGGCGCGCCGCGTGCGTTGATTTACCGGATCGTGCGCAAGGGTGAGGTGCGAGTGAATAAAAAACGCATCAAGGTCGATTACCGGCTTCAGCCGGGCGACCTGGTGCGCATTCCACCGCTTCGTCTGGCGCCCCGCGAGGCGGTCAAGGAAGTCAGCGATAATTTGCGTGATCTGCTTGTCGGCAGCGTCATTATGGAGGGGCCGGACTGGATGGTGCTCAATAAGCCGTCAGGGCTCGCCGTCCATGGCGGCAGTGGGGTTAAAATCGGCCTGATCGAGGCGCTTCGTCAGGTGCGCGACGACCTGACGTTTTTAGAACTGGTGCACCGTTTGGACCGCGATACCTCGGGCTGCCTGCTGCTGGCCAAATCCCGCGATGCGCTTGTCACCCTGAACGAGTCACTGAAAAAACACGGCATGGACAAGCGCTATCTGGCGCTGGTGGCAGGCCGCTGGCCGGCACGTAAGACCTACGAAAGCGCCCGTCTGGATCGCTATGACGCGGGCAACGGCGAGCGGCGTGTCAGGGTGGATCCCGATGGTAAGGTGTCGCGCACGCACTTCGCGGTTGTCGAGACGTTTGAAAAAGCCACGCTTATCGAGGCCGAGCCGGTGACCGGGCGGACGCATCAAATCCGTGTGCATGCCGCGCATGCCGGTCACGCGCTGCTCGGGGATGACAAGTATGCCAATCGAGAGAGCGGCCTGCTTACCAAGCAGCTCGGGCTTGGCCGACTATTTTTGCATGCCCGCGCACTGACCTTTCCTGAGCCTTCCAATGGACGTCCTGTAACGGTCAAGGCGCCGCTGCCTGAGGCGCTGGAAGACACACTTAATCGCGTGCGCCGATAAGGAGTTCCCATGCGCTATGAACTGGTCATCTTTGATTGGGACGGTACGCTGATGGATTCGGTGCCGCGTATCGTGTCGTGCATGCAGACGGCGGGTATCGAAGCGGGATTGGGTACGCTTCCCCAGGCGGATATCGAGAACATCATCGGTCTGGGATTGCCTGAAGCCATTGAAACGCTTTGCCCGGGTATATCGCCAGAGCAGGCCGAGCGTCTCCGCCAAGGCTACGCGCATCAATTTGTGCATGTGGATACCACTCCCATGCGATTTTTCGCTGGTGTGGAAGATCATTTGGCGCGCCTTCGGTTAAATGAGGCGCAGCGACTGGCGGTCGCGACAGGCAAAAGTCGCCGTGGTCTGGACCGGATTTTCCAGGAGACGGGTAGCCTCGACTGGTTTCACGCCAGCCGCACCGCCGACGAAACACGTTCCAAGCCTCACCCGCAAATGCTGCAGGAATTGCTCGACGAGCTATCGGTGCCTGCTGAGCGGGCGGTCATGGTGGGGGATACCGAGTATGACCTGGAAATGGCTCGATCGCTCGGTATGCCTCGCGTCGGCGTCAGTTATGGCGTTCATTCCCCTGAGCGCCTGGCGGCTAGCCAGCCGCATGAGATCGTGCACAGCGTTGATGAACTTTTTACCTGGCTACAGGGGTAAGTGATGAAGGATGATGATTCCCGCAGCAACATGAACAACGATGCATCGCCATCGTCCGAGCAACAAAAGATGGCAGATCGTTGGACCCAGGGCCCCGAAGTGCCCCCAAACAAGGGAAATGAGGAGGCGGGGCAGCCCGGTGACGACGCTGATACGCTGCGCGAGCGCCAGCGGTTGGCGCAGATCGAGATGATGGATCACTGGATTGGCGGCGTGTTGGCAGAGCAGCGGCGCTCGCGTCGTTGGAAGCTGTTTTTTCGTCTGCTGATGCTGACCCTGTTCGCGGTGGCGCTGGGGCTGGGTATATACCGTTTCTATGCCCCGTCGGAAGCGACGCCCGCTGCCGCGCACCTCGCCAGAGTGGACGTTAACGGCGTGATCGCCGCGGACGCGCCAGCCAATGCTGAACGTATCATTGAAGGGCTGCGCAACGCCTGGGACGCCGATAGCGCCGAGGCCATTGTGCTGCATATCAACAGCCCGGGCGGCAGTCCTGTGCAGTCACAGCGCATTTATTCGGAAATCATGCGGTTACGGGAGTCGGGCGATAAACCCATTGTGGCCGTCATTGAAGATATTGGTGCCAGTGGTGCTTATTACATAGCGGCGGCGGCTGATGACATCGTCGCATCCCCGGTGAGTCTGGTCGGTTCGATTGGCGTTATATACGCCGGTTTTGGCCTGGAAGAGGCCATTGACCGCGTGGGCATCGAGCGGCGGGTGTTGACGGCAGGTGATAACAAGGCGTTTCTGGATCCTTTTCAGCCCTTTGATGAGGAAGATGAGGCGTTTTGGCAGAGCGTACTCGAAAGCACCCACCAGCAGTTTATTGATGATGTAAAAGCGGGACGCGGAGATCGCTTGAGCGATAACGACGATTTGTTCAGTGGCCTTGTCTGGAGTGGCGCGCAGGCCCAGACGCTGGGGTTGGTCGACCAGCTGGGTAGTATCGATGATGTTGCCCGTGAGTACAGCGATGAGGCTGAGTGGCAAAACTACACGCCGAGCCTGGATCCGTTTGATCGGCTGACCCGGCGCTTCACTCAGACGGCCGCTCGACTGCTGGGGGTCGATACATCCCCTTCGCCGCTGCGCTTTCAGTCACCCTGAAGAAGGTTGGCGCCAAGCGGGTCGAGGCCCGCTTGGCGTAGCATGTCGCAAAGGGCGATCAAGGGTAACCCCATCAGGGCGTTGGGATCGCGTCCCTCAAGGCGTTCGAACAGCGCGATGCCCAGACCCTCCATGCGAAAGCTTCCAGCGCTATCAAGCGGCTGCTCTTTAGCGACGTAAACGCTTATTTCCTCTTGGCTCAGCTGTCGGAAGACAACCTCGAAGGGCTCTACGTGGACCCTGTGAGATTTGTGTCGGGTGTCAAGCAGGGCTAAGCCGGTAAGGAAGGTCACCCGTTGACCGGAAAAGCGGTTGAGATTGTGTTCGGCACGCTCGCTGGTGTGCGGCTTGCCCAGGATGTCGCCCTCAAAGACGGCAATCTGGTCAGAGCCGATGATCAAGTGGTCGTTAAACCGGTCAGCCACGGCGTTGGCTTTGCTTAACGCCAGGCGATGCACCAACCGCTGCGGCGTTTCACCCATTTGCGGTGTTTCGTCAATGTCGGGCGAAAAGCATTGATAAGGCAATTGCAGTCGGTCGAGCAGTGCGCGGCGCGAACGCGAGCTTGAAGCCAGCACCAGCGCAGGTGTTGCGTTAGACATGCGTTTTTCCTTCGTAAGGTAAGTGGCTTTTGCGGTCAATGGGCCTGATGGATGCCCAGTTTACCGAAACTTGGGCCTTATCCTATCGCGCGACCACAAAGAATTATGCCCTTGGCTTTGACACCAGCATGGGGAGTGCCTATCATTGCGCGCCTATGTTGACCTCACAACTCCCCAGCCGGGTTGAGCCTTATAAGCTTGCAGCCCGCCGCGAACGACTCGAAGGCCTGGTAGCGCTTGATAAGCTGCCACGCCTCGCCGAAGAAGCCGGACTCCAATCGGGTGACTGTCACGTCGTGCTCGAATTTGGTGTTGATGCTCAGGGGCGACGTGAAATTCGTGGTCATATGCAAGCAACACTGGCCCTTCCTTGCCGCCGATGTCTGGAGCCGCTCAGCCAGCACGTCACCAGCGATTTTCTATTAGGGATGGTCGCCGATGAAAGCCTGGCCGGAGAGCTGCCATCCAGTCATGAACCGGTGCTGGTGGAACATGAACAGCTGGACTTGCTGACGGTCGTCGAGGATGAATTAATCCTCAGTCTGCCTCAAGTGGTCTACCACGACGAAGCAGATTGCCACGTTTCGGCAGAGCAACTGGTCAGCAAGACAGAAGGTGGGGTGCAGGAAGAAGCCCCCGCCAATCCTTTCGCGGTGCTTAGCACGCTGAAAGGCAAGAAGTAAGCACCCATAATCCGACAGACCCTGGAGTAATCCCATGGCAGTTCAAAAGAACCGTAAAACTCGTTCCAAGCGCGGTATGCGTCGTAGCCACGATGCCTTGACCGCTCCGACGCTGTCTCAAGACAAAGAAACCGGCACCACCCACCTGCGTCACCACGTTTCGCCGGATGGTTTCTATCGCGGTCGCAAGGTGGTTGACGCGTAAAGCGTCTTTGCCGGTCGATACGACTAAACGAATGGGTGCTTTGTGCGCCTAGCAATTGATGTGATGGGGGGCGATGAAGGCCCTCACGCGCTGATTGAAGGGGCTGCCAGGGCTGTTATCGATACCCCTGGTCTAGAGCTTGTTCTGTTTGGTCCGCATCAGCATATCAGTGCTGAGCTCTCGCGTTTGCCGCGGCCTTTGGCTGCGGCAACGTCACGTTTAGCGGTCCACGATGTGGCTGATAGCGTTGCGACGACGGCGACGGCTGCCTGGGCGTTGCGTCGCGGGCAGTCGACCAGTATGGCGCAAATGCTACGCTGCCTGGCCAAAGGCGATGCCCAGGCGGGTGTCAGCGTTGGCAATACGGCCGCCCTGGTAGCGTTGGCCCGCCGAGAGCTGGGTATGCTGACGGGTATGTCGCGTCCGGCTATCAGCACGGCTATTCCGGCGCGCTGCGGGCGGCGCTGCTATCTGCTGGATCTGGGCGCTAATGTTGATTCGCCGGCGAGCCGCCTGGTCGAGTTTGCCCTGATTGGTGCAGCAATGGCAGAGCAGGTGGACGGTATCGCGCGCCCTCGCGTGGCGTTGCTCAACGTTGGTGCCGAGTCAACCAAAGGGAGTGCCAGCGTGCGCGAAGCCGATAGATTGCTTCAAGAATCGGCGGACAGCTTGCCATTTGACTACCTTGGTTATGCTGAGGGCGGCGATATCTTCCAAGGCGAACTGGATGTGATTGTCTGTGATGGTTTTGCGGGCAACGCCGTGCTCAAGGCAAGCGAGGGTTTGGCGGGTATGCTGGTCGAGCGGGTGCAGCTTGCGTTTGCGTCACGCCTGAGAGGGCGCCTGGCGAGCTGGGTTGCCAAGCCCGTGTTAAAGCACTTAAAACAAGAGCTGGATCCGGTACGCTACAACGGCGCCAGTTTACTAGGCTTGCAGGGAATCGTGGTGAAAAGCCATGGAGGTACCCGTGCAGATGGTTTTTACTATGCCATTCGCCGCGCGATGCAGGAGGTTGAGCACAACCTGCCCGAGCGGCTTGCCAAGCGCTGGTCTTTCAATGAGTAGCGACTTTTTTAATAGTGCAGTGATGATGTCACTGCATTGCAGGTTAGCGGGTTATGGCGAGCAGCAGGATGTGCCCATAACCGCGTCTATCGCTCAATTGAGCAAATGCCTACAAGAGCAAAGGTGAACGACATGTCTCAACCCCTTGCCCTCATTTTCCCCGGGCAGGGCTCTCAGCAGCTTGGAATGCTGCGCGAGCTTGCCGAGCGTTACAGCGTGGTGGGAACGACCTTTGAGGAAGCATCGGATGCGTTACGCTACGACTTGTGGAAAGTCGTGCAAGAGGGGCCAGATGCCTCGCTAAATGCTACCGAATGCACTCAGCCAGCGTTGCTGTCCGCCAGTATAGCGATATGGCGCGTCTGGCAAGAGCTGGAAGGGCCGCGCCCGACGGTCATGGCCGGGCACAGCCTGGGGGAATACAGCGCCATGGTATGCGCAGGTGTGCTTGGATTTGCCGAGGGCGTTAAATTGGTTCGTCTTCGCGGTGAGGCCATGCAGCACGCAGTGCCAGCGGGAGAAGGCGGTATGGCCGCCATTCTGGGCCTCGATAACGCGTCTGTGGAGGCCGCCTGTGCCAACGCAGCGCAAGGGGACGTCGTTTCAGCTGTCAACTACAATGCCCCGGGCCAGGTAGTGATTGCGGGCGGCAAAGCGGCCGTTGAGCGGGCGATTGTGGCGTGTCAGGAAGCGGGCGCCAAGCGGGCGATGCCGCTCCCGGTTTCCGTGCCTTCGCACTGCGACCTCATGCGCCCTGCGGCAGACCGCCTGGCGGCAGCGATGCAGGAAATCGAACTGCGTCCGCCGCGCTACACAGTCATCCAAAACGTAGACGCCGAGGCGCATGCTGACGTCGATACGCTGCGCACGCGACTGATTGAACAGCTTTATCAGCCTGTGCGCTGGAGCGACTGTGTCGAAACAATGGCCGCCCAGGGAGCAAACGTGTTCATCGAGTGTGGCCCGGGTAAAGTGCTGACCGGCTTGAATAAGCGTATTGTGCGTGGCAGTAAAAGTCTGGCGGTCAACGATCCCGATAGCTTGGATGCCGCGCTTGAGTTGGCTCGCGACGCGTTGGCGGATGATGCATGATAAGTGGTGATTTTCCGCTATCCTTGCTTATTTACATGGTGAAAGGCAGTACCTTATGACCCAAGAACGTAGAGTTGCGCTTGTTACGGGTGCCAGTCGTGGCATCGGCCGGGCAGTCGCTTACGAACTGAGCCGCCAGGGACGTATTGTCGTTGGTACCGCGACCAGCGAAGCTGGTGCAGCCAACATTGACGCTGACTTCGCAGATCAGGGCATTGAAGGGGCTGGCTTATGCCTTGATGTCACCGATCAGGCGAGCATCGATGATGTCTTGAAAACCATTGCTGAACGGTTTGCCGCGCCGACTATTCTGGTCAACAATGCCGGTATCACGCGCGATAATCTCTTGATGCGCATGAAGGAAGACGAATGGGACTCGGTGATGGATACCAATCTCAAGTCTGTCTACCGGGTCAGCAAAGCGTGCCTGCGAGGGATGACCAAGGCGCGTTTTGGGCGTATTGTGTCGATCAGCTCCGTGGTGGCGACCATGGGCAACTTGGGCCAGACTAACTACGCGGCGGCCAAGGCTGGCATGGAAGGCTTTAGCCGAGCGCTGGCCCGTGAGGTTGCCTCGCGTGCCATTACGGTCAACTCGGTGGCGCCGGGGTTTATCGCCACCGACATGACCGAAGCGCTACCGGAAGCGCAGCACGAAATGCTGCTCAAGCAGATTCCGTTGGCGCGCCTGGGTTCTCCGGATGAAATTGCCGCTGCCGTGGGATTTCTGGCCAGTGATGCGGCAGGATACATCACCGGCGAGACACTGCATGTCAACGGCGGCATGAATATGCGTTGATGGCCTTGAGTTTGGCGGTTGCGTCAGCTCAAGGGCGTCTATAAACTACCCCGCAGCTTTTGGCTTGCGGTTCCCAAATAGCTGGTTATCCAAAACGGCTAATGTGAATGACTGGAGTACGTTGATGAGTACTATTGAAGAGCGCGTAAAGAAAGTAGTGGCTGAGCGCCTGAACGTTAAAGAAGAAGATATCCAGAATAGCTCTTCTTTTACTGAAGACCTGGGTGCTGACTCGCTTGACACAGTTGAGCTCGTCATGGCGTTGGAAGAAGAATTCGATACGGAGATTCCGGACGAAGAAGCCGAGAAGATCACCACGGTTCAAGAAGCTATCGACTACGTTAACGCCCATCAGTAAGGGGTAGTTGATGCATCGAACCCGGGTAGGTGGCTTGATGTCTACCCGCATTAAAAAGCCGTCCTTCCAGGGGCGGCTTTTTTGCTTTGCGGTCGCACTGAATATAACGTTCAATCTCCGTTATACTAGCGGCAACTTTGACGACTGATAATGACTCACAAGGGTCGAGTCACCATGGATGCCTGGAGGAAGATTGATGGCGCGAAGAAGGGTAGTGGTAACCGGGTTAGGCCTGGTGACCCCAGTTGGAAATACGGTCCATGAGTCGTGGGCCAACATTGTGGCCGGGCAAAGCGGTATCGCGCCGATTGAGCATTTCGATACCAGCGGCTTTAACACGCGGTTTGGCGGGTCGGTAAAAGGGTTTGATATCAGCCCGTACCTGAACCCTAAAGATGCCCGCAAGATGGATCTGTTCATCCAGTACGGCATGGCCGCGGGTGCTCAGGCAATTCAGGACTCAGGCCTTGAGTGTACCGAGGCCAACGCTGACCGTATTGGTGTAGCGATCGGGTCCGGCATTGGCGGGTTACCCATGATTGAACATAATCATGATGCGCTGAATAAAGGCGGTGCACGCAGGATATCGCCGTTTTTTGTCCCAGGGTCCATTATCAATATGATCTCGGGCAATATGGCGATTCAGCACGGCTTTAAAGGGCCCAATATTGCGATTACCACGGCCTGTACCACGGGAACGCACAATATTGGTTACAGCGCCCGCACCATTGCCTATGGTGATGCCGAGGTGATGGTCTGCGGTGGCGCGGAAATGGCCACCACACCGCTGGGGCTGGGGGGGTTCGCAGCCGCACGCGCGCTGTCGACCCGCAACGATGACCCGCAGGCTGCCAGCCGTCCCTGGGATACCGACCGTGACGGCTTTGTGTTGTCAGACGGGGCCGGTGTGATGGTGCTTGAAGAGTTCGAGCACGCCAAGGCCCGCGGCGCAACCATCTATGCGGAGTTGGCAGGCTTTGGCATGAGCGATGACGCTTATCACATGACGTCACCACCTGAAGATGGCAGTGGTGCTGCATTGTCGATGAGTAATGCCATCAAGGACGCGCAGATGAATCCTGCCGAGGTGGATTATATCAATGCCCATGGTACCTCAACGGCATCGGGCGACCTGGCTGAAAGTCGAGCTGTCGAAAAAGTCATGGGGCAGGCTGCTCAGCAAGTGGCCGTCAGTTCGACCAAGTCGATGATTGGCCACCTATTGGGGGCGGCTGGCGCTGTGGAAGCGGTGTTTAGCGTGCTGGCTATCCGCGATCAGGTCGCACCGCCCACGATCAACCTGGACAACCCGCAGGAGGGCTGCCGACTCGATTACGTACCGCACACGGCTCGTGACATGCGTATCGATGCTGTGCTGTCGAACTCCTTCGGCTTTGGCGGTACCAATGGGTCATTGCTGTTCAAAAAGGTGTAAGCCTGTATGAGTCAGCCCTGGGTACCTTTTGACGACCGCGGGCTGGCCTACGGTGACGGCGTATTTGAAACTGTTCTGCTGCACGATGGTCAGCCGTTGCTTTGGCAGCAGCATGTGGAGCGGCTGCTGGAGGGCTGTCAGCGGTTGATGATCGACCCGCCTTCGCCAGCCGCATTGTCGGCCACCTGGCAAGCAGCACCCACTGTCGGGTGGGAGGTGCTCAAGATTATCGTCACCCGGGGGAGCGGTGGTCGTGGCTACGCGATTCCTGACGTGGCGGCCCCCCGTCTTATGAGCCGTCGTGTGCCTTTTCAGCCGGATTCGTCGGCCTGGTCGCAGGGGGTTAGCGTACGTATCTGTTCGCTACGCCTGGCCCGGCAACCCCGCTTGGCGGGTATCAAACACCTCAATCGTCTTGAAAATGTGCTGGCTCGCCAGGAGTGGCAGGCAACGGACTACCGTGAAGGTCTGTTGGCTGATAACCACGGCCTGGTCGTGGAAGCCACCAGCATGAATCTGTTTTGGGAACAGAACGGGTGCATCATGACGCCTACGCTGGATCAGTGTGGTGTGGAAGGTACGCTGCGCGCCGCGTTGATTGATGCACAGCTTGTTACCCCTGCTCAACTGGCAATCGATGAGGTCGCGGCGGTTGACCGGTTGTGGCTGGCCAACTCAGTGCAGGGTGTATGGCCGGTCAATGCGTTGTGGACGGCTGAAGGCGCCCCTCTTCGTCGCTGGGGAGCGCCCAGGCATGATCCCTTGCAAGCCGTGGCCCACCCGCTGCTCGGTTACCCAGCGACGTCTTAACGTATTGAATATTGAGGTCTTATAGTGAAACGCTTGGTGGTTGCACTGGCCGTGATGGCCGTGGTTGGCGTTGCCGGTGTCGCGGGTGGTTATGTTTATTGGCAGCAGCGGCTTGATGCGCCGCTGTCGATTGATGAGCCCACGCTTTATCAGGTGCCTTCTGGTGCCGGCCTCAATCGTGTGGTCGCCGAGTTGGAGGCGCAAGGCATTATTGAGGATGCCTGGGCGTTCCAACTGATGACGAAACTTCAGCCGGATGAATTGCCGGACCTGCGCACAGGGGAATATCTTCTCGAGCCTGGCATTACCGGCATGGAGCTTTTGGCGCTGCTCGGCAGCAACGATGTCGTAACATATCCGCTGACCATTCCCGAAGGGTGGACCTTTGCCCAGATGCGTGAGCAACTGGCGGCAGCCCCCAAGCTTGAACAGCGCACGGCGGATATGAGCGATGGGGAGCTCATGGCATTGCTTGATCGAGAGGGGACGCACCCGGAAGGCTGGTTCTTCCCCGATACCTATCGCTATCACCTGGGGATGAGTGACGTTGATATCCTGCGTCAGTCGCTTGAACGTATGGAACGCATACTTGACGAGGTTTGGGCCGAACGCGACGACGACCTGACCATCGACTCGCCCTATGAAGCGCTGATCATGGCATCGTTGATCGAACGCGAAACCGGAGCACCTGAAGAACGGCGTGAAATCGCGGGCGTTTTCAAGCGGCGGATGGAGAGCGGCATGCGGCTGCAAACCGACCCGACGGTTATCTATGGAATGGGGGATCGCTACGATGGGCGGATTACCCATGCCGATTTACGCGAGGCCACGCCCTACAACACCTATGTGATTGATGGGCTGCCGCCGACGCCAATCGCGATGCCGGGGCGAGCCTCGCTGGAAGCGGCTGTGAACCCTTTGCCGGGCGACACGCTGTATTTTGTCTCGCGGGGTGACGGGACCCACAAGTTCTCGAGCACGCTGCGGGAGCACAACAACGCCGTGAACCGGTATATCCGTAACCGTGACTAATATTACCCAAATCCAGAGGCCATGATGACGAAGCGCGGTCGCTTTATTACCCTAGAAGGCGGTGAAGGTGTAGGGAAGTCCACCAATATGCAGTTCGTGGTGGCCTGGCTGGAGGCTCAGGGAATCGAAGTGGTGGCCACGCGGGAGCCAGGGGGAACCCCCCGGGCAGAAGCGATTCGCCAACTGTTGTTGGACCCCGCCCCCGAGGAATGGCTGCACACCGACGCCGAGCTGCTGTTAATGTTTGCCGCCCGCGCCCAGCACCTGGCCGAAAAGATTCTGCCCGCGCTGGCGCGAGGCGCCTGGGTGGTGTGTGACCGTTTCACTGACGCGACATACGCCTATCAGGGCGGCGGCCGTGGGATTCCGGTAGAGCGTATCGCAGCGCTTGAGGCATTTGTGCAGAAGGGAGTGGCGCCTGACCTGACGCTATTGCTGGATATGCCACACGATGCTGCCAGGCAACGCCTGGAATCACGCCTGCGCGACCAGCATACCCAGCGAGACCGGTTTGAAAAGGAGCAGGCAGACTTCTTTCAGGCTGTTCGTAATGCCTACCTGGCGAGGGCCGAGCAAGCGCCGGAGCGGTTTGCCCTGATCAACGCCCACCAACCCCTGACAGAGGTCCAGTCCGATATCTGTGACACCCTGGCCGGTCGAGCCGCGTTATGGGACTGAGCGGTGTGCTGCCCTGGCATGACCCCACCTGGCGCCAGCTATGTCGTCTTGCTGATGCTGGGAGAATGCCCCATGCGCTGCTGTTCAGCGGCGAGCATGGCGTAGGCAAGCAGCGCCTGGCAGAGGCACTGATTGCCCGAACGATGTGTGCCGCCCCCGGTGAGCAGGCCTGTGGTCAATGCCGCAGCTGTCAGCTGCTGGCGTCCGGGTACCATCCCGATTTGCTACGCATTTCGCCGGAGGAAGGCAAGCGCCAGATCCGTATTGATACCATTCGTGACGTCAATCGCTTTGTCTCGCAAACCGCGCAGCAGGGTGGCTACAGGGTCATCGTTATCTCGCCGGCTGAAGCCATGAACGTGGCCGCTTCAAACGCACTGTTGAAAAGCCTGGAAGAGCCGGGCGATCAGACACTATTTATCCTGTTGGCGGATGTGCCGTCCAGAGTGCTGCCCACCATTCGCTCACGCTGCCAGCAGTGGCCGCTACCCAGCGTCGCGTTAGCCGATTGCCTGGGCTGGTTGACCGAGCAGTTGGCAAGCGAGGACGAAGCGCGCTTCTGGTGGCAGGTGTCAGGTGGGCTGCCGTTGAGGGCGGTCGAGCTTGCCGCTCCTGAGGCGCGCGCCTTGCGTCAGCAGTTGCACGACTGCTTCGAGCAACTGGTACGCGGCGGGGAGCCGGTATCTGAAGCCGCGCGATTAGACCGTCAGGCGATAGATGCCATTTTATGGTACGGTATTGCCTGGCTTGAAGACCTGATCAGGCTGGGGTTGTCCGGCTCCACCTCTGCCCTGCGTAATCCCGATTTGCTTCCGCTTTACCGTCAAGCGGTGAAAAATGCCCGGGTACGGGACTGGTTTAAGCTGCTGGACTATGCCCGCGAGCAGCGCCGCCTGCTCGCCGTTGGTGCCAACCCCAATCCGCAGCTTGTGTTGGAAGCGTGGCTGGTGCGCTGGTCGGCATTACTCCGCTCCTAGACCGACTTGCGAGGTGTTATGGCAACGCAAAAAGCGCTCTCCCTCACGGTGCCCGATGTGCCCACTTTATTGTCTGCCTATATGCCGTTTCTTGACCGCGGTGGCATGTTCATTCCCACGCGCGGCTACTATGACCTGGGCCAGACCGTTTATTTACTGCTGACACTGCCGGGGGAGAGCGAGCGTCTCTCGCTAAGCGGCGAGGTGATCTGGGTGTCTCCCGACGGTGTCAGCGGTCGGCGCATGCCGGGGATCGGCATTCACTTCCACGCGCAGGATTACCGGGTGCGTGACCGTATTGAAACCCTTCTGGCGGGGCAGTTGGATAAAGCTGCGCCCTCATTTACTCTTTAACGCCCACCACGAGAGCGACATGTTTGTTGATTCCCACTGTCACCTGGACCGCTTATCCGACACCACACACAACGGCAGCCTTGCGGCCACGCTGGAGGCCGCCCGCAACGTTGGCGTCAACCAGTTTCTTGCCATCTCCGTGACGCTTGAGGACATGCCCAAACTTGCCGGCATTGCCAGAGAGCACGGGGATGTCGTGATATCGGCGGGCCAGCATCCTCTCCATGACGCACCGGTCGAACCCGGTGTCAGTGATATCAAGGAGGCGGCGGAGCAATTCGACGCGGTGGCCATTGGCGAGACGGGCCTTGATTACCATTATGCGGACCGCGTGTCGGCAGGGGTTCAGTATGAACGTTTCAAGCGCCACTTGATCGCCGCTCGTGAGCTCGAGCTGCCCGTGGTGGTGCATACCCGCGATGCCAAGGAAGACACTCTGGCCTTGCTGCGTGAGCACAGCGACCCGCGAGTCGGGGGCGTGCTCCACTGCTTTACCGAAGATATCGAGATGGCGCGTGACGCCGTACGCTTAGGCTTTTATATTTCATTATCAGGGATTGTCACCTTCCGCAATGCTGAGTCGCTGCGTACCCTGGCGTGCCAGTTGCCCCTTGACCGGTTGCTGATCGAAACCGATAGCCCCTATTTGGCACCCGTGCCGTATCGTGGCAAACCCAATGAGCCCGCCTGGGTGGTTGAAGTGGCCGAGTGCATTGCCGAAGCGCGTGGCATCAGTGTTGATGAAGTCGCCATGCAGACCACGGCCAATTTCTATCAGCTATTTCGTAATGCGGCCCCCGACGCCCCCGAACAGGTTAAGCAAGCGTTGGCACAATCGGGGTTATTGGCTAAGTAGGCGGGCCAGGGCGAGGTAATAGGATGAACATAGACCGATTGCTTGATTATCGACAGGGCGCTTCCAGCATACCGCCACTCGATGACTGGCAGCCCGCCTTGTCAGGCGATATGGATATACGTATCGACGCCCAGGGTGGCTGGTGGCACGAGGGCGTGCCCTTTGCCCGTGCCAGCGTCGCGCGGTTGCTGTCGACCTTGCTGCGTCATGATGCCGAGGGCTATTGCCTGGTAACACCGATCGAGCGCTGGCGTATTCAGGTGGACGATCGGCCGCTAGTCGCCGTGGAAGCCGATTTTCGTGACGATGCATGGTGGTTGACCACGCAGTTTGACGACATCGTGCGCCTTGATGCCGAGCACTCCCTGACGTTGAGCGAGACGCCCCAGGGAGACCATGTGCCGGAAATTGCCGTACGTTTCGGACTGGCTGCCAGGTTGCATCGCCATGTCTATTATCAGCTTGCCGACGTTGCTGAGTTACGCGATGAAAGGGCCGGTCGTCAGGCGCTGAGTGTCTACAGTGCTGGTCACTGGCATCCCATCGGCTACCTTGAAGGGCATGAGCTTGATGGGTTATCGCCCAGCGAGGGGTCGTGAAGCTAACCGCTGAACAGCAAGCCGTCATTCACCACGATGAGGGCCATGCCCGTGTTGCAGCGGTGGCCGGCGCCGGTAAAACCACCACCATGGCCGCGCGGGTTCACTATTTGCTCGGCAGTGGTGTTCCGCCCAAGCGCATCCTGGTGCTGATGTTTAACCGCTCCGCCCGGGAAGATTTTCAGCGTCGGTTGGCCAGTATGGCGCCATCCGGCCAGGCGTTACCTGACGTTCGTACCTTCCACTCGCTGGGTTACCGGCTGACGCAAAGCCTGTGCCGCTGGGGCGTCCTGGCGCCGCGTCGCCTGTTGTCGGCGGAATGGCAGCTCGAGCGTTTGCTTCGCCAGGCCAGCCTGAATGTGCTCAGCGATGCCGTTGAGCGCCGCGATGCGGCGCTGGAAGGCGATCGACTCGAGACGCTGGCCCATTTTTGCGGTCTGGTTAAAGCCGAAATGATGGCGCCAGAGGCCCTCTTTGAACGTCTCAATTACGACCCCGATACGGACTATTTCCCCGCCGCCTTCAAGGAGGCCGAACGCCTGCTGCGTAGTGAAGGGGTGATGACCTATGCGGATTTGCTTTACCGTCCGCTGCAGGCAATCGAGGCCGATAGCGCCTTACGCAGCCGGGTAGAGGGCTTTCTCGATCACGTGATCATCGATGAGTATCAGGATATCAATGCGGCCCAGCAGCGCTTGCTGGCGGTTCTGGCGGGTAAAAGAGCCTCCGTGATGGCGGTCGGCGACGCCAACCAGTGTATCTACGAGTGGCGCGGCGCGCGGCCGGATACCATGCTGGAAAACTTTACCACCACCTTTGGTGAAGCAACCGATTACCCTCTCTCGACCACGTTTCGCCACGGCCATGCCCTGGCACTGGCGGCCAACCATGCGATTGCCGCCAACCAGCGTCGGCCGGATCAGCTATGTTTGGCCGCGACCCACAATCCGGATACCCGCTTGTCAGTGGGGCAGGGCGGTCGACAGCTGCTGGATGCGTTGATTGACTGGCAGGCGCAGGGCCGTGTGTTGAGCGACGTGAGTCTCCTGGTACGCAGCTGGGCGCTCTCGGTGCCGTTTCAACTGGCGCTTCTGCAGGCTGGCATCCCCTTTCGGCTGGCCCGGGAAGACCGCTTTGTGTTTCGCCTGCCGCTGGTTCAGGCGCTGGCCGGGTATTTAAAACTTTCCCGTCGTCCGACATTGCTGCAAGATCCCGAACAACTCACCTTGCTGCTGGCCCAGCCCACGCCTTTCGTGGCCCGTGAGCGCCTGCAGCGCCTGGCTCGGCAGCTCGCCAGTCGTCAAGCATGGCCGGAAAATCACGACCCGGTGATCAGTGATTTAAAGCCCATCCAACGGCGCACGCTGAAAAAACGCTGGGCGTTGCTGTGCGAACTGCCGCAGCTCAGTGCATGGCCGCCCGCCAAGCTGTTGCAGTACGTGGTCGACACCATCGAGGCCGAGAAAACCCTGAAACGCGCCGCCGCCCGGCGCGATAAGGGCGAAGAGGACGTGCGTTTGCTGGACGTGCTGATCGAGCAGGCGCAAAGCGTTTCAGACCCGGATGCATTTATCGAGTTGTTGGAGCGGCCGGTAGAGAATCAAGCGGCGGGGGTGCTGATCAGCACCGTTCACGGCGCCAAGGGGCTTGAGTGGCCCTTCGTCGCCGTGGCGGGTGTCAACGAGGAAGACTTTCCTTATTACAGTCGGGATAACCCGCTCACCGATGACCGCCTGGAAGAAGAACGGCGGCTGTTTTACGTCGCGATCACGCGCTCGAAAGAACAGTTGCTTGTGCTTCACGACGGCGGTGCACATCGGCCCAGCCGTTTTATTGCCGAAAGTGCCTGGCAGGACAGCATGCAGGTCGCCGCCTGCCTGGCCAGCGACAAGACGCCGTCGCCCACGCTGACGGTCACGTCGCCATCGCTTGTGGGACGTTATCTCAGCCAGCTAGGGCGTGATGACATTGAATTGGCCGCGCCCCAGGTTCAGGCCCCCCAGGCAGGCTACACCGCAAGCGCGTTCTATCCTGGCCAGCGGTTGCACCATGCGGTATTCGGCGAAGGCGAGGTGGCCACCGTGGAAGGTAACCCAAGCGACCCGGTGATTGATGTGCGCTTTGATCAGGCAGGGCGGCGACGGCTGATTGCCAGCCGAGCGCCCATCGAGCGGCTGGCCTGATAAAGAAAATGCCCCAGTGATGGGGCATTTAGGCTTATTGACATGCGGGTTGCGTCACAGCGACCGCTACATATTCGGGTAATTGGGGCCGCCGCCGCCCTCCGGTGCTACCCAGGTAATATTCTGAGCCGGATCCTTGATATCGCAGGTCTTGCAGTGGATGCAGTTCTGGAAATTGATCTGGAAGCGAGGTTCGCCCTGATCATCTTCGACGACTTCGTAGACACCTACCGGGCAGTAGCGCTGCGCGGGTTCAGCGTACTTGGGCAGGTTGTCGCGAATCGGTAGGTCAGGATCGTCCAGCCGCAGGTGGCAAGGCTGGTTTTCTTCGTGGTTGGTGTTGGACAGGAACACCGACGAAGGTTTGTCGAATGATAGCTTGCCGTCGGGTTTGGGGTAGTCGATTTTCTCGCACTCGTCGGCGGGCTTGAGAGCCCCATGGTCGGTGGTCGTATCGTGAAGGTTGGGTAGTTTGTTGCCCAATAGCTGATTGGCAAAATTATACGCGCCGCCGCCGACAGTGCCGTATTTATGAATCGCCGGGCCGAAACTGGCGCTTTCTTTCAGTTCTTGATATGCCCAGCTGGCTTCCCATTTGTCGCTGAAGCTCGTCAGTTCCTGGGCGCCCTCGTCGCCGTTCTTGATCGCTTCAAACACGCTTTCTGCCGCCACCATGCCCGACTTCATGGCTGTGTGCAGACCCTTGATCTTGGCAAAGTTGAGCGTGCCCGCATCGCAGCCGATGAGCAGGCCACCTGGGAAGGTCATTTTAGGCAGGCAGTTGAAGCCGCCTTTGGTGATCGCCCGGGCGCCGTAGGCAACGCGTTTGCCGCCTTCCAGGTATTGGCTGAGTACCGGGTGGTGCTTCATGCGCTGGAATTCGTCGAACGGTGACAGCCAGGGGTTCTGGTAGCTCAGGTCCATGATCAGGCCGACCACCACCTGCTGATTCTCGGCGTGGTAGAGGAACCAGCCACCATGCGCATTGTTGTCCAGAGGCCAGCCGGAACCGTGCAGGACGACGCCGGGTTCATGCTTGTCGGCAGGCACGTCCCAAAGCTCCTTCAGGCCGATGCCGTAGTGCTGAGGGTCGCGCCCAGCGTCGAGTGAAAAGTCTTCGATCAGACGTTTGCCAATATGACCGCGGGCGCCTTCGGCAAACAGGGTGTATTTCGCACGCAGTTCCATCCCGGGCATATGGCCCTCTTTTGGCGAACCGTCGGCGGCCACGCCCATGTCGCCGATGAGGATGCCACGTACCGCACCGTCTTCAACGATGGCTTCCTGGGCGGCAAAGCCCGGGAATATCTCCACGCCCAGGGCCTCTGCCTGTTCCGCCAGCCAGCGGCATAAATTGCCAGCGCTGATCACGTAGCGGGTCAGGTCGCCGCCGGTATTATGCATGCTCTTGGGCACCAGGGCATTGGGCAGTTTCTGCGCCTTGTCAGCATCTTTCAGCAGGTAAACATCATCGCGGATGGCGGGCGTGTTAAGGGGCGCACCGCGCTCTTGCCAGTCGGGAAACAGTTCGTTGAGAGCGCGGGGTTCAAACACGGCGCCGGACAGAATATGCGCGCCGACTTCCGAGCCTTTTTCAACCACGCAGACGGTCAGTTCCTGCTCCGCGTCGTTGGCCTGCTGCATTAGACGGCAGGCTGCTGCCAGTCCTGAGGGACCAGCTCCGACGATGACCACGTCAAAGTCCATCACATCGCGTTCAACGTTATCCACCTGGTGTCTCCTTACTCTCATAAGGGCCATTGTTTACAATGACTAGCGATTGGGAACTAGCTTATAAAAACATGGCCTTAATTTTAAACGGTCGTTTGCTTCTGGTTATCCTTCATAATAGGCATAATACCTGTGTAAGGTCACGCCTACGATGCTAAATGGCGATTTAACATTTAGCGATGGTGAATGGCGGCCTATCTATCGATGGGGATTCGACCAAGGCCGTAAGCAACCCCTATTGTTGCAGGCAGGTAGGCTATGGCAAATTAAAAAGGTTTTTTACTTGCACACCTATCAAACGCTCGAATGAATTTTATGCGGTAGCCTTTCCATGGGCCGCAATGTGATATCCCAAGCTTCTCAAGGTGCCTGCCAGGTGGGTGCCATCCAGGGTTAACGGCTTCACCACAAGCCAAGCGAGGAACCTATGAAAGTACTTGTCGCGGTGAAACGCGTCATCGACTACAACGTCAAAATTCGTGTCAAAGCAGACCACTCTGACGTCGATCTTACCAACGTCAAAATGGCCATGAACCCTTTCTGCGAAATTGCCGTGGAAGAAGCCGTGCGTCTGAAAGAGAAGGTCGTTGCGACGGAAGTGGTCGCCGTGACGGTGGGCCCCAAGGCCGCCCAGGAGCAACTGCGCACCGCGCTGGCGCTGGGCGCGGATCGCGCCATTCATATCGAAACCGACGAGCGCGCTGAATCGCTGGCCGTGGCCAAGCTGCTGGCCAAGGTGGTTGATGAAGAGCAACCGGGCATGGTGATTCTCGGCAAGCAGGCCATCGACACCGACAATAACCAGACCGGCCAGATGCTTGCCGCCTTGACCAACCTGCCCCAGGGTACCTTTGCGTCAGAGGTGGCCGTCGACGGTGACAAGGTTCACGTCACCCGTGAAATCGATGGCGGCCTGCAGACGGTTGCATTGACGCTGCCGGCGATCGTCACGACCGACCTGCGCCTCAACGAGCCGCGCTACGCCAAGCTGCCGGATATCATGAAAGCCAAGAAAAAGCCCATGGACGTGAAGACCCCCGCCGATCTGGGTGTCGAGGTGGCGTCCAAGGTCAGCCTTTTGAAAGTCGAATCGCCAGCGGAGCGCAAAGGCGGTATCAAAGTGGCCTCGGTAGACGAGCTGATCGACAAACTGAAAAACGAAGCCAAGGTTCTTTAAGGTCGGTTCTTTACAACCCGTACTTTGAGACAAGTTCTTCGAGACAAGCGCTTTGAAAGGAGCTGATTTTATGAGCATTTTGGTACTTGCCGACCTTCATGAAGGCCAGCTGGCGGGCGCCACGGCCCACGTCGTGGCCGCGGCTAAAGCCATTGGTGGCGATATCGACGTTCTTGTCGCCGGTGAAGGCGTTCAGGCCGCGGCCGAGGCGGCGGCCAAGCTTGACGGTGTGAGTAAAGTACGCGTTGCGGATAACGCCGTTTATGCCCACCAGCTTGCTGAGCCCATGGGCGCGCTGCTGGTCGAACTGGCCGATGGCTACACCCACGTGCTGGCCAGCGCCTCTACCACTGGCAAGAACGTACTGCCGCGTCTGGCGGCCTTGAAAGATGTCAGCCAGCTTTCCGATGTGCTTGCCGTGGATAGCGCTGATACCTTCAAGCGCCCGATTTACGCCGGCAACGCAATTGCGACCGTCAAGAGCGACGACGCGCTGAAAGTCATCACCGTGCGTACCACCGGCTTTGATGCCGTGGGCGATGGTGGTAGCGCCACCATTGAAGCCATTGATACCGTGGTCGACAATGCCCAATCCAGTTTCGTCAAGCAGGAACTGGCCGAGTCGGACCGCCCGGAGCTGGGTGGCGCCAAGGTGGTCATCTCCGGTGGTCGCGGCATGGGCAACGGTGAGAACTTCAAGCTGCTCGATGGCATTGCCGACAAGCTTGGGGCGGCGATTGGTGCCTCCCGCGCCGCGGTTGATGCCGGCTTTGTTCCCAACGACATGCAGGTCGGTCAGACCGGTAAAATCGTTGCCCCGGAGCTGTATATCGCGGTGGGGATTTCCGGTGCCATCCAGCACCTGGCGGGCATGAAAGACTCCAAGGTGATTGTCGCGATCAACAAGGACGACGAAGCGCCGATCTTCCAGGTTGCCGATTATGGCCTGGTGGGCGATCTGTTCGAGATCCTCCCAGAGCTGGAAGGTAAGCTGTAACCATCTGAAATCTCGGAATTAAAAGCCGACTTCATGTGAAGTCGGCTTTTTTATATGAGCTGGGTTAGATAAACTGTCATTAGTTGACTAAAATGCTGGGGCAAAAGCGAAATCAGCCCCTTGCGGTTGAAAAAGCAATGAGGTGACCATACCTAGTTATCGAAACCGGATATTGCTGAACGCAAAGAAAGCCACTGAAAGGAGATGATCAATATGGCACATACACTTCCAGAGTTACCCTACGCGTACGATGCGCTAGAACCGCACATTGATGCGATGACCATGGAGATCCACCATTCTCGTCACCACAACACCTATGTCACCAACCTGAATGCCGCGCTGGAAGGCACCGGGCTTGAGGACGTGCCGGTGGAAGAGCTTGTGTCCAACCTGGACCGTGTTCCGGAAGACAAGCGTCAGCCCGTCATCAATAACGGCGGTGGTCACGCCAACCACTCCATGTTCTGGCAAATGATGTCACCCAATGGCGGCGGTCAGCCACAAGGCGGCGTGGCCAAGGCTATCGATGCCGAGTTAGGCGGTTTTGAGGCTTTCCAGGAAGCGTTCAAAAAAGCAGCGCTTGGTCGTTTCGGTAGTGGCTGGGCCTGGCTATCCGTCACGCCCGAGAAAAAACTGGTCGTTGAAAACACACTGAACCAAGACAGCCCGCTGATGCACGGCAATACGCCGGTGTTAGGCCTGGACGTCTGGGAGCATGCGTACTACCTCAAGTACCAGAACAAGCGCCCTGACTATGTCGCCGCTTTCTTTAACGTAGTGAACTGGGAAGACGTCGAACGTCGCTACCAAGCGGCCACCGCCTAACACCTAGCCGCGCTACGCTAGCCGCGCTACGTATGACGCCATCTGATGGTGTCTGCTTAAAAACCGCCTCCTTAATCGGAGGCGGTTTTTTTTGCTGTCGTGAATAGTAATGGGCAATAGCTGTCAATATCCTGTGGATGAAAAATACCACATATGCTTGAATTGATTTTCTGATGGTCTATATATAGTATGCGTTGTAGCTTCTATAGGGGGCGGGCACAAGATATGCCCTACCCGAAAAATGCCGCTATGAAAAGGGAAATGACCATGGAAATTCAAATTTATAGCAAGCCAGCCTGTGTTCAGTGCACCGCTACCTATCGCGCGCTGGACAAGCAGGGACTTCCTTATACCGTGATCGACATCACCGCCGAATCGGGTGCCCAGGAAGAAGTTGAAGCGCTGGGCTATCGTCAGTTGCCGGTCGTCGTTGCCGGTGAAGACCATTGGTCAGGCTTCCGTCCAGACCGCATCCAAGCCCTGGCGTAAGTTACCCATGCTGACAGATGGACGCACGCCCTCCATGGTCGGCAATCTGGTGTACTTTTCCACCAAATCAGGTAATACCCACCGTTTCATTGAAAAAACAGGTTTGGTTGCACAGCGCTTGCCGCTTAATCGGGAAGCGCCGGTACCCCAGGTGGATCAGCCTTACATTTTGGTAACGCCCACCTATGGTGGCGGCCAGGCGAAGGGCGCGGTGCCGGGTCAAGTGATCCGGTTCCTGAATGACGAGCACAATCGCCACCTGATACGCGGGGTGATTGCCGCGGGTAACACCAACTTTGGCGACGCGTATGGCTTGGCGGGCCGCATCATTGCGGAAAAATGCCAGGTACCGTTGCTTTATCGATTCGAACTGTTTGGCACCGACGAAGACGTCGCCAAGGTCCGTGAAGGAGTAGAAGAGTTTTGGAAACGACAACGCTAGCCTCAAAAAACGTCACTGAAACGCAAAGGCCTGCGGCGGCAAGCGACGGTCGCACCATGGATTACCATGCGCTGAACGCCATGCTGAATCTTTACGGCGCCAACGGCGAACTGCAGTTGGATAAAGACCGCGAAGCCGCGCGTCAGTACTTCTTGCAGCATGTCAATCAGAACACCGTGTTCTTCCATTCCCTCGAAGAGAAGCTCGATTATCTGGTGGAAGAGCAGTACTACGAAGCGGGCACGCTGGCGCAGTATGACTTTTCTTTCGTCAAAGCGCTGTTCGAGCAGGCGTATGCCTACAAGTTTCGTTTTCCAAGCTTCCTTGGCGCCTTCAAGTATTACACCAGCTATACGCTGAAGACCTTTGATGGCAAGCGTTACCTTGAACGCTACGAAGACCGCGTTTGCATGGTCGCGCTTGCCCTGGCGCGTGGGGATGAAACCCTGGCCAAGTCGCTGGTCGATGAAATTATCAGCGGCCGTTTCCAGCCGGCGACCCCCACCTTCCTGAACTGCGGTAAGCAGCAGCGCGGTGAACTGGTGTCGTGCTTTTTGCTGCGCATCGAAGACAACATGGAGTCGATCGGCCGCTCGATCAATTCGGCGCTGCAGCTTTCCAAGCGTGGCGGTGGCGTTGCCTTCCTGCTCAGCAATATTCGTGAGTCAGGCGCCCCCATCAAGCGCATTGAAAACCAGTCGTCGGGGATTATCCCGATCATGAAGCTGCTGGAGGATGCGTTTTCCTACGCCAACCAGCTCGGCGCGCGTCAGGGGGCCGGTGCTGTGTACCTGAACGCTCACCATCCCGATATCCTGCACTTCCTGGATACCAAGCGTGAAAATGCCGATGAAAAAATCCGCATTAAAACGCTCTCGCTAGGGGTGACGATTCCCGATATCACCTTCGAACTCGCCAAGCGCAACGAAGATATGTACCTGTTCTCGCCCTATGACGTAGAGCGGGTCTACGGCGTGCCCTTCGGTGATATCAGCGTGACCGAGAAGTATCACGAAATGGTGGCGGACGCGCGTATCCGCAAGCAGAAGATCAACGCACGGGCATTTTTCCAGACCCTGGCCGAACTGCAGTTCGAGTCCGGCTATCCGTACATCATGTTCGAAGATACAGTGAACCGCGCCAACCCCATCGCGGGCCGGATCAACATGAGCAACCTGTGCTCGGAAATCCTTCAGGTGAACACGCCGACGGATTATGACGAAGATCTCGGCTATCGGCATATCGGCCAGGATATCTCCTGCAACCTGGGGTCGATGAACATCGCCAAGGTGATGGACTCGGGCGATATCGGCACCAGCGTCGAGGTGGCCATTCGGGGTCTTACGGCCGTGTCGGAAATGAGCAACCTGAGCAGCGTTCCCTCCATCGCGGAAGGTAATGCCAAGTCCCGGGCGATCGGTCTTGGGCAGATGAACCTGCATGGCTTCCTGGCCCGCGAGCATATCTATTACGGCTCGGATGAAGGCCTGGATTTTACCAATCTGTATTTCTATTGCATCGCCTTTCACGCGCTGCGGGCGTCAAATCGTCTGGCAATCGAGCACGGCGATACCTTCGCCGGTTTTGCCGACTCTACCTACGCGTCGGGTGAGTTCTTCGATCAGTACACCGAACACGCCTGGGAGCCGCGGACCGAAAAAGTGCGTGGGCTTTTCGAGCGCAGCGGTATCGCCTTGCCGACCCAGCAGGACTGGCAAGAGCTGAAAGCCAGCGTCATGGCGCACGGGCTGTATAACCGCAACCTGCAGGCCGTTCCGCCCACGGGCTCGATTTCCTACATTAATCACTCGACGTCGAGCATTCACCCGGTCGCGGCCAAGATCGAGATCCGCAAGGAAGGTAAGCTGGGGCGGGTTTACTACCCGGCACCGTTCCTCAACGAAGCCAACTTTGATTACTTCCAGGACGCCTACGAGATTGGCCCTGAAAAGATTATCGACACCTACGCCGAGGCGTCCAAGCACGTCGACCAGGGCCTGTCGCTGACCCTGTTCTTCCCGGATACCGCCACCACGCGTGATATCAACAAGGCGCAGATTTACGCTTGGCGCAAAGGGATTAAAACCCTCTATTACATCCGCCTGCGCCAGAGTGCGCTGGAAGGTACTGAGGTTGAAGGCTGCGTATCCTGCACGCTTTAAGCGTCCGACGACTTTCAAGAGACTGACGATATGAACATGATGCAACGTTTATCGCGGGTCGATGCGATTAACTGGAACCGTCTGCAAGACGATAAAGATCTCGAAGTGTGGAACCGTTTGACCAGCAACTTCTGGCTGCCGGAAAAAGTCCCGCTGTCCAACGATATCCAGTCGTGGAATACGCTGACGGATAAAGAGAAACAGCTGACCATTCGCGTGTTCACCGGCTTGACGCTGCTGGATACCATCCAGAGCAGTGTCGGCGCACCGGTACTCATGGAAGACGCGCGCACGCCCCACGAAGAGGCGGTCTACACCAATATCGCCTTTATGGAATCGGTTCATGCGCGCTCCTACAGCTCGATTTTCTCGACGCTGTGCACCACCCGGGATGTCGACGATGCCTTTCGCTGGAGTGAAGAAAATCCGACGCTGCAGGCCAAGTCGGAGCTGATTCTCGGCCGCTATCGCTCAGACGATCCGCTGATGCGCAAGGTGGCCAGTGTTTTCCTGGAGTCGTTCCTGTTCTACTCCGGCTTCTACCTGCCGATGTACTGGTCGAGCCACGCCAAATTGACCAACACGGCGGACCTGATCCGCCTGATCATCCGCGACGAAGCGGTGCACGGCTATTACATCGGCTACAAGTTCCAGCAGGATTTGGCTGAGGCAACGCCGGAGCGTCAGCAGGAGGTCAAGGACTACGCCTACGAGCTGCTGCTGGAGCTTTACGACAACGAAGTCCGCTATACCGAGTCGCTGTACGACGAGGTTGGCCTGACCGAAGATGTCAAAAAGTTCCTTCACTACAACGCCAACAAGGCGCTGATGAACCTCGGCTTCGAGCCGCTTTTCCCCAGCAGTGAAACGGATGTGGACCCCACGATCATGGCGGCGCTATCGCCGAATGCCGATGAGAACCACGACTTCTTTTCCGGCTCAGGGTCGTCCTATGTGATTGGTAAGGCCGTCGCCACCGAAGACGATGATTGGGCTTTCTAGACAATCATTGAGCACACAGTCTAATAAAGATCGGGAGCCCCAGCGGCTCCCTTTTTTGTTTTGTAGCAGGCTAAAGTTAGCTGAACGCTAATGATAAATATTGTCATTTATTTTATAAGTGGGTAGGCTATGGGCACTCGATATGAAACGCAACTCGTTCTTATATTTGATGTGTTCTCTATAGCGGCAGGGTGACTGCCAGTGATCAGTGACGGAGAGTCGATGTGCTGAATAAGCCTTTCTTTGCCATGCAGGGCTGCTGGCTAGCGTGCATGCTGGCCAGCAGTTCGCTAATGGCAAGTGACGAGACGCTCGAGCAGGCCAGTCAAGGTATTGATGCCCAGCAGCTTCAAGCCGAGCTTCAACAGCAGATAGATAGCGCCGATGAGCAAACCCGGGCCGCGCTGCAAGAGCTGCGCGAGCTAGAGCGCGATACTCGCCAGCTTGAATCCCAGAACGCCTCGTTAGCGGGCCGCTTGGCCCAGGAAGCCGAGCGGCAGGCCCGCCTGGCTTCCGCGCTGGATACCCTGGCCGATACGCGCGCCGCGCTGCCGGACATTGAGCAGAACATGCAAGCCCAGCTCACCCAGTGGATCGAACGCGATCTGCCGTTTCTTAAAGAGCAGCGGCTGGCCCGCATCGAAACCTTGAAAAACGACGAGGGTGCGGAGCCCGCCGAGCAGATTGAAAGCATGCTCGATATCTGGCGCACGGAGCTGGATTACGGCCGTGAAATGGATACCTGGCGTGGGCGTTTGCGCTTAGACGATGATCAGCAACTGGAAGTGGACTTCCTGCGCATCGGGCGTATCGGTTTTTACTACCTGACACCCGATGGCCGCGAGGGCGGCGTATGGAATGCCGAGGACGGCGAGTGGCAGTCGTTGAGTGCCGAACACCTTCAGGCGGTGCGTGACGGGCTGCGGATAGCGGAAGACCAGCGGGCGCCGGATATCCTGACGCTGCCGCTCTCCATCACCGTCTCGGCCGATCAGGGAGAGCAGCCATGATACGCGATCTCAAGAAGTGCCATCGTTATGTGATGGTAGCGCTGCTGATGGGGCTGACCAGCTTGAGCCCGTTGGCGAACGCGCAGTCGCAAGAGGCAACCTCACTGCGTGAAGCCCGCGAAGCCGCTGAAATTCGTGATCAGCAGCGCTTGATCAAGCTGCTGGACGACCAGGCGGCGCTTGAGGAGGCACTGGAGCAGGCGCGGGATCGCCAGCAAGCCGCCCAGTCGCGTCACGATGCCTTGCAGGCACAGGACGCCGCTCAGTCGGCCGAGGCGGAGCGCCTGGCGGCGCGTCAGTCAGAGCAGGGCGAAGCGCTGAGCAATCTGCTGGATGCGCTCAACCAGCACAGTAACGAGGTGCGTAACGCACTGGGCGAAGATAGCTGGCTGACCCTGAACGAAGAAGCGTTGCCGCCACGGCTGAGTGACGTCAACGTACTCGAGCAGGAGGTGCTGGAAGACGTGGTCGACAGGCTCGCCACGTTGACGCGCAACACCGGCAATGCGGAGCGGCTTGAACGTCCCGTGGCCGATGCCAATGGCGAAATTGCGCCTCAGACCGTCGTGCGGCTGGGGGATTTTGCAGCGTTTACCAGCACCGATTTACTGCGCCAGGACGATGATGGGCATCTGACGGTGCTGCCCCGTACTCCAGCGGAAATAGCTGATTATCTGGCCGCTTATCATCAGGGCGATACGCGCGTGATGGCCATGGACCCAACTCGAGGTAGCGTGATCGATGCCCTGGCGCAGCGTCCTACTCTGATGGAGCGTTTCCATCAAGGCGGGTACGTCGGCTATGTGGTCGTTGCCTTGGGGGGCGTCGGTCTACTGGTCGCTTTGCTGCAATACCTGTATCTGCTGGCTACCAGCCAGCGGGTGAACCGCCAGCTCAAAAGCACCGATCAACTCACGGATCATAATCCGCTTGGGCGTGTGCTGCTGCGCTTTGAAGGAATGGATAAGCATCAGACGCCGGAAGCACTGGAAGCACGCCTGGATGAGGCAGTGCTCGCCGAGCTGCCCCGTCTGGAACGGGGGCAGCCGATTGTCAAGCTGCTGGCGGCCATCGCGCCCTTGCTGGGGCTGTTGGGCACGGTCACCGGCATGATCGTGACCTTCCAGGCGATCACGGTGTTTGGCACCGGCGACCCACAGCTAATGGCGGGTGGGATCAGCCAGGCGCTGGTGACGACCGTCCTTGGCCTGATTACCGCCGTGCCGCTGCTGTTCGCGCAGACGGCGCTGTCAAGCCGCAGTCGCCACCTCACTCATGTCATTGAAGGTCGGGCAAGTGCCGCGCTGGCCGACCATCTGGAAGCGCAGCAGCCTTCCCAAGACGCGTCGGTGAGATGATATGGTGACCGTTCCCCTTTGGCTCGAACCCGTCGAACGGCTCATGAGTGCGGGTGGCTTGGTGCTGGTCGTACTGGCCGTTGTGGCGTTGCTGGTATTTGGCATGGCCATTGAGCGCTTCTGGTTCTACCGCATGACCTGGCGGCGAGCGCGCCGCCAGCTTGTCAATCGCTGGGCCAGGCGAGATGACCATCATAGCTGGAGTGCTCGCACGCTGCGCAACGTCTGGACGGAGGACCTCGTGGTTCGTCTGCGCCGTCCGCTGCCCTGGTTGAAGCTGCTGGTGGCGTTATGCCCGCTGTTTGGCTTGCTGGGTACCGTGACGGGCATGATCGGCGTCTTCGACAGTCTATCGCTGAGTGATACACACCAGGCCCGGGCAATGGCCGATGGCGTGGCAAGGGCAACGTTGCCAACGTTGACCGGCATGGCAATTGCCGTGGTCGGGCTTTTATTCATCAGTCGCCTGGAACACAT
Organism: Halomonas sp. 5021; assembly: GCF_036663435.1. NCBI lineage: Bacteria > Pseudomonadati > Pseudomonadota > Gammaproteobacteria > Oceanospirillales > Halomonadaceae > Halomonas > Halomonas sp. 5021. The sequence goes on from NZ_JAXOVU010000001.1 coordinate 231,604, forward strand.
CATTCGGCGCGAGGATCAGCGGTTGCACGACCGGATGGCGCGGGCAGTGGAGGAAAATGATGCGTAGACGACGTTCGATGGGCAGCGCTGACGAAAATACCGAGGTGAACCTCACGCCGATGCTGGACGTGGTGTTCATCATGCTGATTTTCTTTATCGTCACAACCAGTTTTATCAAGGAAAGCGGGATTGAAATCAACCGACCGGAGTCGAGTGACGCAAGCCCCAGGCCCGATGCCCAGGTATTGGTTGCGCTTTCGCCCGAAGGGGCGGTATGGGTGGATGGTCGCGCGATCGACGCCCACAGGGTGGGCGAAGAAGTCGCCGGGATGATCAGCGAGGATGGCTCGGTCGTCATCCAGGCGGATCGCGAGTCGACGACCGGGCTGCTGATTGAAGTGATGGACCGTCTTGAACAGGCCGGCGTGGACCAGGTGGCGGTGGCGGCTAACCGGAGCGGCCAATGATACGCCAGGCATTATCCATGGTGAGTGGTGGGATCTTGGCGATTGGGCTGTTTTGGCTGTTGGCATTGCTGGTCGCGCCGCCGGATGACCAGGTGGAACCACCAGAGCAGACGGTCTCGATGAACATGGTGGAGGCACCCGACGTCGCCCCGCAGAAAGAGGCGCCTCCCCCGGAAACCGAACAGGCACCCACGCCTCTGCCGCAGCCGATGCCGACCCCCGAGCCGCCCCCGGTGTCCGACAGTACCATTGCCTTGCCGGAGATTGATCTACCCGAGCCGCCCGACGAGCCGGTGGAGATGGAGAGTGAATTGCCGGAATTGACCGAGGCGACGCCCGAGCCGGAACCCGAGCCGCCGCCAGAACCGGAACCGGCCCCTGAACCAACGCCGCAGCCCGACCCCGTTGCTCAGCCAAGTGAAACCGAGCCTTCCGATGCCGAGCGCGAGGCAGCGCCAGAAGCGCCGCAGGAAGTGTCGGATGAACCGGTCAATGTCGGTCAGGCCGCGCCGACCAGCCGGGTCAATCCGACGTACCCTGCTCGCGCTCAGCGTCGCGGCATGGAGGGGTTTGTTGAGGTATCGTTTACCATTCGTCGCGACGGCAGCGTTGATGACTCTTCGATTCGCATTACGGATGCCCAGCCACGCCGGGTGTTTGACGATGCGGCCCGCGACGCGATTGCGCAGTGGCAGTTCGAGCCTAGCGATCGGTTGCGCAACGCGACCCAGCGGATCGAGTTTCAGCTGCGCTAACGACTTTATTGAGGTATGACCATGCGTGTATGGGGGTGCATCTGTTTAATCGGCTTGTGGGCATCGTTTGCCAACGCCAGCCCGGCGCTTCCCGGCGATATCATTGGCGACCTGAACCGCTTGCAAACGCAACTACGCGAAGCGCAATACGCCAGCGTGGTCTCCCGGGCCACCCAGCAAGCAACCCGCCTGCAAACGGGTAACGCGGCTGACCGCTGGGCCAGCGCGTTGTATCAGCAGCTTGCCGCTAACGCACTGGCGCACCAGGGCCAGCCGGGTGATGCCGCCAATCGATTGGCGCAAGCGCGTGAACTGGCCGCGGGCGAGCAAGCCCAGGTGGCCCGCTGGCTGCGCGAAGAAGTGTCGTTGCGCCACGCGGCGGGACAAACGACGCAGGCCAGCGACTTACTTGCCGAGTGGCTCGAGTCCCAGGACGCCGCTGCCCCTGCCGAGGATTACTGGAAACTGACCCGTTGGCTCGCCGACGACCAGCGTTGGCAGGAAGCGGGGGAGTGGCTTGAACGTAGCCTGAACCAAACCGCTGAGCCTGATGCTACCCAGCGCAGGTTGGCGCTGGTTGTCTATCAGCGCACCCAGCAAACCGATCAGGCGCTTGACCTGTTGCTGGGCGGGCTTGATGAAGGCAGTGATGCGGCTCACTGGCGCGAAGCCGCCGGGCTCGCTCAGCAGTCCGGTCAGCCGGGTATCGCCGCGGCGCTGTGGGATACCGCCTGGAAGCTGGGCAGGCTGGATGAAGACGGTGACCGCTGGCAATTGATAAACCTGCACATGGCGGGGGGAACGCCCGCCCGGGCCGCCGAGTATCTTGAGACATGGCTTGAATCGGGCGACATCGTACGGGATGAGACCTCGCTCCGCCTGTTGGCGAACGCATGGCATCAAGCCCGCGATAGGACTCAGGCGCTTGATGCCTGGCAGGCGTTAGCGACACTGAGCAAAGAGGGCAGCGACTGGCGTCAGTATGGTCAGCTCGCTTTTGCCTGGGGGCAGGATGAACGTGCCGAGAAGGCGCTGTCGCGTGCCCAGTCGCTGGGCGATGACCAGGCGGGTGAGTGGCTGGCGACGCTTGAGCAGTCGCCGCCCCATTCACTATAAAGCTGGCCGCCGCGGTTATTCCGCCGGTGCCAGGGTAAGCGAAAAATCGCTCCAGGTTGGCGCGTGATCGGAGGGCCGCTGCATACCGCGCAGCGCATAGTCGATCCCTGCGTCGCTGATACGCTCGGCCAGCGGTTGGGTAACCAGAATATAGTCGATGCGCAGCCCGCGCTTGGGTTCACGATCAAACCCCTTGGAGCGATAATCAAACCAGCTGAACCACTCAGCATCGGTTGGGTGGCAAAGCCGGTAGCTGTCGCTCAAGCCCCACCCCTTGATGCCTTCCAGCCATTCACGCTCGATGGGCTGAAAGCTGGTTTTGCCTTCGCGCAGCCAGCGTTTGCGATTGGCTTCGCCGATGCCGATATCCTGGTCCTCGGGCGAAATGTTAAAGTCCCCCATTACCGCCACGCGCTCGTCGGGTTGGTGCTGCTCATCAAGCAGGCGCGCCAGCTGTTGGTAAAAGCGGGTCTTGTACGGGAACTTGGTGGGGTGGTCGATATTTTCCCCCTGGGGGAAATAGCCGTTCCACACGGTGACGGGCTGGCCGTCGTCGGCGAGGAGTTTGACGCCGATCATGCGCCGCTGAGCGTCTTCCTCGTCGTCAGGGAAGCCGTAAAAGACGGCTTGTGGCTTGTGACGGCACAGCATTGCAACGCCGTAGTGACCTTTTTGGCCATAGTAGAAAACGTGATAGCCCATGGCCTCTACATCGGCAAGCGGGAACTCGCTATCCTGCACCTTGGTTTCTTGAAGGCCGATCACGTCGGGCTTTTGCGAATCGATCAATGCCTGCAGTTGATGAAGTCGCGCGCGAATGCCATTGATGTTGAAAGAAACAAGGCGCATCACGAACGATCTCCCGGCGGGTTATCCGTATCCTTGTCAGGGTGAATGGCGATATGTTGCCCACTCTGCTGGCGGGCCAGCTTGCGCACTGCCTGAAGTTTGCGTTGCTGCTGTTTTTTTGCCACAAAACGGCGTGATGATGTCACTTGGTCAGGGTTATCATGACGCCACTTTTTATAATCTTTACGCCGACCGGTTTTGATGGTTACTTTATCCGCCAGCGAACGGGTCTTTTTCTTACGCGTCATATCGCGCTCCTTGGTTCGGTAATGGGCCTATTCTAACAGCCTAGCAACCTCCTTCGACAGCAGGGCGCGCTCTTATCGCCAAGCCCTGTTACAATGCGCGCGTCAAGATGACTAATATCCACAGCAATGGACAGATAGATAGCCTATGAGCGAGTCGGAACAGACCACAGCATCGGCCCAGAATCGCAAACCTAAACGTCGTCGTCGGAAGCCGCGTCGTCGTCAGTCGAATTGGGATCTCCGTCAGTTTCAGGTGCCTGCCGTGGCCGGCAAATGGCGCTTTCATGACTTCGATCTGCCGCTGCCGTTAATGCGCGCGATTCATGCTCAAGGGTTTGAGTACTGCACGCCCATTCAGGCAGAGGCACTGCGCCATACGCTGCTCGGCGGCGATATTGTCGGCAAGGCACAGACCGGTACCGGAAAAACCGCTGCCTTCTTGATGTCGGCGCTAGCCTATTTTCTCGAGGAGCCAACACCGGATGGGCAGAAGCCCGGCGCGCCGCGTGCGCTGATTATCGCCCCCACCCGTGAACTGGCACTGCAGATCGAGAAAGACGCCAAGGCCCTTGCCCGCTTTACCAAGCTGAATGTGGCAAGTGTTGTGGGCGGGATGGATTATCAGAAGCAACGCGACAGCCTTGGCAAAAAGATCGACCTTCTTGTCGCCACGCCTGGCCGTCTGCTCGATTTTCACGAGAAGCGCGATATCGATCTTTCCGAGGTCGAGGTGCTGGTGCTGGATGAGGCCGACCGCATGCTGTCGATGGGCTTCATTCCCGATGTGAAGCGAATCATTCGCTACACGCCCAAGAAAGAAGAGCGCCAGACCTTTCTGTTCTCGGCCACCTTCACCGACGATATTCTCAATCTGGCCAGTCAATGGACGCTGAACCCAGCCCACGTTGAGATCGAAGTGACCGTCGAGAATCAGGCCGACATCGACCAGCGGGTCTATCTGGTCTCTGACGATGACAAGCAGCGTCTGCTGGTCAAGCTCTTGGAGCAGGAAAGCTTCGAGCGGGTGATGGTGTTCGGCAATCGCCGTGACCTGGTGCGCCAACTCGACAGTCTGCTCAAGAAAGCCGGTGTCAGTGCCGCCATGCTGTCGGGCGATGTGCCGCAAAACCAACGTATCAAGACCCTGGAAAGCTTCCGCGAAGGCGAAATCCAGGTGCTGGTGGCCACCGATGTGGCAGGGCGCGGCATTCATATCGAAGACGTCAGTCACGTGATCAACTACACGCTGCCGGAAGACCCGGAAGATTACGTTCACCGTATCGGGCGGACCGGCCGGGCAGGCGCAAAAGGCGTCTCCATCAGTTTTGTCGGTGAAGAAGATGCTTTTTCTCTGCCTGAGATCGAGCGCTATATCAACGACAAGCTGCCCTGCGAACATCCGCCGGAAGGTATGCTCTAAGCCGCATGCTGGATACTGCCCTTAAAAGCGAGATTCAGGACGCCTACCGTCGCGTGGTGGAAAACCTTGATTTGACCCCGCGCTACGGGCAGCGGCTGATGATCGCTGAAATTGCCCGCACGCTGGGTGGCATCGAGAGCGACGACGAAGGCAAGCGCAAAAGTGATAACCACGTTTGTGTGCTGGAGGCGGGTACTGGAACGGGCAAAACCCTGGCCTACCTGATAGCCGCGCTGCCCATCGCCAAGGCACGTGGCAAGCGGTTGATCATCTCCACCGCCACCGTGGCGCTCCAGGAGCAGGTGCTCAACCACGACCTGCCATCCCTGGCCAGCCACAGCGGTCTGGCGTTTCGTTATGCGTTGGCCAAGGGGCGTGGGCGTTATGTCTGCGTCGCGCGACTGGATCAGGCGCTGGAAGGCGCGGAGCCAAACCCCACGCTTTCGCTGTTCGAGCAGTCGCAACAGGCGCAGAGCAGTGACCTTGGCGTGATTGCCAGCGATATGGCCGAGGCCTACGGGCAGGGTGAGTGGGAGGGCGATCGTGATAACTGGCCGCATGCGATTGACGATGCCCACTGGCGTCGATTGACCGTCGATCATCGCCAGTGTACCGGACGCCGCTGCGGCCATTTTGGTGCCTGCGCGTTTTTTCGCTCCCGCCGGGAACTGGAAAACGCCGATGTCATCGTGGCCAACCACGATCTGGTGTTGGCGGACTTGGCGCTGGGTGGCGGGGCCATCCTGCCGGATCCCGCCGACTGTATTTTCGTGTTTGATGAAGGCCACCATCTGCCTGACAAGGCGCTGTCGCATTTTGCCCACCGCTTTGCCGTCAATGGTTGCCTGCGCTGGCTGAAAACCCTCAAGAGCAGCTTGACGGATCTGAATCAAGGGCTTGCTGTCCAGCCGACGGTTGCCCGGTTGCTTGCCGGTTTGCCCGAACTTATTCATACGCTGGAACCGGCGTTGGGCGATGTGTTCAGCACAGGCCACCAGCTCGCCGGGCGCGCGAATGGTCTGTCGGACGAAGAAAGCACGCTGCAGTCGCGGTTTGAGAAAGGCGAGATTCCTGATGCGCTGCGCGAGCAGGCCGAGCAGTTGTTGACCCTGTTTGCTACCTTGTCGCGCAGCCTTGAAAGCATCAGCGATGTACTGCGCGAAAGCCTCGATCCAGACAAGCAGACAGGCCTGGACCGCGAACAGGCGGAAACCTGGCTGCCACTGGTGGCGCTGCTTCACGGACGGGCGCTGGATGCTCACTCACTGTGGCAAGCGTTCAGCGACCGTGACGCGGCCAATGCGCCGCCGAGCGCTCGCTGGATCACCTTGAGCCGGGTGGCTGGCGAGCCGGAAATCGAATTTTCGGCAAGCCCGGTATCCGCCGCACACACATTGGCCAAGCACCTTTGGGGGCGCTGTCATGGCGCTGTTGTCACCTCGGCAACCTTGACGGCGCTGGGTCGCTTCGAGCGGCTCCAGGAACGGGCAGGGCTTGCCAATCGCTACCGCTATCAGGCACTGCCCAGTCCGTTTGATTACGCCAATGCCGTGCTGAGTGTGCCCAAGGAAGCGACGGACCCGAGTGACCGTGACGCCCACGAAAAGGCGATCGTCGACTTTGTGACCCAACTGGCGGATCGCGAGGCGGCGCTGGTGCTGTTCTCATCCAGGGCGCAGCTGCGAGGGGTCGAGAAAGCGCTGAGTGAGGCCGTCAGGGAGCGCGTGCTGGCTCAGGATGCATTGCCCAAGCGGGAATTGATTGAGCGTCATCGCACGGCGGTGGATAGCGGCAAGGGCAGTATTATTTTCGGTCTGGCCAGCTTTGCCGAGGGTATCGACCTACCCGGTGATTACCTGACCCATGTGGTCATCACACGGTTACCCTTTGCGGTGCCGGATGATCCCGTGGGGGCGACGCTTGCCGAATGGATTGAAAGCCAGGGCGGCAACCCGTTCATGCGCATCAGCGTGCCGGATGCATCGATCAAGCTGGTACAAGCCTGCGGTCGGCTGATCCGCAAGGAAAGCGATAAAGGCACGATCACCCTGCTGGATAAGCGCGTCATCACGCGACGCTACGGTCAGGCGTTGCTGGATGCGCTACCACCCTTCAGGCGTGAAATCGCTTCGTGACATGACGCCCACCGCACTCAACGCGGTGGGCGACAGGTAGGGTTACGACGGGCGGCGCTTGGTCAGAACCGGTGCCAGCTTGTCGTTCATCTGGGTAAAGGCGTCAACGGTCGTCTGCCAGTCGATACAGGCATCGGTAATCGAAACGCCGTATTGAAGGTCTTTCAGATCGGCCGGAACTTTTTGATTGCCCCAGCCAATATTGGATTCCACCATCAAACCGATGATGGACGTATTGCCCTCCAATATCTGATTGGTCACGTTTTCGAGAACCAGGGGCTGAAGTGCCGCGTCCTTGTTCGAGTTGGCGTGGGAGCAGTCGATCATGATATTGGCGGAAAGGTTGGCTTTTTTCAGCTCTTTCTCGGCCAGGGCAACGCTCACGCTATCGTAGTTGGGCTTGCCGTTGCCGCCGCGCAGTACCACGTGGCCATAGCCGTTACCGCGGGTGCGGATGATGGCGACTTGCCCCGACTGGTTGATACCCAGAAAATTGTGTGGGCTGGCAACGGATTGCAGCGCATTGATCGCCACATCCAGGCTGCCATCGGTGCCGTTCTTGAAACCGACAGGTGAAGACAAGCCCGAGGCCATCTCGCGGTGGGTTTGCGATTCGGTGGTGCGTGCGCCGATAGCTGACCAGCTGATGCAGTCCTGCAGATACTGGGGGGAGATCGGGTCGAGAGCTTCGGTAGCCAGTGGCAAGCCGATCTCGGCAAGGTCGACCAGCAGCTTGCGGGCGATATGCAGGCCTTCGTCGATTTCAAACGAGTCGTTGATGTGCGGGTCGTTGATCAGGCCTTTCCAGCCGACGGTCGTGCGGGGCTTTTCAAAATACACCCGCATCACGATATACAGGCTGTCGCTGACCTCATCCGCCAGTTTACGAAGGCGCTTGGCATAATCCAGAGCGGCATCGACATCGTGAATAGAGCAAGGGCCCACTACCATCAGCAAGCGTGGATCGCTGCCTTCCAGAATACGCTGGATGGTATGGCGACCCTCGATCACGGTGCGCTCGGCAGCGTCGGTAAGCGGCACATCCTGCTTGAGGGTTTCGGGGGTGGTAAGTACATCCTGGGCAAGGACGTTAAGATTATTGACCTGCTGATCTGACATTGTGCTACCTGTGCATGCGTGATGGTCGATTCATGCCGCCTACTATCGCTTGTCAGCGCAGTAAAAATCAATTGTTGCGGAACTTGGCGAGGTAAATTGAAGTCAGCCGCTGGGTTTTGTTCAAGGGGTAAACGCTTGATGCGCCGTGCAGAACGCGTAACACTTAGCTATCAAAAGGCGATCACGTTACAGTGCCAATTCATGTCATTCGAATGATTAACCAATGCCCAAGGAACGTTATGTTGCTTGCTGTCAACACCCAATGTATCGGGTTTAAAGGAAGAGTTGCGCTCGGCGGTCACCGTCCGGGTGGGGGGAGCGTGTGAATGGGCACTCATGAAACAGATCAACAGCTTGTAGAACGTGCCCAAAAAGGCGATACACGTGCATTTGATCTGCTGGTAAAGAAATACCAGCATAAAATTATTGGCCTGATTGGGCGCTATGTCCATGACCATGCCGAAGTTCACGACGTCGCTCAAGAGGCTTTTATCAAGGCCTATCGAGCGCTGGGAAAGTTTCGCTCGGAAAGTGCCTTTTATACCTGGATGTATCGCATTGCGATCAATACTGCCAAAAATCACCTGGTATCCCGCGGGCGGCGTCCACCCGGCAGCGATCTGGATATATCCGATGCCGAAATCGTCGACCAAAGCGGTCGCCTGGCTGATGCCGAGTCTCCCGAAGCGTCGATTGCACGTGACCAGCTGGAAGCCGCCGTTTATGAGGCGATCGAAAAGCTGCCGGATGATTTGCGCACCGCGATTACGCTGCGTGAACTTGACGGGCTGGCGTATGAAGATATTGCACAGGTGATGCAGTGTCCGGTGGGTACGGTGCGTTCGCGCATTTTTCGTGCTCGCGAGGCCGTTGACGAACATATTCGCCCCCTGGTGTCCACGGCACGGAACAGTCGCGATGATTAATGGTCAATGTGGGTAGATTAAACGTGAATGGCGAAAAATGACTGATCACCGTGAACTGTTTGGTGTCATCATCGTCAAAGCCATTACATTCCCCAATGGGAAGCGACAGCGAAGCAGCCGGTGAATCAGCGTAAAAGCAACCTATTACGATGGCATCAGCGCTTCTTCTCAACAGTGTGAGGGTGTGAAGTATGAGTCAAAACACACGGGAATCACTTTCGGCATTGATGGATAGCGAAAGTGATGAGCTTGAACTGCGCCGAGTGTTGAAGGCACTACCGAACGATGATGATGCCGCTGATACGTGGCGACGCTATCATTTGGCACGCAGCATGATGCGGCGCGAACGGGACGTGGATGTGAGTGTTGATCTTTCCGCTGGCGTAATGGCTCATTTGCAGAGTGAACCCACACCCGCGTCGGAAGACGACTCGATGGTAAGCCGTAGTGCTGGAAGCGTGTCTTTCGCACGTGGTGCCGGCGTGGCAGCGGCAGTTTCGCTGATGGTGATTACCGGCGTTCAGTTTTTCGGCAACAATGCCGGAACTGTCGAGCAGGGTGGTAATGAAGGGGTAGCAACCACTACGACGCCTGCCTCTAACCAGGTGCAGCCGGTCAATCTTGCCGCCACACCGGCTGTCTCCGGTGGCCAGGCAGCGGGCGCTGGGCAAAACGAAATGCCCATGTTCGAGCAGACCCCTTTTCGTATGAACGCGCAAGCCTCGGGCAGCGGCCTGATGAATGTCAGTGAAGGTGGCTTCGTGGGGCCTAGTTCCCAGCAGGCTGTCTCAGCCCAGCAAGGGACGAATATCGACATTGAACAACTGCGCATGCTGCAGTCTTATCTTGAGCAACAGACCCAAGGCGCAGCAGGATATCAAGCCGATCAAGGGTCGACGTTGATGCGGTCCGCAGGAGTGACAGAGCCCTTGGGCCAACGCTGATCAACAAAACGAGCGGCCAACATGGAAAGTGATAAATGGACGTTGAAAAGAGCTTCTCTCTATTTCAACGTCCATTTTTTGTGGGTGCCGATTGGGTGATCACTCCTCGGCGACTTGTGGAGAGGGAAGTGATGCCGATATTACCGAGCAAGACGTTTATTGAGCGCAAGGCGCGGGTAGTGGGCTACCACGACAAGGGGATTATCGTTGTAGCGACGGCATCGTCTGGCTGCACTCAATGCGCGAAAGGGCAGGGTTGTGGGCTGGGGCTTCTCTCGCGTCCCCGCTCGTGGCAGTTGGAAATAGACGTACCAGCATGTTGGGAAGGAGACCCCGTTCCGCCACTGAACAGCGAGGTAACGGTGGCGATAGAAAAAACCTCAGTGACTCGGTTGACGTGGTTGGTCTACGGGTTTCCGCTTCTGGCCGGATTGGTGGTCGCCGGCCTGGGGAGTGTGGTGAGTGATTCGACCTGGCTTGCCCCGGGGCTTTTTTTTGGTGTCTTGATGTGTGGCATGGTGGGTCTTAAATATGCGTTAGGTCAGCGAGCGGAGTTATTTCGCCCACGATTGATCGACGCACCGTGATGGATGGCTCGCTGTGAGCTGTATTAACTTGGCATGATAGTGTTTTTAGTAGGAGTTCTTGCATGAAGCGCTTAATGTTTTCCTCCACATTGTGGGTATGCTTTGTCGTGTTGTTCGCTTGGGGGCAAAACGCCCACGCCCAGGATCTGCCAGACTTTACCGATCTCGTTGAAGACGCTGCCCCCGGTGTGGTCAATATTTCCACTAGTCGCACGGTGCAGCGCGGCGGGCCCTCATTTGACAATTTTGGCGGGCAGGAGATACCCGAGATATTTCGCCACTTCTTCGGCGATAATTTTAGTGATCGTTTCCCGTCACCTCCAGGTAGCGGTCGTGGGCGAACAGAAGAACGCCAATCACTGGGCTCTGGCTTCATTATCAGTGAAGACGGCTATGTGATGACCAACGCCCACGTGGTGCAGGATGCCGATGAAATTCTGGTGCGTTTGAACGACCGTCGTGAATTGAACGCCGAGCTTATTGGCAGTGATCCGCAAACTGATGTGGCGCTTTTGAAGGTGGAGGCAAGTGATTTGCCCACGCTAGAACTCGGCGATTCCGACGAGCTTCGCGTCGGTGAGTGGGTGGCGGCGATAGGTTCTCCATTCGGATTCGATCATTCGGTGACCGCTGGCATTATCAGTGCGATCAATCGCACGCTTCCGCGGGATGCCTACGTGCCGTTCATTCAAACCGATGTGGCGATCAACCCGGGTAACTCCGGTGGTCCGCTGTTCAATCTCGATGGCGAAGTTATTGGTATCAATTCACAGATTTTCACGCGTAGCGGCGGGTTCATGGGCGTTTCCTTCGCCATCCCGATCAATGTCGCGATGGATGTGGCCGATCAGCTTCGCGAAGATGGGTACGTTAACCGTGGCTGGTTAGGGGTGATGATACAGCCCGTATCCCGTGACCTGGCCGAGTCATTCGGCATGGAAGAAGCCGAAGGCGCGCTAATCGCTGATCTTGACCCTGAAGGGCCGGCGGCGAAAGGCGGGCTTAAAGCGGGTGATGTGATCCTTGAAGTCAACGGCGAAACCGTGGACAGTTCGAGCAGTCTGCCGCGTCTGATCGGGCGTGTCGCGCCGGGCAACGAAGTGGACTTGCTGTTGATGCGTGATGGAGAAGAGCGCAGTGAGTCAGTCGAGCTGGGGACCTGGCCGAACGTTGAACAAGCGTCTGTACCATCGTCGTCCAGCGATAGTCAGGTACGCCTTGGGGTGTCGGTGGCCGAAATTGACCAGGAAACCCGTGAGCAACTTAACCTGGAAGGCGGTGTCATCGTGCGTGAAGTAGAGCCCGATAGCGTGGCAGCACGTGCAGGGCTGCGTGCAGGTGATGTGCTGGTGAGCCTGGACCATCGCAGCTTAACGTCGCCTGAAGAGCTGCGTCGCATCGTGGAGGAGTTGCCCACTGATCGAGCGATTCCGCTACGCCTCTATCGCGAGGGGCGCTCGCTCTTTGTGGCGCTGCGCTTTGAGTAACTGATTAACCTCTCTATAACGGCAGTCCGTTTTCACTTAACGGGCTGTCGTTTTTTTTGCTCTTTTTTTTGCACATAGCACCGGGACCGTCGTAACGGTACAATGGCGTCAAATTTCTACTGCGTATACCACAGCAAGACTGTTAACCGTACATGGTTGCGTACATATACCGGATAAAAACGGCCAATGACCCAAGAAACAGTTAGCAAAATCAAGCACATTAGAAACTTCTCGATCATCGCGCACATCGACGACTAACTACCAAGCACTACCCCTGCAAGACGCTCACTGCCCCGCACTAAACCATTGCATTTCCTGCCTCTTGCGCATTACTGCGCCCCACCAGAAAGCACAGCAAATCACTCCAAGGCACTATTAATATGTACATATCTGTGTACATAATCTCCCCCTTATCTGAAATATGCTGGGGAGCATGTACACATGGCGTTAACCGACGCTTGGCTTAAATCCGTGCATAGAAAGCAGCGGGAAAAAGCCATCGTAAAAACCGACCGCGATGGAATGAGCGCCCGAGTCTCGCCCACGGGGAAAGTGATCTTTCAGTTGCGTTTCCGCTACCAGGGCAAGCAGTCTCGGTTGGACCTGGGCACCTATCCCGCCATGACCCTAAAGGAGGCGCGCGACGAGGCCATTAAACGGCGTGGTCAGCTGGAGCAGGGTTATGACCCGCGGACACAGAAACAGGTGGAACAGGCGTCCATTGCTGCCGCATACACCAACGAAAGCTTGATTCGGGAGTGGTATGTTCGCTATTGCGAGCCAACCAAAGCGGGCGCCGCTGAAATCCTGCGCTCCTTCGAGCTGCACGTATTCCCAACGCTAGGCAGTCTGCCTGCTGACAGTACGGGTCTGCGGCCATGGATGGACCTGCTGGAGCCGCTGGCAGACATCAAGCCGCGCATTGCTGAGCGGCTACTGGTCAATACTAAGCAAGCGCACAAGTGGGGCGCACGGCGGGGGCTGATTGAAAGCCAGCCGCTTGCAGCGGCTAGCGCCACTGAGGATTTGCACGTTAACCGGAAGCGAATAGCGGGCAGGGCGCTTGACGATGACGAAATATGGACGCTATGGCACGCGATGGAGCGCTCACGGATGGCGACCCGGTCAAAAATACTGGTCAAGCTGGTATTGCTGTTTGGCTGTCGGCCGGGGGAGCTTGTTGGGGCAAAGCGGAAGGAGTTTGATTTTACAGCGGGGGTATGGACGATACCGCCAGAGAGGCACAAAACGGGGAAGGCTACAGGAAAGTCGCTCCAGCGCCCTATCATTGATGAAGTGGCACCGATGATAAAAGAAGCGATGGCGCTCTCGCATATTCCTGACATGCTTTTCAGCGGTGAGTCGTCAGATGTGGTCCTGCATAACAGCTCAGTCCTGTCCTATCCTTACAACATCATGAGAGCGGCAGATAGGCATTTAAAGCGGCCAATGGAACATTGGTCCATGTATGACTTGCGCAAGACAGCGCGAACGAACTGGTCAACGCTGGCCGAGCCGCACGTTTGCGAGCTAATGCTGGGCCACGTCCTACCAGGCGTGTGGCAAGTGTACGACAGGCACGACTATTTAGACGAGCAAGCCGACGCTTACCGGAAGTGGTACGCTCGGGTAATGGGGATTGTTAACGCCGATACGGCAGAGGAGGGGTGATGGACAAACTCACAGACGACGAGCTAATCGCCAAGCTGCGAGAGCGGCCCTATGACAGAGCCGCACAGCAGGCAGCGGATAGACTCGAGGAATTGACGGGCAGGCGCTAACGCAACGAATCCTTATCGTTGTGATACAGCCAGTAAACAAACCCAACGACGCCGACAACCGCGATGATCAGGCCGCAAGCTAGGACGACTAAGAGCGTAGACATAGGGACTCCTGTTTTTCAGACACAAAAAACCGCTCAAGGCGGCGGGGTTTGCTGCAGTTGTGGTCAGCGTCTAAAGCTTCATTGCTTCCCGGATATGCTCATCCATCTGTTCATCGGTCAGCCCAAGCGCTGCGCCCATCGCAACAAATTCCGGGTTCATGCGCTCCCATGTCGATGCGCGTCGGTACCAAGCGCTGGTTAATTTGCGCTGCAATGGGTCGGCGATGGCATCAATCGCGGCTTCGACTTGCTCATCTAGTCCCGCGATAATAAGCTGCTGCTCGCCCTGACGGGAAGTGACGCTGGCTGTTTCGCGCCATGCTTCTAGCGCGGCTTGCTCATCTTGGATCCATTCGCCGCTTACCCATTCGTGAAATTCGCTTGGGCGCTCGGTTTCGGCATAGCCCACGGGCGTTTCGTCGTCAGCGTAGATTTCCAGAAGCGAACCGTCAGCGGTGTTGTAAACTTTGCGCTTGTCGCTGGAAAGCAGCTGCAACGCACCGCCTTGCACGGCAACGCGCTTCCCTTGCTGGGCGGCTTCAATGGCTTCCCTGTATTGTTCGTCCGTGATTTCAATGCCGCCTTCTAGCGGAGATTTTGATAGCTGGCCATTCGCTGCATACGGCATTATTTGATCCTCATGTAATACGTGGCCTGTATACGCTTGACGTTCGTGTGATCGCCGGCTCGAGCGCTCGGAGAGTTTGCCGAGTCGAATTGTATATTTCCGCTTAACCCTGTATTTGATCCATTCCCCGCATCAACCGGCGCGTCAAAACCCCCGTCAGCAGTAAATACACCACCGGTGTCCTCTGTTCTAAACACGACGCGGTTGCTACCTATGCGTAACAAAGAACCAGTGATCCGCTGCATCTGATCGTTTGCTATAGCGCCTGCAGTTGCGCCAGGTGCTAAGTAGCGATTTTCCGTGTTGACTAAATGCACGGTTTCGCCGTTCATTGGGCTGTTAGCGTCGTCTATTACAGCCGTGGCTACAAGAAGAGGCGCGGAACCGGTGATCGTCTCACTGATTAGTTTCCCTTCGTTGTATCCGCCTACGCCGTCTTCGCCCGCCGTGAGCTTAATAAATCGCGCGGGGTCAGGCTCTTCGGCACCTGCTATGTTGGTTTGAACTGCAAGGTAAGAGCCGATCGGCAATCCTAGATTGGTGACACGCCAGCCAGTATTAGCAGCGTTGCGCTCTTTCATTAATTGGTTCGCAGTATCAAACCATGCCATAAAAGGAAAAGTGACAGGCGGTGCGGTTGGGCCGCTGTTCTGAGTAGCTAGCGCTTCAAGCTGCGAGTTGATGTCTGCGCGGACTGTCGCGCCGTCAGCGTTGGCCACATTAAGATCTGACTGTGCCATTAGCGTGCACCCCCGTATTTTTCAAACCAATCAGCCCACGCTAGGCATTCATCCGGCAGTGGGCTGCCCTTTTCCACCGCGCGAATCATTAAGCAAAGCGCGTGATACGGCGACACAGGCGGCCGCCCTGGCTTGCCAAGCCCATGCCCTACCGGAATAAACGCGCCTTCCATTAGTCGGTAACTGCCATCACACGGTAGGTCACCGCATTCAACGTCACCCTTGGCGGGCTTGGCTTTCTGCTTGCTGCCAATCAGCAGCCCTTTTTCATCGAGCACTGCAATTCTGGGCATTATGCTAACTCCTCTGCGACCACGCCGAGTTCATCGACGCGCATGTTGTAAGCGGGATCACGGCTGGTTAATTGAACGCGGAATTGAAAAGCGCGGGCTTCGAATTCAGCGCTATCCAGATTATTCCAAACGGTCCAAGTTGGACTGGCTAGTGGGTCATCATCTGTGTGGCGCACTTGCACACGCGCATCCGCTTGCGCCTGCAGAGTGCCGTCGAAATCCTCCCAGGTGTCGATCAGGTCGGTACGTTCATCTATGCGGTCGAGCACATTAATTGCCGTGGCATCAATGACGCTAGTGAGTCGCACGCGCCGCAATGCTCCGAAATCAAAGCCGCCGCTAAACGTGTAGTAGCCCTCGGTACCAATCCCGCCGAAGCTATCGAGCGCTGAAAGGCTGTCAAAATCCTGAATATCATCGAACTGCCCAACCGCTGACAGCCAAAGTGAGCCATCAATTGCGGTAACGCCTGATTTAGTGCCAGGGAATAACGGACTCTCTGTCACTGAGTCGAGATTGGCGAATGCCAGCACGCTAGCTTGCTTGGTGCTAATCGCTGCTATCTCAGTCGATGGTCTGCCGCCACTGTCGTAGACGCGGGCGAGGTAGGTGCCGCGCTTTAGCGGCAATACCGCCGTCGTGCTATTACCGTTTGCGGAGTCCCCGATAGAGGTGCTGTTGTTCCACTGCGCGACGGTGGCGTTCTCGGCCTGCGAGTGCCGGAACCGAATTTCCCCGCCGATGCGAACATCTATGTCGGGCGGTTGATCCCATCGCAGAAGCGCGGAACCCCCGAACGCCGAAATTGTCAGCCCCCGAAGCTCTTGCGGCGGGTTTGTCGAACCGCTAACAATCTGCGCATTGATGTAAGACCAGCGCCCCGTGACCACCCTAGCCGGATCAAGCCATCGAACGCGGAAATCGTACGTTTCGCCCTCGTTTACCTCGCCAACCCATATCTCCGTGCCGTTGCGGCGGGCTATCGACGCCTCAACGAACGGCTCCCCGGTGCCGCTAGGCCGTATTTGCGCATCGGCTACTAAGCCCGGGTATTGCGGGTTTTCCAGTGCTATAGCAGCGTGCGGCGTCAGCGTGCTGCCAAGCCCCACGGTTAACACGGTCTCGCCAGTGCGGACGCCCGTTACCATAGCGTCCGGAATGGACTCAATAGGCGTGATGCCCGGGTCAAATGCGGGAATCTCGCCAGTGTCGCTGTCGTAGACCTCAGGGCTGTAGGGAATTAGCACGAGGCGGGCGACGAGATCCGACTGCGGCTCGATGGAGAGCACCAGGGCGTCGACCGTCTCTTTGCCGGATTCGCCAAACCCGAACAAATCACCGGTCATTGGTGCTGAGGCGGCAGGAATCGGAACAGCAAAATCGACAATATGGTTATCGCCGTCGACTGTTACCAGCTCACGTGATATAGCCGCATCGCCTACGGTGCGAATAGACACGCCGTAGGTCGTGCCTGCTTCCATGCTCAGCAGTTCATCAGAGACGAAGCCTGTGGCATTGCCGTCGACGTCGGTCAGCACTTCCTTGATGCGCCCTGATGCCAAGCCGACGAGAAGTACATCGTGGGTGATCTTGACCCAAGAGCCTCGCCGAGCAACAAGATGCTCGAAATCCAGATTCAGCGTCCAGCGTTCAGGGCGAAGGATCGCCTGGGCAAGGTGAAAGCGCCCAAACTTCCAAATATGTGCCGGATCGGTAATGCCCGGCGCGTCCAGTGACTCGAACACCTCCGCGTTGCTGGCGTTGTAGCCATCCGCGTAGACGATGCGCTCGTCCTGCTCATACTGCGACTCGCGCGATGAAAAGCGGATGCGGAAGGCGTCAGGCGGATCAGGAAAGGTCTTTTCTGCCTCGAATCCCCAGCTATTGCGCGGCGTGAAGTGCTGCACCGGATACGGCTGCGGCTTATCAACGACAACGCCCCACTTGCCATCTCGTTGGGAAGGCGATGCACGCCCCGCAGCAGCAATGTCGGCCAAGGTCTCCCACACTGACGCTTGGAAGTCCCGAACCATGTTGAACTCGAAACCTTCCTCGTTGCAGTGCTGAGCCCAATCCTGAAGTCCATCGATATCAATACGGCTATCGCTCAAGCCTCGAGCATTCGCAGCGCCTTGAAGCACATGGCGGTAAAGGTGAGCGGGGTTGCTGGTGATGACCTCGTTGCCCGTCCATACGCTTTTGACATAGCTTGAAACGTCAGCCGTCAACTGGTCAACGGTGCCGTTTAGCTGGTCAGTTGCCTTAATCGATAAAGCTGTCACAGCCACTGGCTGATCAAACTGGATGGGGTTGTCGTCAGTGATTGTTCGCAGCGCCGACCATACGGTGGTGTCACTTGTTTGCGGATCGTCGGTGTCGCTCGTTACGCGCCGCAGCTGTACCTCGTATTGGCCTCTTGGCACAGACCAGCGGAAACCATGCCGAATAGCTGACGTGCGCTTATGAGTAAAGCTAATCTCCCGGTTGCCTGTCGAGGAGATAGAAAACCAAGAAGAAGGCGTTGTTGCGTCTGAAAAGCTGGGGATTTTCCAATCGATCTCCCCGACTTGCCGATAAGCGATTTGAACGCCGACCCGGCGTGGTGCTCGGTCGCCTGCATCACTAAATTTCGTCAGGCCCTGCGGGAATGCGATGTCAACGCTCAGCTCGTCGGCATTTGATCCCGATGTGCGCACCTGCCAGCCTTCATCCTGGCGAAGGCGTATCCCTAAATCTTGCTGTACCACCTGGCTGGGAAATAGCGTTAGCGGCGCGTCGCCCGAGCGCCCTTGGCGCGTCTCCACGCGCACGCCCTCGAATGACGATAAAGGCGTGTCGTCGATGCGTAAATTGGTTATCTGTAGCGGCCCGTATCCCCACACGACAAGCATCCGCAAATACTGGTCGTCGCCCAGCACCTCGGTATAGCTTTGGGCTGCCAGTGGCGGCACATGCCGATGCTTACCCAGCACGACCGGCACCACGCCGAAAGGCTTGGCCGTGTTTCGCGCACCTTCAATGCTGAGCGTGGCGCTATCGCGTTTGCTCGTGCCGGATCGACCATCAAGCGAGGGCCCGCGAATCGGGGCGATGGCGTTGACGAGCAGGTTGCCGCCCACAGCTACAGCGGCCCCTAGAACGGCGGCACCTCCTGGCACGGCGGACGCCAGGCCACCAAGGGCGGCCCCGCTTGTGACCGCAGCGGCTGCGGCCACTACAGCAATCGTCAGAATCGTGCGGAGCGGGTTTTTGCTTCCACCACCACCCCCGCCCTGAGGTACAACGCGGATGGTCACGATGCTTGAAGACTTAGGGCGAACCAACGCCCAGCGCTCACGCGGCACGCGAACATCACCCACAAAAATATGGGCGTGCGCACGAAGGACGGGGTCTGGCTGTGCTTGCTCGAGGATATCAGTCAGCGTCATGCCTTCCCGGGCGGACACCGGCGCGAGATCAGAGCGCAGCGGATGATTGGCGGCGATTACCTGCATGGGCGCTCCTTCGGTCTGTAATAGCCTTCCACGCGGAAGTCGGTGGCGTGCTGGACGGTGGTTTCGATGCCATGTTCGACGTGCATAATCTGACCGTCGCCAAGATAGATGCCTGCGTGAATAGCTCGGCCTCGCCGGAAGATCACCGCCACGTCCATCGGCTCTGGCGACTCAATGCGCTGCCAGGTCGTGCCGCACTCGCGTGAGAAGATGCGCTTCAGCCGCTCGATGTCCTTGAGCGTCGTGTACTCGCCGCCGTAATCGTCCAACTCCAAGCCGCTGATCCGCCGGTACGCCTCGCAGACAAGCCCCCAACAGTCGTATGCGTCTGGCCCACGGCCATGCGGCCGGAAAGGCAGCCCAATGGACTGTCCGACAAATTCATTAAGCGTCATGGGTGCCTCGGGTCAGAAAAGGGCAGGGAAGCTCGCGGGCGTGAACGTGCCGGCCGGATACGGCTCGTCGGTTAAATCCTCGAGGACAAGCTCGCCTGATACCTGTTGCGCGTTCCAGCTCACATTGCGCAACCAGAAATTCGGCCAACTCATCTCGACGGTATCCGGCGCATCGGCCCGTATGATCTCGATCATTACCGAGGGCGAGGTGCGTATGGAGCGCACGGCCTGGGCGATTTCGCGTGACACGTTGTCGATGATCAGCCGCGCACGGCTGGGCGCATCGTCCGTCTCGTTCGGCAGTTTGACGTCGAACGGGAAGGGCAAGAACTCGTCGCCCCGGCTGACGATGGCCTGAGTGTTGAAAACAACGCGAATAGACGGATTGATGTCAGGGTGCGAGATGGTCAGCAGCGGCAACCAGACGTCGCCTGTCGCCTCAGCAAAGGCGGATTCACGTAGGCTCATGGCAATACCTCGATCTCAAGTGACAGCCGCCAGACGCGCCTTGCTGGGTCTTCGTTGCCGCCGATGACCTCGCTTTGGTATTCCTTGATTCGCACCTTAGCCGCGCTGTCATCTACGGGGTCTGTCCAGTCAAATTGCAGCGCCCCCATGGCCAGTTCGTCATCATGAAAGGCGAGAAACGTCTGCATTTCAGAGCCGTACAGCACCATGTCGCCCGAGTAATCCACGCTAACAGCGGTGAATCGGCGGCGTGTCTTGGCGGGGCCGGTGTCGGGCTCTGAGCGAATCATCCCTTTCTGCGCCTTGCGAGAAGCGCCGATGTTGAGGCTTTGCGGTAGTGAGGCGGGCCAAGTGGGCATATTGATTTTCCTTCATGCACAAAAAAGCCCCGAATGTTCGGTGCTAGGGTTTGCCGCGTGACTGCAATTAAGTAGGCGGAATGTCAACGTCGTAGCCCGCCTCACGCGCATTTCGAAGCATGCTTTCAGTGAACATGCCAACGAACTCTTTTTCCATGGAAGCAATATGGTCAAGCGTGTCGCTAGTCAACGGGCCCTGGTGTCGCAATACCGCAATCACTCGGGCTGATGCAATACCTGCTTCTCTCGCAATGTCGTAGATGTCCTCGCCTTCAACTGACGGCTTATCGGCAAGATAGTAACTGTTTACTACATCTAGCACCCTGGACTCGAATTCACTAATCTGCATATCAGCCTCTTCCTGTTAGCGTACGCTGTGCGCCAAACTTGTTTTGCATGGCGCGCTGGGTCTGCGAGCCTGATTTTTTTATGTTGGCCGCCACCCCCTCATCAAGCATAACAAGCCAGTCACGGCCACCACTAGCGTTTTGACGCTCCTCAGTCCTAGCAGACATGCCTGGTGGGGTGTGAATCTCTACGTTGAACTGGGGTGCAACCGGCCTTCCTGATGAAGCGCCACCCACATAGCCGCCCTCGGCATAACCCTTGCGGTTGAGGCTTTCGAGAAAGGGGCGAACACCAGGGTTATCGACGACGCTTTTCTTCACCACGAACTCGCCCGCGTGGACGATGCCCGCCGGATCCATCTTGGCGCCAGGGCCGGTGTAGCCGCCTTCGGAATATGTAGCGCTTCCGGCCCATCCGCTGTATGAGGTAGCACCGCCCCCGAAGCCAAACATGCCGCCCCAATCTAGGCCGGATATGGTTTTAACAAACGGGTCGCTGATGCCTTTGCGCACAGAAAGTCGCAGAATGTCTTGGTAGATACCATCCAGCACATCACGGAAACCCTCGCCGTTGACGATCGCGTTCTCAAACGCGCTCTCGAACGTCAGCCCCAGGTCGCGGGTTGCGTCGCTGAGCTTATCCACTTCGTTGACTGAGTTACCGGTGAAGCCGTAGGCCTCTTGCCAGTTCTCGTCTGAGCGCTGCGCATCTTGCAGGCGCTGCCATGCATCCATATAGCGCTCAATGCCAATGGTGCCGTTCATGAGCGCTGTTTGGAGCAACATCTGCTCGCTGCGATACTGACGCTGGGCGGCTTCAAGCGGGAATAGCTGTTCTTCTAGGGAGCGTAGGGAGTTGGCGAATTGATCGGCTTGGCGTTGGGCTTCTTTTGTGCTTCCCGATGCCTCATTCACCCCTTTGCTAACGCCGCTAGCTGCCTGCTCAACATCGAACAACCAGCCTGAAAGCGGTTTAAATCCTAAGCTTGATGCCTGGCTAGCAGCCTCTCCGCCTGACCTAATAGCCTCGGCAGATTGTCGCGCTGCTTCAGCTTGATGGCGTAACGCTTCGGAGGTATTTTCAAGAGATTCAACAGCAAGTCCTTGGGGGTCAATCAGCCCATTTCGAATTGCTTCTGCTTGGGCGATGAAGTTACCACCAGCAGGGCCGAGCAGATTGCCGACATTTTCGAGTAGATTGGCAAAGGTTTCATCGAGGTAATTCAGTGCTTGCTGTATCGGAACCAGGCCTTTGTTGATTGTATCGGCTGCGCCTGCCGCAAGCCCTGCGAACGCCTCAACACCGGTCGCGCGCATATCTAGAAAGCTCGCCTCTATCTCTAGAAGACCTGCGCTCAAGGTGTTTTTCATTCCAACAGCTTCTTCTTTAATGCCGTATATCTCAGCTATAAAGGCATTACCCTCGGCATTAGCGTCTTGGAAAAAGCCAATAAGATCATCAAATGCACCATTTTCAATAGCTGCTGTAAGTCGCTCGACCGAGTCAGCCGCTCTGTCTATTGACCCGCTGAAAGCGTCAGTCGCGCCCGCGTCGCCAATAGCTATATAAAGCTGGTAAACGGAATCCTGCAGGTTCGACATCTTTCCGCCCAGCGTGTCCATTTGATCGGCCATGGCGCCCGCAAATTGGTTTTCGCCTATGCTTTGCAGGTACTCGCTAATAGCCTCTGAGCTGTTGCGAACAGTAGTCTCCACGCCCTGAAAGGTGAATGTAATTTGATTGCCTTCCTTACTGGCACGAATACCGAATTCCTTTAGGCGTTCGAACTCACCTGTGGTGGCATCTGCTACCGCCTCCACCATTTGCATCATGTCCTTGCCCATGGCTGAGGCGGTGTTGCCGAACGAGCGCAGCGCGTCATTGGTCGGGTCTAGCCCCAATGACTTCATGCGAATAAAACCCTGTACCGACTGCTCCAGCGTAAACGGTGTTTCGCTGGCAAACTCTAGAAGTGATTCCCACGCTTGGCCCGCTGCATCGGCTGAGCCGGTGACAGTTTCTAGCGATGCTTGAAGCTTTTGAGCACTACTGATAGCGCCAAAGGTGTTACGTGAGAACTGAGCTAGGCCTAGGCCGGCCAGCGCGCCAGAGGCCAGAATAGCCACGCGGCGGACGCTATCAAGACTGCCCGACATGTCGCGCATTGAGCCTTGCGCACGGTCGCCAGCTCGCTCTACGCCCTGCAGGCGATCTTCTACGCGCCGTAGAGACCGTTCCCCTGTGCGACTATCTATCTGTAGCTCTAGGCGAGAGGAATATGACACAGGCTGTCTCCAGGCATAAAAAAAGCCCGCATAAGCGAGCTAGTAAATAAAAGCCCGCCGAGGCGGGTTGTATTCCGATGTGCAAAGCTATATCTCGCACCAATATTTGCCGAGCTGCTCAAAGCCATCTCCTCTAGCAGCGACGGCTATATCAATCATCTTCACCAGCACGCGGCCACTGCCAGTGGCGAACTCTCGAACATCTTCGCAAACCGACATTGCGTAGCCGTCTCGGTTGTTGCCGTTATCTAGAACGCCAACATAAACATTGCCGCTACTTGTAAAGGCGACGTCTTTTACCGTGCTGTAGCTCATCAGTTGGATTCTCAGGCTCTCTTGATCAACTTGCTGAGCTTGAGCACCGCCTGCAAATGCCAGCGCGATAAATGCAATAGCTACCCATTTGGTCATAATCCCTCCTCAGTTTCCCCAATCGTAGCGCAGGCGGGAGGGGAGGGGTAGGGCATGTATTAATACACAGTCTGCATCTCGCCTACGTCGACTGATACTCTCTACGCTCACCACAAGCTAGGAGATTTACCAATGTCGAGTCCTGATTACTTGAATCAAACGATACAAACGCTCATAGCGATGGGCGTATTTATGAGAGAGATTGATGAGGCTAAAGCGAAATCCTACCTTGGCGGCGCAGTAATTGCGGCTGCGAGGGATGCTGAAATGGGTGACGATATCCCAAGAAAGGTTTTTGAAACTGTATTTCCTGGAGAAAATATTCCTACGGCAGTCTCTGACGATATTATGGATACGCTAGTGAACCGGCAGCTTAGGAAATAACAGCCTGTCGAGCAGGCTATCTGAAATAAGCACTCTGCCAGTTGGGAGTAGCATATAGCCCTTACTCCCTTCTTCTCGGGCTGCTAGTGATTTAAATAGAGAAGACTGCTCAATCTCTCGGCTGAGGCTTTTTAAAACCTCTGCATCGCTATGTTTTTGGGCAGACTTCTCTGCTTTGCTTTGAGCGGTTTGACTTTTCATCTGTCGACCTCCAGAGGTTTGTTCGGGCAATTCATGCCCTTTACTTGGCTTTCTTCCCTTGCTTACTATCCCGCCACTTAATCCAGGCGTCATCCATAGAGCACACAACTACTACCGCCTCATCAGGCTCAGCAGCGAGCGACAAGGCGTTCACAAGGGCGATAATGTCTAAGGGGCGCAAGGGTAAGGGGTAGCCATGCGTGTAAGGCCTGCCGCGCTCAGCGAGCGAGTAGACATCAAGCCAGAAGGCGGTACGACTGTCTATCTCGGGCTTCTCAAACTTATCAGCAATGCCCAGCTTTGCCGCAATCGTTGCCAGCTTGGTCTCCTTGCCTGACGCTCGCAGCTCATACTCAAGCGCGGCTATTGCTTTTTTTTCTGGTTTTCCAGGTCTTCGCGGCGAAAGTTGGCAAGGTCGCTGGCCTCGTTCAGAATACGGCCAACTAAATCAGGGTTTTCTAGCATCACTTCAACGGCATTTTCGACGCTGTAAGGGATGGTCTTGTCGTTGCAATCTACCACTTCTCGCCAATCCCTCAATATGCCGGTGGCGATAGCTGTGTAGAGCGCTTCCTGCTTGGCTTGTGGCTCTTCTTGTTTGCGATAGCCGCAATCCTCAAGTGCCTTTTCGTACTCGGCGCTGCCAGCTCGCGCCACCTTGAATTGCCCGCCCAGGATATTTACCCATGTGCCTTCGGTGAATTTAGAAGGGTCGTTGCGCTTTGCATTGAAGCTCATTGATCTATCTCCGCTCCGCGAATTAAAAAAGCGCCAGGGTCGCGGTAAGCCCTGACGCTCGAAATTAAGCCGTAAAAAAGCCCGCTCGGGGCGGGCTATGCACTTTCGAAAGAGGTCTTGCTAGAAGGGCCTCGGCTTTCCATGTCCTGCGCTATATCCAAGCCTGATTTCTGCTTCTCTGCGTGCTGCTAATGCGTCTTCCATAGTGCTGAAGCTCCCAAGGTGAGCTTTCTTTCCGCGCTCTTTGATGTAAGCGTGCCAAGTCCCTGATGGCTTGTGCAAATGAACGCCTGTAAACCCGCTGGTGTTGTTTCTGTATTTTGAGAGATTGCTGCTATTGCCTGAGCTATCAACAACGCGAAGATTTTCAATTCTGTTGTTGGTGCCATCTCTATCAATATGGTCGATCTCGCCTTCTGGCCACTTTCCGTATATGTAGAGCCACGCCAGTCGATGAGCCCTACGAAGAGACCCGTCAAACTGAATTATTCTGTAACGATAACCATCTTTTCTCTCCCATGTGTGCCCAGCTTCCTTGTTTGCAAAACGGGCATTCCAAGCATTACACGCGCGCTCAGAACGAAATAGCTCGCCAGACCTTGTTCGCCAGAAAAATATGCCGGTAGCCGGGTCGTAGGAAAGCAGTCTTTGAAGCAGTTTCTGTTTTTCTATCATAACGTCGTCACCGTTATCGTCATTTGAAGGGGTGCGGCAAAGGAGTGACGTGCTCCCGTTTCGGCCGCTAAGCCTAGCCGCACGCTAATATTCTACTGCATCAAGTCTTATGCAGCCAATGTTCGAGTCACCTTTACCGGCGACAGTTTCGCCGAGATATTAAGCTCGACCTGTACGATTGACTCGTTATCACCGTCGGGTAAGTCTCCATCGACCTCGGCCTGCGGCACTTCAAAGATGTACTCGTTACCGGCGGCATCTGTTAGCGGGAAAACCAAGCTAATCGCCTCTCGTGTTAAAGTGTTCTTCCACAACTCAAATGACGCGGCAGACCACGCGACTGTCACGGAGCCGGTAATATTGGCGCGGGTAGCAATCAGCGCGCCGGGGCCTGCTTTGCCAAGGCAGCGCTGCACCTGCATGGTGTTATCGATCTCAAGCGACAAGGCAGAGATGCACGCCTCGCCCGCAAGACTTGCGCCGTTGATGGTGATGTCACCCACGCTGGTCGCTGAGCCAAACGGAACGGTCGAGGTCGGTGCATTGATCGTGCCGCTAGCGGTCGGGTCGGTCGTGCCGTCCTCATAATCCAGGCCCATGCACGTAAACGAGCCGGTGACCTTGCCTTCCTCGGGAATTTCCAGGCTCATCGAGCCCACATGGACGCCACGGAAGGTTGTCCAGACGCCAATGTCCTTGTAACCCTTCACCACCGTGAAGGTGTGCCGGTCGGAGCCGACCTCCAGAACATCGGTTGCCCAGGTGCCGTAGAACGCCGCCTCCAGCAGGTCATCAAAGGTCAGGGCGGACAGCTCAAACGAAAGATCGCCCGAGTAATCCAGCGAGGTGATGATATTGCCGCCTGACATGCGGTCAGCGCGGATCTCGTCAGACTGCTCGGTGCCCACTGTCGGCGTCATGCTATTGCCGGTCAGGCGCAGGGTGTCATATGCGGGCGTGGCAGGCGTTTCGCCTGGCGTGGTTTCGGCTACGATGTACGTAACGATCTGCGAACCGCTGCTCATGGTGTTCTCCTATGGCGTTTTGCGGGCATAAAAAAGCCCGCTCAGTGCGGGCCATTGGGGTGATTTGTTTGGACTATCCGGCGCGGAAGGGCACGCTGACCAAGTACATATACCAACCCGAATCAGGGCCGACCCGTTGGACACTAGCCGTTAGCAGCTCAAGGCCGCCACTGCGATAGAACTGGAAGTGCTCGGCAAGTGAGTCAGCCAGCAGGGCGGCAGGGCGCGAGCCTTTGTCTTTGTCGGTGAATATTTGAAAGGTCAAGAGCCCAGTACGGCGAATGCCCGGCTCCGAGCCTTTGTAGGGTGCAGAGCTGTTGCCATGCTGTATGGTTGCTCTGGCCCAGCTTTGCTTAGCCTCAATCGCCGCTATCAACTCTTGAGACTGCGGCGCGCCGTCATACTCGACGGGCACGCCATCCCAGGAAGCCAGTTTTGACTCCACCGCAATTCGTATCTGCTCAAAAGTCACGGCCAGCCGCCTCTTTTAAATCGTTAAAGGTGATGGCATATACGCCCTGGGGTGCCTGCTTAGAGGAGCCATTTTCTAAGGGCGGGCCGTACGGTGAATTATTTTGAACGTAAATAACGGCGAATGGATTATTTACTTGCCCGATAATCTGGAAGCCATCTGATAGGGTTTTGTCACCAGCGCTATCAGTAAGGTCTTCGTCATAGGCATTATCAGGAGAGCCAACGCTCACGCGGTGGTTACCCCTAAAAGTCCCTTCATCAACGGGACTTCGCTCAATCACACCCGAAAACCCTTGCAGGGCAGCAGCACGCAGCCGCTTGTTTTGAGTCTGCTCCACTTCCCGGGCGAATCCGCCGAGCGGTTTTGACCATGCCATAAGCACCTCACGTCTTGCGTAGCTGGGCCGTCCAGGTGGCGCTCGCCGGATCCTTTCGAACGTCCATCACCGCCAGGCCGTTGATGACGTCATCAACCTTTGGTGATTCCGGCGTATCGGTCACCTCGCCGCTCTCAGTGCGCCATATCTCGTTTTGCAGCACGGTCAGCTTGGTATCGGTGGCCATGATGCGAGTGCCGTCAATCTCGAATGAGCGGAAGCCGCCGAATACCCCGCGTCCCTGGTAGCCGATGATCGTCTGCGGGGTCTCGCCGGTGATCGGGTCATATTCGCCGTCGACCACCTCACGCTCGCAGGTGAATGGTTGGACCGCATCAGCCAGGCCGTCAACGTCATCGAACGCCTCGGCAATATCTGCCTGTAGATCGTCACGTAAGCTCATGCGCGCCTCACGTCAAAGGTGGAGCCGGAGCTAAGCCAGGGCCGAAGCAGGTCGAGAACAAGCCGCATGGTGCCCGACTGGCGATTGTCGCCGGTCGTATACTCGGTTTCGCTCTCTACCGTGTCCGCCTTGACCCGTTTGCGCTTCACGCTGCCAGTGGTTGACGCGTAGAGCTCACCCTTTGCCGCTTCCTTGGCCAGCAACGCCCCTGCACGCTCCACAGCGCTCGGCACAGGGTCATCGGGCAGGTTGCGGGCAGACAGCCACACATTGGCTTCCATAACGGCTTGATCGGCATCGCCGTCACCCTGCCAGCCAGCGCCAAGCAGTTCGTCGGCTTTGGCGACGGTGATGTAATCGCTCATGACTCAGGCTCCTGCTGCCGTGCTTGCTCTCGAATGCGGGCTTGCTGTTGGCGACGGTAAAAGTCTGACGACGCCAGGCGGCGCTTTGCCTGTTTTGTTCTCGGCTTATTGATGCGAGCGGGCATAGAACCTCCTGACGGGAATAGGTGGGCGGCTTTCACCGCCCGGTAACATTACTTCTTGGCGGCTTTACGCTGCTTGTTGCGATATTCTGCAATCTCTTTCTGCGTCACGCGCTGACCGGGGATGAAGCCGTCTTTGTTGCGCTTAGGCGCTGGGCCTTCAGCCTGTTTGTTCTCGTTGGCGTCTGCCATGTCAATTACCTCTCATAAAAAAGGCCGCTCAATGGCGGCCTGATTGGGTTTTACTTGTATCGCCAATCTGGATAGTTTGGCGAGGATATGCGCCCAAGGATGCCGGAATGACTCATCCCAGCGAACCTTGCGCACTCAGCCACTGACTGGAAATCCCCTGACGGGCAGCTAACAGGCTTTTCGCCTCCAGGCTTAGCAAGCCTTTTGGATACCGCCTTCTCGCCATCCCAACCACGAGCAATCCGCATTGAAATAGTGTCGGGCAGCAGGCCTGTTTCTTCAGCCCATTCAGCTATAGTCGCAACCCTTCCAAAGGCGGAAATATTACGGCTATTGCGCTTGTTTCGAGAATTACCTTTGCGCGTTATCCATCGGCAGTTCTCTGGGGAATAATTCCCATCATTGTCTTCCCTGTCTATCTGATGGCCCATGCTTGGCGGTAAGCCCATGTCAGAAAAGAAGGCTTCGTACGAGTCGCGCCACTGATCACAAACACTGATGCCGCGCCCGCCGTAGTCAGCAAAGCGCTTGTCTAGCTGGCTGTAACAGCGGCGCTTCATAGCCTGCCATGTGTAATAACACTTCTTTTCTATGGGGCTTGACCTAACGGCATTACCTGAATGGCCGTGGCTTTTCCTTGTCAGACCTCTGACGGCATTGGCGCACGCCCTGCATCTAGTCGTGTTGCCGGTCTTTAGATTGTGTTTCTCAACATCAATCATCGCCCCGCAAGAGCATTTGCATGAGGCCATCCATTTGGCCTTTCCGCTTGAGCGAGTTCCGGTAAACACCGACACGACTGTCAGCTCCCCAAACACTGATCCCGCAAGCACGCTAGTCATTAAATTCCCCTGAATAAACTACTCAGGGGAATCATAGCGCGAATACGTTTTACTTAATACATCTGTCTTTAATTGTGGACAAAGAAGGCGATACCGACCGACTCACGCTCAAACACACGCGTCCAGTTAGCCGCCAGTTCAAACTCAGCAGCGGTAGGGGACTGTCCGGTCACAGTGGTTTCTGTCCACTGGTAGCCCTCGGGGTGGATCAGCCACTCCTTACGCTCAACCAGGGTTTCAACGCCTGCGCCGTTACCAGCAAGCTCGTCCATCTCGACTGCGGTCGGATACTTCGGAGAGCCTTCGCCGTAGCCAAAGGCGCCCGCCTTGTACAGCACAGACACGTACTTGAAGCCAGAAACGGAACCGGCAATAACCGGCAGCTTCTTGTCTTCAACGACGCGGTAGCCGTTATAAGTCGGGATCATGACGCCAGTATCCGCATCCTGAATGAACTCGATGGCCTGCTGCTTGATCATCTGCGTCATGGTGTCCGGATGAACGCCCAGCAGAGTAAGGTCGCTTGCTGATTCGCCCATTGTGGCGCGAGCATCAACAAAGCCATCAAACGTCCACTTGTTGTCAGCAGTGACAGCGGCGGAGTCTTCAACGGCTACATCAAAGATCATGTCGCCAGTGCCAGCGTCATTGTCTTCAAAGATGCCTTGGGTAGCGCCATGAATGCGGGCAGCAAAACGCTCCTGCCAGTAAGCAGACGTACGCGATGCAATCTGGCGCATCGGGTCTTCTCCGCCTGTCAGGCTGGATACAAGGTTGGCAGACTGCCAGGAGTTGTTGATGAACAGCTTGCGGGCCACCATTTTGCCGGTGCCGATTTTCTCGGGGGTGGCGTAGGCTGCCGGGTCATCGCTGGACATGTTCTCGTTGTCAGCGTTGAGGTCTTTCCAGTAAGGAATGGTGGTAATTTCGCCTTCGCCATTGGCTCGGGCCTGGAGCTGCGGGTTAGTAACTGCAACGCCAGACGCGATATAGGCGTTCTTGGCGGTGCGGTCTTCCTGCACGTAGGACAGGTAAACATCGGGATCAAACTGAACATCGGATAGGCGTACGGTAGCCATCGGGTATTACCTCTTATCGGTTTTGCAGGGCTTTTCGGAAGCCCTCGGGATCGTCTTGCTTGAACTTGAGCCGCTCGGCGTCGTTCATGTCGCTGAGCTTCTTCGTGACGGCCCCGCCGCCGCTCGAGCCTGGGGCGCCGCCCCCGCTCGCCTTGCTGCCATCCACAAGGAATGGGTATTGCTGTGATAGGTGCTCGCCCAGCTGCTTGGCGCTCCACGCCTCGCCATCTGGGCCATTGATCTTGATGCCTTCTGGGGTGTGACTGATGAACTGCTTGGCTTCTTTGGTCAGAAGGTTGTAGCGCTGAACGCCGCCGGTTGCCTCTTTGTCGATCAGTCCGGCACAGATGGTGGCCGCTTCGCTATCGCGGGCGCTGTTCGCTACTTTGTCGCGTAGCTCGGCCAGCTCCTTGTCTGTCTTCTCTGCGCGCTCTCGCTCGCTCTTAGCTAGCTGCTCCCATTCCTGCTGCTTTTCCAAGCGCTCGCGCTCTTTGCGCTCAGCGTCGGATTCGAATTCTTTCAGCTTGCGCTTGGCCTCGGCGCGCTCTTCACGCTCCTTGCGCAAGGCTTCTTTCAGCTCCGCGCCGTCGTCGATGCCCTCGACTTCAAGCTGGTAGCCGTCGCCTTTCGCGGCATAAAGCGCTTGCTGCGCCTCGTCGAGCGCTTCGAATTCTTCCTTGGTGATTTCAAACTTAAGTGCCATCAGTCGCTCCCCGAGCGTTGGTTCAGACGCGCCCCGCGCGCCCATAAAAAAGCCCCGCTCGAGAGCAGGGCTGTGTTGATTCTGGTTAGTGGTGTTAAGCGTTAGGAGTCAGACGACGAAGCTCCATTAGCGCATCATCATCCATCGTGATATCAGCCGTATGGTCTGCGCCGATACCGATACATAGGTCACTGTGCGGCGTTGCGTACTGGCGAGCTGCCGGTGCGACCGTTACGCGCTGTAGATTGCGCTTAACAAGCTCGGCTAGCAGCTCAATGTCTGAATAGTTATCCATGATTTACTCCATCGTGAGGTCGTAACGCTGCCGGAGTTGGTCAAGCGTCAATGTGCGGCCCATGTCGTCGGTGAATTGGTCGATCTTGATCTGGCCTGAGCGGAACAGCTCGGCACGGCGTGGCCCTAGATAGTCATCCTGAAACTCTCTCGACTGATTACGAAGGAATCCGCCATAAGTGAGCTGATTGCTTACCGGACCATCCATGGAGGCGCGCTCGCCTTGCGTGGCGATGCGATACTCCTCCTTAATTACTGGCACGCGAATGCTTCGGCAGTTATGTGTTATAATGCCGGATGCAGAATAAACTCCGTCTCCGCACATAAGGTTAAACACATGACCGCTAAAACTCCTTCTGCCGACCTCGCTCACTGTGTCGAGCTCCTCCGTCAAGGGGTAAAGCCCCCGGAAGTCTCCCGCATAACTGGCATCAGCCGCTCCGTCTGCTACCGAGCCGCCAAAGAGCACGGCGTCGACACCAGTAGAAAGCCCCGACATAAATCCCTCGATGCCGATATGGTCATCAGCATGTGGGAGGCGGGCAGGGGTTCGGTCGGCATTGGCAAAGAGCTTGGTGTCTCTGCCAGCGTCATCAATAACCTGCTGATTGATTCTGGGCGTAAGCCCCGCAACCGGTCCGAGCAGCAGCAGGCCCGCATGGATAATGCGAGCCCTGAGGAGGTCGCTAGACTCACCGCCAAAGCTCACGCCGCATCTCTCGGCCATGTAAAAACTGAAGACGAACTCCGCAAACTCGCGGCCAGCAGATTCGCCAACCAAAGCTCTCGATCCAGTTACCTTGAGGAAACGTTTGACGAATTGATGCGCGAGCGTGGATACCATGGCATCCGACAGTTCGCTATCGACAAGTACAACGCCGACTTCCTCTTCGGTAACGTCGCCGTGGAAATCTTCGGGGGCGTATGGCACTGGAACGGGCTGCATGCGGCCAGAGCTGAGGAGCGCATCAAAACGATCCTCAATAACGGATTCCACTTGGTCGTCATTGCTGCTCGCTCTCAAGGAGTCAGTGCCGAGACTGCTGACCACGCGGTCGCCTTGCTTGAGGAGCTTGGCCGGGATGAATCCCCTATCCGTCATTACCGGATGATTGCCAGTAACGGTCAGCTCGCGATTGCCCAGCGTTCGGATGACGATCACTTCACCATTGAATGGCCGTTTCGTAACGTACGAGATAGCGCCACTGGGCGTTACGTCGCAATCAGGAAGGACGCATCCAAAATGTAGCGGCGGCATAGGGCCACGGCCTAGCGGATGAACGGACTGGTCATGCCCTGCGCATTGGTATGTGGTGGATGAATCCAAAGTGGCCAGGAAACGCTCACCTTCCAGAATGTCGCGGTTTGCGCCATAGACCTCGTTGCGGGCAGCGCCGCCTATGCCGTTGACCGCCGTGCGAACGACCGTCTCTGCCTGTCTGCGGCTGCGGGTAGTGACCAGTTCGGCCACGCCCCTCGCCATTTGCTGCTGCGTCTTGCTCTCAAGCACACCCGCTTGCACGACACGCATGGCATCACGCCCAGCGGCCTCGCTAAACTCGTCCCACATTTCAGGGATCGTCAGATTCTTAACGGTATCGCCGCTGACCAGGCGTAACTTCCGGCGCGTGGTGATCGCGCGAATAGCATCAAGGTCCAGCCCTTCGGCAAGATCGATCGACACCGATGCGCCTAGCAGCTTCTGCGTGAACTCGGCTTCCTGTACGGCAAAGTCTTCAAGCTCAAGCACGCCCTGAATGTCGCCGGTAGCGGTGGCGACCAGCGCTTGAATATCGCGCTCCAGGGCGACCATGCGGCCCATCTGGAACTCGGTGGCCTCGGCTGACTGGATGCGCTTACGCAGGTCTTTTGCGAGCTGGCGGATGATGGGAAGGGCGGCCTTGATTTGGCCGCCTGCAAAGCGCTGATTGAGGATTTGATGCCTGACCAGCCTTTCCAATAACTTTACGTCTGCCGTCATGGGTCAGGCTCCAGGCGTAAAAAAGCCCAGCGTTATAGCTGGGCTAGTGGTGTTCTTGTTGCAATCTAGCCGGCCATTTCAGCGGCGGCTCGAACGATGGCGCGGCGGGTTTTGCTTAGCTCGTCTTGCGTGGCCATATCTGCATAGCCATCAAACTTTGGACTGATACCTAAAGCAACCATCAGCCGAAACGCATCACCGTCGTCAAAAAGCGGGTCCCAAATATTGCTGCTGTACCTGTCGTGCTTCAGGTTGCCATCGAAGTTGTATCCAGCAGCCCTGGCAGCACGCTCCAGTAATTCCTTATCGGTCATAACGTCGCCTCTCGCTATCGCCTTGGAGGTGTGGCAGGCGGTAGGCGTTACCGCTTTTCGGCTGTACAGGCCTAGCCACAAGCTGATTTTATCACAGCGCCCCTATGGCAGTCCCGCCAGCCTCAACGTCAGCGTCAATATCCTCGTCGCTGCGATCCGGCTCGATGCCACCCGTCTTCCGCCGCCAGGTGCGGTAGTCGCTCTTGGCGATCAGGCCACGATCAAGCTCTTGAATGCGGGCCATAACGTCTTGCGGGTCAGCAGTGACGTCATAGAACTGACGCGACAACTCGAACTCGATCTCACCGGATCCGCCCATGAAGGCCAGCGACCACTCCAGAACGTTGCGGATGCCATCGGAGACGTTGCCCGCCACACTAGACAGATTGGCCGACTCGGAACCACTGCGCTCGCGAACTGATTCTGCGGTTTCATTGGATGCGCCACGCTCGATCAGTTTGGCCCCCAGAGCAACCATATCCTCTCGGCGCTGCTCCATGAGCTTCAGGGGCAGATTGCGCTCTTCGGCCTGCACCATGGCCATCGTGCCGCCACCTCGCGTCTGCACGCCTCGACGAGCACCGATACTGATGCCGTTCGGGTTAAGCTCCGTCCATTCGTCAGTGGACGTTTCGCCGATGTCGATGTGTAGAACCGGCTGCCCGCAAATGTGCGCCGCTTCCTCAACCGTGGCGCTGTTGCGGTACATGGCAATGTTCTGGTCGGCAATGTCCAACAGCAGGGGCGGATCTGGCGTCTCGTTGTTGTCCACGGTGCCGAGGAACTGGAACGGGATCTCCTGCCAGGGCGAGCCGTTCGCCTGACGCGGCATGACCTTCTCGCCTGCTGGCTGATTATCGCGATAGACCTGCTGAGTGTACTTGCCGTCTTCCAAGCGCAGGACGCGATACTGCCAGTCCCAATCCTGTTCGAATTCGTCGACGTCTTTGGCCCAGGGCTCACGCAGCACTACAAGCACCAACGTCTCGCCATCGCGGCGCCAGTTGACGATGCTCGGGCTTGAGTAGTGGCGAAGCGTCGCCTTCATACCCTGCGTCTGCTCCCGGGTCAAGCCGTCCTCGGCTTCGGGATAATCCACCAACACGCCGTGGCGGCCACTGGTCATCAAGCCGGACACATTGCCCCGCGCAAACTGAACAAGCGACATGCCCGAGCCATCTGCGTCCTCCTCCATGTAACCAATGGGCGAGGGCAGCGTTACCTCAGGGTCACGGCGGAACACTGCGCCCAGCAGGCCATCATGCGTGCTGCGGGTGACACCTACCCAGACAGCGCGCTCTTTGTACGCCTTGTAACGCGTGTCAGCGATCTTCTTAGCGTCACCAGTGAGCGTTTCGTATTCTTCCTGGGGATGCGGCAGATACAAGAAGCCGCGACCCTTGATAGCGTCAGACCCGGCGACGGCATCCCGCACGCGCCGCGCTTTCTGCTCGTGCGCTTCATAACTGGGATGGAGGGTATCGACGGGCATGGTGATTCCTTATCGTCAAAACTGGATGCGGCCGACTGTTGCAACGGGCCTGCGAATAGGCAGCTCATAAGCCATCGGGTAGCCGGTGGCATCGTTCTGGTGGTCAAAACCGCCTTGCTTGTCGGGCTCGCCGTTCTTATCGAAGGCTTGTTGCTCAAGGCATGCGGCGACGTCGGGGCATTTGCGGTCGTTGACCCACATTTCGCCACGGCTAAGCGCGCCATTGACCGACATGATGCGGTCTTTAACGGGCGGGTTACTGTTCGGCGCCTTGACGCGATAGCCCTCCTGTTGAAGCAGCGCGATGTCTGACGTTGAGGCATTCACCGTCTTGCGGCTCTTGCCTGAGGCGTCTGGGTAGATGGTCAGCTTGTGGCCTTCGTAGCGTTCGCCTAGCGTCTCGATTAGCGCAGGCGTGTCGTAGATGCCAGTCAACTGGTCGACAGCGTGCCAGCCATTAGGGCGGCGCACGTAGATCGTGGAGGCCATTGCGCCTACGTTGAAATCCTGACCAATGAACAGCGGCTCGCCTGGCTTGATCGTCTCAAAGCTGCGGCAGCGGTCACGGTCGTAAGCGCTGTAAACGGTGCCAGTCGTCAGGTTGACGAACTTGCCTTCGATGTAAGCGTCGATCAGCTCGGCGGGATACGACTCGCGCAGGCTGTCGATGTAGTCAACAGGCAGGTACGGATTTGAGTACGTTGCCGCCTGAACCATCTGGTAAGAGTCGCCACGCTTGGCCACCCAGCGCTCATGGCAGAATTTGAAACCTTCCGGCGTGGTGTAAGCGCTGGCTTGGTTGAACGGCTCGACCACGCCTCTGGGGCGCTGCCGGTTACGGGCAATGATCTGGTTCCAGGCGCGCCGGGCCTGCTCGGTCTTTAGCGTGTCCAGCTCGTCCGCGTGGGCGGTGTATGTCTCATAGCCCACGATGCGCTCGGGATTGTCCATCGTGCGCATGATGAAGTCGCCAAAGCCTGGCGCGCTGGTGTAGATGGCGTTGTCGTTCTTGTTGTAGCGGTGAGCAATGCCATGCTCAGCCAGCTTCAACTGTATGCGCGGCGCCGTAATGAGCCGCACCAGGTCAAACGTGGGCGCGTAAAGCCCGACAAGAATACTGGCCGCCTGGCTGGCGTCGATCATTGACGCGCTCGCCATGGTTTCCGATTTGCCCGAGCCAAAGCCGCCACAAAAAAGGCGATACTTGGCCTTGAGCGTCATGAACTCAGCCTGAGGCTTCGTCGCCTTGATCTGTAGCGTCCTGCCCGACAATGCTTATCTCCACGCGCTCGACGCGCTCAAGGTCATCTTCACCACCGCCCGGCTCGTCCAGGTTGTACGCCTGGCGCTCGCCCTTGATGACTTTCAGTTGGGCATCAACGCCAGCGTTCAGCGAGCGGGCGAAGTCATTGTGGTTGGATTCATCTACATCCATGGCGCCCAGGGCAAGAAGTAGCTTGTTGGTGATGCCTCGCCACTGCGCCAAGTTCTGCCGATGGGCCAGGACAACGGAGGCCGCTTCGGTTGAAGCCTCCTCGACAATCTCTGCATCGGTTCGCGCCTGCTCCTGCGAACCCGCTTCGCGAACCTTCTTGCGAACTAACTTATCCCGAGCGGCTTTCTGCACCTGCTCGGTTAGATCACGTTGCCACCCATGCTTGGTAGCTCGCTTACGAATAGCGGTATCACTTACTCCGTGCTTCTCTGCAATGTTTCGGATGGACAAGGAGCCAGCCCGGTAGGCCGACTCGATGGCCTCCCAATCGGGCGACTTCTTAGCCATTTGGTTACCTATTCAATGTTTGCGCTTACGATGCCAGTAACACGACAGCAGCCACACGGCCACGATGTAGCGGAGGCGCAGCCAGGCGTAAGTGCGTCTACTTGGTGTCAGCTTCACGGTAGAGGCTCGTCTGCGCGCGGTTTCGCTCAGCCTGCACTTCGCGCCAAGCGTTAATGCCTTTGTCCGCTGTACGCGCCCCAACGTAGCCGCCAACGCCCAGCGTCATCAGATTCCATAAAGGCTCTGGTAGGTCGAGCATTAAGCCCACGCCAAACATCGCGCCCAGGTAGGGAGCCAGCAAGTAGTTGTTCGCGATAATGGCGACGATCACTAGCATCAATACGGGACGCCAATTGCGCTGTGCCCAGCTTTCGCCCTGAGCTTCCGCCAGGATAATCTCCATCTGCGCCTTGACGACGCTATCCTTGGAGTCGATAAGCTGGGATTGGATTTGCTGCTTTAGGCGGTTGGCTTCGTCTCTATCGGTGACAGCTTTGTCGATCACGCCGAACAGCGGGCCGGTGATAGCACCCAGAGCTTTAGAAACCAGCTTCATTTAGCACCCCTCACGCGGTCAGCAACCGCCATAAGAATAATGTCGATACCGCGAGGGCCTACCCATCCGCAGATAACCGCCACCGCCGTCGATGGCCACCCATCTAGCTCGAACCAGATGTTGATGCCAGCGGCGATAACGCACATGACGATAAGCGCCGGGACATCAAGCAGTAAGCGCTTCGTAAAGAACCTGTCCCGCTCACCGGTTTTGATCTCGGCGGCAACCTTAGCGATGAATCCCATAAATACTGCTCCCGCTAGCGTAATCGCCAGCAGTGCTTCCTGAAGCCAACCTGTGTTTCTCCATGGCATCACGCGCCCCCTCGTTGTAACTCAGCCCGCTCGTACCACGTCTTGTCCTCGCCACTCAGCGTACCCCCGGCCTTCACGTATTCGTGTATCAGGTCGCCCAGGGCGTGTTCATGCTGGCCATAATCGGCACCGGGCAGGCTGGCCCAGATATTCCGGCAGCGGCCTATGGCCTCGGTAATATCGCCGTCATGGATCAGGTCGATCGCTCGCTGCTCTTTGATCTGCTGAATGGCATAGCGGTCCTGGCTAACCGGGCCGAAGTCGGGCAGGCCGAGTTGGTCGCGGTAGTGACGCCAGTAGCGGGAAAGGATTTGATACCGACCGGCAGCCGTAGACCATACGCCGGGCGCGTACTCGATGGCATCGCGCTTGCTGGGCAGCGGGTGGTCGCCGTAACCGTCGAAGGTGCTCATTGCGTTGGGCAGCGAGCCCACCAGGACGTCATAGCCGTCGTCGCTCTTTTCGAGCATGGCCGGACCGATCTCGGCAAACGCGAGCATGTCCAGAAAAGCACATAAGTTGACGCTACCCGCGTCTTTAGCAGTAATGCGCGGCATAGCGGAACCTCAAACAAAAAAGCCCCGCATAAGCGAGGCATGGTATGAGCGCCGCCCCATAGGTTCCGGGGTTCAAGGCCGGAGGGCGACATAAAATAATTCAGAAAAGGACTTGCTATGGAAACTAAGTTTCCGTATACTGATCACATCAGCCAAGGAGAACAGACATGAAACTACTTCACACCAGCCCAAGCGAAATCACTGAAATCAACTCATTTGGTCGTTTTGGCGAGTTTCTGTTCTTCGCTGATGAAGCGTATGTGATGACGGCTGGCGAGCACGTTACCTACAGCATCGAGATTGAAGACGATGCGATCATCGAAGCGGGCCAGCTTTTCTATCATGACGGTGCCGAGAAGCTAACTGACTTAGTTGCCGAGTTAGCAGAAAAACTAAATATCGACGAAGACGACGCCGAAGCGCTGATCGACGAAAGCAAAAGCATTTTTGATATGGATCTCGACATTGAGCCAGAAGACATGGCTGATGCTAGCTGGGACGTTCAAGTATTCACCGCTCGCGCTGCTCAAATCCTTGGCTTTCGTGCTGTTGAAGTCGAAGACGAGCAAGGCACTTCTTACATGGTCAGCATGATGGGCCGCGAATCAGAGCTGCTGGCAGAATGATTGATGCAGAGAAGTATCACGACACAACGAAAGCAAAAGAGCTGATCGCCGAAGCGCTCAAGGCCTGCGCTGAGTCAAAGCCGGAGCTCGCCCGGCGAATGGGTATGACTCGGCAGTACATCAACGCAGTGCTGCGCGGTGATAAGGCCATGAGTTACGGCATGCAGGTCATGCTTGAGCAGATAGCAAAAGAAAAGCCCCGCCGGTGAGGGCGAGGCTTTGAATTAGGTGCTGATTAAGCGTAGCTGTAACAGCTTAGGAATATCATAGTCCATATCGCACAGGGTGGCAAGTATCAAGATGCTTTTTGTAATCGCCGCTTAATGCCCAATAGCTCCTCTATCTCAACCTGGCCAGCATCATCTAGCTCATACGCCACGTCTTGCAGTAGCTGCCAGGGCTTAGCCCATTGCTCGCCCCAGCGCTTTAGGTCGAGTGATTGACTATGCTTGCCGCGTAGCCACTTGCCAATCTTCCAAGGCTCGTTAAGGGTTCGACCTTCCTCTCTGCCCTTGTGGTCGATCTTCTCCGGTACGTCGTGCAAACATACCCAGCAACGCTCAATCGCTGCCAGAGCGACCCAATAGAGCATTTGCTGCCGTGCTGGTGACCACTTCGAGAATCCCGGCAAACGCTTGGCTGCCATTTGCGAGACAGAGAGGGCGGCCAGCGTGGCAGTTTTACGCATTGACGCATCATTCAGCGAGCCCCGGCAGTTTAGAAAGTCGCCCACTGATTGGCGAGGTAGATCCATTCGCTCGATAGCCGTATTGACCGCTGCGTATTCAGCATTAGACCCAGCACCGACGCCACCTTTCACCGAGCAATCAACGCGGCAGCCTAGCTCTGCCATTTCCATGCTGATAACGCCTTGGCTGCGCAATCCATCGTCACGCGCCAATACCCATGCTAGCCGTGGATCGTTAGTAATCATGCCGCCCCCTGTCGTTTTTCCTGAATCACTTCATCCCAAACGGCTTTCACCGCGTCTTGCGTTGCGTGCGGGAATACTTTCAGCCATTGCTCGTGAATGCCGCGGCGATTCTCTTTGCGTGCCGCTAGCATCTGCCTTGCTACGTACTTCACCTGGCACTCGGCGGCCCATTCGTGCCACTCGGGCGGGTAGCCATTGGTGCCGCCTAGCGGGCGACCGTCCGGCCATGCAGTTGGGCGCTCAACCATTGCTGGCCACCGCACCTAGATTCCAGTTAGCGGGCCCAATCATGCCCGCCAAGCGACGAATCCGATTAACTAGCTCGACAGCCTGCTGCTCTGTCTCAATCACGGTGACGGCCCCCTTGAAGCGCTCATGAAAAACAACTTGATCAGGTGTTAGCCTTCTCTTGGACGGGATCTTGTCGCCGTCCTTAACTTCAACCAGCACGGTGACACCACCCCAGCCGACAACCACATCAGGAAAGCCGTCATGCGCGCCGCTGGTGATTTCGACGCTAGCTCCCAGCTTACGCATTACCTTGACCAACTCGGCTTGGTTACTGTCTACCCTTGCGGCGCGTCTTGGCATCAGTAGTCCTCGGCTAAGTGGTGGCCGTCTTCCATTAGCTGCTTGCCTAGCTGCACAGCCTCGACAAGTAGCGCTTGCTCTGCGCGCTCAATATCTAAATCCCGCTGAACGCTGAAAGGCTCTTTAGCGCACGCTTCTTCCGCTTGCTCATACGCATGGCATGCTCTGGCAAAACGCTGCCCAGCCTTCGAATCGATCATGATCATTGCTCCAACTCCTTGGCCCGCTTTGCGCTGGCGATGATGTCGTCAAGGTCGGTCATGAGGTCTTTGTGGCCACGCTGACCCGGTGCCATCGCCTTTTTGAGAAGGTGTTGCAGCGCCGGGTTGTTGACGTTCCATGCCTTGATAACGTCATAGCAATCAACCCATACGCCGGGCTTTATCTCGCGGTGGTATTTGCTGTGCTTTTCGCTCGCTGCAGGCTTGTTCGGGCATTCAGCGCAATAGCCGCGGCCAAGCCAGCATCCGCAATTCACCTTGTGGTTATTGCAGCAAACGGGCGGCGGCGTTCTAGCTGGTGGTTGGTGGTTTTCTCTGCTCATTGTTCTTGGGCCTCCAAAAATGCCAGCGCATGTAATAGCTGCTCGCCTGCCTCGCCAGTGAATTGCTTTAAGCCAGCGCGTAACGTGGTGCGCAGCCATTGCGGTTGCATCTGCTGCAGTTCTGGCGAGCGATGCACTGTGTCATGGCATTCACGGCACAAGCTCATAGCGAAGCTGTCAGGGGCCGTTAAGCCTTGACCGGACAAGCCCCAGTGAAGGCCGATGACGTGGTGCGGGTCGCGGCCCGGCCCTTGGCAATTGCAGCACGGTAGCGAACGCACGAACACCAGATAGGCTTCGCTACGCCAGCGCTTGTCGGTGCTCTGCTTGCGCGTGGCTTTCCGCTTAATGGGTTTGCGGGCCATGGGCGCTTTGTTTTTGAGCGGCGACTTGTGGGCCAATGGAGTGCGTTTCATTGGCCTCGCTCCTTGCGGTCTTTGGCTACCACCGCTTCGGCTAAATACTTAAGGCCCATGGCACGGCAGCCGCGATTAATCTGCCCTGGCCCTTCGGACACCCTGATAAGATTTTGCGATAGCTCGATTTTCTTGGGCGCTGGACTAGAGCCAATTCGATTAAGCTGATTGATGAGCCCCATCCATGCGCTGCCTAAGCTGCTCATGCCACCTCCCGATATTCGTCTGCGTTAATCCCTTTCAGCCCCGGGTCAGTCAGGCGCATGCCCAGAGCGGTAAAGTGCTGCCATACACGGTCGAGGTATTCCGTGAGCTGTTTTTTGGTCATCGCCCTGGTGACCGGCCAGTCAAAGGGGTGGCGCATCAATGCCAGCTTCTGCTCATAGGTCAGGCTGCCCAGCACGTTGCGGCAGGCGGTGGCGTAGTCCTCGCTATCGCGGCACAGAATGTCCATGCCGATGTGCAGCTTGCACCACGCCTGATACTCGCTTGCGCTCTGGTCGCCTTGTTGGCTGGCTTCCTGGCACCACTTCCATTGCAAGGCGTTCTGGTTCAGCGTGCGCTCGTCTTCGGCTTCCTCGACCACCAGGCGCACGCGCTTCCAGCGGGAAAACGCCTGTGTCAACATACCCGGCATTCTGGCGAGCGCGCCCAGGGCTTCCTCGATGGTGCTGGCTGTGACGGCGTAGCGCTTTGGTTGCTTACCCATGCTCCACCTCGCGCTCTTTCTTCTTCGCCTTCTTGTCGTGAGGGCAGTACGCGCAATAGCCCCATTTGCCGCACGGATTGCTGCCGTCTGGGCACAGGAACGGCGGATGCTTGAATCTAGGCATGGCGGGCCTCCTGCTTTTGCTCGGCTTCTGCACTGCCGTCGATGCGCATCAGGTCACGCTCGGCATGTATCGCCGTCACGTTGTCGGGGTGCTGAACAATCCAGCCGGGCTCGTTCGTTTCGATAACATCACTGCTGCTCAGCGGGCTGTACTTGAATCCCGGCGCTGCGTACTGCAGGCAGGTAACTGTGATGCCCGAGTCAGGGCCGCCGGTGACGTAGGCGAGGCAGTTGGGTTCTAGTGGTTTCATGCCGCCTCCCTCGCAATCACTTTCAGCGCATAGCGAACGGCCTGGGTCGAGTAGTTGAGCCGCTGGGCAATGTCTCTGATTGGTAGGCCGTCTTTTGAAAGGCGGGCGATAGCGTCATAATCCAAGCCTCTTGGCCGCTGCACGCCTAGCTTTAGCGCTCTAGCTTCAAGCGCCCGGTGCGTCCGCTCTAGCTTCTCGGCGATCTGGG
The DNA here is from genome assembly GCF_036663435.1 of Halomonas sp. 5021. Lineage (NCBI taxonomy): Bacteria > Pseudomonadati > Pseudomonadota > Gammaproteobacteria > Oceanospirillales > Halomonadaceae > Halomonas > Halomonas sp. 5021. The sequence continues at coordinate 274,236 of NZ_JAXOVU010000001.1, forward strand.
GAATGCTCCATTCGCGCAACGGGTAAACCTCCATCACGAACTCGTCTTCCCATGGCTGCCACAGCTCGTAGTTAACTGGCATGACGCACCCCCATAAGCGCGGTGAGGCGAGAGCCGATCCATGCCATGCAAGGAACAGCCATCGAGTTTCCAATTGCTTTGTATCGCGGGCCATCGGCAGCGGGTTTATTGCGGTAGAGGACGGCGGTGTGCGAATCAGGAAAGCCCTGTAAGCGCTCTGCTTCCGTAGGAGTTAGGCGGCGAACGACTAGGTCATTCAATACGGCATTCTCTCCGCCATTGTTGCGACCCAAAGAAAATGCCGTGCTGTCGCTGACGCAGGGGTCTTGGGTGCCGTGAACAGTCAGAATATGAGGTTTGTCACCGCCGCCAGTAGAGGCGCGCAACGCGGTAGCAATTTCGCCGCCTAGCTCGGCAGTGGCGCCGCCTTCACGGCCTCGTAGAGCGACGGTGCATGCAACCGCTTGCGCGACGCCACGCGCATCGCAGGTATATGCCGCGCCATCTTCCAGATACTCTTTGCCTTGCGGGCCAGCAGTGGCAGCTCGACCTATGCAGTGAGGGTGAACCGCTATTGTTTCCGACCCTCCGCCAATATCACCGCCCTGCGATCTAAGCGTGCCTACGCCTGGTTGGTATTGACCAAAGCTTGATGCTGTAAAGCCTGCTCCAGCATCTTGGGTAGCGTCTTGCGCCTGGCTTCGGCTCGGCGGAGTATCCCGGCGCACGCTTTCGCGCTCAAAAAGTACCGCTGCGGGATCGAAGTCTGCTCTAGCACTTGCGACAACGAACACACGGCGGCGTCGTTGGGCCACTCCGAAATATTGGGCGTCAAGAACCCGCCATGCGACTGCTCTTTGGGGTCCATACACACAACCAGCGTTCGTCCATTTTTTCCCTGAAGGCTGCAATTCGCGATCTTCCCCAGCGAGCGCGCCAAGAAAACATCCGAAGGCGTTTTGCCTGTCGCTGAGGACGCCTGGGACGTTTTCCCAGACGATGACGGCTTCGGCATTTCCGGCCCGAGTTCGAACAGTGTCGATTGCATTGGCTAGCTCCACGTATTTCATTGTTAGCTGGCCGCGCGCATCGGCCATTCCTTCCCGCATACCCGCGACGCTGAACGCTTGGCAGGGCGTGCCGCCTACCAGAACGTCAGGCGCTTCAATCTCGCCCAAGAGGATGCGGCGGCTTATCTTGGTCATGTCGCCTAGGTTCTTAACGTCAGGCCAGTGGTGGGCTAGTACAGCACTGGGAAACGCTTCGATTTCAGAGAACCATGCGGGCGTCATGCCTAACGGCTCCCAGGCTACTGAGGCGGCTTCGATGCCGCTGCAAACGCTGCCGTATCTCATGCCGCACCCCCAATCCAGGCCGTCAGCCGGTCACAAAACCCAGGCTTCGCTAGCTGCTTTAAATCCCCGGCGGCGTAGTAGCGGTCGCCCTCGGGCGTGGAGCAAAGGACGGTGCCGCTGGCGTACTCGATTCGAACGATGATGCCCTTGGTGCGGAGCTGGGCGCGCTGTTTGATACTTAGGCTCATGATTCGCACTCCTTGACGACGCACTGAACGAAATACGGCGATTCGTCAAAGCGGGTCATCCAGGCCAACGAATCGGGCATTTGAGCGCCGCATTTATCCAAGTCGGAGTGATCGACAAATACTGTTGCGGCTGTGTCGTCGTGATTGATTGAAACGCTGCGAACCGCCTTGGAAATTGCATCGCCAGCATCACGCTGAACTGCTTCGATAAAGCTCCAGGCCTTCCAGGCAGAGTGGTCATCAAGCCAGCTAATGCGAACCATCGGGCCGGACGCCTGATTGACGTAAATATCTCGACCGCATGATTTGATGACGAATTGAGCCATCAGCGACGGAGTTGGGTGCGTCTTTGCCATAGCGGCAGATTCGGGAAAGGAAGCAATTTTCTTCATGATCAAAACTCCGCCATGGCTGATTTTTGTTTCCGCGGCTGAGGCTTTGAGGCCTCGACCATTGCGCTTACTACCGAATGATCCAGGTCATCAAAGCGAGCGTTAGCCAGAAGGCCGCGGGCGTAGACCGTCCCTGTGTCGCCTTCCCGCTGCTTGCCGATGATGATTTCCGCCACGCCGCGGCTGGCTTCGTTATCCGGGTGATAGACTTCGTCCCGGTACAGAAAGAGGATTAAGTCGGCGTCCTGCTCCAAGCTGCCGCTCTCGCGAAGGTCGGCCATCATCGGTCGCTTGTTGGGGCGCTGCTCAAGTGAGCGGTTGAGCTGGGAAAGCGCCACCACGGGGCAGCCCAGCTCTTTCGCCATGGTCTTCATCGACCGGCTCATTTCCGCCACTTCCTGCTCGCGGTTGCCGTGCTTGCCGTCAGCCTTCATGAGCTGCAGGTAGTCCACCATCACCACGCCCAGGTCGCCGTAGTGGTCCCGCCAGCGCTTTGCCGCGCCGCGGATCTGACTTGGCGTCATGGCCGCCCGGTCATCAACGATCAGCGGTGCATCCTTCAGCCCTTGCACGGCGTAGCTCATTTTCGGCCACAGCTCGTCGGTCATGTGCTGCTTGGGGTCACGGATGGCCTGCAGTGGTAGGTTGCCAACCGCGGCGGTCATCCGGTTGCGCAGCGCCTTGCGGTCCATCTCCATGCTGAAAATCAGGGCAGGTCGCTTATCGCGAACACAGCAGGCGCGCATGATGTTGAGCGCAAACGCGGTCTTGCCTTGGGCGGGCCTGCCAGCCACCAGAATGAATTGGCCTGGGTGCATCCCCATCGTGCGGCGGTCTAGGTCGGTTAGGCCGAAACTTAGACCCATGGCGTCGGCTTCGCCGTTCCACTTGCGGTCGATCTCGTCCAGCATGTCGGCCAAGTCCGCGGACATTGGGCCTGCTTGATCTGCATCAGCGCGGATCAGGCGTGCCAGTCGGCCCTGGGCGTCATCAACGATGGTCAGCAGGTTGCGGCCCTTGTCGCCGGTCATTGCTTCGATGTTCGTCAGCTCGCCCAGCAGCTTGCGGCGGCCGCTCAAGTCGGCAACGATGTTGGCGTAGGAAAGCGCGTTCGATGCGCTGGGCGTGTTGCGGGCGATTTCGGCCAGGTAGGTCAGCCCGCCCACATCGTCATAGGTCTGGTCTGTCTCAAGCCGCTCGGAAACGGTCACCACATCACAGGCTTGCCCAGCATTGCGAAGTCGGAGCAGGGTCGACCAGACGATCTGATTTTCAAGCGAGGAGAAGTCCGCCGCGGCAACGATGTCTGTGATTCTGTCGATCAAGCGGTTGTCGAGCAGGCACGCGCCGATGACGCTTTGCTCTGATTCGAGGCTGTAGAGGCTCATGATTCACCCCCGTCGTGGTAATCCATTTCCATGATCTTCACGAAGTTTTCGCGCTTGGCGACCCATGCCAGCTTGAACCAGCGGTTATCGCCCATCAGGAATTCGGATTTACGCAGGAAGCGGAAGAACCGGCCCCACCAGTCGAGACCGCTTTGCAAGTCGGTGTACAGGGGTTCGCCAGTGCGTTCATGCTTGATCTTGAACCCAGCCTTCCAGCGTGCTGCGAGGTGGCGGGCTCGCTCGGTGCCTTGCCACATGTTTTTCGAGGGCTGGGGTTTGTCAGGCATGATCTCGGCCCACAGGTCGATGATCTCCATGTGCGGGCAGTCGGGCAGCTTGGGTTCTGGTTTTGAATCTTGGCCAACCGCGGCTTCGCGTTTCGGCTCGCCGATACGCTCCTCTACGTCAGTAGAGGTATTACTGTCTTTCTGTCTTTTGTGTGTGCCCGAATTGGTAACGTCTGAAGTGACCATTTTGGTAACACCGTTACCATTTTGACCCATTTTGGTTTTGGGCTTTGGCGCTTTCTTTTCAGGGCGCTTTGTGAAGTCCCAGGAGGCGTAATCTTTATTTATGCCCAGCTTGCGGCCATCGTCTGAAAGCCTGATCACATTCATGGCGATCAGCTCATGCTTAGCCACGTTGACCTTGTTGCGCGGGATGCCGGTATCAGCAGCTAACTGAGTGTCCGCTACTGCGTCCATGGTCTTGTTAAACCCATAGGTGCGCCGAATAAGCGCATGGATGATACGAAGGTGGCGAACGTTGACAGGGCAGGAGTGCCCGTTGTTGACCACTTCGTACAGCTCATTAGCGATGCGCGTGTAACCATCCTCCACCTGCGGGCCTCGCTTCTCCCTGACTTCGCCATCGGGGCGATTGGGAAACTGGTATATGTCGGCGGTTTGCATTAGAATGTTTCCTATCAAGTTGATGTGGTTTAAAGCCCGGTTCTCGCTCCCCAGCGCGCCGGGCTTTTTGCGTTTACCATGCCGGTCTGCCCCGGCTGCCTCACCACTTCGCAGGTGACTCGTTCCGCGCTATGCTGAAGTTTCCACGCAGCAACACAGCGAGAACTTGCAATGTCCGGTAACCCCTCTTTCCGGTGCCCCGACTGCGGGCATGACACCTTCGATATCCCCGAATCTGACGACGAACAGGTCGTTTGCCTTGGCTGCAATGCCGAGCTGGGCACCAAGCGCCAATGCCTGGACGACATGGAGAAGGCGGCGCAGGACGCTGCCAGCGACGTCTTCGGCAAATTCGGCGGCAAAGGCGGCTTCACGAAGCCGAGAGGCCGATAGAGCGAACGTCTTTCGCCAACTCGCGGAGCTGGTCGCCGGAAAGCGTTTCGCCTTCCTCGGCTAGCTCCTCGATACCTGACGCCAGCCGCTCCCGTACTTGGCAGAACAGCTCGGTGGGTTCGAGCTTGAGTTCGAGTCGTGATTGCTTGGCCATACCTACCTCCGGTTGTCGTTTTGGGCGTCTGCCCACCTACCTGTATGTTTTTCCAGCCCAATCATGGGCGATGCGCACCTATAACGGCTGGCCTATAGTGATTCCTATGAATTAGGCGGCATCCACGTCAGCCAATCGCGGACAAAGCTCTGACGCCTTGATCGCACCCTCAGTAGCCCTTTCGGCCTTAATTGCATGAAGCTCGGACATGCCGTGCTTACCGCTCACCCAGCCGGAAACGCTCGCCTGCTTAACGCCCAATGCGGTTGCAGTGCGCTCCTGGGTGCCGAAATGGGCGATGAGCTTGGATATAGGTGAAAGCATGATGACAGCCTGCATAGATAGGAATGCCTATATAGTAGGCATAGGAACTCCTTTTTGCAACAGTATAGGTTCGCCTATACATTTCTCAGTTATGAGCATCGGTGATCGGGTTAAGCGCGCCCGCAAGCGCATAGGGATGAATCAAAAAGAGCTGGCGTTTGCCATCGGCATAAAGCAGCCCACTCTTTCAGAACTGGAGCGCGGCGAATCGCGGTCTAGCGCTTACCTCGTGCAGATAGCTGAGGTGTGCAAGGTGAATGCCCGATGGCTAGCCACGGGCGTCGGCGATATGCTTGATGCTGAACAGTCGCTACCTGATAGCAACGCCGAGATGATGGACATCGAGGTCATTGAGGGCGACGAGCCCTTACGTAGCGACGAGGTGTGGCTTCCCATCCTGCGAGAAGTGGAGTTTGCCGCAGGTGACGGCGCTACGCAGGTAATTGAGAATCACGGCGCTCAGGAGCGTTTCAGCTTGCCACGATTGGCCCGCCAAGGCGTTCAGCCTCACAACGCCGCCTTAGCGGTAGCAAAAGGCGACTCAATGATGCCAGCTATTCACGACGGGGCCACATTAGGGATCGACAAGGGCTGCCAGGGCATTGTAGACGGCAAAATCTACGCCCTGGACCATGGCGGCATGCTGCGAGTTAAAAAGCTTTACCGCCTTCCGTTGAACCGCGTGCGCGTCGTTAGCGAAAACTCAGATGAATACCCAGAAGAGGTTTATAGTCTCGCAGACCCCGACGCTCCCAAGATCATCGGCAAGGTCTTCTGGTGGGAGAATTTTGATTGAGTGCTAAGAAGCCAAAATCTCGCCATGTTCTGACGAGAACTGCAAATCAAATGCGCACAGTAGGCGAGGGACGCCGTAATGGTGCTAAAATACCCCCAGATAAGCCAAATTCTGGCGGTGGACCGCCTGGAGGCAATGATATGGAAAAGCGCATAGAGGCCCTGGAAAAAGCCGTCCCAGATATTCGTGAGCGCTTGGCTGGGATAGAGGCAACCGTGCAATCCATAGAGACCCACGGTGCCACCAAGTCCGACCTGAGCAAGCTGGAGTCGACTATGGTGAAGTGGTACGTGGCTACTTCTTTTACCATGGTTGGTCTAACCGCCGGGATTGCTTTCACCGCTGCTAGAATGATCGCTGGCTAGCAAAACCACTTAGCAAATAGCTCAACCCGCCCATGAGGCGGGTTTTTTGTGTCTGTAAGTATAGGCAAAGAAAGTAAAATATAGGGAATTGATAAAAAATATAGGGATAGCTATTGACCGTGTTTATAGGATTGCCTATATTTAACTCACACAACGGCACAGCAGAAGGCCAGCGACATGGAAATCACACAAGGCGAGTGGGTGGCAGAGATCGAAACCACCAAGGGCAGCGAAGGAATGACCCGCATGGAAGCCACCTATCTGCTGTGCGTTGCCAACGGAATGAATCACAAGGAAGTAGCCAAGGCGGTAGGGCGCTCACCGGAAACGGTAAGCAAAGGGCTCAAACGAGCTTACGACCGCCTCGGCGTGACCAGGGGCACAGCAGCAGTAGCGCTGGCCCAGGCCAAGGGATGGATTCGATACGCAGGGAAAGCCGCCATGTGCTTGCTGTTATCTGCAGCAATGCTCACAGGCACAGACGATGCGATGCGCCGAGCTGGCAAGACTCGCATGGCACGAAAGGCGGAGCAGGTTCAGACCGTCGCCTAGCAGTAGCAACACCCGCACCACCGGGCAATGTGGACGCTCTTTAACAATTTGATAAGCCTAGCCGCCCGTAGGGGATTGCATCTCACGAGAGGTCGCTAGGAGTACGCCTACCTGAGGCTGTCGAAGTATCAGGTCATCTTACAGCGCCTTCCTTGAGGGCGCTGGTGGATGAAACAGGAGAATGACATGAACCAATTAGCCCAAGCCTGCCAAGGCTTAAATAAATGCATCGGCATTATTAATCGCAATATCCATGAAGATATTGACGCCCAGCGAGCAGCGAACATTTCAGAGGCGAGAAGTTTTGGCCAACTACCGATGCCAGTTGAGCGCAGGCTACGCGACATTGTTGCCGCGACTTTTGAGCACGGCAAAACGACCAAAGACGATTGGTTTCGTATCGCATGGCCGGGGCAAGAACAGCACCTTTGCTCTTCTGCCTACTGGATCAAGCGAAAGAAAGTTAGCGACACGTTTGAGGTAGTTCGAGGAACTATCCCGATTGCTCGCTTTACTCGCCAGAAAAACAGAGGTGAGCTTTACGCCAATTTGGCGGAGGCAATAGAGGCTGACTTGCTCGGTCAATAAAAGCCCGTTCACTGAGCGGGCATCGACGTAGCGGTTGATAAGATTGCGGATTCGCGGTCGTTCCTTCGGGCAGCCGCTACCTCGATGTTTGATCACGATCACAGGAGAGCGGCATGAGCGAACAAACAGAATTTCGATTAAGGCCAATGGATGAAGCGCCAAGAGATGGCACGGCAATCATCGTCAAAGAGCGCGATGAGGACGGCAATTGGTACCGCCTATGTAGGTGGGTAAAGCCTTACAGCGTTAACTCGAATTGCGGCGCATGGCAGCATTTGTGCGATGGCGACGCAGTTTCGCACATCACAGAACAGCGAGCGCTTGGATGGATGCCTGAGCCTAAAGGCGCGTAGCCGCTAATCAACAGGAGGTGGGTATATGGGCGTCGTAACGCAAGAAGTTGAGCATGATTATCTGGATGTCTCGCTTGTAATTGATCAGAAAGCGAAAGAGGAGACGCGCAGACCTTGGCAGATTGTCAGCCTCGAGGTCGGGATGCTTCACAGCATGACACCGAAAGAGCTTCGCCAACTTGGCAGATGGCTACAGCAAGAAGGCAAGCGCATTGGTCGAGAGTTTAAGTCGAACGGTGCGCGTAAAGAGCAGTAGCCCGTTCCGCTGGGTAAACGCGGCCTAAAGCCTGCCCTTGGGCTGAGAATTCGAGGGCATCGGGGAGCGTCCTGGTTCGGTGCCGTTTTCAACTGACTGCGGACATGCGACGTCTTCACAGGGCGCTCCACCGATGCATCCGCATCACGTGTCCGCTTAAGGAAGAGCAAGCATTCGCCCCTCAGCCGAGGGGTTTTTTATTGGCATGGCTTCTCACTGAGCTGCCATGCCCGCGCCGCTTCCCCTAACCGACTCACTGCACTGGCACTGCGAGAGCGACGAGGCGGCGCGCCTAATTCTATGAGAGGTGATTTATGGGCGACATGGCTGATGATTTTAGTGCGCTTGATGAATATCACAAGCAGCGAAAGCAGAACAACTTGGCGAAAGCCGACCCTGCAGGCTGGACGCAGCACACCGAATACCACTGGTCACGGATGCTTAACGGCAAGCGCCTTGATTACTGGCCCTCTACCACGCGGTTTATGTATGAGGGTAAGCGTCATCGCGGCGATGTGATGGGCTTCATTCGCAATCGAGAAAAGGAGCGCGCCGATGACTAGCCGCTGGATACTCTGCGATTACTACCTAGACACCATTACACCAATGCCCCATCTGGGGCTTTTTTGTAGCCGAAAGGACGCCAAGCGAGCCGCTAAGCGTCGCGGCTTTCCTATCGAACTGATCAAGAAGGTAACGCGCAATGAACGGAAAAACGCTTAGCGTCATCGCCATTCTAGGCCTTGTCACCGCCATGGCCTGGGCAGGCAACGCCGATTACGAAGCCACGCAGCGCGAACACCTGCGGTATTGCGAGCGGGTAGCGCAGTACGAAGCGGAAGTGGCGCGCGGTGTGCCGACTGAAAAGCTCAACGGTCACAGCGATTTTAAGAACGTTGCCGAGGAACACTGCCCCGGCCTACGTCCAGCGAGGTAACGACATGAACACAGCACTACGTGTACCCGACCAAAGCCGCGTGATTTATCCGCAGTTTGATCCGGACCAGGAGCCGACGCCGGAGCAGTCGCTGGATGAGGGCGACAAGCAAGCCGCTGAGGCATTCATCGACTACGCCCGCAGCGATTTTATGGAGCAAGAGCTATTCGATTATCTGCTACAGCAGGCCGACAGCACGGTTGTCCGGTCATGGATCAAGCAGTGGAGCGAGAAAGTGCAGCGGGGTGAGCTGTGACCGCGCAACGATCAACAGACACCGGCCAGGCCAGCACGCTGAAAGACCTGTTTATGGAGTACGAGGACGGCGAGCTGGTAGACCTCACCCATGCGATCAACAACGGCGACTATCACCGCGCGCTCGAAGTCGCTAAGCAGATCAGCGTACTGATTAACAGGATTAGCAGCGGTCAGGTTAAAGCGCCGGGCAAATAAAAAGCCCCTTTCGTGCGCTAACACGTCAGGGGCCGGATTGATCCACGTCGAAATAGATCAACAAGGAGTTTATATGAGCAACGCAGTCGCAACAACAGACCAGGCGGCACCGCCCGCCGAAACCCCACGCAACGAAGCCACCGCCATCATCCAGGTGATTGAGCGGGCAGCAATGAATCCCGACGTCGACATCGACAAGATGGAGCGCTTGCTGCAAATGCAGGAGCGCGTCATGGAGCGCCAGGCGTCGATGGACTTCAATACCGCCATGGCCGCCATGCAGGACGAGCTGCCAAGTATTGCCGAGCGGGGGCAATCGCACAACGGCCACTACGCCACCTTCGAGGATATCAACGACGTAGCCAAGCCGATCATGAAGCGCCACGGCTTTGCGGTCAGCTTTCGCGTCCACAACATCCAGGGCGGCATTGAGGTGACTGGCGTGCTGATGCACAAGAGCGGGCACCGCGAAGAAACCACGATGACGCTGCCCCTGGACGATAGCGGCAAGAAAAACTCGGTTCAACAGGTGGGCTCGTCGGTCAGTTATGGCAAGCGCTACGTTATGAGCGCGCTACTCAACATCACCACGCGCGGCCAGGATGGCGACGGCAACTCGGCCACGCCGGTTAAAACGATCAGCTTGGCCCAAGCTGCTTATCTCAAGTCGCTGCTGAGCCAGTGCCCAGCAGTAACCCAAGGCTGGTTTGCGGGCGAGTTTGGCGAGCCTGAGCACGTTCCTGCATCCAAGTACGACAAGCTATCGGCAAAGCTGAAATCAGGCATTGAGAAACAGGAGGCTGCAAATGCAGATCATCAAGGAGCTTGAGCAAGGCAGTGACGCATGGCTAGCGGCACGCCTTGGCATCGTGACCATGAGCGAGCTGCAATGCCTGCTGGTCAACGGCAAGGGCCCTGGCGGTTTCGGGGCCGGGGCCATCACCTACATGAACCAGCTAATTGGCGAGCGAATCACCGAAGAACCTGCCGACGCCTTCAAGGGCAATTTCCACACCGAGCGGGGCCATGAGTTAGAGCCGATGGGCCGTGAGCTTTACACCGAGCGCACCGGCAACGCCCTGGAGCAGGTAGGCATCATCCTTAACCATGGTGCTGGCTATTCCCCTGACAGCCTGGTTGGAAATGATGGGCTGGCTGAGATCAAAACCAAGCTGCCCAAGTTTCAGGTCGAGGTGCTGCTGGATGGCGAGATACCCAAGGAACACATGGCTCAATGCCAGGGTGGTCTCTGGGTCAGCGAACGCGAATGGATCGACTTCATCAGTTACTACCCAGGCATGCCGCTGTTTGTTAAGCGCGCCTACCGTGACGAAGTGATGATTCGCAAGATTAGCGAGCGCGTAAACGCATTTTACGAGCTTTTGGATGAGCGCATGCAGCTGGTAATGGCTGCCTAGGAGAGCAACATGGCCGAAGTAGCCGAGAAAGAATCCACCGAGCTGGTCACAGTGCCGTCGAAGGAGACGGCGCTGGAAGTTTTTAAGGCCGAGCAAGGGCTTGATCCCTACCTGCAAACGATTCGCCAGGAGCTAGACAGTTTTCTAGCCGAGCCGCCTTCGCTGGATACCGCAACGGGCCGAAAGGCCTACGCATCCATGGCTCACAAGATAGCCCGCAGTAAGACGGCCATCGACAACATTGGCAAGGAGCTAGTAGCCGACTTAAAGCAGCTACCCAAAACCATCGACGCAGAGCGTAAACGCTGGCGTGACCAGCTGGACGCATGGCGTGATGAGGCGCGTGGCCCACTGAATGAGTGGGAAGCTGCTGAGGAGGCGCGAATCGCTCACCATGTGCAGGGCATTGAGTGGTTGCGCGATATGGCCCTGGAAATTGAGGAGCTGGACAGCGCTGCACTCAAAGAGCGGCTGACAAATGCCGAAGCCAAAAAGGTTGATGAAAGCTGGGAAGAATACGAGGCCGAGGCGCATCGGGTAAAAGATGTAACCGTCAGCACGCTACGGGCCGCGATTCAGAAGCGCGAGAATTATGAAGCCGAACAGGCTGATCTTGAGCGCCTGCGTAAACAAGAGGAAGAGCGCAAGCAGCAAGAGCGTGAAGCACAAATCGCTCGGGAGGCAGAGGAGCGCGCACGGCGTGAAGCTGAACAGGCTGCCCAGGCAGAACGCGAAGCAGCGGCACGGCGTGAGCAGGAAGCCAAGGCTGAAGCCGAGCGTAAAGAACGCGAATATCAGGAAGGCATCGCTAAGGCGCAGCGTGAAGCAGAGGCCGAACGCCAGTGCATCCAGCAGGAGCATGAGCGCCGGGAGCAAGCGCGCCTTGATGCCGAACGCCGGGAGCGAGAGGAAGCGGAACGCCGCCAGGCCGACAAGGAGCACCGCAAGCGCATCAACCGCGCGGCCATGCAGGCCATGATCGATGGAGGGATGCCGGAAGACTGTGCCAAGCAGGCGATAACGCTGATTGCGCAAAGCAAGGTGCCCAATATCACCATCAACTACTAGCCCCTCACGCAGGGGCTTTTTAATGCCAACAGTTCACCCACCCGGGGCCGCTGGCCCCTTTCAACCCACCACCTCGATGAGGTAACTCGCAATGGAAGTCAACCCGCAAGCATTCACGGCAATGCTGGCCAAGCTACGCCGTGGCCAAACGCTGGAAGAGCTATCCGAAGCCCTGGTCGAAGCGCAGGACCGCTGCAAAGACACGGGCAAGATGGCCGAGATCACGCTGAAAGTGAAGATCAAGCCGGAGAAAGGCATGCCCGGCATGTTCATGCTTTCCGACGAGATCAAATCGAAGCTGCCTGAGTTTGATCGCGGTGCAAGCGTCATGTTCGAAGACGCCAACATGCAGCTGCAGCTCGAAGACCCTCGCCAACAAAAGATGGACTTGCGCGAGGTTGAGCTACAGAAGCGCGAGGCCAAGCAGCTCGCAGAAGAAAGCAAACCCACCGAACTCAAGCAGGTATAAATAATGGCAGAACTCAACCAAACGTTTGTCGCTGACGCCATCGCCGCCGGCACCCAGATGGCTGGCTTCGATCCCGAGAATGACGAAGCCGTCATGCTGCCGGATGGCTACCGGCTCGAAGACCTGGAGCAATATCGCCAGTCACCACGGCGAACGCGTCAGAACGTCACGATCCACAATGCGGAAGACTTCACATCCTATGTGAATCGCTTCAAGAATGACGCCACTACCGTTTATGCCGACCTGTCGGCCACGCGCTTTACGGCGGTGATCGATCATCCGGAGAAAGACGCGCCCGCCTGGGGTCAGCACCGCGCTACCTACGCCTGCCCGCATTCACGCAGCTGGAAAACATGGTCCGGCACTGACGGCAAGCGCATGGCTCAACAGGACTTCGCCAAGTTCATCGAGGACAACCTGCCCGACATTCAGGAGCCGAACGGCAGCGATATCCTTACCGTCAGTCGCACCTTGGAAGCCAAGAAGAAAGTCGACTTTCAGAGTGGTGTGCGCCTGGATAACGGCGAGGTGCAGATCACCTACAACGAAGACATCCAAGGGACGGCTGGCAAAGGCACGATCGAGATTCCCGAAGTCTTCAAGCTGGGAATTCCCGTCTTTGAAGGTGGCGACCACTACGCGCTCGACGCCCGTCTACGCTACCGGATCAATGATGGCCAGCTAGTGATGTGGTTTGACCTGCTGCGCCCCGAGCGCCTGTTGGAAGATGCGTTCGCGCAGACGATGGCGAGCATCAAGCAAACGCTGGGCAGTGACGTCATGATTTTGCACGCCGACGCGCCGCGTTAAGCGCTTATCACAACGAGGCCCTACGGGGCCTTTTCTTTTGGAGGTCACATGGCCAGCCACCGCGAATGGACCACGGTAGAAGTCGCCACGCTGCGCCATGGCTATGAGCGCGGGCTGTCCGCTCAGTGCATCGGCGAGACGCTGGGGCGCACCAAGCACAGCGTTCACAGGATGGCCAGCAAGCTAGGCATCCGCAGTGCTCGCAGTGACCCCAGGGTAGCCGTTGAAGCCTTCCTGAAGCGGCAGGGAAAGCCGCTTACCGAAGTGGTTGAATGGTATCAGGCGAGAAACTTGGCCCGCTGCGACCTTGCCGCGGACATCGGCATCGACTGCACAACGCTCAAACGGTTTATCCCGCCCGATGCGTGGCAATCATGGCCGCACAACACAGTCGGCCGGCAGCTAGCCGCCGAACAACGCAGAGCTTAACGCCTCGCTTAGCGGGGCTTTTACTATCTGGAGATTATTATGCAATCGCTACTAGGCGTCATCTTTTTTATCGGTATCGCGCTGGCCACCTTTGGCGCTTACGTTCAGCACTTCGTTACAGCGATCAATGAAGAAATGTGGGTACTGTTGGTGCTGGGCGCTGTGATCTTTCCTGTTGGGATGTTGCACGGCTGGCTGGTGTGGCTGGGGGTCTTATGACGTGGATCGAAGAAATCGAATACTACGGAGAGATTGGCAGCCGCGCCTATGACCAGATCAGCGCGGCTTTTTTGTGGGCTGAATGCATGGAGGCTTTATGAAAGCGCAGCCAAACAGCCCCAACGCCCTTTGGGCCAAGCACGGCTACACGATAGAGCGTCAACAGCGCCGCGCAGGCGGGCCGAAGATTCGCACGATACGCAGCCCGGCGGGCGACGCGGTGCTGCATGACGCTGGTTATGACGCAGAAATGGACTGGATCAATGACAACCTCGAACCCCACCACCAAACGCTGCCCTAAATGCGGCTGCCAGCGCCTACGCCTTTTCTCGTCGATGAACTTGAAGCAGTGCGATGAGTGCCTGCATGAGTTTCCGTGGCGGCTTGAGCCCAGCCAGCAGCCGCTTGTGGGCCCGAGCCGCGACCGTTACATCATTACCGGAGATAAGAAATGATTATTCCCGTACACGCGGGCACCGTCGAGCGATGCCATAGCGCCGCCATGGAGCGCCTGCACGATCAGTTGATCAATGAACTGATGCAGATGTTTGAAGAGAAACTTTCCCTTGCTGCGGAGGCTGACGGCAACGCTAAACAAAATATCAAGCTACGCCGCGAGCTAGCAGCAATGCAACGGAGGGTGGCGTGATGATTGGCGGAGAGATAACAATCGCACAGCAAAAGCGGCGCATCGCCGATCTTGAAGCCCAGGTTGAGCAGCACAAAGCCGCCGAGGAAATGCAGATAGCGTTGCGGCAGAAGGCGGATGAGCGGGAGGCGGCGCTGGCGGCGCATGTTGAGCGGCTAAAGGAAGTTGAGAGAGATGAGCCGTGCTATGGGCAGATAGTTATGGAGGTTCTTGATTACTTGCCAGACACCAGCCTCGCCCGGCGCGACAAGATTAAACAGGCGGAAATGATAGAAGCGCTTGCCTTAAAAGCCGAGGTCAGCGATATCACCGCCGAAGCATGCTATGACGATCATAGTGGCAGCCCACTTGTGTTTGAGCGCGATGTTTCGGAAGCGGTAGCAGACTGGCTACGCCGGCAGTCCGAGCAATGTTAACCGACCTACCCAACGCCAGGCGCATCGCAGCACTGGTGAGGCGACGCCCGCCAACTGATACACCCGCGTGGCGACTATCGACACGACTGTTTAAGGACTATGGCCGCCACCAGGGCGGCTTTTTTATGGAGAGAATTATGCCAACAGTATTTGAAGAGCAGGAAGCAGAGCAGCAGCTGCGCGATGAGTGCGGCATACCCGATGATTGGGCAAGCAAGGCCATCACGATAGATATGTTCTTTTTGTCTGATCACGGTCGGCTGGCGAAACAGATTGCCGAAAAGTACGGGATAAAAGACTACTTCGAAGTCAGCCACATGGTGCGCCAGGCGTGCACGAGGCTATGTATGCCGGAAGGCTTGCGGATGTTCGAGTTCAAGCCGCCAACTGGCCACGAAATGGAAGGCCATAGCTTCCTACTCACTGCCACCAGGCGCGACCTTGAAATGGGCATCCCTAAATATCTTGGGCGGCTGGATACCGACCAGCTTTATAACGCGCAATCCATCGTTGCCGACCTGATCAAGCGGAAAACTGATGAGACTAAGCGCGTGGTCTGGCGTGTATGTGATGACTTCATGTGCCTGGGCAATTTCCGCGAGGATGAATACCTGAAAGCGGTTGAGTTCATGGCCGAGAAGGCAAAGGAAAAACATACCGATGAGCCGCGTGGCAGGCTTTGGCACAAAGAGCTTCAGATTGAGCTCAAGCCGCAAAGAGTTCCCGAAAGTGAGTACGAAAGCTTTTTTGAATAGCCGCCCAAGAGGCGGCTTCTTTTGCGCGGGAGGAAAGTATGCACCCACAATATGTAAGCACTAGCGAGCTATGCAGCCGTTACGGACGCAGCCGAGACACGTTACTTCGCTGGCAGAAAGAGAAGGGTTTTCCCAAGCCGGTTATCCAGGGAGGGCACGGCGCTGAATCACGTTGGCGAGAAGTCGACATTCAGGCATGGGAGGAGCGTCAGGTTGCCGCGTAATGGAAGCCTTGGCTGGTTTCGTAGCACCCGGGCAGCTAGAGCGGTACAATGCCTAAAATCGACATTGAACGCAGCCATGTAAAATCATAACGTGTACATGGCTGTGTACAAACTCCGGATAAAGCCCTTACATGACAGACGAAAAAGTTAGTAAGATCAATCATATACGCAATTTCTCGATCATCGCGCACATTGATCACGGCAAATCCACCCTATCAGACCGGTTGATTCAAACCTGTGGTGGTTTAACCGAGCGCGAATTGAAAGAACAAGTGCTTGACTCGATGGATATCGAACGCGAGCGTGGCATTACCATCAAGGCTCAGTCGGTAACGCTGGACTACACCGCGTCCGACGGGCAGGTCTACCAGCTCAATTTTATCGACACGCCCGGGCACGTCGACTTTTCTTATGAAGTGTCCCGCTCGCTTTACGCCTGCGAGGGCGCGCTGCTGGTTGTCGATGCCGCTCAGGGGGTTGAAGCCCAGTCGGTTGCCAACTGCTACACCGCCGTTGAACAGGGCCTGGAAGTATTGCCGGTGCTGAATAAAATCGACTTGCCCCAGGCCGACCCTGACAGGGTGGCTCAGGAAGTCGAGGAAATCATCGGCATTGATGCGACCGATGCCTGTCAGGTGTCCGCTAAAAGCGGGATTGGCATCGATGAGCTGTTAGAACGTCTGGTACGCGATATACCGCCCCCCAAAGGCGACCCTGACGCCCCCTTGCAAGCGTTGATTATCGACTCGTGGTTTGATAACTACCTTGGGGTTGTGTCGTTGGTTCGCCTGTTTGACGGTACGCTGCGCAAAGGCGACAAGATCCGAATCAATTCCACAAATAGGGATTGGAATACCACTGAAGTGGGTATTTTTACGCCGCTGCGCAAACAGACCGATATTCTGCGTGCTGGCGAAGTGGGCTTTATCGTGGCGGGTATTAAAGACATTCACGGTGCCCCGGTGGGTGATACCATCACGCATACCAAAACACCGGATGTGCCCAGGCTGCCAGGCTTTAAAAAGGTCAAACCGCAGGTGTATGCCGGGATCTTCACCGTCAATTCCGATGATTATGAAGATTTTCGCGATGCGTTGGAAAAGCTGGCACTTAACGATGCCTCGCTCGAATACGAACCTGAAAATTCGGATGCGTTGGGCTTTGGTTTCCGGGTAGGTTTTCTTGGCACGCTCCACATGGAGATCATTCAAGAGCGCCTGGAACGTGAATACGATCTGGACCTGCTGACGACCGCTCCCACGGTGGTCTACGAGCTTTCCATGAAAAATGGCGATCTCCTTTACGTATCGAACCCCTCCAAGCTGCCCGACATGGCCGACGTTGAGCAAATGCGCGAGCCCGTTGTGCGAGCAAGTATTCTGGTACCCCAGGAGTTTGTCGGGAATGTGATTTCCGAATGTGAACTCCGTCGCGGCACCCAGCTGGACATGCAGTTTCTCGGCAACCAAATCCAGTTGACCTACGAATTACCGATGTCTGAAGTCGTGATGGACTTTTTTGATCGATTGAAGTCTATTTCACGGGGTTACGCGTCGCTTGAATATAATTTTGAGCGTTTTGAAGCGGCCCAACTGGCCCGCCTGGACGTGCTGATTAACGGTGATAAAGTAGATGCCCTCGCGGTGATTATTCACCGCGATCACGCCCACTCGCGGGGTCGACTGCTGGTGGAGAAAATGAAAGAGTTGATCCCCCGGCAAATGTATGACGTGGCGATTCAGGCCGCTATCGGAGGGCAGGTTGTGGCGCGCTCCACTGTCAAAGCGCTGCGTAAAAACGTGACGGCAAAATGTTACGGCGGTGATGTTAGCCGCAAGAAAAAACTGCTGGAAAAACAGAAAGCTGGTAAGAAACGTATGAAGCAGGTCGGTCGGGTGGAGATCCCCCAGGAAGCCTTCCTTGCTGTACTCAAGGTTAACGACTAAGGAAGACGTCCACCCATGGATTTTGCATTACTGCTGGTACTTGCCGTTGCGCTTTCTGGCGTTATCTATTTGCTTGATGTGGTTTGGCTGCGTCCCAAGCGTCGGGAGCGTGTCGAGCGCGCCGACGCCAATACCCAGGAGGGGTTGGACCCGGCCACCCGGGAAAAGCTGCTTAAAGAGCCATGGCTAGTCGATTATTCGCGCTCATTCTTCCCGGTATTGCTGGTCGTGCTGGTGGTACGCAGCTTTATCGTTGAGCCGTTTCAAATCCCTTCCGGGTCGATGCGTCCGACCCTTGAGGTAGGCGACTTTATTCTGGTCAACAAGTTCGCTTATGGCCTGCGCCTACCGGTCGTCAATACGCGGTTCCTTGAAGTCGATGATCCTGAACGTGGCGATGTCATGGTGTTTCGCTTCCCTGAAGAGCCCTCGGTCAACTTCATCAAACGCGTGGTAGGCCTGCCTGGTGACCAGATTCGCTATGAAGGCAAACAGCTGTACATCAATGGCGAGCCGGTGCCCAAGGAGCTGATGGAAGAGAGCGCGACTCAGCAGCCGTTATTTGAAGAGCGTTTAGGTGACGTGGAGCATTATATCTATAACAACCCCCGTGATCCCGGGCCGCAGATGCGTGAGGTGGAGGTGCCCGAAGGCCACTATTTCACCATGGGCGACAACCGCGACCACTCCAACGACAGCCGTTACTGGGGGTTTGTGCCTGAAGACAATATTGTCGGGCGCGCCTTTGCTGTCTGGATGCACTGGGATGGTGGTCTGCCAAGCTTTACCGACGTGCGCCGTATTGAGTAATGAAAACAATCGTCATGTATAACCATTTATTTTTAGTCGACGTCAATGACGTAGGGGCCCCGTGAGTACTTCGTTAACCGCTTTTTGCCGACGTATTGGCCATACCTTCGGCGATATTACGCTGATAGAGCTGGCCATGACCCACCGCAGTTACGGCGGCCGCAATAATGAACGCCTGGAGTTTCTGGGCGATTCCATCGTCAATTTCGTGATTGCGGAAGCTCTTTATGAGCGTTTTCCGCAGGCCCGTGAAGGTCAGCTATCGCGCCTGAGGGCGCGTCTGGTTAAAGGACAAACGCTGGCAGAGCTGGCCAGGGAAATGACGTTTGGTGAATGCTTACGGTTAGGCTCAGGCGAAATGAAAAGCGGCGGGCATCGCCGGGAATCGATTCTGGCGGATGCGGTAGAAGCGGTGATCGGTGCCATCTACCTGGATGCAGGCATGGATGCCGTTCGCGAGCGTGTCCTGTCATGGTACGCCGAACGGCTGGCGGGTATATCGCTGCAGGACACCCAGAAAGACCCTAAAACACGGCTGCAGGAATTTCTTCAGTCTCGCCAGGCGGCGCTACCCCGCTACGAAGTTGTTAGCGTCAAGGGGGAGGCTCACGCCCAGATGTTCACTGTGGAATGTTACATTGATCTGCTGAGCGAACACACAACGGGCAAAGGCCCCAGCCGTCGCCACGCAGAACAGCAAGCCGCTGAAGAAGCGCTCGCCCACCTTGAAAAACGTCCTGGAGACAATGCATGAGCCAGTCCTGTGGATTCGTTGCGATTGTCGGCCGCCCCAATGTCGGCAAATCCACTTTGATGAATCGTATTCTGGGGCAGAAGATTTCGATTACCTCCCGGCGGCCGCAGACCACACGCCACCAGGTGATGGGGATCAAGACGGAAGGCGACGCCCAGTTTATTTACGTCGATACACCGGGCATGCACATCATGTCCAAAGATCGCAATAAAGCGATTAACCGGTTCATGAACCAGGCGGCGACCCAGGCCCTGCGTGACGTTGACTGTGTCGTGTTCATTATTGACCGCACTCGTTGGACCGATGAGGACCAAGCGGTGCTTAAGCGCCTTGAACACGTCGATGCGCCCATCATCCTGGCGGTTAACAAGGTGGACCGTCTCAATGACAAAAGCGACCTGCTCCCCTGGCTTTCCGAGGTGGGAGCGCGCCGTGAGTTTGCCGCCATTGTGCCCATTTCCGCCAAGCATGGTACCCAGGTAGATACCCTCGAGGAAGAGGTTGCCAAGCATCTTCCCGAAAGCATTCACTATTTCCCCGAAGACCAGATTACCGATCGTAGCCTGCGGTTCATGGCGGCTGAGCTGGTGCGGGAAAAAGTCATGCGCCAGTTGGGTGACGAGTTGCCCTATCAGATGACCGTGGAAATAGAAGAGTTTCGCGAAACTGAGCGCGTGACCCACATCAGTGCGCTGATTCTGGTGGAACGCCAGGGGCAGAAAGTCATTTTGATCGGTGAAAATGGCGAGCGCATCAAGAGCATTGGCCGTGAGGCGCGCCTGGATATGGAGCGTGCGCTGGGTACCAAAGTCATGCTGAATCTGTGGGTGAAGGTTAAACGTGGCTGGTCAGACGATGAGCGCGCGCTGAAGAGCCTGGGCTACGATCTCGATTGAGCATGGCAATGTCGGCGGAGCCGGCCTTCCTGCTTCACCGAAGGCCATACCGCGAAACCAGTGCGCTGGTGGATCTGTTGACACTCCACCATGGGCGTATCCGAGCGGTCGCCCAGGGCGGTCAGCGACCCACGTCAAAATCGCGCCAGCGGCTTCAGCCTTTTACTCCTCTTCTAGTAACCTGGCGAGGCGAACGTGAGCTCAAGCGGCTGAACCTGATGGAATCACGGGGAGCGACAGCGCTGTTGGCGGGCGAGGGCCTGCTTTGTGGGTTTTATGCCAACGAGATTGCGACTCGCCTGTTGCCGCTGGAACTGCCCGCAGGCAATGTCTTCGCCTTTTACACGGCCTTGCTGGAGGCGCTGCCGGTGCCAGCCGCCCGTGCGCTGGCGCTGCGCCGTTACGAATGGTCGCTCCTGGAGGTCCTGGACGCCACGCCACGCTTCTGCACCCCCGACGGTGGCGCACTCGATCCACATGCCCACTACCGATTCGATGCGGCCAGCCGGGCGTTCATCCCGGCCGCCAAAGGGCTGGACGGTCGAACCCTGCGCTATATTGATCACCATGACTGGCAGGAACCGACACTTTCCAATGCGTTGAAAGCCGTCATGCGTGCCGCCCTGGCACCGCATCTGGGGACCACCGCATTACGCTCCCGGGAGTTGATGCGCGATCTCGCCCAGCGTCGCCAACGTTAGGTAGTCACCCTTTATAAAACTGGAGGCCATTTATGCATCCCCCCCGGATACTGTTAGGTGTCAACATCGATCACATTGCCACGTTGCGTCAGGCACGCGGCACCCGCTATCCGGATCCTGTGCAGGCGGCGCTGTTAGCCGAAGAGGCGGGCGCCGACGGCATTACCGTGCACCTGCGTGAAGATCGCCGCCATATCCAACCGCGCGACGTGAAGCTGCTCGCCGAGGTGCTCAATACGCGCATGAACCTGGAAATGGCGCTGACCGAGGAAATGCTGGCCCTTGCCGAGGAGATTCGCCCCGCCCATGTATGCCTGGTGCCCGAGAAGCGCGAAGAATTGACCACTGAAGGCGGTCTCGATGTGGCGGGTGGTTTCGACGCTGTTGCCAGTGCCTGCCAGCGACTTGCGGCAGTCGGTTGCGAGGTGTCGTTATTCATTGATCCGGACGCTGACCAGATCGATGCGGCGCAGCGCACGGGCGCGCCGGTCGTTGAATTGCACACCGGGGCGTATGCCGAGGCGCGCCCGGGCAGTGAGACAGCCACGGCCGAGTACCAGCGGTTAACCGCTGCCGCCACGCACGCGGTATCACTTGGGCTGGTGGTCAATGCCGGCCACGGGCTGCATTACCATAACGCTGAGGCCATCGCCGCATTGCCGGGCATCAATGAGTTGAATATCGGCCACGCGATTATTGCACGCGCTCTCTTTGTTGGTCTGAAAGACGCCGTTGCCGAGATGAAACGGTTGATAATCGCGGGTCAGGAAGCCGGTCTGATGGCGGCGCTGGATGCTCATGACCATGAACATGAGGAGCAGCACGGTCATGTCCATGATGGCTGCTGTGGGCACTGATCCGTGATCGTCGGTATCGGCTCAGATATAGCGCGGATAGAGCGTTTTGAGCGGGCCTTAAAGCGTCATGGACCGCGCTTCGCACTGCGTATCCTGGGCCCTGAAGAACACGTCATGTGGCAGCAGAAAGCGCATCCCATCGCCTTTCTGGCCAAGCGGTTTGCGGCCAAAGAGGCTTTTGTCAAAGCGCTGGGCCTGGGATTGCGGCATGGGTTGCAGTGGCGCGATATTCAGGTGCTCAATGATGCCCTGGGCAAACCCTACTTTAACCTCCAGGGGGCTGCCGCAGAGAAAGCGTCAGCCGCCGGGGTGGCCGCTCTGCATATCACGTTAAGCGATGAAGATGACTATGCCATTGCGTTTGTAGTCCTGGAAAGCTAAGTGGTCCTGGAAAGCTAAGTGGTCCTGGAAAGCTAGGTCGTCCTAGCCAAGCGTTCCGCGCTGGGCAATGAGCTTGTCCATGGCCCGGTAAAGATCGTTGATGAGGGTGTCCGCATGGTCCAGCCCGCTGGTGCGCAGCCGGGTTTCCAGGGTCTCGACAATCAGTGCTAACTCGGGGGTCCCGCAGTAGCGGCTGGCACCGTTCAGGTCGTGGACGCTGTCCAGCAGCGCTTCAATGTCGCGCTGCTGATGAGCGGCATCCATGGCTTGCCGCGTGGCGGGCAAATTGTCGATCAGGCGCTTGATCTGGGCCCGTGCAATGTCATCCTTGCCGCCGGCCAGGCGTGTACCCAGCGTCAGGTCGATTACCGGTAACGTGGCAGATGTCGAGGTTTCGCTGGGCAGCTTTTTAGTCGGCAGGGGCGCTGAATCCGGTGCGTCAATGCCCAGGAACCGGTTGAGCAATTGGTTCAAGTCATGTTCGTCTATCGGCTTGATAATCACGTCGTCCAGCCCTTCGGCCAGCCAGTGCTGACGCTCACTATTCAACGCGTGCGCGGTCACCGCAATGATCGGACAGCGGCTCCAGGCATTGCTGATGCGTCGCAGCGTCTGGGTGGCTTGGACACCATCCATCTCAGGCATGCGGATATCCATGAACACCATGTCAAACGTCTGCTCCCGACCAATCTTGATCGCTTCATGACCGCTTTCCGCCAAGGTAATGTGCCGACCGGGTGCCTCCAATAACGCACTGAGCAGTTGTCGGTTGGATGTATTGTCGTCGACAACCAATAATCGATACCCCTCGTCCGCGGCAGGTAACGCCGGAAGAGGAGCGTTTTGGAGGGAGGGGACTTCGCTGACCGACACCAATAGATGCGTCAGCGAGACAGCCAGTTGCGAACGGGTAAATGGCTTGCAAAGCAGCTCGCCTTTGAACGGAAAATCGAGTTTTGGCAGTTCAAAGCTTGACCCGTTGACCAGCACCAGTACGGGACACTCGGCGGCACGGATGATGTCCTGCCACTGGCTAAGCGCCTTGGGTTGTAAATCATCCTGGTCAAGACTGATGAGCAACAAATCGCTGGCCGCGTTGCTGGAAAGCGCGACCGGCATTGCTCCCCAGCGTTCCAGTAGATGATCCAGCACATGGCGCGTGGTGGTGTGTGGTTCGTGAACGCGGATGATCGGACCGTCAAGGCGCAGCTCTGGGCTGCGCTCGTCGGCGTGGGTGGCCTGGAGGGGCAGGGTAAAAGAGAACGTCGAGCCTTTATTCAGTTCGCTCTCGACGCTGATCTCGCCCCCCATACGGTGAATGAGCTGACGGCAGATGGTCAAGCCGAGCCCGCTGCCGCCAAACTGCCGGGGGTGGCTGGGCTCGGCTTGAGAAAAGGCGCTGAATAACTGTTGCTGGTGTTCTTCGCTCAGGCCGATGCCTGTATCGCTGACGCTGATATTCAGCACGACATGTTTGCCCGCATAGTGCTCCAGCATGACCCTGACGACCACATCGCCCTGATGGGTAAACTTGAGGGCATTGCTGAGCAGGTTATTGAGCACCTGGTGCAGTCTGAGCGGGTCGCCGCTGAGCGGTGTTGGCACATCGTCGTACACCATGGCCACCAGATGAAGGTGTTTACGCTGGGCTTCGGGGGCATGCAGGCCGAGAACCTCATCAACCAGCGTCACGATGTCGATATCGGCTTCTTCCAGGGTTAGCCGGTTGGCTTCCAGCTTGGAAAAGTCGAGCACATCGTTGACCAGCATGAGCAGGTTATCGCAGGCCCTATGCACGTGCTGTAGCCAATCGCGCTGGCGGGCATCCAGGGATGAACGGCCCAGTAGCCGACAAAATCCGATGATCCCGTTCAGTGGTGTACGGATCTCGTGACTCATGTTGGCGAGAAACTCCGACTTCACCGTATTGGCCCGCACCGCGCTGCGATGGGCCAAGTCGAGCTTGATATTCTGTTCTTCGATGGTCTCCATGGATTCCTGGAGTTCGCTGGTCGCCTGTTCGATTTGCGTTTGCATGTCATGTTTGGCGCTTTGGAGATGACGGGCAAGGGCATTGATCTGTTGGGCTAACCGGTTAAGCTCGACGGCGTCATGTGACATCGCCGTTTGCTCATAATCGCCCCGCGTCAGGCGATAAAGTGCATGGTTTGCCTCTTCAATGGGCCGCGTGACATAGCGGCTGATCGCAAAGGCAATCAGGAACAGGCAAAGCCCGAGAAGCATGCCGCCCAGGCTTAAACTGGCAATCATCTGATAGCGAGCAAGGTTTAGTGAATAGGTGTCAATCGTGGCTTCGAGCCACCCCGCTCGTGAGGGAGATTCGTTGCCTGTCGTCGACGCCTCCAGAGGAGCTTGCAAGCGCCATCCATCATCAGTGGTGACCAGTTGTGTGGTATCGGGATATGACGAGAGCGGTGATGCTGAGTTGGTGCGCCCGCGCACCATGAGACGGTTTTTTTGATTATCGAAGATGGTGACTGAACTGATGCTCGGCTGTGCCAGGAAGTCGGCAACGTGGGTGTCCAACTGATCAATATCTGTTTCCAGTAACGCCTCTGCCATGTCGGGGGCAATGGCGTGACTGGCGCTTACAATACGCTCCTCTAACAGCGCGTGGGCTTTTTGGTCGTTTTGGATGATGAGCAGTATCGCCATGCAGGCATAGACCACAAGCGGAAGGCCAAGCAGCGCAAAAAGAAGTCGCGTGTTCAAAGACATGAAAGCAGCCTGCTGATTCAAGAGGGTTACCTGTCCAGTGTACGTTAGCACCGATATAATGTAGGTAACGATCACGATAAGGAATTGATGCGATGGATTATCCCACGTTAGAAGAGGTGGTTGGCAACACGCCGTTGGTGCGTCTGAAGCGTATCAGCGCGGGGCGTAACAATACCCTCCTGGCGAAACTGGAAGGTAACAATCCGGCAGGGTCGGTGAAAGACCGGCCCGCGTTGTCGATGCTCAGCGAGGCAGAAGCGCGCGGCGATATTACGCCCGGCGACACGCTGATCGAGGCCACATCGGGCAATACCGGGATTGCCCTGGCGATGGCCGCTGCCATTAAGGGTTACCGCATGGTGCTGATAATGCCCGAGAGCGCATCCGAGGAGCGTAAGCAGGCCATGGCAGCATTCGGCGCTGAGCTGGTGTCGGCAAGTAAGGAAGGCGGCATGGAAGAAGCCCGGGATATTGCCGACGGCATGATCGCTCGGGGGGAGGGCAAGCCGCTCAACCAGTTCGCCAATCCGGACAATCCCCTGGCCCACTATCGGACGACAGGCCCTGAAGTCTGGCGGCAGACGGGCGGCGAAGTCACCCATTTTGTCAGCTCCATGGGGACAACCGGTACCATCATGGGGGTATCGCGTTATCTGAAAGAGCAGAATCCTGCCATCCAGATTGTTGGCCTGCAGCCAGCAGATGGGGCGAGCATTCCGGGGATCCGGCGCTGGCCGCAGGAATATCTGCCAGCCATCTTTGAAGCGCCACGAGTGGATGCCACGCTGGATATTGCCCAGCACGAAGCCGAGGAGCACATGCGGCGTCTGGCGCGTGAAGAGGGTATTTTTGCGGGCGTCTCCTCCGGCGGGAGCCTGGCGGGCGCGCTGCGTATTGCCGAGCAGGTGGAAAATGCCGTGATCGTGTTTATCGTCTGCGATCGCGGAGATCGCTATCTTTCCACGGGCTTGTTTGCCCCGGAGGTATAGATGGCCATGCTGGGAAAACGGCGACCGCCGCGTCCCGCGTCGGGGCATTCCGGGCTGGCACGCCAACCCACGGCGAAACCCTCGAGCCAGTCGCCGCAAGAGTCAAACACGCTGGTGATAGAGCGCCTGGCGCATGACGGCCGGGGGGTGGCTCACAACGCCGAGGGCAAAACGGTTTTTATCGACCAGGCGCTACCCGGCGAGTACGTTGACGTGGCGGTTCACCAGACCCGCAAGCGCTACGACGAAGCGCACGTCAAAAATCTGCTGACCCCCTCGGCGCAGCGTGTTGCGCCGCCGTGCCCGCATTTCAGCCATTGCGGCGGCTGCGATCTTCAGCACATGACGGTGGCGGCGCAGCGCGAGCATAAAAGGGAGGTGGTTCGCGATTTAATGGCCCGCCAGGGAATCGAACTGGGTGAGATCGAATCGTTGCACGACGATGTTCAGGGCTACCGTCGGCGGGCGCGCCTGGGCGTTAAGGTCGATGCTGACGGCCATCCACGGCTGGGCTTTCGAGCGGCCCATTCTCACAGACTGATCGACATCGAACGCTGTGTGGTGCTGGTCGATGGGTTGCAAGCGCTGATTGCTCCCTTGCGCGATCTGCTGGCAACGCTGGATGCCCCGCGTCAGGTTGGGCATATCGAACTGCTGGCGACCGCCAGCCAACGGGTCGTTCTGGTTCGTCAATTGAAAGCCAATCCATCGGACGCCGAGCGCTGGCAGGCGTTTGCTGATCACCACCAAGTCGCTTTAGGCACCTGGTTAGGGCGTGAGAGCCCGAGACTGCATTGGTATGGTGCAGCGCCGGTACTGGAAGAGACCCTCGATAGGCCGGATGCGACGCCATTGACCCTTCATTTTGCGCCTGGTGACTTTTTACAAGTCAACGCCGCCGTGAATCAGCAGATGGTCAATACTGCCATGCATTGGCTGGCGCTTTCGCCCGGCCAACGAACGATGGACCTGTTCGCCGGTATCGGTAACTTCAGCCTGCCAATGGCAGCGGCCGGAGCTTGTGTACATGCCGTGGAAGGCAGTCCTGCCATGGTCGAGCGGCTGGCGGATAATGCCCATCGAAATCGACTTGATGTGACGGGCCAACAGGCCGATCTCAGCGACCCGGATACCGTCGCCTCCCTGCTCAAGGCCGAAGGTCTGGAGGCACTGGTGCTTGACCCGCCACGTAGTGGGGCCGAGGTCATTTGCCAAGCACTGGCGCGCAATCCGGTTGCCAGGATAATGTATATTTCCTGTGATCCCGCCACGCTTGCCCGTGATGCGGCACATCTTGTGCATGCAGGTTACCGCATCAACCGCGTCGCAGTGGCCGACATGTTCATGCACACTGCACATATGGAAACGCTGATGCTGTTTGAACACACTAAGTGTGCCTAAAACGTCGTTAGCCTCGGCAGCGGTGTCGCAAACGGCTGCCTCGAATGGATGAGAATCGTCATGGTAAAAGTGCGTGAAGACCAGCCGCTAACTGACAGCGGAACGGTGGACTTGCAGAAATGGTTATCTCGCCTGCAAGAAGACGTGCGTCTTCCGGAACCAGCGCGTTTACGCGAGGCCTGTGAGCTTGCTCAAACCCTGGAGCTCGAGGCGCCCAGGTCACACCGTGTGTGGCTGACGCCGGGTTCCAGCTTTCGTATGGGCCTGGAGATGGCCGACATCCTGGGGGAACTCAAGCTCGACCAGTCAACGTTGGAAGCAGCCGTTCTCTATCGTGCGGTGCGAGAAGGCCTGTTGAGTTTGGAGGGAGTCACCAAGCGCTTCGGTGATGAGGTGGCCAACCTCATCGATGGTGTCTTGCAGATGGCCGCGATCAGCTACCCGCTGGCCCCCAACCATGGCATGGGCCAGCACAACCAGCAGGAAAACCTGCGCAAGATGCTGGTCAATATGGTCAGTGACGTGCGCGTGGCGCTGATCAAAATTGCCGAGCGTACCTGTGCCCTGCGCCAGGTCAAAGATGCGCCCCGTGAAAAGTGCCAACAGGTCGCCCGGGAAGTGGCCGATATCTATGCACCGTTGGCGCACCGCCTGGGTATTGGCCAGCTCAAGTGGGAGCTGGAAGACCTCTCGTTTCGTTATCTCCACGAAGATGAATACAAAGCGATTGCCAAGCTACTGGCGGAAAAACGCCTTGACCGGGACCGCTATATCAATGATGTCGTAGAGACCTTGAAAGGCTTGATGGAAGCTCAGAACATCCACCATTACGATGTCGATGGGCGCGCCAAGCACATCTATTCGATCTGGCGCAAAATGAAGCGCAAGCGGATCGATTTTTCCCAGGTTCACGACGTACGCGCCGTACGTATCCTGGTGCCTGAAGTGGCCGATTGCTACACGGTATTGGGGATTGTTCATTCCCGTTGGCATCACGTACCCAACGAGTTTGACGACTACATTGCCAACCCCAAGAAAAACGGCTACCAGTCGCTGCACACGGCTGTGATGGGACCGGAAAACAAGGTTCTGGAAATTCAGATTCGCACCTTTGCGATGCACGACGAAGCCGAGCTAGGGGTCTGTGCCCACTGGCGCTACAAGGGCCACGACACCAACGCCAAGAGCCGCAGCTACGAGGAAAAAATCGCCTGGCTGCGCCAGGTGCTCGAGTGGCAGGACGAGGTTGGCGGCTTTGGCGACCTGCGCGAAGGGCTTTCAAGTGATGTCGCCCCGGACCGCATCTACGTGTTTACCCCCGATGGCCACGTGATCGATTTGCCACGGATCGCCACGCCTATCGATTTCGCCTATCGCGTGCACACTGAAATTGGACACCGTTGCCGCGGGGCCAAGGTCAATGGCCGTATCGTGCCGCTTACCTACAAGCTGAAATCCGGTCAGCAGGTCGAAATTCTTACAGCGACAAAAGGCGGGCCAAGCCGGGACTGGCTCAACCCGAGTCTTGGCTATGTGCGCACCTCCCGGGCCCGGGCGAAGATCCAGGCCTGGTTCAAGTACCAGGCCCGCGATCAAAACCTGGACGAAGGTCGCGTGCTTTTTGATCGTGAAATGCGCCGCCTGGATGTCGATGGGCTCGATCTTCCCAAGCTGGCCAAAGCGGTTAATTACCAAACGCCGGATGACATGTATGCCGCCTTGGGGGCGGGCGACTTGCGCATTGGACAGGTTCTTCACCAGGCCCAGCAGCTGTTTGGTGAAACCGATGACCAGGACCAGCTCGACCGACTGCTGGCCAAGCCCAAGCGTCAGTCCAGCAAGGCGACCAAAAGCGATATTACCGTGCTGGGGGTCGGCAACCTGAAAACCAGCATGGCGAACTGCTGTCGCCCGGTTCCCGGCGAACCCATCGTCGGTTTCATTACCCAGGGTCGCGGCGTGACGGTACATCGCCAGGATTGCAGCAACATCCTGCAATTGCGCCTGGACGAACCCCAGCGCATTATTGAGGTGGAGTGGGGTGAGCGCGCCGAGACGCGCTATCCGGTAACTATCGAGATCCAGGCCTGGGACCGTTCAGGCCTGCTGCGCGATGTCACCGGTCTGCTGGGCAACGAAAAAGTCAACGTGCTGGCGGTGAATACGCTGACCGACACTGACGAAGGTATTGCCCGGCTTCGCATTACCCTGGAAGTCGATGGTCTGGAAGCGCTGGGGCGTCTTTTCTCACGTATTCAACAATTGCCCAATGTGACCGAGGTGCGTCGCCTGCGCGACACCGACCCGGACAAGACAACGCGGGGGGGAAGGGGCTGATGCGTTACTCGCTGGATGATTTGCTCACCCTGATGCAGGTGCTTCGAGACCATGAGCAGGGCTGCCCCTGGGATATCAAGCAGGATTGGGACAGCATCGTGCCTCACACTCTTGAAGAAGCCTACGAAGTGGCCGATGCCATCGAACGCCGCGCTTTTGATGAATTGCCCGGCGAGCTGGGCGATCTGTTGTTTCAGGTGGTTTACTACGCCCAGTTCGGGGCGGAAGAGCAGCGCTTCGATTTCCATGACATTATCGATACGCTCACCGACAAGATGTTGCGTCGCCACCCGCATGTCTTCCCCGACGGCACCTTGAACTCACGTCGACCACCGGGGGGCAGTGCCAGGGACGTACAGACACAGCAGGTGAATAGCCGCTGGGAATCGCTGAAAGCCGCAGAACGTGACGAAAGGGCGCGTGCTGACAGGGCAGGCGTACCTGCCTCGGTGCTTGATGACGTGCCCCGAACCCTGCCCGCACTTAGCCGTGCGGCCAAGCTTTCCAAACGCGCGGCAAGGGTGGGCTTTGACTGGCCGGATTCCCATGGCGTTCTGGCCAAGATCCGCGAAGAGCTTGATGAAGTGGAAGAGGCCCTTGCCGCAGGCGACCAGCAGCACGCCCATGAAGAAGTCGGTGATCTGCTGTTTGCCGTCACTAATTTAGCACGCACGCTAGGGGCCAACCCGGAACAGTGCCTGCGCGCGACCAATGCCAAATTCGAGCGGCGCTTTCGCTACGTAGAGGGCGAACTCAGCGCTGCAAAGCGGCCACTCGCCGAGGCCACGCTGGACGAGATGGAAGCCCACTGGCAGGCAGCCAAAGCCGAAGACACCCAATAACATCGTTATCAACCGTTTATACGCGACCCCTGCAAGGAGGCCACGCCATGAGCCATGATCTACACGAATCGCTGCGCGATAACGTGCGTATTCTGGGCGACAGCCTGGGGCGTACCATTGCCGACGACCTAGGCCAATCATTTGTCGATAAAATCGAAACCATTCGTGCCCATGCCAAGCAGGGGCGGCAGGGTGATTCGCTACAGCAACGTGATTTGATTGAATACCTGCGTCAGCTACCTGAGCAGGATTTGCTGCCCGTCACCCGTGCTTTCAACCAGTTCCTCAATCTCGCCAATATCGCCGAGCAGCACTACCGGGCGCGATTCCGCCGTGTTGAAGACTACAAGCCAGGCTCGCAGCCGGTGCTGGGCGAGCTGCTCAAGCGCGCCGAGCAGGCAGGCAACTCGCCGCGCAAGCTTGTCGAGAGCCTTGCCAATATGCGGGTTGAACTGGTGCTCACCGCGCACCCTACCGAAGTCATTCGCCGCACGCTGATTCAAAAGTACGATGCCATCGACGACTGCCTGACGGCCATTGAAGGTTCTGATGACTACCCTGAGCGTGGTGCCCGCGCACAGGGGCGGCTGGAGGAACTGATCAGTCAAGCCTGGCATACCGACGAGATTCGCCATGAACGACCCACGCCCGTCGATGAGGCCAAGTGGGGCTTTGCCGTGATTGAAAATTCGCTGTGGCAGGCGGTGCCTGACTTTCATCGTGATCTGGACAACCTGCTGCTCGATACCGCTGGCGAACGCTTGCCGCTGGACGCCGCGCCCATTCGCTATGCCTCCTGGATGGGAGGTGACCGGGATGGCAACCCGAACGTCACGGCCAAGGTCACCAAAGAAGTGCTTCTTTTGGGGCGTTGGATGGCAGCAGACCTCTACCTGCGTGACCTTGAGCAACTCAAGACCGAGCTCTCCATGTGGAAGGCCAATAGCGCCCTTAAAGCCGAAGCGGGCGACGTGGCAGAGCCTTACCGCGAAGTACTGAAGCGCCTGCTGGCGAAAATGGAGTTCACTCGCGACTGGGCAAAGGCCGAGCTGGAGGGGCATAACTATGACGGCGGGCCGATTATCGAAACCCGCGACCAGCTGTATGCGCCCTTGCTGGCCTGCTACCGTTCTCTGTGCGATGTGGGCCTGGACACCATCGCCAACGGCGCGCTGCTGGACACCCTGCGCCGGGTGGCGGTCTTCGGCGTCACGCTGACCAAGCTCGACCTGCGTCAGGAAGCCAGCCGTCATGCCCAGGTAATGGAAGAGCTGACCGACGCGCTGAACCTGGGTCACTACCGTGAGTGGGATGAAGCCCAGCGCCAGGAATTTTTACTGGCCGAACTTGAATCGCGGCGGCCGCTGATCCCGCGCCGCTGGGAGTGTTCGGCAGAATCCCGCGAGGTGCTCGATACCTTCAAGGTGGTCGCCCAGGAGCACAGTGAAGCGCTGGGGACCTACATCATCTCCATGGCGGCTGAACCGTCAGACGTGCTTACCGTAGCGCTGTTGATGAAAGAGGCCGGCGGCAACGTGACCCTGCCGATTGCACCGCTGTTTGAAACCCTGAACGACCTGGATCACGCAGGCGACGTGATCGACCAACTGCTGGCGCTGCCGGGCTATCGCAAGCTGATGCGCAAGGGCCAGGAGGTGATGATTGGCTACTCGGATTCTGCGAAGGACGCCGGGCAGCTGGCCGCCGCCTGGGCCCAGTACCGCGCTCAGGAGTCGTTGGTCAATGTGTGTGAGCGCCATGGTGTCGACCTCACCCTGTTTCATGGCCGCGGTGGCACCGTTGGCCGTGGCGGCGGCCCCGCCCACGCGGCGATTCTTTCCCAGCCGCCTGGCTCGGTGAACGGCAGCCTACGGGTGACTGAACAGGGCGAGATGATTCGCTTCAAGTTTGGTCAGCCCGATATTGCCCTGCGTTCGATGGAAATTTATGCCTGTGCGGTGTTGGAGGCCACGCTGCTGCCGCCGAGGGCACCCGAACCGCACTGGCGCGAAGAGATGGACCAGCTTTCCAGCGTTGCCCACGCCGCCTATGTTGGCGTTGTGCGTGAAGACCCGGACTTTGTACCTTACTTCCGTTCGGTAACACCGGAAGGCGCACTGGGTAGGCTGCCGTTGGGCTCGCGGCCAACTAAACGCCGCCAGGATGGCGGGGTGGAGACACTCCGCGCGATTCCGTGGATTTTTGCCTGGACGCAGATACGTCTGATGCTGCCCGCATGGCTGGGTAGTGGCGAGGCGTTCTCGCACCGGCTGGCGCAGCCGGGCGGGCGCGAAGTGCTACAGGAAATGCGCAACGAGTGGCCGTTCTTCGGCACCTACCTCGATATGCTGGAAATGTTGTTGGCCAAAGCCGACGTGGCGATTGCTGCCTACTACGAGCACCGCCTGGTGGACGAGCCTTCGTTGAAGGCATTGGGTAAACAGTTGCGTGAGCGGTTCGCACGGCTGGAAGAGTCCGTGCTGGATATTCTGCAGCAGGAGGAACTGCTGGAAAATACGCCGCTGATTCGTCAGGCGATTGATGTGCGTAACCCCTATATCGATCCGCTCCACGGCTTGCAGGCGGAGCTCTTGCAGCGTAATCGTGACGCCGACGGGGCTATCAGCGCCGATCTTTCAAGAGCACTGATGGTTACCATGGCGGGGATTGCGGCCGGTCTACGTAATACGGGCTAGTTTTTATCACCATCAGCGTTTTTGTCACCATCAGGAGGCGTCAATGTCATCAGATGCTCAAGCGGTACTCGATTTCTGGTTTGAGGCCTTGACGCCTGCGCAGTGGTTTAAAAAAGACCCCGAGATGGATCAGGCGATCCGGGAGCGGTTTGGCACTCTGCATGCCCAGGCAGCGCAGTGCGAGTGTTACGCCTGGCGGAAAACGCCCCAAGGGCGGCTCGCGGAGATCATCGTGCTGGATCAGTTCTCGCGCAATATCTATCGCGACGACGCCAGTGCCTTTGCCACCGATACCTTGGCGCTGGCGCTGGCTCAGGAAGCGGTGGCCGCTGGCGCCGATGCTGAGTTTTCCAGTGAGCAGCGGGCGTTTCTGTATATGCCCTATATGCATAGCGAGTCGGCGACAATTCACGAGCGGGCGATGGAGCTGTTTAACCAGCCTGGGTTGGAGAAAAACCTCGACTTTGAAGTGCGCCACAAAGCGATTATTGATCGCTTTGGGCGCTACCCGCACCGCAATGCGCTTCTGGGACGGGACTCTACCGACGAGGAACTGGCGTTTCTGAAGCAGCCCGGGTCGTCTTTTTAACCGTTTATTTATCTCTTTCAGCCACATGGCGTTCTATGACGTTACGAAAATCTACCCGTATCAATAAATATATCAGCGAAAGCGGTCTGTGCTCACGGCGGGAAGCCGACCGTTTTGTGGAGCAGGGCAACGTCTGGATTAACGGTCGCCGGGCGACCACCGGTGATCAGGTGGTGGCAGGCGATCGGGTCAAGGTGAACGGCCAGGATATCGAGCCCCAGGAAGAGGAAGATCTCGTCCTCATAGCGCTCAATAAACCGGTGGGTATCGTCTGTACCACGGAGCCGAGCGAAAAAGACAACATTGTCGATTTTGTAAAACACGGCACGCGCATTTTTCCCATTGGCCGGCTGGATAAAGACTCCCAGGGACTGATCCTGCTCACCAATAATGGCGACCTGGTGAACAAGATTCTGCGTGCCAACAATCACCATGAAAAGGAATACCGGGTAACGGTTAACAAGCCGATTACCGATGACTTTATTCAAGGGATGCAGAACGGGGTGCCCATTCTTGGCCAGGTCACTAAAAAATGCCAAGTGGAGAAGGTATCCACCTTCGAGTTCACGATAACGCTGGTGCAAGGGCTGAACCGCCAGATTCGCCGCATGTGTGACTATTTCGGCTATGACGTCACCCAGCTCATTCGCACGCGCATCATGAATGTGTCGCTAAAGGGCCTGGCGCTGGGTGACTGGCGTGACCTGACCCCGAAAGAGATCGCGACGCTTGAGGCGTTAACCGCCAGTTCAGAGGCCAAGCCCGCGCCGCCGTCTGCTCCAAAGCGTTCGGGCGGTCAGAACAAATCCCGGAAAAATGCGGCGGGTACGCCGGGCAAGCGTGGCGGTAAATCCGGTGACAAAACGCCGAGCAAAAGGGCGGGAAAAGCGGCGGGAAAACGCACTGCCAGCGCCTCGGGGCGGCCCAAGGCCAAAAGCGCTGGCGGCAAACCAGCGCTTAAAGGCAAGTCGAGTGGGGTTCCTTCCGGCCGGAAAGCAGCCGGACAGGGCAAGCCTGTGAAAAAAAAGCCGGTTAAAGGAAAGCCGGCCCCCCGCCGAAAGTAGTGGCGATGGCGTCAGGCTGCATAGGCAAACAGGAAATTGCCAATCAGCTCCTTGCCGCCCTCGGTTGCAAACGATTCCGGATGGAACTGAATGCCGTGGATGGGATAGTCCCGGTGTTTAACGCCCATCAACTCAAACTCGCCGACCGCCTGCCAGCGGCTACGCTGTTCAAAGTTGTCCGCCGCCAGGGCGCCAACCGTGGCGGTCACTTCCAGGCACTCGGGCAGGGTGGTCGCATCGGCAATCAGTGAGTGATAGCGCATCACTTCAAGCTGGTCGGGCACGCCGTTAAATACCGAATGGTTGTTGTGGTTGATGGGACTGATCTTGCCGTGCATGGGTAGCGGCGCCTTGACCACCTGGCCGCCGAACACGTGCACAATGCCCTGCATACCCAGACAAACCCCCAACAGCGGGGTGGTCTTGCCAAGCTTTTCTATCACCTCGGCACAGACGCCAAAGTAACGCGGGTCATCCGGTGAACCGGGGCCGGGGGAGATAATAATGCGGTCCGGCGCCATGGCTTCAATCGCTTTGAAGTCGATCTGGTTGTTGCGCTTAACGAGTATCTCGAAATGGGGCACCTTACCGCGATTTTTTTCCGTGGTCAGAATCTCACCGATGAACTGGTAAAGGTTATAGGTGAAGGAGTCGTAATTATCGATGATCAGTACCTTCATGCTTGGCTCTCCATGTCCGTCTCCATAAAGGGGGCAAGGGCTTTGCGGGTGCCGGCAAACTTGCGGCGAATCTCTTCGTATTCATCCGCAGCATTACTGTCAAAGACGTTACCGCCGCAGGTTTGCACATAGGCGCGCTCGCCGTTCACGAAAACGGTACGGATGGGAATCGCAAAGGTGCAGTCGCCGTTGAACGAGAACTGGCCCACGGCGCCGCCGTAGGGGCCGCGCCCATCGGTCTCCAGATCGTCGATGATTTTCATGGCTTCGATCTTGGGCGCGCCGGTGAGGGTGCCCGCCGGGAAGTTGCTGGCCAGGGCACTGAACATGTCGTCACCTTCGGCGATAATGCCGACAATTTCGCTTGAGATATGCTGAACGTGGCTGAAACGCTTGATATCCATCAGGCTGCGCACCTTTACCGTGCCAAACTGTGCCACCCGGCCAATATCATTGCGGTGCAGATCGACGATCATATTGTGCTCGGCGATCTCTTTGGGGTCATTGAGCAGAGCCCGGGCAAGCTGGGTATCCTCTTGAGGCGTTTGACCACGAGTTGTTGTGCCCGCCAGCGGGAACGTCTCCATTTCACCCTGGCGCAGCCGGAATAGAAGCTCGGGGCTGGCGCCAATCAGCTTCTGATCGCCAAACTTGACGTAGTACATCTGCGGCGAGGGATTAATGGTGCGGAGCTGGTCATACAGCGCCAGGGTATCGCCCTGAATCCGGAAGCGCTTTTTAAAGCCGACCTCGCACTGGAAGACCTTGCCGTCGATGATGTCCTGTTTCACCTTGGCCACGGCCTTGGCGTGCTCCGCCTGGCTCATGGTATCGCCCAGGGCCGTGATATGCAGCGGGCCGGGCGGCGCGTCCTCGGCGTCAATCAGCGTCTGCAGGAACTCGTAGCGGCTATTGTCGTAGTAAAAATAGATAACCTCACCGGTCATCTTGTCGAGAATCAGTCCATCTTTATAGAGCCCGAACCGGAACGTATCGAAATCATCGCTGGCTTTTAACGTCAGCGATGGCTCGAAGTACTGCATCGCGTCGTAACCGAGGTAACCGCTTAATCCGCCGGCGTATTTACGCGAAATAATATTCTGCGGGATGAGGCTGCGCAGCAGTTCATATGGGTTATCGCTCGGATAGTGGTTGGCATGGCCGTCGCGGTCTTCGATCGTCAGCGTCTTGCCATTGGCATAGAGCGTGTATTCTGGGTCAAAGCCGATGATCGAGTGGCGCGCCATGTGGCTATCTTCGCCCAGCGACTCCAGCATGTAGCAGTTAGTAAACTGCCGCTCGATTTTTTGAAACAGGGCAAAAAAGTCGCAGTCCGCCGCCAGCGTCACATAGTGCGGCTTGCGCGGCAGCGTAAACGGCTCAGGCCCTGTCGATGCATGCGTATCAGCAGTGGTCATGATCAATCATTCCGTGAAGTGGGTAGCGAAGAAAGTGGCGATGTTGAAGAGGGTAACGTGGCCAAGGCGCGGGAACCCCGTGATACCGTAGCGATGCCCACGCCCAGTGTTTCGGCAATTTTGCGGTGTGGCACACCCTCGCGTAGCAGCTTAAAAATCTGTAGGCGCTTGCTGATTTCTTGATACTCTGCAGGGGTCAGCAGGCTGGCCAGCGCCTCATCCATTGCGTCCGGCGAGTCGATGGCGAGCAAGTGCCGAATGAGTTCAGCCTGATAGTGTTCGTTTGAGGGCATGGTCAAGGCCGATGAATAAGTGTGTACTAGCGTACTAGTACGGTATATTGTTAGCTGGAAAAGTCAAGCAGTGAGTGTTGAATTACGTTAAGGAACGTCGATGACCGGTTATTTTATTCAAGCCTTTATTTACCTAGTTGCCGCGGTGATTGCGGTACCGCTTGCCAAGCGTTTTGGCCTGGGATCGGTGCTGGGTTATCTGGTGGCCGGGGTGGTGATTGGCCCTATCCTGGGGCTGGTGGGGCAGGAGACCACCACCATTCAGCACTTCGCCGAGTTTGGTGTGGTGATGATGCTATTTTTGGTGGGCATGGAGCTTGATCCCAAGGGCCTTTGGGCGATGCGCGTGCGTCTATTTGGTCTGGGCGGGCTTCAGGTAGCGCTAACGACGACGGCTGGCACCATCATCGCTTGGTGGCTGGGGCTTGTTTGGCAAACTGCCCTGGCAGTGGGGTTGATTTTTGCGCTCTCTTCCACAGCCATTGTGCTGCAAACGCTCAATGAGAAAGGGCTGGCCAAAACAGAAGGCGGGCGCAGCGCCTTCTCGGTGCTGCTGTTCCAGGATATGGCGGTGATTCCCATGCTGGCGTTGATTCCGCTGCTGGCGCTGCCCGAGCTGATGGGTACCGGCGGCAGTGATGGCCACGCCAGTTTAAGCTTGGTCGCGCACTTGCCCGGCTGGGCGCACGCCTTGGTGGTCGTCGCCGCTATCGCCAGCGTGATAGCGGCGGGCTACTATCTAGTACCGCTGCTGTTTCGCTATGTGATTGGCTCTGGCCTGCGCGAGGTATTTACCGCCACGGCGCTGATGCTGGTTATTGGTATCGCCGCCCTGATGAGTGTGGTCAATCTATCTCCTGCCCTGGGGGCCTTTCTGGCGGGCGTGGTGCTCGCTAACAGCGAGTTCAAACATGAGCTGGAAGCCAATATTGAGCCTTTCAAAGGTCTGCTGCTGGGGCTTTTCTTTATTACCGTCGGCGCGGGCATCAACTTCTCGGTACTGGCGGCAGAGTGGGGGACGGTACTCTCGTTGGGCGTAGCGGTCATCGTTGTCAAAGGTTTAATTTTGCTGGGCTTGGCACTGCTCTTTCGAGTGCATGGCAGCAACGGCTGGCTATTCACGTTAAGCCTTGCCCAAGCCGGTGAATTCGGCTTTGTGCTGCTCACCTATAGTGTACAAAACAACGTGATTTCGACCGATATCTCCCAGGTGCTTTCGCTAGTGGTGGCACTTTCGATGTTCGTGACGCCGCTGCTGTTCATTGCCTATGACCGCTTAGTGCTACCGCGTTACCTAACAGTCAAAAACGATGACCGGGAGGCCGATACGATAGAAGAGCAGGCGCCGGTTATCGTGGCAGGCGTAGGGCGGTTTGGGCAGATTATCTGCCGCTTGCTGCGCGCTAATAACATTCCCATTGTGGCGCTGGATCTCGAGATCGAACAAATCGAGAACCTGCGAAAAATTCGCATAAAAAGCTATTTTGGTGACGCCAGTCGCTCCGATTTGCTCGAAACGGCGGGAATTGAGTACGCTCGGCTGCTCGTCATCGCGCTGGATGATCGCGACCGTGCCTTGCAGATGGTCAGGCATGTCAAGCGTGCCTACCCCCATGTTTGGGTGCTTGCCCGCGCCTTTGACCGCGGCCACAGCTACCAGTTACGTGAAGCGGGGGCTGATGATGTGGTCAGTGAAACCTACCATTCGGCGCTGGAACTGGGTGGCCACGCGCTGACCGCCGTGGGCGTTCATCCCATGCGCGCCAAGCAGATGACCTGGGCATTTGTACAGAACGAAGAGGCCCACGAGGATGAGCTCTTTGCTGCCTGGAAAGAGATAGAGGGAGGTATCAGCTTCAGCCCCCGCTACGGTGAGCTGTTTATGAAACTGGAAGAATCCCTCAATAGTGCCATGCACCAGGATTGGCCCGAGCCTCAGCGTGAAGATGTGCCGATCTGGACGCCACCTGAAGCGGATAAGCAATGATCCCCTTCATTGCTGACGTGCTAAGACAAGCAATGACATTAGCACAAAAGGGCCAGGCTCAAGAAAATGCCTGACGTTGGATACCGGAAAGTCCTATCTAAGAATCAGGTGTGGCAAAAAAAGCTCCGATTAGATTGATTAGGTCGTCGTGTAGCGCATTCGGGTTATCAATACTGCCTTGCCAAGTAAGCTATCGGCGCCCATCTGCCGGTGGATGGCAAGGAAATGCAAGTCACCGGCATCCGGATACAAGAAATGACCTGCCCCAGGAATCACAGTGAGGAGACCCACCGTGATTATTCGGTGTATGAAACCGATGACGAGGCGCTGCTTTGATACGCCAAGTCTCTAGAGGGTAGCGACAATGTTACATATGGGGTCATCAAAAAGGCTAGCAAACGATATTCTCAATTTCTTTGGTCAGTTAGAGGATGCCCAGGGCGCCATTGACAGCACTTTGCTTAGCGAGTTACGCCGCAACTCAGATGTGTTTTCAACCATCCAAACGTTTATTGAACGAACGTCAGCGTCAGAAGAGGCGTTATCTCAAGAGTTAGCGTCAATGGCAAACAGGCTTGCGGAAATGGAAAAGCAGCATGCCGCGCTTGTTAGCCAAAAAGATGACCGTATTCGTGCATTGGAAGCAGAGTGTCAGCGCTTGGCAGGGGAGCAAAGGGTATGGGAGATGATACAACTGACGCTCACTGAAGGCGTCTGGGACTTTATCGTTCATCACGGTAACGTAGAAGATCCGTCAAGCGAGATGATCATCACCGACCAGTTTCGGAGCCTTCTGGGCTATACCCGGGAGGAGCTGCCCAACGGGATGGACAGCCAGAAGGACATTACCCATCCCGATGATCTGCCCAATATTCTGGCGGCCTTTGAAAAGGAAATCCTCTCGCCGTTGGGCTCGGGCGAATACGTGGAAGAATTTCGCATGTACCATAAACAACACGGCTACTGCTGGTTTAGAGAGCGTGGCCGGGCCATCCGGGATGAAGATGGGCAGCTGTTACGTGTCATCGGGGCGGTTCGCAACATTGAGGATGAGCGATCGGCCAAGTCAGCTCACGAAACCATCGTCGAGAACAACCACAAGACTTACCACCAGGTGTCAGAGGTGGTGGACGTTATCAGCCAGATTGCGACCCAAACCAATCTGCTGGCGCTCAATGCCGCCGTTGAAGCGGCACGAGCGGGCGAGGCTGGCAGAGGGTTTTCGATCGTCGCCGATGAAGTCAAGAAACTGGCCAACCAAACGCAGGAAGCCACCCAACGCATTCAAGACGTTCTGGATTCCCAGGAGCAGTAAAAACGTTCAGGGCGCGCAGTGTGGACAAACTGACTCGACGGTCTCGATAGCCGTTCAGCGTTACGCGTCGGGGTCGGAAGGCAGTTCATCTGGATCAAGTGCTTGCACTTCTTTAAGCAAGTTCATCAGGGTGCGGTACTTCTCTTCTCCCAGCGCCTGCTGGATCTTCTTGTATTGATTGATCATCTCACCTTTCATTTCATCGAAAAGCGCATTGCCCTTTGCGGTAAGCGTAACGCACAGACGCCGCTGGTCGGCGGCAGGTTTCCAGCGTTCCACCAGGCCATTCTGTTCCAGTCGAACCAGGACGCCTGTCAGGCTGGGCGGCAGTATGCACGCGAGCTTGGCCAGCCGATGGCTTTCCAGGGTTTGATCTTCCGATTGCCACAAAATACGGATCACCCGCCATTGCTGTTCGGTTATGTTGTGGCGATTGAGATGAGGCCTGAAGAAGTCCATTGCTGACTCACGGGCTTGCATCAATGCCAACGTCAAGGAGGGGGTAGGGCGTACCATGTGTTGCCTTTTCTAAATAGCCACCAGGCCAGGCAAGCTGTCTGATGGCAATGAGAACATTACCTGATTGTCGATTCCGCCAGCACGGCCATCTGGCAACGTGAAAGCATACGATGCACGGCAGAACGTGACAAACGCGGATTCACAAAACTCACATGCCGCTACTGGGCGATCGACCATCCTGGGATGAGACATATAGTTTAACAGGTGGGGTAAGGGTTTAGCCTGTTATGGTGCATCCATGATGGTCGTGGGGAATTGGTGGGGGCGGAAGGCCAGAGACCAGCGCTGTGAATGGCACTCAGGGCCAATAATACTGGCAAGTAACAACAAGACGCGACGGCTGAAATGCTTTATACCTTGATTCAGCGGACAGTGAGAATAGCTGTTTTGGGGGAGCCAAACTGCTGATATAGCGCGGAAGTTGCTTGACTAAAAAGCCAACAATAATCTCGAGGTCAAGGAGAATCATGGTGAGTAGTGAGCAATCCATTATCCGGGAACACCCATGTACGGCTGCGCTCGTCGAGCGTCAAACCCACGATGTTGTCGAGCATGCGCAAACGCCAAGTGGATGGACGCTCAATTATGAGCAGGTGTCTGCCGGCAAGTTCCTGGGGCAGATCTCCCAGCTGGAGTTGCCCAATATCCAGATTATCGAAGATCAAACCAATCAGGCGATGATCAAGAGTGGGGAGGCCTTCAAAAATACGATCTGCTTTAGTATCTCGACGCGCAAAAGCCCCTCTGATCTGATTTGCCTTGGTAATATCTTTACCACCCCGGGGCTGCTTGTCTCCGATGCTCAGGATCTACCTGAATTAAGAACGCCGGCAGGACTGCAGGTGTTTAACTTGAGTGTGCAAAAGGATTTGCTGATTGACTATATCGTTAAGCAGAACCTGGCATTTGAGGCCAGCTGTGCTCCTTACTTTTTCCCTTTCAGTCAACCGCATGACCAGAATGCGCTGGCGCAGGCGGTCGAGCGTATATTCCTGCTAAGCAAGCAGGGACAGCTCGCAAAACCAGTACAAAAGAAGAATGCCCAAGACCTGCTGCTGATGCATCTGCTGGATACATGTGAAACGGCTTGCTTGCCTCCCCTGTCGACGACACGAAAAAAGCAGATGGTGGATCGTGCACGTACATACGCGATCGAGCATAGCGATACTCCTTTGTCCATCATGGACTTATGCAACCATGTAGGAGCCAGTCGACGAAAGCTGCAGTATTGTTTTCAGGATGTGCTCGGCATCAGTCCAGTGTCCTTCCTGCGTATACTGCGGCTCAATGCCGTTCATAAAGCCCTGTGTACCGGAAGCCAAGACAAGCAGATCCAGGATATTGCCGCCGAATGGGGGTTTTGGCATTTAGGTCACTTTACTTCGGACTACCGTAACCTGTTCGGAGAGCGCCCATCAGACACTCGAGGGAGAATGATAAGCAGGTTTGCCAATCTCGGATAACGCCCTTTTCGGCAGCGTCATAAGCTGAAATGGCTCATTCCGAGACATAGAGGCAATACAATGACTCCAAGAAAAACAATGCTACCCCGCATTTTATTGGCACTCACCTGCAGCTATTCAGCGGCTTCCATGGCCACCGAAAATGGCACACCGACGACGGCAATGGGGCTGCTGGATTTTGGCGCAGGTTATCTACCTCCCTCCACGGATAATGGCACAGTGGGCTTTCGAGCCGCGTATTACTCAACGGATGCCCAGAAAGATAACGACGGAAACGATACAGGCAATGATTTCTCGCTAGATGTGCTCTCGCTGTCAATGGCCTATTTCTACATGACGGATCAGAAAGTGCTGGGCGCCCGTTACGGTTTCGGAACGGTCGTGCCTTTCTTCAAGATGGACTCCGAGCTGCAGGTCAAGCGAGGTGGTGCGACGCTGTTCAGCGACGAGGCCGATGTATTTGAGCTGGCGGATATCCAGTTCATGCCGATGTTACTGCAGTGGACACCAAGCCCCAATCTGTCGATCTTTGCACAGTTCCAGATCCAGGCGCCCACGGGGGATTACGATTCAGAGCGCCTCGTCTCCCCGGGGTTGAATCGCTGGGCCTTTACACCTCAGGCGGCGTTTACCTATGTCAGCGATAGCGGCTATGAGGTCTCGTCTTCGTTTCAGCTCGACATCAATACCCGCAATGATGACACCGACTACCGGAGTGGCACGGAGTATCGCCATGAGTTTGCGGTAGGCAAGCATGTGGGCCCATGGACGGTCGGCGTCGGTGGCTATCACTATCAGCAAATTATCGATGACGATGCCCCGGGCCTGGAAGGCGGTAATCGCGCATCGGTGGTGGCCGCAGGGCCTGCCATTGGCTTCTTCGACCCAGGATCGTCGATTCCGCCGATCAGGTTCCATGCGTACAAGGAGTTTGGCGCCGAGAACCGCACCGAAGGCTATAACATCGGTTTAACAATGGCGTTCAGCTTCTAAGGGGGCATGATGAGCAATGCACATTTACCCCGCGAAGCGGGGCGGTCTCAGGGCAGCGTGTTGGTGTTGGGGAGCAGCCTGACCATCATGGGATCCGTCATGGTGGCGCCCATCATTCCCAAATTGATCGCGGAATTTGCAGCCAGCGAACCTCGCGTCGAGGTGCTTGCACCGCTGGCGATTACCGGCCCGGCATTAGCCATTGCTATATTCGCGCCTTTGGCGGGCTGGCTTGCGGATAGCGTGGGCCGAAAACTCATATTGATCTTCGCCACCTTGCTTTATGCGCTGCTGGGGGCTGCGCCTGCGCTCCTCAATGATCTCCAGTCGATCGTCATTGCCCGTTTTCTTTTCGGCTGTAGCGAGGCCATGGTGATGACCTGCTGCACGGCATTGATTGCAGACTATTGGCAGGGCGAGCGCAGACTCCGCTATATCAATGCGCAGGTTATCTCGATCGCGCTGGTGGGTGCCCTGTTTTTTGTCATCGGGGGGGCGCTTGGCGAGCAATCCTGGCGCACGCCTTTCTATCTCTACCTGCTGCCTCTGTTGCTTGTCATACCGATGATGAAAGTGCTCTGGGAACCCCTTGCACGTTCTGAGCAGGATGAAACGCCCGATAGGCAGCGCATTGATGGGGTTGCCTTGGTGGTTGGCTATGTGTTGATTCTCGGTGGCATGGTGTTGAGCTTTGTCGTGCCCGTGCAAACCCCCAGACTGATGGTTCAACTGGGAATCGCGTCAAGTACGTTGATCGGCATGGCGACGGGCGCCGGTCTGCTCGCCTCACTGGTGGGGGCGCTGGCCTGGCCGCTGATTCGCAAGACCATTGGCATCAAGTGCACTAACGCCCTGCTGCTGGGGTTGATGTCCTCCGGACTGATGCTGCTCATCAACGCTGGCTCACTCACGGGTATTTTTATTGCCGTCGTCATTCATGGTGTGGGGGCGGGGTTATTAGTTCCCAATGCGCTTACCCCGGTCATGAATGCGTTGAACAAGCGCCAAAATGGACGAGGAATGGGCGGATTTACCTCCTGCCTTTATCTAGGACAGTTTGTCAGTCCCTTGTGTGTCGCCTTCCTGATGTCAATGACCGGCAGGCTGACGCATGCCATCGCCATGCTGGCATTGATCGGTTTTGGATCAGCCGTCATCTGGTTAACGTATGCCTTCTTTGCCAAACAGAACGACACGCCTCCCTTAACCACCACAGCCGATGAGTGATAGTGAAATGACACGCGATATACATACGTTGATGGATAGTCAGGATGGCGTTGGGCTTGCCGAGAAGGTGCGGCAGAAGGACGTCTCACCCACTGAACTGGTAACGGCGGTCATCGATCGCCTGGAAGCCGT
The DNA here is from genome assembly GCF_036663435.1 of Halomonas sp. 5021. Lineage (NCBI taxonomy): Bacteria > Pseudomonadati > Pseudomonadota > Gammaproteobacteria > Oceanospirillales > Halomonadaceae > Halomonas > Halomonas sp. 5021. Next base: position 319,148 of record NZ_JAXOVU010000001.1, read on the forward strand.
CAACCCTCAGCTCAATGCGCTGGCCGAGCCGCTATATGAACAGGCGCAGAAGGCGGCAAAGGAAAACGTCGACACGCGGCAGCCATTTTGTGGTGTTCCCACCTTCGTTAAGGATCTTTTTTCGCCCCTCAATGGGGCCAGGATGGCCAGTGGTTCCTTTGCATTGGGAGAGGCGCGTGCGGAAATCGATGCCGAGGCCGTTGCTCGGTTGCGGCGCGCGGGTTGCCTGTTCGTGGGTACCAGCACCTCCCCTGAGTTCGGCACTTCCTATACCACCGAGTCGAGCCGGTTTGGGGCAACGCGTAATCCCTGGAACCCGGAGAGAAGCGTGGGCGGTTCGAGTGGCGGTGCTGCCGCTCTGGTGGCTGCCAGGGTGGTGCCGTTTGCCCACGGCAACGATGGCGGCGGCTCCCTCCGAGTGCCGGCATCCTGTTGCGGCATTTTTGGTCTTAAACCTACGCGGGGCAGGATGCCATCGGGCCCGATGGTAGGTGAGGGCTGGGGAGGCATGGGGACGCCTCACGCGATGACCCTGTCGGTGCGCGACAGCGCAGCGTTACTTGATGCCACTAGCGGGGCGGACCTCGGGGCACCCTATGCCGCTCCGGAACAGCGTGACTCCTTCCTGAACGCCGTGGAAAGGTCGCCTGGCACGTTGCGCATTGCCGTGGTGGAAAGTATGGCCCCCTGGGAATCAGGCGCCGAGGCGCGAGAAGCCGTCAAGATTACCGCGTCGTTATGCGAATCCCTGGGACACCGCGTTGAATCGGTATCGTTGCCGGTGAACCTGCCCGAGTTTATTCATAATACCTTTAGCATCATCGCGCCTAACACGCAGAATTTCATCAATACTCTCGGCGAGATGCGCGGATCTCCTGTCAAGGATACCGAGCTGGAACCTCGCACCAGGGTGATGCTGAGGGAAAAAGGCCATCTCGACGCCACCACCTACATTGCGGCCATCGAGTATATGCATGCGCTGGGCAGAACGGTGGCGGGTTTCATGCGTGACTACGATCTGATCTTGACGCCGACATTGACACGCAAGCCGCCAATCATCGGTGAGCTGGACGCCTTTGACGATACGCTGAGTCTTGAAGACATCATTCATCAGTTCCATAGCTATTCGCCCTATACGGCTATTTTTAACGCGACCGGCCAGCCGGCCATGTCGGTTCCGCTGTATTGGACGCAGGATAGTCTGCCGATCGGCAGCCATTTTGCCGCGCGATTCGGTGACGAGAGTACGCTGCTGTCGTTGGCGGCTCAGCTTGAGCAGGCGCGCCCCTGGGCGAATAAGCGGCCACCCGTCAATGCCATGACGAGCTCGCATTGACGTCGGTCTAGTGGCATTTAAAACGGCAGGTGTAGCGAAGCGCTGAGCATATTGAGATGATCAAGAGTAGGGTCGTCGACCCGCTCGTATTCCAGGCGGCTGACGAGACGGTCGACGGTGAGAGTGGCGCCAAACCCTTGCAGTAGGGCGGTGCCGCTTTCATCAATGCCTTGCATTGGCCGGTAGCTTTCACCGCGCCACTCGGTAAGCCCTGATTTGGCGTAGATGCTGAATGCTCCCATACGCAAACCTGCCACCACAGCGCCACCTAGGCTGAGGGTGTCCATGATCAACGGCTTAATACTTGATGAGATAGGCACTTCTTCGCTCTCGCGGTAGGCCAGTTCAGCGCCGATATCCAACTGGGGCAACTGCCATGGGCTGAAGCCGGCGGTTAACCGGAAGCCGCTGGTGTAACTGTCGATACTGCTCAGGTCGCTGCCTTCGAGGATGACGCCATTGTCCAGTTGCATTAACTCACTTTGCGGCAAGGCATACGAAGTGGCGGGCGCGAGCTCGTCAGCATGGGCGCCAGCATATGGCACGGCGCAAAAGAGGAGGGTGCTTGCCAAGCGTTTCATTGGCATTTTTCTTACACCTAGAAGCGTAAAGTGAAGGCAGACCTTTTAAGCGTAGCAACGGGCCTTGATTTCTACCAATTTAATTGCGCCATTGACCAGGTTTTCGACCAGGTGCTTGCCCATCTGGGTAAAGCGGTCGCCGAACACCCAGGCTGGGGAGAGTACCGCCGTCCGTGGCGTCTGTTCTTTATGTCTTTGGCGCTGGCGCCATTCCAGGGCTGTATCGCTCCAGTCATCGAGGTGTTGAATGTGAAAGCCCTTTGATTCGAGCAGATGGACTAGTGCGTCCTGGGTAAGCAAATGGGAATGCGCTGGCGAATCCGCCCAGGGTACGGGGTAGACAAGGTCTTCCACGTTGGGACCGCTGATCACTTCGTGCATCACCAGTTGACCGTTAGCGCTCAGCACGCGGTGACATTCATCCATCACCCTGGCCGCGTCAGGCATGTTGAGCAGGCTGTGCTGGAAGACCACTGCATTGAAACACCCCGACTCAAACGGCAAGGCACAGGCGTCAGCAGTGATCGAGACAAGCGGCGGGCTGCCTGCCAGTGCGCTAAGCGATTGGTTGAGAACGTTAAACCGATGGGTAATATCAAGGCCGACCATGTGATAACCCAGCGCCGCTCCCTGGCGCATTAGCCCGCCCAGACCAGCGCCTATATCCAGCACGCGTGTGGGGGCAACGGGATCAATCAGGTTCAGCAACCTGGCGGACGCCGCCATACCGCCAATATGCAGTTGGTCCAGGGGAGCAAGCTGGGGCAGTGTCGGTCCGTCAGGGTAATGGGCCCGGATTTGTTCAAGCACTTCGCGGTCACGAAGTGCCTGATGGTAATGCGTCACCAGGGGCGAGTGGAAAGCCATTTGATGCTCCTTCGCTAGCCGAAGAGCTGCCAGCGCGTGCCGCTAGTCGTCTAACCCGAGCTCTTGAATGGAAATCTCGCGCATTTTGAATTTCTGGATCTTGCCGGTGACAGTCATCGGGAATTCATCGACGAATTTGAAGTAGCGCGGAATCTTGAAGTGGGTGATCTTGCCCTTGCAGTACTCGCGCAGTTCTTCCCCAGTGACCTCATCGGCGGTGCTGTTGAGCTTGACCCAGGCAATCAGCTCTTCCCCATACTTCTTGTCCGGCACACCGGTCACCTGCACTTCTGATATGGCCGGGTGGGCGTAAAGAAACTCTTCGATCTCCTTGGGGTAAACATTCTCGCCGCCGCGAATCACCATGTCCTTGATGCGACCGACGATCTGGACATAGCCCTCTTCATCCATGGTGGCTAAGTCGCCGGTATGCATCCAGCCCGCTTCGTCAATCGCTTCAGCGGTGGCTTTGTCGTTGTTCCAGTACTTCAACATGACGCTGTAGCCGCGAGTACACAACTCGCCGATTTCGCCACGGGGCAGAATGCCGCCGTTGCCGGGGTCAACGATTTTGGTTTCCAGGTGCGGCTGGGTACGTCCGACGGTCGAAACGCGCTTGTCAATGCTGTCATCGGCGCCGGTCTGGGTGGATACCGGGCTGGTTTCGGTCATGCCGTAGGCGATTTGCACGCCCTTCATGTTCATCTTGCTGATGACCTGCTTCATGATCTCGGCAGGGCAGATGGAACCCGCCATGATACCGGTGCGCAGGGTTGAGAGGTCGGTGCTTGCAAAGTCCGGATGGTCAAGCTCGGCGATAAACATGGTGGGCACGCCGTACAGTGCGGTGGCTTTCTGTTCGTGTACTGCCTTGAGAACAGTGCCGGGGTCAAAGCCTTCATCCGGGTAGATCATGGCCGCACCATGGGTCATGCAGCCCAGGTTGCCCATCACCATGCCAAAGCAGTGATAAAGCGGCACCGGGATCACCAGGCGGTCTTCACTGGTAAAGCCCATGCTTTCAGCAACGAAGAAACCATTGTTGAGAATGTTGTGGTGGGAGAGCGTCGCCCCTTTGGGGAAGCCCGTGGTACCGGAGGTGTACTGAATATTGATCGCGTCGTCGAACTGGAGCGTGGCCTGCAGGTCGTCAACGTCGGTTTGGCTGACGTGGCGAGACGCTTCCATCATGTCGGCCCAACGCCACATACCGGGGTGTTTATCGGCACTTAAATTAATCACGCACTCAAGCTCGGGCAGCTTTTGTGACGTCAACTGGCCTTCGGCACAGGTGTTCAGTTCTGGCGCCAGTTCATACAGCATGGCGCTGTAGTCAGATGTTTTGAAACGGTTCGCCGTCACCAGAAAGCGTGCGCCGGATTGATTCAGCGCGTACTCCAGCTCATGGGTGCGGTAGGAGGGGTTAATATTGACCAGAATGGCGCCAATTTTGGCCGTGGCGAACTGGGTGACGGTCCATTCGCTGCAGTTAGGCGCCCAGATGCCCACGCGATCGCCCTTTTTGACGCCGATAGCCAGCAGGGCACGGGCACAGCGATTCACTTCATCCTGAAGCTCGCGGTAGCACCAGTGAATATTCTGGTGTAATGCAATCAAGGCGTCGTTATCCGGGTACTGCGCGGCGATCTGGTCGAATTTATCGCCAATGGTCATGCCCAGCAGTGGCTTGTCGGCGGTGCTGCTGGTGTAGCTTGGCAGCGTGAGTGCAGGTGATGCCATGGTATCTCTCCAAATATTATTGTCTTGTCCGAGCGAAGGCCGCGACTGTTTGTTGTTTGTTATGAGCTGGCGCGACCTTTTGCCAGGGCGACTTTAGAGCTGGGCTTGCGGCCTAACTCGCCGGTAATCCAGTAGCCGGTATCGATCACGGCCTGCAGGTCGATGCCTGTTTCTATGTCTAGCCCTTCAAGCAGGTAGAGTACGTCTTCGGTGGCGACATTACCGGAGGCGCCCTTGGCGTAGGGGCAGCCACCGAGGCCAGCCGTGGCCGCATCGATCACGCTGATGCCTTCTTCCATTACCGCGTACAGGTTCGCCAGCGCCATGCCGTAGGTATCGTGGAAATGAGCTGCCAGGAACTCAACGGGCACCTGCTGGCGTGTCGCCTCAATCATTCGCTTGGCAGCCAATGGGGTGCCCACGCCAATGGTGTCGCCCAGTGAAATTTCGTAGCAGCCCATGTCGTAAAGTGCCTTGGCTACCTCGGCTACCTTGCCAGGCGCTATCTCGCCTTCGTAAGGACAGCCCAACACGCAAGACACATAGCCGCGAACTCGAATACCGGCCTCCCGGGCGCGTTCCAGTACCGGTTCAAAGCGCGCCAGTGATTCGGCAATCGAGCAATTGATATTTTTTTGCGCAAACGCTTCTGATGCGGCGCCAAAGACGGCCACTTCATCCACGCCCGTTTCCAGCGCGTTCTCCAGGCCTTTCAGGTTGGGCGTCAATGCAGAATAGACCACGCCTGGCTGACGATGGATGCCGGTCATTACCTCAGTTGCATCGCCCATTTGCGGCACCCACTTGGGTGACACAAAGCTGGCGGCTTCGATATGCGTGATACCCGCGTTGGCGAGGCGTTCGATCAGGGCGATTTTGGTCGCAGCAGGCACGATGGCCCCGGGCTCGTTTTGCAGGCCGTCCCGGGGGGCCATTTCAAACAGCTTGACGGAGGTTGGCAATGCCATTGAGAGCTCCTTTATTCGTTGGCTGCAAAGTCGAGCAGCACATCGCCCTGGTTGACGGTATCACCTGCCTGGAAGTGGAAGGCCTCCACGCTGCCGTCTGCAGGTGCGGTCATGGTGTGCTCCATCTTCATGGCTTCCATGACCATCAGCGGCATGCCTTTTTCAACGGCAATACCGGACTCCACCAGCAGGGCAACGACGGTGCCGTTCATCGGTGCAGTGAGAGTGGATTCCGCTTCGTGGTGACCATGATCGATGGCATCAATACGCCGCCAGAACAGCCGGGTTTCTCCGTTAGGGTCAGCCATCACCACGACATGCCCATCCCGGCGCGCCTGCAGGCGGCGGCGGTGGCCGTTAAGGGTGACGGCGACCGCATCGCCGGCCAGCGGCTGCAGGCTGGCGGTGAGGGTGTCATCGCCAATGGTCAGATTCCATAACGCTTCGCCTGCGTTGCGTTTGCCTTCCACAATCACCACTGACTCATCGCTGTCAGCGGCTTTGATATCTGCCGGGTCACACAGGGCAATACGAATAGTGTGGGGTGCGTTAAGGCGGAAGCCGTCGTGCCGATCCCAGGGGGAGTCGCTTTCACACTCCTGGGCGAGTTGGTGCAGACCAATCAGCGCCGCACTGGCGTAGGCCTCAATGCTGTGGTGGCGCGGTGCGAAAAGCGTGGCTTCGTTGCGCTCGATAAAGCGCGTATCCAGCTCCACGTTCTTGAAACCAGGGTGGGTCGCCAGGCGCATCAGGAAGGCACGGTTGGTAACCACCCCTTGAACGTCCAGCGCTGCAAGCGCGCGGTTAAGCGTCGCCAGCGCTGCACTGCGGTCGGGGCCGTGCACAATCAGCTTGGCGAGCATGGGGTCATAGTGCATCGACACTGTATCGCCGCTCTCCACACCGCTATCCAAGCGAACCTGATCGGCGTTCAAGCCTGCGCCTTCCAGATCCAGTGCAAAGCGGGTAAGCAAGCCGGTGGCGGGTATGAAATCCTGGTCCGGGTCTTCGGCGTAAATGCGCGCCTCAAAGCTGTGGCCGGTAATGGTTAGTTCATCTTGTTGACACGGGAGCCGTTCCCCCATGGCAACACGCAGTTGCCACTCGACCAGATCCTGACCGGTGATCTTTTCGGTGACCGGGTGCTCGACCTGGAGGCGAGTGTTCATCTCCATAAAGTAGAAGGAACCGTCCGCGTCTAAAAGGAACTCCACGGTGCCCGCACCCACGTAGCCGATCTCTTTTGCGGCACGCACTGCGGCATCGCCCATGGCACTGCGCAATTCCGCGGTCATGCCGGGAGCAGGGGCTTCTTCGATCACCTTTTGATGACGACGCTGAACGCTGCAGTCACGCTCGAACAGGTAAACCCCGTTGCCATGGCGGTCGCAGAATACCTGCACTTCCACATGGCGTGGCTGCACCAGGTACTTCTCGATCAGCATGCGGTCGTCGCCGAAAGCAGCTTTGGATTCACGGCGACAGCCATCCAACGCAGCCTGGAAACCATCACCCGATTCAACAACGCGCATGCCTTTGCCACCGCCACCCGCGCTGGCTTTGAGCATGACCGGGTAGCCGATCTTGTCAGCCTCGGTACGTAGCAGGGTGTCGTCCTGGTCATCACTATGGTAGCCAGGCACCAGCGGAACGCCGGCATTGGCCATGCGCGCTTTGGCGGCGGATTTATCGCCCATGGCTGCAATGGCCGAGGCGGGCGGCCCCACAAAGGTAATGCCCGCTTCTTCAAGCGCTTTAACGAAGCTGCCATTCTCGGAAAGAAAGCCGTAGCCCGGGTGAATCGCTCCGGTACCGGTGCGCTTGGCAGCGTCAACCACCGCGTCAATATTGAGGTAGCTTTCCCGCGCGGCGGCAGGGCCCAAGCGCACGGCCTCGTCGGCTTCACGTACATGGCGGGCGCTGGCATCGGCGTCTGAATAGACGGCGACGGTTTTTAATCCCATGCGGCGCGCCGTGCGCATCACTCGGCAGGCGATTTCGCCGCGGTTGGCGACCAGTAGGGTGTCAAAAGGTGTCGTGCGAGCGGCGTTGTCAGCTTTTTCGTCTTTTGCGATGGTGGATGAGTGACTCATGAGCGACGCTCCGAAGCGTTAGATGTGTTATTAGATTCGGCCCAAACGGGGCGGCGCTTTTCAAAGAAGCTGGATAATCCCTCCTGGCCTTCCTGGCTTACCCGCAATCTGGCGATGACCTGGCAGGTGTGTTCTCGAGTGGCGTCGCTATCCGGGGACTGGACGACGCTAGCCAACAACGCTTTGGTGGCACGCTGGGCCTGGGGTGAGCCAGCCAATAGCGTTGCCAGCATGGCATCGACAGCGTCATCCAACGCATCAAGCTCAACCACTTGGTGGGCCAAACCGAGCGCGAGCGCCATTGGGGCATCCATCACTTCCGCTGTTAACGCATAGCGACGCATCTGGCGCTCGCCTAATGCACGCTGCACATAGGGGCTGATGACGGCAGGCGAAAGCCCAATCTTGACTTCCGAGAGGCAGAACTTGGCTTTCACGGAGGCAACCACCACATCGCAGCAGGCGGCAAGCCCTACGGCACCGCCAAAGGCAGCGCCTTGCACACGACATAGCGTGGGGCAGGGCAACGTGTCCAGACCGTGCATCAGCGCGGCGAGCTTGCGCGAATCGGCGAGGTTATCGTCAAGGTCGTAGTCGACCATGCGCTTCATCCAGTTCAGGTCAGCACCCGCCGAAAAGCTCTTGCCTTCTGAGCCCAGTACGACCGCGCGCACTTCGCCCGCTTCAGCAAGCACATGTAGCCGGTTGAGGTGTTCATTCAGCTCGGCGATCAGGCTATCGTCGAAGGCGTTATGCACTTCTGGGCGGTTCAATGTCAGGCGCGCCACGCCCTTTTCAATCATCAGTGTTGAGTAAGCCATGGTGATTGCCCCTTACATCCGGAACACGCCAAAGCGTGTCTCTTCGACTTCAGCATTCATCGCGGCGGCCAGTGAAAGTCCCAGCACATCGCGGGTTTGCAGGGGGTCAATCACGCCGTCATCCCAAAGGCGGGCGCTGGCGTAGTAGGGATGGCCCTGATGCTCATACTGTTCGCGTGTGGGCTGTTTGAAGGCTTCTTCTTCCTCCTTGCTCCACTCGCGACCATCGCGCTCGTGCTGTTCGCGCTTGACCTGGGCCAGCACGCCCGCCGCCTGTTCACCCCCCATCACGGAAATACGCGCGTTGGGCCACATAAACAGCAGGTTGGGATCATAAGCCCGCCCGCACATGCCGTAGTTACCAGCGCCGAAGCTGCCGCCAATCAGGACGGTGTATTTGGGCACCTTGGCGCAGGCCACGGCGGTGACCAGCTTGGCGCCGTGCTTGGCAATACCTTCGTGTTCGTACTTTGAACCGACCATAAAGCCGGTGATGTTCTGCAGGAAGATCAGCGGAATCTTGCGCTGGGCACAGAGCTCAATAAAGTGTGCCCCCTTGACGGCGCTTTCAGAAAACAGCACGCCGTTGTTGGCCACGATACCCACCGGATAGCCGTGGATGTGCGCAAAGCCCGTGACCAGCGTATCGCCGTAGTAGCGCTTGAACTCGTCAAAGTCGGAGTCATCGACGATGCGGCCAATGACTTCCCGCACGTCATAGGGCTTTTTAAGGTCGGTGCCGACAATGCCATACAGCTCGGCGGGGTCGAGCCTGGGTGGCTTGGGCGCCTGCATGGCAAGCTGGCCGCGTTTCTGCCAGTTGAGCCGCGAGACACAGGCGCGGGCAAGCTGCAGCGCGTGGGCATCGTTTTCGGCGTAGTGGTCGGCCACGCCGCTGACTTTGGCATGCACATCCGCGCCGCCCAGGTCTTCAGCGCTGATGCTTTCGCCGGTGGCGGCTTTTACCAAGGGCGGTCCGCCGAGGAAAATCGTGCCCTGTTCTTTAACGATGATCGACTCATCCGCCATGGCGGGCACATAAGCGCCACCTGCGGTACAGGAACCCATGACCACGGCAATTTGGGGGATACCTTCGGCGGACAGGGTTGCCTGGTTGTAGAAGATGCGACCGAAATGGTCGCGGTCAGGGAAGACTTCATCCTGGCGGGGCAGGAAGGCACCGCCGGAATCGACCAGATAAATACACGGCAGGCGGTGCTTGCGGGCGATCTCCTGGGCGCGAATATGCTTTTTAACCGTCAGCGGAAAATAGGTGCCGCCTTTGACCGTGGCGTCGTTGGCCACGATGACGCACTCGACGCCGGAAACCCGGCCAATACCGGTCACAACGCCTGCCGCCGGAATCTCACTGTCGTAAATATGGTGAGCTGCCAGGGCGGAGAATTCTAGAAATGGGGACCCCTCATCGATCAAGTGATCGATACGGTCACGAACAAACAGCTTGCCGCGGCTTTCATGGCGCTCGCGGGCTTTGGCACCGCCGCCCTCGGCAATGGCGGCCGTAAGCTCACGTAGCTTGCTAACTTCACCGAGCATTGCGGCTTCGTTGGCTTGGAACACATCGCTGCGCGGATTGATTTGGCTATTGATGGTACTCATGGCGCGGCCCTGCTGATGTTAATTAAAGGGTTTCAGTGAAGAGTTCGCGGCCAATCAGCATCCGCCGAATCTCGCTGGTGCCCGCGCCAATTTCGTAAAGCTTGGCGTCGCGCAGCAGGCGGCCAGTGGGGTACTCGTTGATATAGCCGTTTCCGCCGAGTAGCTGAATCGCATCAAGCGCTACCTGGGTGGCTTTTTCCGCGCAGTAGAGAATCACCCCGGCAGCGTCTTTGCGGGAGGTCTGGCCGCGGTCGCAGGCACCCGCTACGGCATAAAGATAGGCCCGGCAGGCGTTCAGGGTGGTGTACATATCCGCTACCTTGCCCTGCACCAGTTGGAATTCGCCAATCGACTGGTTGAACTGCTTGCGCTCGTGGATATAGGGCAGCACCACATCCATGGCGGCCTGCATGATGCCGATGGGGCCGGCCGCGAGCACGGTGCGCTCGTAATCCAGGCCGCTCATCAGTACGCGAACGCCTTTGCCCTCATCCCCCAGAATATTCTCGGCGGGCACGGCGCAGTCCTGGAACACCAGTTCGCAGGTGTTGGAGCCGCGCATGCCCAGCTTGTCGAGCTTCTGGGCGGTCGAGAAACCGGGCATGCCTTTTTCGATAATAAAGGCGGTAATGCCTTTGGAACCGGCGTCCGGGTCGGTCTTGGCGTAGACCACCAGCACATCCGCGTCCGGGCCATTGGTGATCCACATCTTGTTGCCGTTAAGGATGTAGTGGTCGCCATCGCGTTTAGCACGCAGCTGCATGGAGACCACATCGGAACCGGCGCCGGGTTCCGACATGGCCAGGGCACCCACATGGTCACCGCTGATCAGTTTGGGCAGGTACTTGGCTTTCTGTTCGGCGGTGGCGTTGATCTTGATCTGATTGACGCACAGGTTGGAGTGGGCGCCGTAGGAGAGCGCCACCGAGGCGCTGGCCCGCGAAATCTCTTCCATGGCGATACAGTGGGCGAGATAGCCCATACCGCTGCCACCATCTTCTTCAGAAACGGTAATACCCAATAAGCCCATATCGCCGAACTTCTTCCATAGGTCGTTGGGAAATTCATTGCTCTGGTCGATTTCGGCAGCGCGTGGGGCAATCTCGCTTGCAGCGAAGGCGTTGACCTGCTCGCGCAGCATATTCAGCTCGTCATCCAGGCCAAAATTGAGTTCTGAGTAGTGTGAAAACATGGTCAATCACCTGTTGTTCATTGTGTTGGTAAGCGCGCTGGGGGTATTTAGAGTCGTTATCTATTCAGTGCGTAGTCGCGGATGAAGATGGCGATGTTGTATCGGGTTCCGTCTGCTCTTCTTCGCGTTGTTTTTGATTCAGTTCCTCCAGCGCCTGACGGCAGCGAATTTCTGCGCTTTCGAGCTCAAGCTGGACCATGGTGATATCTTTCATCTGCTGGTCCAGTGCAGAGCGGCGCTCGGCTATCTTGCTGAGCATTAAATTCAGCTGTTTTTTACTGCCGCTGCGGGTCTCGTCCCAGAGCTCGAACAGCTCGCGAATTTCGGCGAGTGAAAACCCCAGTCGCTTACCACGAATGGTCAGCTTGAGTCGCACCCGATCCTTACTGCTGTAGACGCGGGTTTGCCCGCGGCGGGTGGGGTGAAGCAACTCTTGGTCTTCGTAGAAACGGATGCTGCGGGTGGTCAAATCAAATTCGTTGGCCAATTCGCTGATCGAGTAGGTTTTGCTCATGGTGACGTTCTCTCAAAAGGGCATTGTTCCCAAGAATCATTCTTAAGGCATACCTTCTATGGAACACTGCCAGTGAGGCTAAAACAAGTTTACGTTAACGTAAAGCATATCTTGTTTTCTTTGTTTTGCTGATAGACGTTGCCAATCTTCTGAATAAGAAGTCTTTTTTACAAAACAAGGTCAGTATCTTTCACTTGCGTAGACCAAAGTTGTAATTGTAATTACCTGACAGAGGTTGCTAGTTTGCACCTACACCTTACGTTAAGGTAAGAATATGTTGCCAGCTAACGAATTTTGCTTCTAGTAAGTACAGGCTGGTGTAAAGAAGTCACTGGAACATGAGGCATGCATCAACATGTCATCGTGAGTCAGAGGGTTCTAAGTCAGCACAAGAACAACAAGAGGCTTACCACTTCATGTGTGCAGACGATGTTCGGAAAGTGCCCGTTCTCGAAACGCGCGGGCTGACCAAAGAGTTTCGCGGTTTTACAGCGGTGGACGATGTCAATCTCCAGGTACAGGAAGGGCATATCCACGCCTTGATAGGGCCTAATGGCGCTGGCAAAACCACGGTGTTCAATCTGCTGACCAAGTTTCTACCCCCTACGCGCGGGGAGATTCTCTATCGGGGTAACGCCATTACCTCGATGAAATCCAATGAGATCGCGCGACTGGGTATGGTGCGCTCCTTCCAGATTTCAGCCGTATTTGCCCATATGACCGCGCTGGAAAACGTGCGGGTGGCGCTCCAGCGTAAGTTGGGTACCTCGTTCCACTTCTGGAAGTCAGAGAAATCCCTGGATCACCTCAATGAGCGTGCCCTTGAATTACTGGAAGAAGTGGGGCTTGGCGAGTATGCCGATACGCTAACCGTTGAGATGCCCTACGGGCGCAAGCGGGCATTGGAAGTCGCTACTACGCTGGCGCTTGATCCGACCATGATGCTGCTGGATGAACCCACACAAGGCATGGGCGCGGAAGACGTCGACCGCATCGTGGCGTTGATCAAGCGGGTATCGAAAGGCCGTACGGTTTTGATGGTGGAGCATAATCTGAGCGTGGTGAGCCGCCTGTGCGATCGTATTACTGTTCTGGCGCGTGGTGCCGTGTTGGCCGAGGGCGATTACGACAATGTGTCCCGTAACCCGCTAGTGCGCGAAGCCTATATGGGCAGCGACGCCGCCGAAGAGGAAGGAGCTGCCGTATGAATACCGTTGAAGCGCAGGCACCTATCGACCAGGCACCTGGCGATAATGTTCAGGGCCTGGAAATGCTGCGCGTACAGGATTTGCATGCCTTTTATGGCGAGTCGCATATCCTCCACGGGATCGATTTCGACGTAAAGCGCGGTGAGCTGGTGACCTTGCTGGGCCGCAACGGCGCCGGGCGAAGCACTACCCTGAAAGCCATCATGAACATGGTGGGGCGGCGTTCCGGATCGATCGTCATCAACGGCAATGAAACGCTGCACATGAAGCCGCACCATATTCCGCGCTTAGGGATCGGTTACTGCCCGGAAGAGCGTGGCATTTTTGCCAGCCTTGATGTCCATGAGAACCTTTTATTGCCGCCTACTGTTCGTTCAGACGGCATGAGTCTCGATGAAATTTACACCATGTTTCCTAACCTCTACGAGCGGCGTAGAAGCCAGGGTACCCGGCTTTCCGGCGGTGAACAGCAGATGCTGGCAATGGCGCGTATTTTGCGCACGGGTGCGCGCATGCTGTTGCTGGATGAAATCACCGAAGGCCTCGCGCCGGTGATTGTGCAAAAGCTCGGCGAGGTACTGGAACAGCTCAAGGCGCGAGGCATGACCATTGTGCTGGTGGAACAAAACTTTCGATTTGCCGCACCGCTGGCGGATCGCCACTTCGTGATGGAGCACGGGCAGATCGTCGAGGAAATCAGCGCCGCCGAACTGCCATCGCGCCGTGAGCACCTCAATTCAATGCTGGGGGTATAACCCGACACGGCTTTCTAGCTTTATCTCACAACCCGTGATTGACCAAGCACACTTGATACTTCGCCTGTACCACAACAACAAAGGCTCTCTAGAGTCAGGAGAATAGCATGACATTTATCAAGAAAACGCTAGCCTGCTGTGTTGCCGCGGCGGCAGCTACCAGTCTGATGGCCTCGAATGCCCAGGCGCAAATGAGTGACGACGAAGTTCGTATTGGCTATTTGGCCGATATGTCGGGTACCTATCGTGATCTTGCTGGCCCTGGTGGCTTAACCGCCATGGAAATGGCGGTTGAGGACTTTGGCGGCAGCGTCAACGGCGCGCCCATCGTTATTTCCAGTGCTGATGATCGCAACAGTGCTGACGTCGGCGCCAATACCGTGCGCGGCTGGATCGACGAGGACAACGTCGACATGGTTGGCGGCCTGGTGGCGTCATCGGTGTCGATCGCCGTCAGCAATGTGATCGAAGAAAACGATGGCCTGGCGATTGTGTCTGGCTCTGCGGCGTCGAGTATCACCAACGAGCACTGCACGCCTAATCACATTCATTGGGTATACGACACTTACCCGCTCGCCAACGGTACCGCTAAAGCGGTGGTGGATCAGGGCGGTGACAGCTGGTTCATGTTGACGGCGGATTATGCCTTCGGTCATGCGTTGGAAGCCGATGTGACCAGCGTGGTGGAGGCGAATGGCGGTGAAATTGTGGGTGGTGTTCGGCACCCGTTTCCGACCAACGACTTCTCATCTTATATCCTTCAGGCCCAGGGTTCAGGTGCCAAGATTGTGGGGCTGGCCAATGCGGGCTCTGATACGGTCAATGCCATCACCACGGCGAGCCAGTTTGGCCTGACGCAATCTGGGCAGCAGTTGGCAGGCCTGCTGATTTTCCTTAACGATGTGCAGGCGCTTGGCCTGGAAGCCACCCAGAACCTGCTGCTGACAACTGGCTGGTATTGGGATATGGACGATCAGTCACGCGAATGGGCGGAGCGTTACTACGCAGAAGAAGAGCGTATGCCGACCATGGTGCAGGCAGGTATCTACTCAAGCACCATGCATTATCTGAAAGCCGTTGAAGCCGCTGGCACCGACGACCCTGAAACCGTTCGCGCGCAAATGGCGGAGATGCCGATCGATGATTTCTTCGCTCGCAACGGCCGTATCCGGGAAGACGGTCGCATGATTCATGATATGTACCTTGCCCAGGTGAAAACCCCTGAGGAATCCACCGGTGAATGGGATCTTTACGAAATCCTCAGCACCATTCCCGCCGAAGAAGCTTACCGTCCGCTGTCTGAGAGCCAGTGCGAACTGGTGCAGAACTAATCAGCCCAGACGTAATAAACAAGCATCCATCTTCGGGTAGCAGTCGTTGGCTGCTACCCGCTTGATGGCGGGGAGAGTCGTACCATGACGATGATATTCGGCGTGCCATTGGCCGTGTTCCTGGGGCAGTTGACACTGGGCCTTGTGAACGGTGCTTTTTACGCACTGCTCAGCCTGGGTCTGGCGGTCATCTTCGGTCTGTTGAAGATCGTCAACTTTGCCCACGGAGCGCAATACATGCTGGGCGCTTTTGCCGCGCTTCTAGGCTTTCGCTATTTAGGTATCAATTATTGGCTGGCGCTTGTGTTGGTGCCGCTTGTTGTAGGTGCTTTCGGTATGTTGATGGAGCGCTTTTTGCTTCGTCGTATTGCTCACCTGGACCATTTGTACGGCCTATTGCTGACCTTTGGTCTGGCGCTGATATTCGAGGGCACGCTGGTCAATATTTTCGGCGTTTCTGGCGCGCGCTATACCGCCCCTGAAGCGCTACAGGGCGGTATGAACCTGGGCTTCATGTTCCTGCCCGTGTATCGGGGTTGGGTGCTGGTGGCGGCCCTGGCGATGTGCCTGTTCACCTGGTTCATGATCGAGCGGACCCGGCTGGGGGCCTATCTTCGCGCGGGGACAGAAAACTCCCAGCTGATGCAGGCGTTTGGCGTTAACGTGCCCTTGCTGATTACCTTGACCTATGGCTTTGGCGTTGGTCTGGCTGCCTTTGCCGGTGTGCTGGCGGCGCCGTTGTATCCGGTATCGCCGACCATGGGCTCCAGCCTGCTGATCGTGGTGTTTGCCGTGGTGGTGATCGGCGGAATGGGGTCGATTCTGGGGGCGATTATCACCGGGTTGTCAATGGGAATCATCGAAGGGCTAACAAAAGTTTATTACCCCGAGGCAGCCAATACGGTGATCTTTCTGGTGATGATTCTGGTTCTGTTATTACGCCCCTCAGGGCTGTTCGGTAAGGAGGCGTAAACCATGACGCAATCTCAACACGAAGCCATAGCCGCGCCGTCGATGGTCGTCGAGCGGCAGCGTCGGGCCAAGCAGCGCCGCACCATGTTCTATCTCGCGCTGATCGCGATAGGGTTGGTCGCCCCGTTTCTGGCCTATCCTGTCTTCTTGATGAAAATTCTCTGTTTTGCACTGTTTGCCTGTGCATTCAATCTGCTACTTGGCTACGCGGGGCTGCTTTCGTTTGGGCATGCGGCCTTTCTGGCGAGTGGCGGTTACGTCACCGGTTATCTGTTGGCCAGCTACCCTGGACTCACGCCAGAGGTGGGAATTATCGCAGGCACGTTTTCAGCGACGCTGTTGGGAATACTGTTCGGCGTGCTGTCGATCCGCCGCCAGGGCATCTACTTTGCCATGGTGACCTTGGCGCTGGCGCAACTGATGTTCTTCGTCTACATCCAGGCGCCCTTTACCGGCGGGGAAGATGGCCTTCACGGCGTGCCGCGCGGCGAGCTGCTGGGCTTTATCGACCTGAGCAATAATATCGCCATGTACTATTTCGTGTTTGCGATCTTCCTGTTTGGTTTTGCGTTGATTCAGCGCGCAGTGCATTCGCCATTCGGGCAGGTATTAAAAGCGATTCGCGAAAACGAACCCCGGGCGGTTTCGCTGGGCTATAACGTTGATGCCTATAAGCTACTCGCCTTTGTGCTGTCTGCCGCGATCGCGGGGCTTGCGGGCTCCACCAAAACCGTGGTGTTCCAGCTCGCATCGCTGACCGATGCCCACTGGCATATGTCGGGCGAGGTGATTCTGATGACCCTGCTCGGCGGGGTTGGCACATTGCTCGGCCCGGTCATGGGGGCAAGCCTGGTGATCAGTCTTCAACATATTCTTGCGCAATCGCCTTTGGGTAATTGGGTCAGCGTTATTCTGGGGCTGATCTTCGTGGTCTGTGTGCTGAGTTTTCGCAGCGGCATCGTGGGGGAGCTTGGCAAAATGTACCGCAAAAACTTCAAGTAAATACCGCTGTTTTATCGACAAAGCGGGTTCGCGTCTGTCCGTTGTTGGGTGCCATTCGGCACCCTTTTTTGTCAGGCAGCCATCTACACCAAAGGTCGAGGGGGAGGATGGTTGCTTATGGCAGGGTTAAAATATAAGTTAACGTAAACGTCAATTAGCGTGTTTGGCTTTTCGTCATCCACGCTTGAAGCACACAATCACAATAACGAAAGCGCCCCCTTGAGACCTTGATGTCAGGGGTCGGCTTTCAGCGGAGAGTCGCCATGAATTTCGAGCTGAGTGAAGACCAGGTTGCGTTTGCCGATATGGCGCGTGCCTTCGCCCAAAATGAGCTGGCTCCCCATGCGGCGGAATGGGACCTAGAGGCTATATTCCCCGTTGAGGTGATTCGTAAGGCGGGTGAGTTGGGGTTCTGCTCGCTCTATGCACCGGAAAGCGTCGGTGGGCTGGGGCTTTCACGGCTGGATGCCAGCATCATTTTCGAGCAGCTTTCCATGGGCTGCACCTCTACCACGGCGTATCTCACGATCCATAACATGGTCACCTGGATGCTGGCCGATTTCGGCTCGCCTGAGGTGATTGAACAGTGGGGCGAAAAGCTGGCCACCGGCGAGCTGTTGGGGTCTTACTGCCTGACCGAACCCAACGCGGGCTCCGACGCTGCCTCACTCAAAACCACTGCCAAGCGCGACGGCGACGACTTCCTGCTCAACGGCAGCAAAATGTTCATCTCCGGCGCGGGCAGTACCGACGTGCTGGTAGTGATGGCGCGCACGGGCGGAGAGGGCGCAGCGGGCGTTTCCGCTTTCGCGGTGGATGCCAAGTCAGACGGCATCAGCTACGGCCGTAAGGAAGCCAAAATGGGCTGGAACAGCCAGCCGACCCGCACGATCACGTTCGAAGACGTGCGGGTGCCTGCCCATCAGATGCTTGGCAACGAAGGTGACGGCTTCAAGATCGCCATGAAAGGCCTGGATGGCGGGCGAATCAATATTGCCACCTGCTCGATTGGTACCGCTCAGCAGGCCATCAACGAAGCCCGGGCCTATATGCTGGAACGCAAACAGTTCGGCAAGCGCCTCGCGGACTTCCAGGCGCTCCAGTTCCGCCTGGCCGATATGGTGACCGAGCTGGTCGCCGCGCGGCAGTTGGTGCGCCTGGCCGCCACCAAGCTGGACGCGGGCGACGCGGATGCGCTTACCTACTGCGCCATGGCCAAACGCTTCGCCACCGATGTAGGCTTCAAGGTATGTGACGAAGCGCTTCAGCTATACGGCGGCAACGGCTATATCAAGGAATACCCGATGGAGCGCTTTGTGCGTGATACTCGTGTCCATCGTATTCTGGAAGGCACCAATGAAATCATGCGCCTGATCATTTCTCGCCGGGTACTGGCAGAGGGTGCCGCCGAGCTTTAGCCATGCCGAGCTTAGCTGTATTGAATGACCAGACACTGATAGCACGACTCTGGTAAATGTTGTGGTCACCGGCCCGAATAAGGAAAGTGAGATGAGTAGCGTACTGTTTACCGAACACCCCACCCAGGACGGCCACGTCGTTGCGGAAATTACCCTCAATGCCGAGCGTTCGCTAAATGCCCTGACCCTGGAAATGATCGAGGAAATACTGCCGCGCCTGGCCGACTGGCAGGACGACGAGCGTGTGGTCGCCGTGCTACTCGACAGCGCAGGGGAAAAAGCCTTCTGCGCCGGTGGCGATGTGGTCAGCCTCTACAAGGCGATTAAAGGTGAGGGCGATCCCGATTTTCCGGAGCGCTTTTTCCATCAGGAGTATCGTCTGGACTACGCGCTGCATACCTACCCAAAGCCGGTGATTTGCTGGGGCAATGGCATTGTCATGGGCGGCGGTATGGGACTGCTAAGCGGCAGCAGCCATCGGGTGGTGACAGAAACCTCGCGCCTGGCGATGCCGGAAGTCACCATCGGCCTATACCCGGATGTGGGCGCAAGCTGGTTCCTGAACCGCCTGCCCAACGGCACGGGCCGCTTTCTGGCCATGACGGGCAGCCAGATCAACGCGCCGGACGCCGTCCACCTGGGCCTGGCCGACCGAGCCATCGCCAGCCACGAGCGCGACAAACTGGCCAAAAAACTGACCCAAGCCCCATGGGGCGAAGGGGAGAAAACGGATACCCATGGTGTCGTCAACCGTATTCTGCGCGAGCTGGAGCAAGCGTCGCAGCCGGTGTTCGAAGAGCTGGAAGCCCCGGTTTATAAATTCTCCCCGCTGATCCGCGAGCTGATGGATCACGACACTGTCGAGCAAATTGTTGCTGCCATTAGCGCTGTCAAAAGCGACGACAAGTGGTTTAGCAAAGCCCAAAAAACGCTGGCCCACGGCAGCCCCGTGTCCATCACGCTGATCGATGAACAGCTCAAGCGGGCCAAGTACATGTCGCTTGCCGAGGTGTTTCAGTCGGAGCTGGCGCTTTCGGTGCAGTGTTGCCGTCACCGTGAGTTCCCGGAAGGCGTGCGTGCCCTGCTGGTGGATAAAGATGGTGAGCCTGACTGGACCTACCCCGATGTGGCCTCGGTTGAAGCGTCGTTCATCGATGAGCTGCTAACGCCCCCGTGGGCAACGAATCCGCTCCACGATCTACGCTGACGTATTACAACGTTCGATTTACGACTGACAACCTACAACAAGGACAAATTCCATGAGCACCGTCGCATTTATCGGTTTAGGCAATATGGGCGGCCCCATGGCCGCCAACCTGGTCAAGACAGGTTTTCAGGTGCGCGCTTTCGATCTTTCGGCAAGCGCGCTGGAAACCGCCAAATCCCAGGGCTGCGAAGTGGCAAGCTCCGCCCAGGAGGCCGTCGCTGAGGCTGACTTTGTGATCTCGATGCTGCCCGCGGGCAAGCATGTCATGGGCCTTTACGCGGAAGGCGATGCGCCGCTCTTTGATCTGATCAAGCCCAGCGCGTTGGTGATCGACTGCTCAACGATCGATGCCGATACCGCCCGAGACGTGGCGGCGTTGGGTCAGGAGAAGGGGATTGGCTTTGTCGATGCGCCGGTGTCCGGCGGTGTGGGCGGCGCCCAGGCGGGAACGCTGACGTTTATCGTGGGCGGGAGTGGGGCTCAATTCGAGCAGGCCAAGCCGGTGTTGGACGCCATGGGTAAAAATATCTTCCACGCCGGGGATCACGGTGCCGGGCAGATTGCCAAGGTGTGCAACAACATGCTGCTGTCGATTCTGATGGCGGGCACCTGTGAGGCGATCAACATGGGTGTCAAAAACGGCCTGGACCCCGCGGTGCTGTCGGAAATCATGAAGCAAAGCTCCGGTGGCAACTGGGCGCTCAATGGCTATAACCCCTACCCGGGCGTAATGGAAAATGCGCCCGCGTCGAAAGACTATCAGGGCGGTTTCCAGGTGGACTTGATGATCAAGGATCTGGGCCTGGCGATGGACGTCAGCCAGCTAAGCGCCTCGCCGGTGCCCATGGGCTCCGTCGCCCGCTCACTGTTTACCTTTCATAAAGCGGGGGGTAACGGCAAGCTCGACTTCTCGAGCCTGATGCGGTTCTATCAAGACCAAGACGGTAACGCCTAACGTGTAAGCAACCGTGATGGGCTCGTCGGCAGACCCTAGCCGCGCTCGTCCTTGGGCGAGCCCATCACAATCAGGGTAGAAATGGCGCTGACATGAGGCTGGGTGCCCAGCACCTCGGTGTGAAAGCGCTTGTAGCTGGCGAGGTCCCGGGTTTCGACGCGCAGCAGGTACTCAAACGGACCGGCGATGTTATGGCATTCTGCCACTTCATTCGCCACGGCCATCGCCCGCTCAAAACCCTCCTGAGCCGCCTTGGTATGTATTGCCAACCCCACCGTGACATACGCCACAAAGCCTCGCCCCATCGCCTCTGGCGCCGTGACTACCCGATACCCGAGGATGACCTCGTTTTTCTCGAGCTCCTGGACCCGGCGCAGGCATGCCGAGGCAGAAAGATTAACGCGCTTGGCAAGTTCAACGTTGCTGAGGTTTCCATCACGCTTGAGTTCGTGCAATATTTTTCTGTCAAGGGTATCTATTTTCATATTTTCTTGCGAAAAGCGATCATATAAATGGATATTAGGCACCAAATTGCGCATTCGAGCACGTAAAATTCTACGCACACTCACCCAAAAGAGACAGCGAGAATGAGCATATCGGTATTGGCTGCCTTAACGGCCTTTGCGTTTGTCACCACTGTGACCCCAGGGCCCAACAATTTGATGCTGATGGCTTCAGGCGCGAACTTTGGCTTCAGGAAAACCCTGCCGCATATGCTCGGTATTATGGTGGGCGTCAGCGTGATGGTGCTGGTAGTCGGGGGCGGACTCATGTCGCTTTTCGACGCCTATCCGCTGCTGAGCAAGGTGCTGCAGGCGGTATCGATTGCCTACCTGCTTTGGCTTGCCTGGAAGATCGCCAACGCCGCGCCGCTCAAGGCATCCGATGAAAAGGGCACGCCCATGACGTTCCTGCAGGCGGCTGCCTTTCAGTGGGTGAACCCCAAAGCCTGGGCAATGTGCCTTTCGGCGATCACCCTCTACGCGCCGGACAGAACCCTGCTTTCCGTGGTGATGGTGGCCTGTGTATTTGCCATGGTCAGCTTCCCCGCGATTTCGATCTGGGCCTGGCTGGGTCTGGTGGTGCGCCAGTGGCTGACCAGCCCCAAGCGCAACCGGGCGTTCAATATCACCATGGCGGTGTTGCTGGTGGGCTCGCTGTATCCGGTGCTGGCCTAGGATTTTGTACTTAGTGAGGGCTCAGGTAACTGGCCTCCAACGCCGCTAGCTCGGCATCAAGCGCTTGCAGCACCTCACATGGCAGCCCATGGTGCTTTGCACTTTCGATTAACGGCCCCAAGATCGCCCCGCGCTCGGTGGGGCGCTGGGCTTCAACATCCTGAAGCATCGAGGCCTTGTTTCCCGCGGTATTGTCCACGACCTGCCAGACCAGCGCCCGCCACGCGGCGTCGCCTTGGCCCGCGTTTGGCGGCTGAATGCCCTCTGCCTGCAATATCATCGCCACTTCAGTTATCACAGATGCCACGCGGCCCGAATACTGGGAACCACGTAATTCACCATTACGCACCCCATGCAGCGCCACCAGCGGATTGATTGCCGCGTTGACCGCCAGTTTCTGCCAGAGCCGGGCGCGAATATCGTTCACTGCCGTCGCCGTTAAGCCTGTTGTTGACAGTGTTTGGACCAGCGCTTCGGTCAGTGAACGGTGCTGGTCGTGCAAATCGCCAATAAACGTATGCCCGCGCCCTGCGTGTACCACCCCATCACCCTCGGTGAGATAAGCGCCTTCTGTGGTGGTGGCACATAGCACAGGGCCAGGCCAGGCTTGCGTAATACGTGGCTGGGCCCAATAACCGTTTTGCCAAAGCACCAGCGGGGTAGTGGGGGGAAGGTAGTCAGCAATGCTTTCCAGTGCCGCTTCAGCGGCCATGGCTTTGGTGGTGATATGCACAAACCCAGGCGTGGGCAGATCGGCAGATGCCAATTGATCAACGGTAAGTGCGTTTAAACGCTGAACTCGCCGCTCGCCTTCTGGCGTGGTCAGCCATTGCGGCTCAGCCAGCGCCCGGCGGCCAATTAATGTGACCGCACCTATGGGCGATAGCGAATGGGCCAACAGGCGGCCAATGGCGCCAGGGCCAAGAATCCAGTGGCTCGTGATCATTGAGGTCGTTGCTCAGCAGCGGTGTTGTCGTCAAGCTTAACGTGTTCACCGCCAAGAAACGAAGGCAGGTAACGGCGTAGGGCTAATGACGAGCATCATCATTAATTGATACAGGTCATTATTTACGGGATGACAGCTTTTTTAATTCAATTTAATGCCCCTGGTGCCGATATCCATTTTAACTTCGCAAAAACCAGTATTTTATATGCTTTTTTCGAGGTACCTTCCCAGTGGCCGGATGCATTCACGTTGAATGACTCCCTCTCTTAGAGAACACAGATGCATAACCTATTGAAAAAATTAACCGTCAAGGCGAGCTTGACGGTTGTGCTAGGCCTGTTTACCACCTTGATTCTCATCGTGGCGGCACTTGGCTACAAATCCAGCATGCTGGGCGCTGGTTCGATTGATGAGCTTAACCGCATCAATGTTCAGCAGCTGAATATGCTGAATCGAGCGCAGGTCAATATTGCCGATACGCAGCTGTTTTTTCTGAACCACCTGGACGCGCTGAACGAAGGGAACGAGGCACTCGCAGAACGCTATCTTGACCAGGCAGGGCAGACCCTTGAGATGGCCCAGCAGCGTTTTGATGCCTTTTTGTCTGTGCCCAAGACAGAAACAGGCAAGCCTTACGCAGACGCGATCGAGAACGCTTTTACTCAATTGCTCTCGCGAGGCCTGATGCCTCAGCATGAAGCACTTAAGCGCAATGATGAACGAGCCTATCGAGCGGCCAAGCGCGAAGGCGACCAGCTCAATCTTGCCTATATCGAAACCAATGAAGCCTTTATTGACTATGCCACAGCACGGGGCCGTGAGCTGATGGCAGGCTACCAGTCAACCATGACGACGTCAGCATACGTGGGGGTCGGCGCATTGCTGCTGGTCATCCTGAGTGTCGTCCTGGTGCGAATCGGCATGATGCGCGTGGTCATTCGCCCTCTTCAGGAAGCCGTTCACCACTTTGAGCGCATTGCCCAGGGCGATTTATCGCACAAGATCGCTGATCGTGGCCGAAACGAAATCGGCCAACTGTTCGCGGCAATGCAATACATGCAGTCAGGACTTTCTCAAACGGTGTCGAGCGTGCGTGACAGCAGCGGCTCGATTCATATCGGGGCACGGGAAATTTCAATGGGAAATGCCGACCTCTCATCACGCACGGAGCAGCAAGCCGCGTCGCTGGAAGAAACCGCTGCCAGCATGGAACAGCTCACTGCAACGGTGAAGCAAAATTCAGACAATGCACGTCAGGGCAGCAAGCTAGCGAGCGATGCGTCTGTCACCGCAGCGCGGGGTGGTGACGCGGTCGGTCAAGTTGTCGACACGATGCATAGTATCTCGGAAAGCTCCAGAAAGGTCAGCGACATCATCGGTGTGATCGACTCGATTGCCTTTCAGACCAATATTCTGGCTCTAAATGCGTCTGTCGAGGCGGCGCGTGCGGGTGAGCAAGGCCGCGGCTTTGCTGTTGTTGCCACGGAAGTTCGCAATCTTGCCAGCCGCAGCGCTGATGCCGCCAAGCAGATAAGAGGCCTCATTGAAACATCGGCAGGCCAGGTGCATCAGGGCTCTTCCCTCGTGGAAGGAGCCGGTAAGACAATGGAAGAGATCATGGCGTCCGTTAAGCGCGTTGCGGATATCATGGATGAAATTTCGGCTGCCTCCACAGAGCAAAGTGATGGCATCGAACAGGTGAATCAGGCCGTTTCACAGATGGATGAGGTAACGCAACAAAACGCCGCCTTGGTGCAGGAAGCCTCGACAGCCGCTGCTTCCCTGGAAGATCAAGCCGCCCAGCTTGAAACGGCGGTGGCTATCTTCAAACTGCAGGGTGGCGTAGCCTCTGCAGCCCTTCCGCTTCGCAAGCCGGTGGCAAGAGCAATCGCCAGCAATCCGGGGCGCCCTTCACTTGGCCAGCCTGCCAGCGCCAAAAAAGTAGCAGAACTGGAGTGGGAAGAATTTTAAGTCATCGGTTTGGATGAGGGCACCTTAACGCCTGGTAATCGTCAACTCCCGGCCACGAAGCCGGGAGTTTTTGTATAAGCAGAGTTCAAGGCGTTCGCTGTCGTGCGCAGCTGCCAATAGCGGCGCAGCACGGCATCGTTGATGGCGCGCTCCATTTCAAAGGCGCTTGGCGTGGGGCAGAAAAGCGTGACGCCAATGCGCTGCTTGCCAATGTCCGTGGTCGTCAGGGTCACGCGGGGTTGCGGATCTGCGATGTCGACGCCGCTGCGTTTTCTGATGACCTCGCTGTAGCGTTGGGCCAAGTCGGAATGCGGCGCATGCAGGGAGGCCACTTCGTCTTCAAGCGCCGACAGTTCGGATCGCATATCCACATCGGCCTCTAACACCACACCGACGTCGAGATACACCCATTTCTTGAAGAAGTTCTGGTTCTGAACCGGGGTGGTCAGGAACACGCTGTTGGGCACTACGATCGTCTTGCCGGAGTATTCAAAACGGCCCACTGCGCCGCCAATTTCCTGAAGGGTCGTCGCCAGCATGGTCTCGTCGACCACCTGACCACGCAGGCTGCCGATTTCGACCCAGTCACCAATCTCGAACGGCTGGTTGACGATACGCAGCACGGTGCCCGAAAGGCACAGAATCAACTCCTTGGTTGCGATAACCAAGGCCACGGCAAAAGCGGTGATGGAAAGCGCAAAGGCATGCAGGGAAGGCAGCCAGATTAACGCTAGGCCGAGTAGCGTCAGGATGACGGCCACATTACGGATCCGGGCCAGCCAGGCGCGCCGGTAATCGGACAGAATCTCTTGGCGCCCGCGAATGACACGCACGGCAAGGATACGCAGCGTTATGAGAATCGCCACGAGCGCAACCGAGCTCACCAGCCGGTTGCTCAACAGCTCCAGCCAGAAGGAATCCTCAGGCATGATGGTTTGGCGCTCCTCTTGCAGATATTCGGTACATCACGATCTTGGCACAGTGATGCAAAGCCGTCGATCAGCGGCGAGCGCCACCTCTCAGTAAACGCATGGGCGACGCGCGTACCAGCGGCTAAAGCATTTAAAACCCGCAGGGCTGGGATGCACGGATTCGCAAAATATTTTGCGGCAGCGTTGAGGGAGAAAGTCCCGGGATGTGGAGCGGATCATGCGATCAAGTGCTAAGGTGGTTGAAGAAATAGCCGTTCGCTATGCTGCTGGCCAGGATACTACCAGCCAAGCGACAACTGCTTGGGTGCCTATGTGATAGGTGCTCGAATGTATTGTCGACGAAGATGCCGTCAGGGTTTATGGGCGCGTTTTGAATAGGGTGTTTTGGTCGGCTATCGACCCTTAGCGGTCGTTAGCTTCAGGATCGGCTCGATTCTGGCCATAGTTATCGAAGGACGAAAAGCTGCCATTTGATGCATCGTCGCATGTCTGGCTCGAAATTTGAGCAAGCAGACATCCGTCGAGCTTATAGTCGTCCGGCGCATTGCGTTCATCCAAAAAAACCGAGATAGTTCAGTGCATAAGGACTTGAGTGGGGAGTCGTCGCCTGGAGGCTTGAACCAAGAAAATGGGGAGGTTCTACAATGCTTGAACAAATATACTGGGTCGCTGGAATAATTGTAGCAGTGGTATCGATTGTCGGACTATTTCTTTATGCCAAAGCAACAAACTCCACCAAAAATCGACAGAACGCAAAAATATCGGGGCAGCACAATATCGTTAATCAAAGGGCCGATATCAAAACTGGCGAGAGCAAGGATAACCAATGAGGCTCGGTAAATTTTCCTTAATGTCGATTTTTCGATCACCGAAAAAGGGAAATGTGCAATCTACAGAAATCGCTGGTAACAATAATACAGTCACTCAAACGATAATTATTGAGGGTACTGAAGACAGCTTTAAGCGTGATTTATTAGCGAGAGCCGATACTTCTCAGACTTCTCTGAGCAACCGATCATTCGCGTCAAATTATCTAGAGGGAGATGACCGTGAAGAGATTAAGAGGATTATCGAGTATAGACAACTCGCAGATGAAGGACAGAGCTCAACTGCATTAACCCTTTTAAAAAAATTAGCGAAAGATGAACGTTATTCTACCGGATATTTTGCATTTCGCCTCCACTACAATATTGGTATTGTTCAGCAACAAATCGGTGAAATTGAAGAAGCTTGTTTCTCATTAAGGACAGCTCACTCTTACTACCCTGAAGATCCTAAGTCGCAGACAGGGTTAGCTCTTGCGGAACTCCTCGGCGGCGCATACAAACGAGCGTTGGAGCAAGCTTCCGAACTTCTGAAAGCTGATGGTGATCATCGAAAACTGGCAGCATGTATTTGTTATTATGCTGCCCAGAACCTTGGCCAAGAACTTGATTGTAAACTCATCGGCAGTGACGAATTGACCTGTCCTGACGTTTTAGCAGCGTACTTAGAATATCTTAGAAAGCTACGTCCAACTGAATTTGAGAATGCTATAACTACGGCATATGCGGATAATCCAGAAAATGATGAAGTGGCAACGATGTGGGCGCTGTCCATACTCGAAAATATGAAGCGAAACCAAGCATTTTTGCTTGGAGAAAAAATGGCGAGTGAGTTTGAGGAAAATGTTGATAATAGTGCAATAATACTTAGGAATGATTTAGAAAAGTCTCTCAGCCAACAATCTCCTAACAAACTTCTACTACCGTCGCAAGCAAATAACGCGGCAGTAGCTCTGCGTCTTTCAGGCAGTGTTTCTGATGCAGGCCGGCTGGTTGATCGAGTGCTAGAACTATTCCCAGAACTGACAATAGAGCTCGCTCAAATCCGCGCGGTACTGTTCATTCAAGAAGACAAGGAGCGCGAAGCACTCGAACTACTTAGACCTTTCATTGATACTTGCGAGCTCCAAGTACTGGCATCAGAGATCGAGGCCCAGATAGGGGAGACATTCCACGCTCTATCCCGGATCAATAATGTGTTGAAATCAGGACCTCCTGAAAATTTCTTATCTCAAGCACTCTCAGCTAAGGCTAGAATTGGAATCAATGCTCTCGAGCAAGATGCTGCTGATGAAGCGCTTGAAGAGCTTTTGGCGAGATATCCCAGCTTACCGGAGTTAGTTCTATTGCGTTCGGCCTATGATCGAGCTTTTACGAGCCGCACCGAAAAGGAATTATTAGAACTGGCTCCAGCCATAAAAGCCGATAATTATTCTGAAGCAAGAAAACTTCTCGCTTCGCTGAGAGAGGCGCATGAATGGGACTTCTCTACTTTGCTTCAAGCTGCAGACGAGTTACTTGCGCTAGGTTATTTCCGCGAATGTACTGATTTGCTTCGAGACCGTGTCAGCCTTTCTAAAGAAAGCCCAGCGCTGAAAACATTATGCGACGCTTGTTTGCATGGACATTTAGGAAGCCTGGCCAGAGAGATTAGTGATGAGCTAGCACCAAAGGTCAAAAACTCTGTTTTTGGTTGGAAATTCTGCGCAAATGTAGCTTATTTGGGCGGGGAGATTGCCAAGGCCGTTCCCCTCACAAGAAAGCTCTTCGAGAGAAATCCTCGGTCCCTCAATGCCCTTGAATGGTATGTGCAATCTTTGCTGAGGTCCAATGATCGGAAAAGAATACAGAGAGTTATTAAAGACTTAGACGATTGGAATTTATCTGGCACACTGCTTGATCGGTGTAACTACGTAAAGCTTTTAGTGTTCTGCGGCGAGATAATGCGGGCCCGAACTTATGCATATCGTCTTTTCTGCGAAAATCAAAATGATAATCATGCTTGGATGGCGCTGAGCTCCAGCGTTCTAGCGTTTGGACGTTCACCTGAGTCAAATGATGACTTAGACGTTATAATAATACAAGAAAGTTCAACATTTGAAGTGCTGAAACCTAACGGTGAGAAGCAGCTCTTCACCATTGAGAGTGATGAAAAATTGCTCTCCTTAAGAGATGGTAACATTCCCCCAGGTCATCCGGTTGCACTAGCGGCGCTGGGAAGGAGCCAAGGCGAACACTTTGATTGGCCGTTTCAAGGCGCTAGTAAGGCGGAGATATTGAGCGTTAAGCACAAGACTTTGGCTGCCTTCCACATGATATTGGAAAAATTTGAAGAACGCTTCCCTGAAACTTCCAGTTTTAAGTCTGTATCAGTGAACTTTGAGGCAGAGGATGGCCTTGATGAAATGAAGGCCATGCTCAAACAAAGATCCGACTACGCTCAGAGCAAGGCTAGAGAGTACCATGAGGGAGCATATCCGATTTACATACTCGGATATCATCTGGGTATTGACCCAATAGACGCTTTAGTCGGCCTTAAAGCTGAATGCGGCGTCTCTCCAAAAGTTTCTTCTTGTTCGCATGCCGAGCAAAGTAAGGCACATGCCGCTCTTAAAGTAGCTAGTAAGTCCGGCATTATTGCTGATGCCGCTGCTTGTTACCTTTTGCGTCGCTTAGAGGTCGAAAAATCAGTTGAACAAGAATTCGGCCCAATTGGCATCACACAACAAACAATAGATATATTTTCGCGACGCTTGCAGGAGACTGAAAACTCAATTTTCGTCGACACAGATACTGATACGCGTAAAGCAGGGAGCATGGCAATACGCGATGGTCAAATTGTATTGTCCGAATTAACTGAAGAGGAGGTAGGTAGCAAAGTTAGTTTAATGCAAGCGGATCTTGAATGGCTGAAGTCTGACTGTGTACTAATTCCGTCAGTTGCCAAGACAGACCCTAATGATGCAGTTATTCGTTTCCGTCGTGTAGAAGGTGGACAGTTTTTCGAAGATATTTTCGCAGCCGACGGCTCCGGCCGAGTTTTGATTTCTGATGACTTTCACCTTAGGCAATGGGCAGAAGGGCTATTTCAAATCCAGAGTGCGTGGTTGCAGGAGCTTTTGTTCTATCTTGAAGCTACAGGCAAGTTATCCAGTCAAGAAGTCATAAAGAGCACAGTACTGCTACTTCAGTTGGGCGAAGAGTCTCTGAGTACTAGTTCTGAACGAGTGCTGGAAGCGGTGAAAATGCTATCGTCAGGTAAGTTGTCGGAGGACGAATTCGTAATGTTCTGTTCTATTTTAGGACAAGCTGGGGCTGACATGAGATCACATATGGATGTGACGATATCAGCGATTTTCGAACTATGGAGAACCAGATCTTTGGTAACCACTAGAGAGAAGGCAACCGGTGTGATCCTACGATGCTTACTACGCCATCAAGGTGAGAATGCCCGAATAGTCCTAGATGTAATGCAAAAGCTGGTAGGCGATGAACGCATTCGACAGTACATCGCGGGCTGGCGGGTAGGACACTTCCTGACTTGACGTTCAAGTGCAGCTTTTTGTCGGAAACAGGAATGTGCGTATTAGGCGCTTTTGACCCTGAGCGGATATTCCGGGAAATGCAGCAGGCACGCGAGTTTTGGACATATAGCCTAATAGAAATTAATACCTCAAAGAATCATAGGCTTGGGAGTATCTGGCAGGCTGCATTTGCCGGCAAAAAGTGCCAGCACGTTCATTCAATCATAGAACGCGCCGTCTAATACGCTGTTAGGAGTTTTATGGAACGAATCCGCCGGCTAATCGCATATTCGGCAGGCCCCATCTGTACGCAGGGTTGGCATGCATTAATCCCTGGTGGCGATCCGTCAAGAGTATTAATTGTATATTGGAAAGAGTACGTGAGAACGTGGGTCATCTGGGGATTCACAGGAGTCATCCTAGCTTGTTTCCTCACTAGTTTTCTCGGAAACTCTTATTTTTTAGAGTCCGTCAAGCAAATGCTCGCGCCGCTGTTTTGGAATATGGTAGTAGTTCTGGGCCTGCTATTTGCGCTTTTCGGTGCCTTGGCATATGCAGTTCGATGTCAGAGTATTTCGTCCTATTTTTTTCGGTCCTCATATGCTGTCCTAAAATTTTCATCAGAGGTAGGTGCGCTTGGTTTTGGGGCCGTTTTGGGTCTACTTTGTGTAGCTTCTTATGAATCGGGGTTTAGCGAGTTTGTTGACTACCTTCGTTCGGTCGTGGGCGTCATGTTACTAGGCGTGGTTTTCTTCCTTAATCTCATTGTTTGGTGGGTCGCTTACTGCTTACGTGAGGAAGTTGAAACGCCAGAGTATTTTCGTTACATCGGTCAGCGGAGGGGGCTTTTAGCTGTAGCCTGTATTATCTCTATCATTGGGCTCGGCGCTATCTCCGCAAGTACCACTCCTAACAAGTCGATGCAGCAGACCGCCTGCGGCGGCAGCTGATCGCAGCGTTAAAGTGCTATATCAGTGGCTCCTAAAAGGCCGCTTCTGGCCGATAACGGCGATCCCGCTAGAACCCCGGGGTTAATCCAAGCGACCAGGTGGCATCGGGTACGCCCACAAGATCCGGCAACCCTTTGCATTGCAAGCCAAATCACGTCAAGACTCAGCTCGACAGCCCTTCGGAACCAGGCACGAAACCGCCCAGCAGGCGGTCGATGTCCTTGGCAGGCATCGGCCGGTAGAAGAAGAACCCCTGGATGAGGTCGCAATGCATTTCGCGAAGCAGTGACAACTGTTCGGCGTTCTCGACGCCCTCGGCCACCACTTCCAACCCCAACCGATGACCGATGAAGATGGCACCCTCCATGATGGCTCTATCCTTCGGCTGTGTGGGAGCGTCGTGTATGAAGGAACGATCGATCTTCAGGGCGGTGACTGGGAAGTGCTTGAGATAGCTCAGGGAGGAATAACCGGTCCCGAAGTCGTCGATAGCAATGTGAATACCCCGATGATAGAGGCGCCACAGGTCCTCGAGGACGGTCTCGTCGGCTTCGATCAGGACATTCTCGGTCAATTCGATGCCGATATCCCGCGGACCCAAGCCGTGACGCTGCAGCGCGTCCTCGAAGCTCTTGAGGGCATCGGGACGCACCAGTTGACGCCCCGAGACATTGATGTCGACGCGGTGCTCATGAAAGCCCTTGGCACGCCATTCCACCTGCTGGCGGCAAGCCTCTTCGATGACCCAGTCGCCCATGCGATGGATCACACCGGAACGCTCGGCCAGCGGGATAAACTCGGCAGGCGAGATCGGCGGGCCCTCGGCAGGCTCCCAGCGTAGCAAGGCCTCGAGATTCTCTATTCGCCCACTGGCCGCCGAGACCTGGGGCTGGTAGTGGAGGGAGAATTCACCGTTATCCAGGGCTTCCTCGAGTTGCGCCGAGAGATAGTGCTGGCGAACCAGCTCATCATGGAGCTTCTGTTGGAAGAAACGTACAACACCCCGACCATCCAGTTTGGCACGATTCTTGGCAACATCGGCATTACGAATCAATTCGCGTGACGATTCACCATTCTCGGGAAAGAGCGCCACACCCAGGCAGGCCGTGACCTGAGACTCTCGACCATCCAGGACGAAAGGTTCGCGGAAGACATTCTGGACATGACGAACGATCCGTCTGACATCTGGGGCCAAGTGGACGCCGGGAAAGGCCAGCACGAATTCATCGCTAGAGACACGGGACACCAGGTCAGTGACTTGCTGGCACTCTCTCAGTCGCCGAGTCAGCTCAATGAGCAGGCGATCGCCCTGATCATAGCCAAGGGCATCATTGATCTCGACGAAGTGATCGATGTCCAGATAGATGGTTGCCAGGCCATTGCCCTGGCGTCGACAGGAATCCAACTGACTGTCCAGATCGACCTCGAAGGTCTGGCGGTTAGGGAGATGGGTGAGCCTGTCGAAACGGGTGGCGAATTCCAGATCACGGTGGGCGCGCTTTTGGTCGGAAAGATCGACATCCACGCAGAACATCAGGGGGGAGTCGGTATGCTCATTGAGCATCAGATGCTGCGAAAAGACCGATACCAGTTCGCCGGTTTTGTGCTTGAGCTCAAGTTCATCGGCGGGTATTTCGACCCCTTCTTTGATCCAGGCACAATGCGCCTGGATCACCTCGTCACGCATGAAGGCAGGAATGATCAGATCTTCCAGTAACTGTCCCTGGGCTTCCTCAGCGGTATAGCCATAAAGCCGAGTGCTACTCTCATTCCAGTAAATCACTCGCCGATCGCGATCATAACCCTGGACCGCCACCTTAGGCAGACTCTCCAGCAGCGCGCGGAATCGCTGCTCACTCTCCAGATACTGGCGACGTACTAACTCAACTTCTTCTCTGTTGGCATCCTGTGAATCGATGCCAGCAGTTGAAGGTGTCTTTGACGCCTTCAACACGAGCGCACCGGAAAACCCCCTGCGTTTTTTCTTCAGGCGTTCCGGATCTCGGTAATGTCGGGAATCGCTGGCAGCCATGGGGTCCACTTAAAGAACAAACACTGTTAAGAGCCATCATGATGGCCAAAATAGGCACTTTGTCTTAGTCATCCTACACCTTGTAGGAGATAACCTACACATACGTCATCAACGGTCTGATCCTGTTTTCAAAAATAATCACTCTTTTTTAGTACGTTTTTTTGACATATCGTTGCAAATCTTTTCATTTTCTTCCTGTTGACCGCAGTGTTTACACCGGCAACACCGGGCAATTCCGCCCAGTTAACAGGAGAAACTCACATGAAACTCGATACTCTGAAGCACGGTTTCGACCCCACCTCCATGCCTGCCGATTCACTCGCCGATTATTGGAATCCGGGAGTGACCGAGGCGCTGAGGCATCAGGATTGGGCGAAAACTGATATTCGGGAGAGAATCGATCTGACCGCCTGGCAGGGGTTTACCGCTGACCTGCCGCGCGATCCCTACGTTAACCAGCGATGGAAGCGGATGTCATGGCTCGCCCTGAATGATCAGGGCGATGTCGAAGATATGGGCCAATGCCCCATGGCCCAGGGGGGAGCCTTCAACGACGCGGAAAGCATGGCGGATCGCCTGCGGTACTATGATCCGCTGACTCGGGAATTCATGGGACGCCCCGATGTGAAGGCCTTTGTTCGCGCCTGGGCAAGGCTGTGGAGTATCGGTGCGCACGAACCCATCCTGATGCAGATCACCGGGGTTCGCGGCGAAGGCAGCATCGACCCCCTCCAGGGACAGGGAATTCATGCCGATGGCTGCAAGGCCCTTAGCATTCTGGTCATCAATCGGGAAAACGTGGCGGGTGCCGAAAACCACCTCTACGCCGACAAGGCTGGCACGCAACCGTTGGCCGATATCACCCTGAATCCGGGGGATATCCTGCATCTGAACGATGACCAGGTATTCCACAGTGTCGACGGGATCGAACAGCTCGACAGCGAGGCACCCTTCGAGCGGTTTATCATCATCATCAACAGCCGCTTCGTGGACGACTTCCAGAATCGGATGCTGCGTCGCCACTTCCCGGAAGCGGTCCTCAATGAGAGCTGCTGATACTCTCGGTAAATGGAGAACCTAGCAATACCCACGCCCCCGGAATTCCGGGGGCGTCTTGGTTGTGCGCCAGGCAGAACGAACCTGGATGAATTTTCTCTCAGCCGTGATCAGTCATCGTTGCCAAATCGTATGGCCACAAAGTAGGCGCGGCCTTCGCGGTTGAGCAGAACAGGCAGCGTTTGATCGTCAGGCAGATTTGTCAGCATTGTCTTCAGCTGGCCTGGGCTCTCAATCGGCTGCTGGCCGATGCTGACCAGAACGTCTCCGGGGCGAATGCCAGCGGCTGCAGCGCGGCCGGTCGGGTCGACCCTGGCAATGCGTACCCCATGATCGATGCCGAGCCGACGTTTCTCCATGTCGTTCAACGGCTGGACAGCGATACCCAATCGAAGCGGATCGCCGTCTGATTGATGAGGACCGGCATTCGGCCACTCGCCAACCTCTACGGTGATGGTCTCATTCTGGCCATCGCGCAATACGGAGAGTTCGACGACGTCACCGGGTGCTGTCTCACCGACCAAGCGTGGCAGTGTAGTGGAGTGGTCCACCTCCTGGCCGTTGACCTCCAGTATGACGTCGCCTGCCTGAAGGCCACTGTCAGCCGCTGGGCCGCTGGGTTCGAGTTCGGCGATCAAGGCGCCCTCGGCCTGTTCCATACCGAAGGATTCTGCCAGGTCCTTGGACACTGGCTGGATGCTGACGCCGAGCCAACCGCGACTCACATAGCCGTCTTCACGCAATTGTTTGGCAACATCCATTGCCACATCGATGGGAATGGCGAAGGAAAGGCCCATGTAACCACCACTTCGGGTGATGATCTGGGAATTGATACCCACGACTTCGCCATCCAGGTTGAACAGAGGTCCGCCTGAATTGCCGGGGTTGATCGCCACGTCGGTCTGGATGAAGGGAACATAGACGTCCTGAGGCAAGGTGCGGTTGATGGCGCTGATGATGCCGGAGGTCACAGAGTGGTCGAAGCCAAAGGGCGAGCCGATAGCGGCGACCCACTGACCGACCTTGAGGTCGGTAGACTCACCTAGGTTCAGGGTGGGCAGGTTGTCTGCCTCGACCTTGAGAACCGCCACGTCGGTCTTCTCATCGGCTCCGACCAACTCTGCCTCAAGCTGGCGGCGGTCGTTGAGGCGTACCAGAATCTTGTCGGCATCCTTGACGACATGGGCGTTGGTCATGATGTAGCCGTCTTCATCGAAGATGAAGCCCGACCCCAGCGATCGACGCGGCTCGTCTCCATGGTCGGGTGAGCCGCCTGGCGGCGTCGGAAAACGGTCGCCAAAGAAGTGGCGAAAGATCTCCGGGACCTCTTGCCCGCCGAATTGCCGGGATGAGGTCATCGTCCTATCGACATCGCGAGTGGTCGAGATGTTGACCACGGCAGGCGCGGCTGCGTCGACCAACTCCGTAAAGTCCGGAAGCTGAGGTTTGTCGGCAAAGGCTGGCGTTGCCAACATCAGCAATAGCGCTAAGCTTATCAGCCAGTAGGGCGAATGGGGTTTGAGCGTCACGACTGGCTCCTTTCTTTCAAGTGCATGGAACATGACAGCATTTTTGTTACAGCGGCCACTTTATAAAGTTCCTTACACTAGTGTCGGGACTTGCACGATTAATCAGCATGGCGCTTACGTCGCGCTTCGATCACGTAGCGGTAAACACGTAGCACAGCTGTGGCAAACTTCTCGATACAGTGTTCGGCGGCACAGCGCGAGGCTTGTTCGCTCATGCGTGTTTTTAATTTATCGTCGCTGAGCAGGGTGTCGATACGTTCGCACCAAGCCTGAGGGTCGGGGGCCGTCTTGTAGCCGTTAACCCCGTGCTGAACGATATCCTCGATGCCGCTGGAGCGGATCACCACTACCGGCAGTCCCGCGGCCATGGCTTCGAGTACCACCATGCCTTGCGTTTCCGAGCGGGAAGCGAAGACGAAAAGCTCGGCCAGGTGGCAGTAGCATGCTACTTCGTCGGGAGGGACGGCCCCAACCAACGTAATGTGCTTGCTAAGGCCTAACGCTTCAATTCGTGCCTGCAATCGCTCGTGGTCATGACCCTCCCCAAGCAGTAGCAGGTGAAAGTCGTGCTCACTGCTGTCGCGTAAAAGCGCTAAACCATCGAGCATAAAGTCGATGTTCTTCTCTTTGCTCAGGCGTGAAATTGATACCAGCACGCGTTTGCCTTCAAGCCGGTAGCGTTGGCGTAGCGTGTCGATCGCGGCGCTGTCAGCGGTGGCAAAACGCGCGTATTCGATCCCCGTCGGCTGGACAAAGATCGGTTGCTTGACGCCGATAATACGCATGTACTCCTCGGCGGAGCTGGTAGGAACAATCACCGCATCGCAGCCGTTGGCAAAGCGCTTGACCAGGGCGTGGGAAATCAAGTTGCGAAACAACGGCCCTGGTAGTGGCACATAGTGAGCGTAGTGCTCCAAGCGGGTGTGG
The DNA here is from genome assembly GCF_036663435.1 of Halomonas sp. 5021. Taxonomy (NCBI): domain Bacteria; kingdom Pseudomonadati; phylum Pseudomonadota; class Gammaproteobacteria; order Oceanospirillales; family Halomonadaceae; genus Halomonas; species Halomonas sp. 5021. The sequence continues at coordinate 355,597 of NZ_JAXOVU010000001.1, forward strand.
TAGGTGTAAACCACGGGCACTCTGAATAACCGACCCAACAGCTGACCGGCGCGGCCGATCCAGAACGGGTGGTGAACGTGAATCACCTGTGGAGCAAAGGCGCGCACACGCTTAACCAAACGCCAAGAGAAAATGTTAGCCAGGCGAAACTCTTTGTGGCGGCCCATTGGCAACAGCGAGGCCAGGCGCAGTATATCGGCTTCCTCATCGGGAGGCTGATGAGGGTAGCCCGGGGCAACGACCAAGACGCTATTACGAAGCTCTGTTAAACCGCGTTTTAAGCGCTCAACCGATATCGGTACGCCACCGATAAATGGCAGGTAGTTATTGGTAAACATGGCCACTTGAAGTGGCATATCACCACCGGCGTCCGGGTCAATATCAAAGTCAGGGTAGTAATCCTGCTCGGTGAAGATCCGCTTGTATAACCATAGCGCGATGGCAATGAACGTGGAAACGATCAAGATGAAGTTCAGGTAGCCAACGTAAAACAGTGAGTAGATAAAAAACCATAAACTTTCCAGCGTGCGCCAGATCGGGTGCTGGCCAATATCCAGGCGCCGTTCGCTAATCTGGATGTCATCGCCGTCAACGCTGACGGAGACAAAGTGATGGTAGCTCTCGTCATCATTGAGCACTAATCCGCCGGCACCGCCGGTGGTGATATAAGTGGTGCCACCATGTTGCTGACGGTCAAACAGCGGCACCTGGGAAGAGAACACTGCATCCACGTCGGCCTGCTCGATCTGGCGGGTCAACCCTTGGCGCGCGGGGTTCTCAAGGTGATAGTCATGGTTATCGTCCAGGCCGAACAGCCCTGCATGGTCCACCGGGTAGAGTGGGTGGGCACTGAAAAGAAACTGATTGGGTTCGCGCTTTGCGGCAAGTACTTCATCAAGCCATCGTATTTGCCAGCCAAAGTCGGTGGTGCCGGTGCTGTCAAGAAAGGTGAACCGGCTTTTCCCTGCGGCAAAACTAAAGTGATAGGGACCGAAGTGGTCGTAAAAGCGAAAGCCGCCGAGCCGACTTTCCTCATGGGGGCCGAAGGTTAGCAGGTATGGCATTTCCAAATAACTGAGGGTGCCAAACAGTGCGCGGTATTTGTCCTCGCCACCGCTGGCGACAGCATTGCCAGCGGAGATGATAAAGTCATAGCCCTCGCGATTCAGGCGAGGGATAATTTTGCGCTCAAAAATGCCCACCGAGTTGTTAATGTTGCCCAGCACAGCAAAACGGTAGGTATCACGTTCGGTAAGCATCGACTCAATGGCGTTGACCTGGGCAGCGTGAGCGCTGGCAAAGTCCTGCTCAAAAAAATTCAGGTAAGCTTTGTAACCCAGCAGTGCAGCAATAAGGGCAAGGTTGAGATAGAAAAACCACGAAATGAGTCGCTGGCGGGGCACTCGTTGTGTCTCCTGGCTGGGTGGGTAACAGGGGCGATAAGCTGACACAAACGTGCCCGCGCGTCGACAACCCAATATTTTACCCTGTTGGCAATTGGATTTGAGGAGAAAAAGCGGATGGTGCGTCCCGTCACAATAGCGCTAAGTGTTCTAGCATTGCTGCTTGCACTCGGCGGGTTATGGCAATGGCTGACGGTCAATGACATTGTGACAGTTAATAGCCTCCGTGCGTGGGTAGCCGCATCACCTCAATGGCGAGATTCTTCTTGGGTGTTTGTGCTGGTGACGGTCGTCTATGTGATCGCCCTTTTGGTGATGTTTCCGCTGAGTATCCTAGTGGCCGTCACCGGTTTGATATTCGGTCCGGTATGGGGGTTTGTTTATGCAACGATGGGGACGCTGGCGTCGTCGGTCGTGTCGTATGCTGTAGGGCATCGCCTGGGGCGCGAGGCGTTGATGAACCATGGCGGCAAACACATGAATGGGCTTTCGCACTACCTGTCCCGTCGCGGCATCCGAGCAATGACGCTGATTAACCTGCTCCCATTGGCACCTTTTACCCTTACCAATATGATGGCGGGGGCCTTTCACATCAAGTTTCGCGATTACATGGTCGGTTCAACCCTGGGCATTGTGCCAGGGCTCGCAGCCGTCACCTTGTTGGGCAGCCAGCTTGGTGCGCTTGTGACGGCCAGTGACTCCCGCGATGTCATGTTGTCGCTGGTCGGCCTGGGGCTTGGCATCCTGCTGCTATTTGCGCTGCGACAATACTCCCGGCGCAAATCGCGAACGCGCTAGCGGCTTGCTGTGACTCAGTCGGCAATAACCAGCGCCGCTTCAGCCGACGCCAAGCAAATCCTCGCCGTCATGTCAGGTGACTACCGGTCGCTATTCATGATGCCATTTGATCTGAAACTCTATTTCTTCTTCATCATCTGAGCGTTCGTGTTCGATGGTGAACGCCGCTCGGACGGGGACGTAAATACGCTCGCCTGCAATCTGAATATCGAAACGTTCGCCGTTCTCGATGGAATCCGCCAACCGCCGCAGCTTGGCCACAAAGTCTGCTTTCGAGTAGCCTTTTTCTACATCCCTTTCTTCTTTAGTGCTCATTTAACGCTCCTCGGGTCAGTCGTTATTGCCAGTACGTATCGGTAAGTCGCTTGATTTCCAGCATAACAGGCCATACGTAGTTGGTAATGTGCGACGTAAGGCAAACGCGGCAGCGACGAAACGTTTCCAGAGCTTCTGGGACACGCGACGCCGACGCTAAGGTCTAGGCTTCGCTCCACTTTTGGCAGTTGTAAGGATCATACACCATGACGCACGCGACCATTCTACAGCAAGGAACTATCCACTGCTTTCCCGCTGGGTTGCGCGATGAGCAAGGAAAACTGGTCAATGCCGAGGTCTCCGCGGTGCTCTATGACGGCAAAAGGCTGATTCTGGCCAGTGACAAGCCGGTCCCCGGCGAGGAACGCTCGGCGGTCTTTGCCATGCCGATGACGGCACAAGGCCCGGATGACAGCCAACTGGAATACTACACAGCGCCGCTGGTCAAACAGGCTGTCAAGTACGAGGATTTATCCCTCACGGCGGATGGCCGACACGTACTGGCAACCACAGGCTTTGATCGAATCGACAGTGAAAGCCATGTCCTGAACGACTATAACCATTTATTGATTTGGCCGCTGGGCGAACCTGAAAAAGTGCAGGCAGTAGACCCCGACCCACGGGATGGCGTCGAAGGCTCCCTGGAACTGCGCACCAAGCTCGATGAGGCCGTTGGCTTCCCTTATTACAAGGTTGAGGGGCTTGCTGCGGTACCTGGAGAGCGCGGCGATGGCCTGTTGTTGTTCGGCATTCGCGAACAGGGGCGGGCGCATGATGACTTCCGTTACGTAAGCCGTATCGTGGGCGCTCATTACGAGATTAGCGACACTGGTAACCTGGTGTTTATCGATAAAATGCGCGAGCACTACGCCTTTGATCCCGGCCATCACCCGGCGGTTCGTTATGACTGCGGTTTATCGAGCCTGGAGTATGATCCCTACCATGCACGCCTTTACCTGCTTAACAGCTTCGAGGTGAAGGAAGCCGGGGAAGAACGCATCGGCGGTTACCTGTGGGAGGTTAGCCTGGGCGATTTTCGAGCGGGCAGCAGCCCGGCACTAGTGACCACGCCTGAGGGACTGCCCTTGGAGTTCGAGCACAAGGCTGAGGGGCTTGCCGTACTGGATCATGATCGACTGTTTGTTGCTTACGACAACGATCGGCATCTCGGTCTAGGCAGCGTGGATGAGCGTGATGAACGACATGCCTGCGAGGCGCCCTATACTCTCCTGCAGGTTACCTGATCCTTGGCGAGGCCGTTGATGCGTCTGCGATTCCCGTTACACCTGCTGTTCATATTGCAGCTGGCACTTCTGACTGGTTGCGATGAGACGCCAACAGGGCGTTCCCAACTGGCATTGGTGCCCGAAAACCTGATGGCACAGATGGGGGAGGACACCTTCGACCAGTTACTCAATCGCCAGCCAGTATCACGCGATACGCAGGTGAATGAACTGGTACAGTGTGTGGCTGACAAAGTCGTGGCGGGCGCTGAGGCAAGCTACCCAGGGCTCGCTTTCCCTGAGCGCTGGGACGTTGTCGTCTTTGAGGACTCTTCTCCCAACGCCTTTGCTCTCCCTGGGGGGCGCATCGGTGTGCATACTGGTTTACTTCGAGTGGCCGAGACACCCGCGCAACTCGCGGCGGTGATCGGACACGAGGTAGGCCATGTGCTGGCTGACCATGGTAATGAGCGATTGACCCAGCAACTCGGCATCAAGGCCGGGCTTTTGGTCGTGGGATTACTGGGTGAGGGTGAGCTGGGGCATCAGCAGTTGATGCAGGCTTTGGGCATCGGCGCCCAGATCGGCATCAGTCTGCCGTTCAGCCGGACCCATGAGGAAGAAGCCGACCTGATGGGGCTGGCGATCATGGCCCGTTCGGGGTTTGACCCGCAAGAGAGCGTGGCGCTGTGGCGCAATATGGCCGCTACCGGTGGAGGTCAGCCTCCAGAGTTTCTTTCGACTCATCCCGCTCACGAATCTCGTATCAAGGTGCTCGAAACGTCCATGGATGAAGCGTTGGCAACCTACGAGAATGCCTCGCCTGCAGACTGTTCCACATCGTGAGGATCCAGATAATCTGCCATCCTGTCTCTTCAGCTATCTGATACGACATTCCGACCATGACGACGATAAAGATACCGACATCTGACGGGCTGGTTACAAACAGTGCCCTTTACAACGATTGAGGAGACGTAGTGATCTTACCGACTCTGGCCATCATCCTGGGGTTTGTCCTGCTCCTGTGGAGCGCTGACCGCTTCATTGATGGTGCCTCGGCGGTAGCCGGGCACATCGGGTTGCCTTCTTTGGTGATCGGCATGGTCATCGTCGGGTTCGGCACGTCGGCACCCGAGATCGTCGTGTCCATCATGGCGGCCCTGGACGGGAATCCTGAACTGGCCCTCGGCAATGCGCTGGGATCCAATATCTACAACGTTGGCCTGATCATCGGAGTAACGGCGCTGATCGTGCCGATTGCGGTGCATTCGACGATCATCCGTCGTGAGTTGCCGTTGCTATTGCTGTTTGGAGCCGTGGCAGGGGCATTCTTCTGGAATGATCAACTTGGCCGATTGGAGTCGGTGTTGCTACTGATGGGGTTCTTTGGCCTGATGGCCTGGACGACCTGGGCAGCCCTGCGTGGCAAGGGTGATACATTAGCCGTCGAGACTGAACAGGAACTCTCCTCGCATGCCATGACACTTGGCCGAGCCATCCTGTGGCTCCTCGTTGGTCTGGCGCTGCTGTTGGTGAGCTCGCGGATGCTGGTGTGGGGGGCTGTCTCCGTGGCGAGTGCCCTGGGCGTCAGTGATCTCATCATCGGACTAACGATCGTGGCGCTTGGTACCTCGCTGCCGGAGTTGGCATCGTCGATCGCCGCGGTTCGCAAGGGGGAGCACGATATTGCCATTGGCAATGTCGTGGGTTCCTGCATGTTCAATCTATTGGCAGTGGTGGGTATCGCTGGTGTTATCGCACCGATGGAGGCACTTTCAGCGGAGGTCATGCTCCGCGACTGGCCGGTGATGATGGCCATGGTAGTAGGCCTGTTCATCATGGGCTTTGGGATTCGCGGCAAGGGGCGGATCAATCGAATCGAGGCGAGTCTGCTACTGCTGGGGTTAGTGGCCTACAACGGCTGGCTGGTCAACGCTGTACTGACAGTTTGAAGGCTTTGCTCTGACAGGTGGTGGCCGCCATCCAAGGTTGAAATAGGAGATACCGCCTTTGGTCTGGCGGCTTTCGTTGGGCTGGAAGCGCATAACTTGGCAGCGCACATCAATCGTATCGACGTGCCGGTCCTTATGGACCGGCATTGTCGGGCAAGGCCCCAACGATCAGGGGTTGATGCGGTTATTGGCGTCGGTAAAGCCGATCAGAGAAATATCCAGGTCCATGCGGTCGCCGCGTGGACCAATCATGCTGAGGGTTGCCGTATTGCCACTGCGGAGTTGCTGCAACATCGACGGCTCAATGGGGGCGTCAGCACGGCACCCTTGCGCCTGGCAGACTTGGTAAGGGAACTGGATTGGCTCAGCGTTATCCACACTTAATTGCAAGCCTGCGGCCAGACGCACCCCCAGCGGAACGAAGAAGCTCATTACCGGATCATCGATCTGGGGTGGGTAGTTGAGAATGACCTGCATCAAGGGCTGGTCGCTGCCAGGTTGAGTAACCAATTGCGACATCGCACAAGGCGACGGGCCCTCGGCATTACGCCGGCAACGCACCTCCCAGTCCTGGAAAGACTCGGTGGTGACATCATCACCGGTAGACGTACTCGGTTGTTGTTGGCTGAAGGCGTTGGGAGACAACACCAAGATCGATAATAGACCCATGATGCATAGATTTTGAGCAAGACAGCGCGGCATTAGCTTGATCTCCTGTTGGTTCACGGATGATGGATGATAATACTCACCATGCCTGCTTGTTCGCTTGAGGTCGAGCCCCTTGGGTCAGTGTTGAGCTCAATGACGCTCGAAGCAGTCCTGAATTGTCAGCTAACTGCCAAGGATGGGTCAGTTTTAACCCGGCGTTATGCGTTGGGACTGGCCGGTGATGATGGCCAAGGTAGTGGGGCTGTTTATCATGGGCTAAGAGGTTCGCGGCAAGGGGCGGATCAATCGCATCGAGGCGAGCATGCTACTGCTGGAGGTAGTGGCCTATAACGGCTGGCTGGTCAACGCCGTGTTGAGAGTCTGACCGAGTGGAAGACCCGTTATAGTGAGTTTGGTTCTGTTATGGGTGGCAATGCCGAAAACTCAGCAGTTTTGCGCACAGCATCGATATCGTCTTGAAGCGACATTGCGCTTTCTGAACGGGCCAGTGCCATCCTTGAATGTTTTCTGGCGGCCGCTACCATCGCACTGTCACCTGTTCCGGCCAGAGCGAGCAGGGCTTTCTGCAATCGGATCGACACCTCCACCATACCCGCGCCGTCCCGGGCAATTGCCGTAAAAGCATCGTCGAACAGGTCGTCGATCAGCAGTTCTGGCACTGAGATACGGTTATAGGTAATCGCTTGCAACCGGTCTATCTCTACGGGGGATTGCCAAAGGGTAAATAGTCGCACCAGTGTGCCAATCACGTTTATCGCGGTTCCCGGGTCATTGATGCCCGGCGACAGCGCTTTGTCGGCGATTTCGGACAACGCCAGCAGCCCGAAGCGAGGATCATCCTCAAAGGTACGGCTTGAGCCAATTGTGAAGGCACTGGAGAAAGCCTCTGTCTCGAACGCCTTGCATTCTTCGGCGTCTTTAACAATATGAAGCAATGGAAGGTGTGTATGAACAAAGGTACCCGGCAGTACCGCTACTGTTACGTGGCAATTGTGCGCTTCAGCACAGGCTTGTAATGTCTCCAGGTCGATATGCTGGACATAGCCAATTTTCGAAGAACAGGTAGGAATGCCCTTGTCAGCCGCTTGATGCGGGGAGGCTGTCAACGCGCCGAGTGAAGGCGCATGCCGACGGCGGTTCAGTGCGTCGCCTGCGGCCTTTTCCGCTTTCTCGATGGTATTCACCACCTTGCCTAGCCGTGCGATTCTGTCCACCCAACGAACGAATGTGATGATGACAATGGCAAACACCAACAGCGTCAGTGCAAAGATCGCAAACCGGCCTGCCGCGTCAAACATGTCATTCTGGATGGTTATCAGCGAAACGATACTGAAGATAAAGGCGCCTATAAATGCCGACAATGCGTTCTGGGTAACGTCATCCGCAATCACCAGCGGTATGGAGCGGGGAGTAGCCCCGGTGCTGGCGGATGCATAAGCGGCCACCATGGAGCCCACTGCAAATGTTGCAATCACCAGCATGCTGGACGCCATGATGGTCAGTAGCGATTCGACAGACGCCAGGGTGATATCCGGTAGCACACTCGACAGCCCCATCGTGTCAGCGAGCATGGCGATGAAGGTACCGCCTATAGAAAGCACGCAAAGGAGCAGTGGCTTGACCCAGAGACGCTCGCTAATCCGACTAAAAGCAAAGCGCAGCTTGTCCAGGGTGAACAGCTTTGATTGAGCCATAATTCCATCCTCTGTGGTTAGGCTCAAGGTTCTGAGGCCGACTTGTAAAAATCCAGGCGGCAGGTCCGACGTCGAACCCAGTCGAGCTAACGGCCGCGCATATGCTGTCTTCGTTATCCCGCGCCTGAACCCCTTAGGCAACCCAGAAAACGCCCAGGCGAGAAGCTGTATCTGGAGAGTGTACGCCTTCCCGAGATGCGGAGGAATACAGCGAGCGCCGCATAAGCGCTGTAAACAGTGCATTCCATCGGCGAGGTATGCCAGGATTGCCGTGTATCGTAGGCAGCTTGTGCTTGCATCTTTCAGGCGCTTAATGGTGGGAATTCACGAGTTGGCCAATGCAGCTGGATATGTGGTTTATCTATTTCGCCAGTTGTGTGGGCTTGTCGCTCTCGCCTGGTCCCAACGGGCTTCTTGCACTCACGCATGGGGTGCTTCACGGAAGCCGCAAGACGCTGTTTACGATTTCGGGTGGCGCGATAGGGTTTGTCATCGTTATTGCTCTTTGGATGTTTGGCATGCGTGATGACGGAATCTTTGGCAGAGTTTATTTTGGCAAGCGCTGCTAGCCGCATTCGACACTGGCTAGAACTTGCCGGGCGAGGGTTTAATCGCGTTTGCAGAGGTCTGTTCATGGTAATTGGCGCAGCGCTGCCGTTGCGGGCTTGAAGCATCTACGGAATGAATCGTGATAACTAAACAGTGGCTATTACTGTTGCTCGCAGACGCCATCCTGATCCTCCACGTTCTCTTTGTAGTTTTCGTGGTACTAGGCCTGTTGGCTGTTTACGCCGGGTATCTGCTGAAGTGGCAGTGGGTGCGTCACCGCGGTTTTCGTATCGTGCACTTGTGTGCCATTGGCTACGTCGTGGGGCAAGCCTGGTTGGGGATGGTCTGTCCGCTGACGACCTGGGAAATGGCGCTCAGAACCGAGGCGGGGGCGGCCACTTATGCCGGTTCATTTATTCAGTATTGGCTGCACAGCCTTCTTTACTACAGCGCGCCGGACTGGGTGTTTGGTGTGGTTTACAGCATATTTGGCGGCTTGGTGCTGGCGAGTTGGTGGGTGGTGCGGCCACGTAAACGGGTTCGCTAGCATATGTGGGTGTACTAAACTTGGTTAATCATGTCGCAATGAGGAGCGAATACATGCGGCATCTTTTCGTGATGCGCCACGCCAAGGCCAAGCAACCCAGTGACAATATGACCGACTACCAACGGCCGTTGCGCAAACGGGGAAAGCGTCAGGCGACGGCAATGGCCCCTGTGCTGCAACGCTGGAAAGCGTTGGAGGGGCAGGTTCACGTCAGCACGGCGGCTCGTACGCGGGAAACCCTCGACGACATCGCCGCGCAGTTGCCAGAACGAGCACTCATCAATCAGCCTCAATTTGACGACGCTCTCTACACCTTCGACGGTGAAGAACTACTGGCATGGCTCAAAGCACTGCCTGATGAACCCGAAAAAATGCTTGTTATTGGCCATAATCCGGCCCTTGTGGATCTCGCCTGCTGGCTCAATAAGGAAACGCCGACGTCGCTGCCTACCGGCAGCGTGCTGCATTTCACGTTGCCCGATACACCCTGGTCATCCATGGAACCTGGCTGTGCGGAGCTGGTGAGACGACTGACCCCGGAAGAGGCCAGCTATTCACTTTTCAAGCGCCTTGCCCCCAAACCATCTGATCATAAAGGCAACACGTCCAGCCGACTCCTTGCCATGCTCGAGCACCAGTACCGGATGGTCAGGGCCCTGGAGCCGGGGGTGATCGCAGGTGTTGATGCTGAATTTCTGCATCAGTACCGGGTTAACCTGCGTCGCAGCCTGGCAGTGGGCGAATCCGTACGTTCCATTACCAAAGTGCCTGGCCTGAAAAAAATGCTTAAGCGGCTCAAGTACCGTGCCCGGGCCACCAGCGACCTCCGCGACCTTGACGTGTTTCTGGAGGATATTGGCAATACGTCACCGCCGCTTTCTTCCGCGACTCGTCAAGCTTTGCAGCAATGGCTTCAGGATTGCCAGCGGACAGAGCATCAAGCCCTGTGCGAGCAGTTAAGCGCGCCGGCGTACGCCGAGGAAATGCAAAACTGGCAGAGGTTTATCGCTTCCGATGACGTCAAGAAGGCGCTCACCAAGCTGACGCCCAAGCGTATCAAGGCGGTGCTCAATAAGCGCATTGCAAGCCACGATAAGGATCTGGCGGCACTTTCTTTAGACGCCCCTGACACCTCTTTGCATGAACTTCGCAAGGGCGTGAAGCGCATCCGTTATCTGGCCGATCTGAATCCCAAGGTCCCCAAGTCGTTTCTGGCAGAATTGAAGCACCGTCAGCGCCTGCTCGGTGACTTTCAGGATCTATGCACTCGACAAGCCTGGCTAAATGCCTTCATCGAAAGCGCTGATAACGACGCTGAACAGAAGAAAGAGTGCGCGTCATGGGGCGCTTCGTTGGAGAAGCGAAAGCACGAACTGCGCAATGAGGTATTGGCATTGGCTCCTTTGGCCCGCTAGTTGATACCCATCTGGCGAAGCTCATCAGGTGCGTTAAGTTGAAACCGTGCAGTTCTGCATGGCGATACATGGCTTTCCATGGTCAAGCACTTGAGCCTCAACACTATACGGTCAAACGCAAAGGAGTCCTGGGATGGCTAAAAAATCTCAAGGAAGCGGGATTTCGCCTTCCGGGTCAAGTGAGTCATTACAAGCGCTGCTAGTCGAATTGGAGCAATTTGGGCAGGAAAACGACGCGGCAATCGCCGAGCGCCCACGGCGAATGCTGAATATTACCCGTGATACCGGGGAGTTTCTGTCAGTACTGGTTCAGGCGACCAACGCGCAGCGTGTGCTTGAGATTGGCACGTCCAACGGATATTCCACCTTGTGGCTGGCTCAGGCGGCACAAAAGATTGCTGGGCACGTGACGACAATTGAGCAATCTGACTTCAAGCTTGAGCTAGCGGCCAGTAACTTTGAGCGCTCGGGGCTTTCTGATGTCATTATCCAGCTTCGCGGGGAAGCGGGCGGCCTGCTGGAAGCAATGCATGACGAAAGCTGCGACCTTGTTTTTCTGGATTCCAAACGCTCGGCGTATGTGGCCTGGTGGCCTACCATCAAACGTTTACTACGCAGGGGCGGGCTTCTTGTCGTTGACAACGCCACGTCCCACGACGATGAAATGGATTCTTTTATGACGTTGGTATCGGCAGATGCCGATGTCACTACCTGCACAGTGCCCATCGGGAATGGACAGTTCCTGGTCACCCGGTGTGCCTTTTAGCGGCATAGCTTACAGGGACCGGCAATTTTGGCAGCTTTGTTCCATAACATGGAATGACGATTTAGCTGAGGTGATCGCCAGTTTTGTGGGTGCCATCGTATTGTGTTCGTGACCGGACAGCTTTCATGCGCCACACTGCTACTCAACCCGCCTCGGATGAATCCCTGTGACCAACGCTACTTGGTTTGTATTGATCGGAACCTTGCTGATCATGATGGGGTTGCGTTCGCCCATTCTACATCGCCTGCGACTGACACCTTCCATTGTCTATTTGGCTATTGGGGTGACTCTTGGCCCGTCGGTCTTGGGAGCATTTCATTTTAATCCGTTAGAACAAGCGCATTTGCTGGAAGTGCTCGCTGAAATTGCGGTTCTCGTATCGTTGTTTATCGCGGGAATGAAAATGCCGATGCCGTTCAAATGGCGGGAGTGGAATGCCCCCGTTCGGCTCGCGATTATCTCCATGACCATCAGTGTCGTCCTGACCGCTGTGTTTGGCTATTACGTGCTTGCCTTGCCACTGGGGGCGGCGATTCTGCTGGGGGCTATTCTGGCACCCACTGATCCCGTTTTAGCCACCGATGTTCAAGTCCGGCACATGGGGGATAAAGATCCTTTACGTTTCACGCTGACCAGTGAAGCGGGCATGAATGACGGCAGTGCTTTTCCGTTTGTCATGCTGGGGCTGGCAATGCTCAGTTCCCCGGTTAGTTACGAACTGCTTGGGGCTTGGGTGTTAAAGGATGTTTTATGGTCGACAATCGTTGCCCTGGTTGTCGGGCTCGTAATGGGGCGCTTATTAGCACAGCTTGTATGGAAACAGCGCTTTCTCAGTAACGAAGGCCCGTTGCTGGATGACTTTCTGGGTATGGGCTTGATCGGCGTGGTCTATGGCGTCTGTCTGCTACTCGATGCCTGGGGGTTTCTGGCCGTTTTCGCGGCGGCTATTTCACTTCGTCAGTCGGAGCTTAAGCTGGCGAGTATTCACGGGCCTAACCAAGAAACGGGCTTCAACCGGCAAATTCCGGTTAATTCCGAAGAGCCGACGCCACCGAATAGCACTCAAGTATCTGAAGGTTCCATGTTGTTCAAGGAGTCACTGGAGCGGCTCTCCGAGCTGGTGCTGGTCATGCTACTAGGTGGAATGTTGTTTCTTGACTCATGGAGTTTAAGGGCCGTCGGGGTGGCGCTATTCCTTTTTCTCGTGGTTCGCCCCGCCAGCGTATTCTTGGGTCTGCTTGGTTCTGGTACACCGATGCGGCTGCAGATGCTGGTTGGCTGGTTCGGCGTACGTGGAATCGGCTCGATCTATTATTTGATGTTCGCGATCGTCTTTGGTCTGCCGGAAGCGCTGGCCGTGGAATTCATCCACATCACGCTAGTGGTCATCGTGCTCTCGATCGTCGTCCACGGACTAACCGTCAAACCGATGATGACAAAGTGGTGGCCATAATCAGGCACAGTGCACCGGTTTTCCCTTTGCAGCCCGCTTTTTTTAGTTAACCAACAGGAATGAAGTGATGGAATTGATCCGCAGTGTCGTTATTTCTGAGTTTTCGGATTTCAATGACGTAAGTGAACTTATTATTTTGATAGTTCGACTACTGATGGCTATCTTGCTAGGTGGGCTGCTGGGGCTTGAGCGTCAACAGAGCGGCAAGGCGGCTGGAATACGCACCCATATGCTTGTTTGCATGGGCGCTGCGTTATTTATATTGATTCCGCAGCAAGCAGGTATTTCGGATTCGGAGATGAGCCGAGTTATTCAAGGTGTTATTGCCGGGATCGGCTTTCTTTGCGCCGGAAGTATCATCACTGGCAAGAATGATCAGGCTGCTACAGGGCTTACCACAGCAGCCGGTATTTGGTTCACAGCGGCCATCGGCATAGCGGTTGGCCTTGGGCGTGAGCAAACGGCGGTACTGTGCACACTTCTGGCTTGGCTGGTGCTTTATGTGGTGCCTTTCTTTTCACACTCAATCAGCCAGAAAAAAGCTGCCTATGCAAAACTAAGTGAAGGTAACTCTGGTGTTAAAAGAGGAATTTCTATTCGCTAGTATTAAATAGATTCAAAAGGTGCGGATATCCTGGGTTTGCGATCACCGCACCTATTAATGTTGACTGTTTACTTGAAAATAGCTCCCTTTGAGATCTAGGCCGGTTCGGATATCGGAGTGGTCTCTAGCGACATCTGTAGTTTATCGACCAGCGCTTCAACCTTGCCTATCGCCTCGGCCACAGAGTTTGCCAGTAGCTCACCGCCAGCTTCCTGCCCCTCAATGGCGATGTAGTGGAGTCGGGTAATGCCGATAAAGCCAAGCGCGGTGGCGAGGTTTGGCTCGAGGTGGTTCATATGCGCCATTTCTCTACCAGGGTCAAAGCCGATACTGCCTCTGGCGCTAAGAATGACAGCATGCCTTGATCTATCCGTGAGCATCGGGATGGGAGGATCAATGGGATTGGTGTCATCGAAATCTATTGTGCGGCCAAGCCTTATCACTTGATCGATCCACGCCTTGAGGGCGGCCGGCATGCCAAAGTTATAAAGCGGCGCGCCAATCACCACAATATCAGCAGCAATTAATTCATCCACCAAGAGGTCGCTCTCTGCCAACGCATCCTTCATCCAGGGTTCTCGCTGGTCTTCAGGCGTAAACGCTGACGCGATCCAATCGTGGCTGATAAAGGACGGCGGATTTTGACCAATATCGCGATAAGTTAGCGTGTCATGGGGGCGACCTGATTGCCATTGACTGACAAACCGTTGGGTGAGGTGGCGGCTATGGGAGCCGTGCTTATCGGTTCCCGCAATACCGGGGCGGGCGCTGGCATCTATCTGCAGAATATGTGGCATGATTGGTCTCCTAATCTGAACTGAACTCATCTATGATTAACAACAGAATCAGCGTAGGCCTTGCTTGTAGAGGCGAACAAACGATCTTTTCTTGTCGGCATAGGTGATTAAAATTCATTCATGAGCTATCGACGTTTACCCTCACTTTCGGCACTGCGCGCTTTTGAGGCTGCTGCCCGTCATGAAAGTGCCAAGCAGGCGGCACAGGAGCTCTCAGTGACGGCCACTGCCATTAGTCACCAGGTCCGTGGGCTTGAAGAAACGCTCGGCATTACCTTGTTTGTGCGTAAACCACGCCAGTTGGAACTGACTTCCCAGGGCCGGGAGCTGCTGCAGGTGTTGGAAGGCGCGTTTGACAGCATCAGTCACGCGGTCGAGCGGCTAAGCGCTGTGCCCGTTCGCCAAACCACTACGCTTTCCACGACGCCTGCGGTCGCGGTGCGCTGGTTGCTGCCATGGGTTTGCCTACTGCGTGACTCGCATCCAGACATTGATCTGCGCATTCATGCTTCTCACGAGCCGGTAGCGTTGGATGGGGTAACGGCAGACATTGCCATTCGTTATGGTGATGGCCGCTGGCCGGGATTGGTAGCGGAAAAATTATTTGATAACACCTTCATCCCGACCTGCAGTCCACGCCTTGGTCTGCACGAGGTGGCGCATTTACCTTTGCACCCATTGATTCACTTCAGTAGTCAGGGGGCTATTTCTTCGCCGCTTGATTGGGCAGCGTGGCAAAAAGAGGCAAAGGTACCTGGACTGGACGTTAGTGCCGGTCTGGTGTTTTCTGACGAAACCCATGCTATTTCAGCTGCCGTGGGTGAACAGGGCGTTGCGCTGATGAGTCGCCAGTTGATTAAGGATGAATTGGAGGAAGGGCGCCTGGTGCAACCTTTCGGCCCTGCATTTGAAGGCAAGCCGTTTTTTCTAGTTTACCCGGAAAGCCGCCGGGACGATCCGACGATTCTGGCTATACGGGAGTGGGTGAAATCGGTGCCGGGTGGGCTTTGTGCGCCATCGCCCTGACGTGTGGATATGAAGGGCTACCAGACTGGATCAACAGGAGTGAAAAGGTGGAAGCAATTAGAAATATCATCGCCTCCGAGTTTTCGGAATTCAACGACTTAGGCGAACTCATCATTGTGGTGATCCGGCTACTATTGGCAGCTGTTCTCGGTGGCCTGTTGGGGCTCGAGCGAGAGCAGCGAGGCAAGGCGGCTGGTATTCGGACCCACATGCTGGTCTGCATGGGTGCTGCTTTATTCATTTTTATTCCTGAACAGACGGGTATTTCTGATGCAGAGATGAGTCGCGTCATTCAGGGTGTCATTGCAGGCATCGGTTTTCTGTGTGCCGGCACCATCATTACCCGCAAAGACGAACAAGGCACGTCAGGCCTCACCACGGCGGCCGGTATTTGGCTGACGGCCGCCATTGGGGTAGCCGTGGGTCTGGGGCGTGAGCAAACAGCCGTTTTATGTACGCTGCTGGCCTGGATGGTGCTTTACGTGGTGCCTTTCTTTTCGCGCCCCATCAGCAAGAAAAAAGCTTCAACCTCTGAGGATGATGACGATCATTCCGATGTTTGAAGCCACCAAACGACCATAGCCCCATCAGTTGCAAGTCGATAAGGCGTTAGCGTTACTGCACTGGTGTTTTACGACTGCCCTTGCTGTTGGCTTTCTTCTTACTATAACGCTTTCTCGGCTTGCCTGAGCGCTTCGCCGGGCCACCGGCTACGCCTTGTGCCGTTTGCAAACTCTGCCTGAGTTTCCCTGCATCGCTATGGCTGAGCAGGCCGCGCAAGTCATCCAGTAACGCCTTCTGAAAGGTGTTGGCGTCGTCCTGCTGTTCGGCGATGGCGCGCAGTCGCTGTTCCCAGAGTGCGGTGCGTTCGGGGGTGCTGACCGCTTCAGGCAGGGCGGCGATCAGGGCGCTGCCGAGCTTGGTGGCGCGCAGGGCCTTTTGCTGGCGGACCAGGTAGCCGCGCTGGACCAACGTTTCGATAATACCGGCGCGGGTGGCTTCGGTGCCCAGGCCATCGGTGTCGCGCAGGGTGCGACGCACGGCAGGATCGTCTACGTAGCGGCCGATGTTCATCATTGCCTTGATCAGGCTGGCATCGGTGAAGGGTTCCGGCGGGCGGGTTTCCTTCTCGTCAACGCCAGCACCCATCGCCTGGCAGGCTTCTCCTTGGGTGAGCGGCGGCAGCGGCGGGCTTTCATCGCGGGTGGTAAACAGCGGTTTCCAGCCGGGGTCAAGAATGCTTTGGCCGCGAGCGCGGAAGGCTTCATTAAGCAGCGTAAACTCGGCTTTTACCTCAAAGGTGCGCAGCGGACGGTAAAACTGGGCCATAACGTTGCGTACGATCAATCGAAAGACATGCCCTTCGGTCGCGGAGAGCTGGCTGAAATCTGCTGGCTTGCCGCTGGGGGCGATGGCGTGGTGGGCGCCTACCTGCTTGTCGTTCCAGGCTTTGGAACGTAGCGAAAAGTCCGCGCCTTTCAGCCACTGTTGAAGGGCTTCATCGTTCTGGCAGGCACCGTTCAGGCTGCGCTGGGCAAGCGGGAGGTGCTCTTCGGGCAGGTAGCGGCAGTCGGAGCGCGGGTAGGTAATCAGCTTGTGTTGCTCGTATAGCCGCTGGCAAATATCCAGTACTACCTGTGCAGAAAGCCCGTGACGGCGGGCAGCGTCGACCTGAAGGGCTGAGAGCGAGTACGGCAGTGGCGGTGCCTGGCGTTTCTCCTGCTGGTCGAGATGGGTCAATTGACCCGAGGCGCCGGGTAGCTGCGCTGCCAATGCGTCGGCGGGCCGGCGGTCGATCAAGCGCCCCTGGTCATCTAATGGCTGGTGTTCCTTGGGTGCCCACCAGGCGCGCAGCTGGCCCTGAGCGACCTTGAGGTCGGCCCAAAGGGGGTAATAAGGGTGGGGCACAAAGTCTCGAATAGCGTTGTCGCGGCGCACGATCAAGCCCAGCACCGGGGTTTGTACGCGGCCTACGGAAAGCACGCCGTCGTGGCCTGCCTGGCGGCCCGTAAGCGTCCAGGCGCGGGTCAGGTTGATGCCGTAGAGCCAGTCAGCACGGGCGCGTGCCTGGGCCGCCTGGAACAGTGGCTGGTACTCGGCGTTGGGTCGCAGGCTGGCAAGGGCGCGGCTGACGGCGGGCCTATTGAGGTCGCTGATCAGCAGCCGTTGTACCGGGCCGCGGTACTTCATGTAGTCGATCACTTCCTGTACCAGCAATTGACCTTCGCGATCCGGGTCACCGGCGTGAACGACCTCGCTTGCCTGTTTAATCAGCTTGCGTATCACCGCCAGTTGCCCGCGCGCTTTTGAGCGCGGCATCAATTTCCACTGCTGCGGCACAATGGGTAGCCGATCCAATCGCCATTGTTTATCGGCAGGGTCGTAGGCCTCCGGGGCTGCCTGTTCCAGGAGGTGTCCCAGGCACCAGGTAACCGTGGTATCGCCGCAGTGAATGGCGCCGTCCTGTCGTTTTCCGCTTCCGGGAAGTGCATCGGCAATTGCCCGGGCAAGGCTGGGTTTTTCGGCGATAATCAAGCGCATGCGGGAGATGCCTTAAATTGTGTAACGTATGAATATGGTAACAGACACCACACACGTAAGCGCATAGCAGGGGTTGTCGAGAAAATGATGTTCAGTAATTATGCGTATAGCTTTTGTATAATTTGATAGGATTGCGTAAGCTGCTTATCAGATGCTCAACGAGGCGACTTAAATGCGAGATCGCGGCAGAACACGACGTTTGATGGGGTTGGGGGCACGCACTGGCGGGGCGCTACTCAAGACACGCCTGGGTGGCCAGGCAGACTGGCGGGCTCTGGGCGAGGCGCTATTTGAGGGACTATCCGAGCTGAAAGGCCCGGCCATGAAGCTGGCGCAGATCATGTCCCAGTGGGATGACCTCTTGCCGCCGGACCTGGCCGAGGAGCTGTCGCGCCTTCAACGCCAGGCGGAGCCGATGCCCTGGCCGCGCATACGCGAGGCGCTGGTGATGCAGTACGGCGAGCTGGATTCGCACTTTCGGGACATCGAAGAGCGGCCCTTCGCCAGCGCTTCCATGGGGCAGGTGCACAAGGCGGTCACCCATGCCGGCGAAACAGTGGTGCTAAAGGTGCAGTACCCCGGGCTTGCCGACGTGCTGGAAAGCGATCTCAAGCAGGTAAAGCGTATCATGGGATTGGGCCGCTGGTTCAAGGTGCCCCAGGCGCGCCTGGATGCGCTGTTTGAAGAGCTGGCAGCGGGGCTACGCGACGAGCTTGATTATCGCGCCGAGGCCGATGCCATGGCCCGTTACCGCGAACGCTACCAGGCCGATAGCCGCTTGGTGATACCCGAGCCGCTTTTTGAGCTTTCCGGCCAACATGTGCTGGCGATGCGTTTTGTGGGTGGTACACCGCTGCGCGATCTGGAAAGCGCTGACGATGACACCCGCCAGAAAATCGCCGTGGCGTTGGCGGACTGGATCACCGAGGAATTGTTTACCTACGGCGAGCTGCACGCCGACCCGCATGCGGGTAATTTTGCGGCCGATGATCAAGGCCGGTTGGTGATATACGACTTTGGCGCGGTGATTCCAGTGCCCGAGACCCGCTTGAAAGCGATGATGCAACTCCTCAACGCGACCCTTGCCCATGATCCGATGGCAATGGATGAAGCGCTGATGCAAATGGGGGGCCGCCAGGGGCAGGGCGCCCCCTTATCGCTTTATCGCGAGTCCGCCGAGTGCGTGGCGCCGCTGTTTAGCCCCGGTGAACAGGACTTCAGCGATGTGCGCGTCCATCGCCGCCTGCGCGAACTGACGCCCAAGGTATGGGGGGCCATGGACCGTCTGCAGCCCCCCGCCGATACGCTGCTACTTTCACGCGCCCTCAATGGCCATTACTGGAACCTGGTGCGCTTACAGGCAAGGCTTGATATGCACTCGCGGACGGCCCCCCTGCTTGAATGGGCCCGAGTGGCTTAATCGAGACGCTTCATCCAGAACACCATTGATTTGTGGCTTTCTTCATTTTCGCCGATATCTTTCCAGGCGAAAGTGGTGGCGAGTTCTGGGTGGCGTTGGTAACCCTGGGCATTCCAGAAGTCATGCAGCGGACGATAATTGGATGGCGCCAGTGGATGGCCGGCGGGGCGCTCAACAGCGCAGAAAGCGACTCTATCAAACCCTCTGAGCTTGGCATGTGCCTCTCGTTCGGCCATGAAGCGTTTGCCGATGCCGCGTCCACGGTAATCATGAAGCAGCACCGATTCCCCATAATAAAACACGCTCGAGGGATCAATGCCGTTGGCCTGGAACGGGCGACGGAACTCGTCGACTTCATCGGCCAGCGGCTGTCCTGTGGCGGCGCCCACCAATGATTCGCCGTCGAAGACCAGGACGAACAGGCTGTCTGGATTATCCGCGTAGCGACCCAGGTAATCCGCTTCGTAGCTTAGGTCACCATCGTAGAGGTAGGGGTAGTCACGAAATACCTCAATGCGCAGGCGTGCCAGTGCCTGGACATGAGGCGTTATTTCGGCCCCTTGGCAGGTGGTTAGTGTCAATGTGTCCATTGGGTTGCTCTCCAGATAAACGTTGGCCGGGTGGGTAGAAGCGTTTCCCGCTGGCAGCCCTTGGCGATCTTGCCAATCCTCTCTGCGTGCCCCCAATGGTCATGCTAGACTATGTCGCTTTTCAATAGGGTCTTTTATAAGTGGAGACGGCAATGCTGGCGGTATGGGTCGATCAGCTGCTGGGATTTGCCTCCGGGGCACTCTCGGCTATCAGGCAGGATGAACACTACCCCGATTTTATGACCTGGGTGCGTGCCGAGGGGGCGGAATATTTCAATGATGATCTGGCGACGGCTCAGGCGCTTGCCCCCATTCTATGGTCGCAAACGCCATTGGAACGGCTGGATTTTGCCTGCGAACCCCTTGCCACGCCCGGTCGAAATGAGCCGTGCTGGTGCGATTCCGGTCACAAGTTCAAGCAGTGCTGCGCGCGGGTCGAATTCCCCACTGAAATCCCCGAGCAGATGATGTGGATGCTCTCGCTGCGCGAGTGGAAGGGCGCGACCCTGAAAGCCGCGCTGGATAGCCAGCGTGCGCTGCCCCAGGCACTGCTTGAAGCCGGGTTGATTGCCGCTGAAAGTGGCCAAAGCGGCCGCGCCATGCAGATTCTTGAATCGCTGTTCGATGGCAGCGACTGGTCGCGGCTGCCTGAACAGGCTGAACCCGCGTTTGAAATTCTGTTGGATATTTACCAGGAGCGTGGATTTACCCGCAAGCGAGCCGACCTGCTGGATGAGGTATTGGAAAGGGGGCCACTGTTCCTGCGCGGGGTGGCACTTGAACGGCTATGCCTGACGCATCTGGACAACGATGACCTGGATAGCGCTCGTGCGGCCTTTGTCAAAGCCCAGCAGGCGCTGCCGGATTCGCCGACGCTGGCGTATATCGAAGCCATGCTGTTGTTGCATGAAGGGCACGAACGTGAAGCCAAGGAGCGTGCCAATTTTTGGTATCGTCGCTTGGTCCGGCAGGGCGATCTTGACGACGATCAGCTCGACTTCCTGGCGGCGCTTGCCGACAACCCCGGTGCGACCCTGGCGGATCAATTGCTCAGTGCTGAGGAAGACCTGGCAACGCCGTTGATTTCATTGCAGGCGCTGCTCGCTGCGCTGCCCACTGCGCCCAAGATCGACATCACCTCTAATCCTGATACCGAGCATCTGGAGTACCACGTCAGCGCACGCGAAGCGACGCTATTCGCCGCCTGGCACGAGCAGTTTCAGGTCATGGTGGATGACGACGTAGCGCTGGGATTCCGAGGCGAGCCATGGGGCAACGCAGTGGAGTGGATGTCGGCGTTGTGCGCCCACCCCGAATGGCTGGATGCGCCTCAAGTGGTGCAGGACCTGACGCTGGCCCTTACCAGCCGTTTTGGCAGCCTGCCGTGGATGGCGCCCAGTTTGCTCGCACCGCTTGCCAAGCGTCTTTCGCGCTGGCTGACCCAGGCACGCGCTGAGGGGCAAGGTAGCCTGCGCTGGGACGATGCCAATAATGCCATCCTGCTGCGCATTGGCTTGGCCCTGGTGGTGGGCATGGAGCGTGGCGCGCGCCAGCATTCCCGAGAGCTGGCCGAAGAGCTCCTGGCGATCGATCAGGAAGATAGCCTAGGGCTACGTGAACTGGTGCTGGACCAACTGCTGCGCGATGACCGTAATGAAGAAGCCTTGGCGCTCACCGAGCAAGCCAGCGGCGATGGTTCATTGGAGTTGGGGCTGCTGATGGGCCGCACGCTGGCGCTATACCGGCTTGGCCATCACGAAGCCGCAGAGCGCTCGCTCAAGGAGGTCGTTACCCATAACCGCCATACCCTGGACATGATTTGCGCTGAAAACCCGCGCCCGGTAATGCCTCACCCCGATGGTCAGGTTGACCCCGGTTCACGCGCCGAGGCCTGGCAGTACCGCACGCTAATGCGTGATCAGTGGCGGACGACCCAGGGGGCGTTGGACTGGCTCGATGCCCACCGCCCCGCGAGTCGCTAAGCGTTAGCGGGTGGCCGTAACAGGGGCGGGCACGAGCTGGCGGTCGCGATTGATCCAGATGGCCAACAGAATGGCTGGCAGGCCCAGCAGGGTGGCCAGCACAAAAAAGCTGGCATAGCCCTGACCAGTCACTACGAGCCCGCCAAAACCGCTGAGGAACTTGCCGGGTAGCGTCATCAACGAAGAAAACAGCGCGTACTGGGTGGCGGTATAGGCGCGGGAGGTCAGGCTGGAAAGAAAGGCGATGAATACCGCGCTGGCAAGTCCGTTGGCCAGGTTGTCGCCGGTAATCGTGAGCACTAGCATGGGCAATTGGTTGCCGATCAGCGCCAGTGCCGCGAACAAAAGGTTCGTCACCATGACAATGCCCGCGCCAAAGATCAGTAGCGGCCCAATGCCGTAGCGTGCCACCAATAGGCCGCCAAGAATGCCCCCTGCAATGCTCATCACGATGCCAAACACGTTGGTCACGTTGGCGATGGTCTCCAGCGAAAAACCCAAATCGATGTAGAGCGGGTTAGCCATCGAGGCCATCGCCAGATCGCTGATGCGAAACACGCCAATGAAGACCAGAAGCCACAGCGCCTTGAGCCCATAGCGGCGGAAAAAGTCGGTAAACGGGCAAACGATAGCGCCAATTACCCAGGCGCCGATTCTGCGCAGCATTTTGGGTTGGCCGCGGCTGGAACGAATAAAGGCCCGTACCTTAGGTTCGTGGATCAACTGAACCGTCAACGAGGCGCGCTTGGGTTCCGGGCGTAGTAGCACGGTCACAACGCCGACGCCTACCAACGCTGCCATGGTCAGGTACGCCACCTGCCAGGACACTGCCGAGGCGACATACAACGCCAATGCCCCGGCGGCGATTAGCCCACCGCGATAGCCGATGATATAGGTTGACGCCATGGCCGCCTGCACATCGTCGTCCGCGGATTCGATGCGGAAGGCATCTATGGCGATATCCTGGGTGGCCGAACCAAAAGCCACCAGCAGCGCAAAGGCTGCGACCCACCCTAGATTCCCTAGTGGGCTCAACCCGGCCAGGCCAATGAGTCCTGCAGCTATCATTGCCTGGGCAAGCAACATCCAGCCACGTCGCTGGCCGAAGTGGCGGGTCAAGACCGGCAGTGCCAAGCGGTCGACCACCGGTGCCCAGAAAAACTTGATTGAGTAGAGCATGCCAATCCAGGCGAAAAAACCAATCGCCGCCACCTCGACGCCGTCGCTGCGCAGCCAGGCGGAAAGCGTCGAAAACACCAGCAAGAAGGGCAGTCCGGCGGAAAACCCTAAAAACAGCATGGTAATGACCGGGGCACGCAGGTAAATCGCCAGGGCAGCGCGCCAACTGCGCTGGGGCGTAGGGGTGGGCATGAAATGCGGCTCCTGAGTAAGACGGTGACAGCGGCCTAATGATAAGCTGTGCCCACGCTTGGACACACGGCCAACAGCTTACCGGAGAGGAGTTTTGTATGTCGATTTCAGCACATCAGGTAGTTACCCTACACTATCGTTTGTATGAAGTGTTGAATGATGGCGGCGAGCAACTACTGGATGATTCTCAAGCGCGGGATAATCCGCTCGAGTATTTGCATGGCCATGACAATATCCTGCCAGGACTTGAGCGTGCCCTGGAAAGCCAGCCTGCAGGTGCCGAGCTTAGCGTAACGCTGGCTCCGGCAGACGCCTACGGGGACTATAACGAGGCGTTGGTGCAAACGGTCAGCCGTGCCTCCTTTGGGAATACCCAGCTTGAGGTGGGCAGTCGTTTTCAAACCGAAGGTGAAGCCGGGCCGCAGATCGTTACCGTGCTTGGCGTAGACGGGGACAGCGTGAGCATCGATACTAACCACCCGCTGGCAGGCTATACGTTGCGTTACCAGGTCAACGTGCTTACCATCCGTGAGGCAACAAGAGCGGAGTTGGCCAAGGGGCATCCATTGCCACCGGATACCGACTATAGCAAGGTAGAAGACCGCAAGGTTCTGTAACCTACTGATGCTGAAGTTTCAGCGTTGGAGATGTTCGTTGCGGTTTAACGAGTTAAATAATGCCTTGAATGCTAGGATGTTTGCACAATTCTGGCGGTTGAACACCTTCCGCAAGCACTCATGCGTCAGGCTACGTTGTTGCCAATGGAAAGCTCTGTCCGGTATCAGGACCGGAGCTAACACACAGGAGATATCGCTAGATGCAACTCGCCTTATTAATGGGATTTGTGCTGGCGGCGGCATCGCCGCTGCTCAATCGCTGGTTTGGACAGCGGGCAAGCCTTGTGATGGCGATATTTCCGGCCTTTCTTGCGGCTTGGCTCATAAGTCTAGCCCCATCGGTCGTCAATGATGGCCCGATGTTACTGGAATGGCAGTGGGTACCTTCGCTAGGCATAAGCCTCAGCTTCCTCCTTGATGGGCTGTCGTTACTTTTTGGTCTGCTTATTACTGTGATCGGTACCTTCGTGCTGATTTACGCAGGTGGCTATCTCAAGGGTCATGTTGATATAGCCCGTTTTCACGTTGCAATGGTCGCTTTCATGGCCTCAATGCTAGGGCTTGTGCTGGCGGACGGCTTGTTCACGCTATTTGTGTTCTGGGAACTGACCAGCATCACCTCTTACCTGCTGATTGGCTTCAACCATACTGACATTGAGGCTCGTAAGTCGGCCCGACAGGGGCTCTTTGTGACCGTTGCGGGTGGGCTGGTTTTGATGGCCGGGTTGGTGTTGCTAGGCATCGCCTCTGGTAGTTGGTCGCTTTATGAAATTAGCCAGATGGAAGGCGACCTACGGCAACATTCGCTCTATACACCAATGCTGATTTGTTTGTTGATTGGTGCCTTTACCAAGTCCGCGCAGTTTCCTTTTCACTTCTGGTTGCCCAACGCCATGGCAGCACCGACCCCTGTGTCGGCGTATCTGCATTCGGCGACCATGGTAAAAGCGGGTATTTATCTGCTGGCAAGATTGCAGCCCGAACTCGGTGGTACAGCGTTATGGGTAGGGATTCTTTCCTTGGTGGGCGCTACCACCATGCTTACCGGCGCTTTTTTAGCGATCCACCATACCAATATCAAGAAGTTGTTGGCCTATTCCACCATCATGGCCCTAGGGACCCTGACGATGCTGCTGGGTATCGGCACCGAATACGCCATGACGGCATTCGTCACGTTTTTACTCGCCCACTCCATGTACAAGGGGGCGCTGTTCATGGTGGCCGGTATTCTGGATCATGAAACGGGTACGAAAGATGTCACGGCCATGGGTGGTCTTCGAAAGTTGATGCCGGTGACGGCCGCTATCGCGATTATGGCGGCATTATCGTTAGCCGGTGTACCACCACTGTTGGGTTTTATCGGCAAAGAGTTAATGCTTGAAGCCACATTGGGGGCTGATAGCTTTCGGCTGCTGCTCGTGTTGCTAGCCTTCGCTTCCGCTGTGCTCACGATTGCCGTCGCCGCCATTGTCGTGATACGGCCATTTTATGGCCAACGCCAATCGACACCTCAAGATCCCCATGAAGCGCCGCTAAGCATGTTGCTGGGCCCAGGCCTTTTAGCCCTGGGCTCGCTTCTAATCGGGCTTGCGCCTGGATTGCTAGGTGGTAATGCGTTGTTGACGTCGGCGGCGACGGCGGTTTCCGGCCAGCCGATGGAGGTTTCTTTATCCCTATGGTATGGGGTCAATCTTGCGCTGATCATATCGATCGTCAGCCTTGGCCTTGGCTTCCTCGTGTTTAAACGCTGGGATACCGTGCGTTTGAAGCTATCTCGTCTGGAACCCATTATGCAACGTGGCCCGGAGGCGGGTTATGAAGGCTTGATGAACGGTGTCGTAACGTTTTCCGAATGGCAAACGCGGTTGCTGCAAAATGGCTACATGCGTAACTATAT
This sequence comes from Halomonas sp. 5021, assembly GCF_036663435.1. NCBI lineage: Bacteria > Pseudomonadati > Pseudomonadota > Gammaproteobacteria > Oceanospirillales > Halomonadaceae > Halomonas > Halomonas sp. 5021. Next base: position 381,226 of record NZ_JAXOVU010000001.1, read on the forward strand.
TCTTGTCATGCTGACGGTACTGATTGCCCTGATCGGTAATTCGATTCTATTGCGTCATTCCCCACAGCTGGCGTTTGAGCTGGATGTGCGTTTCCACGAAGTCATCGTGGTGGGCACCATGGCGATGGGGGCAATATTTGCCACAATTTCCCGTTCAAGATTGGGAGCGGTGGTATCAGTCGGCATCATGGGGTTCTCCATCGCGCTGGTCTTTATTCTGTTCAGCGCCCCTGATTTAGGCATCACCCAACTGTTGGTGGAGACGTTGACCGTCATTTTATTGGTATTGGTGCTCTTCCGCTTGCCGCGCTTCTCGAATCTTTCCACCGCCCTGGAGCGTATCCGCGACGGCGCAGTGGCCACTGCGCTCGGGGTGCTGATTTTCCTGTTGATCATGACAGCCTGGAGTATCGATCAGTTTGAGACGATCTCCACCTACATGGTGGAAAACAGCGTGCCTTTAGCCCATGGGTTAAATATCGTTAACGTGATTCTGGTCGACTACCGTGCGCTTGATACCTTAGGGGAAATGTTTGTCCTGGCGCTGGCGGCGATTGGTGTCATTGCCATGTTGAAATTGCGCCCCGTTGAAGATGAAGACATCTCCGCTACTAATGGCGACAAACCAAGCGCGAAGGAGCCGTACGATGGTTAAGTCAGGCACCATTATTCTCAATACGGCGGCCCGCTTCTTGATGCCGTTGCAGCTAATGTTTTCGGTTTTCCTGTTACTCCGGGGCCACGACGAACCAGGCGGGGGCTTTATCGCCGGGCTGGTAGCAGCCGGGGCCTTTACGCTTTACCTGTTTGCCTTTGGTGTCAGCGCCACCCGGGAATTGCTACGCATGGTCGACCCACGTGACTTGATTGGCGTGGGGCTGTTGTTTGGCATGGTGTCCGTGTTGCCGGCCTGGTTCATGGGGCAGCCGTTCTTGACGGCCCAGTGGTGGACAATCCCGGTGATCGATTTTAAAGCCTCGACGCCACTTATTTTTGATGTGGGTGTCTACCTCGCGGTGCTGGGCTCAGTGACCGGGATGGTCATGGCGCTGATGGAGGCCGACAAGGATGAACCTTGAGTTAATGAGAGGCGATATATGGAACCGCTAATGGCACTAGCGATTGGGCTACTCTATGCCACCGCTATTTTTATGATGTTACGCCGCTCCATCGTCAAGTTGGTAATTGGCTTAATGTTGCTTTCCAACGCGGCGAATCTGTTGATTTTTACCACGGCGGGCATGACGCGAGGCGCACCACCATTGATACCCGAGGGCCTTCAGCAACCGTTGGGTGAGGTCGCTGATCCGTTGCCTCAAGCGGTAGTGCTGACGGCCATCGTGATTGCCTTTGGGGTACTGGCCTTTGCAGTGGTATTGATTCGGCGTGCCTATGAAATTGTAAAAGCCGATGATTTGGACAAGATGAAGGAAACTGACACGTGAGGCCTGAAGTTGCACTTCCCGTACTGCTGCCGCTGCTCTCCGGTGCCATATCGCTCCTTTTCTGGCGCTCGCGCCCAATGCAGCGGTTTATCGCCGTTGCCGGGAATCTTGCGTTACTCGTCGTCAGCCTTTGGTTATTTGTTGCCACGCTTTCCGACGGCTATATCACCATGCAGGTGGGCAATTGGACAGCGCCGTTTGGCATCACGCTGGTTGCCGATATACTCAGTGCCGTCATGGTGCTGCTCACTGGCATTATTGGACTGGCGATGGGGATCTATTCGCTGGCCACGACGGGGCGTAGGCACGAGAAGTTTGGCTACTATCCGTTAATGCATCTGTTATTGGCAGGCGTCGCGGGGGCCTTTTTAACCGGCGATATTTTTAACCTTTACGTGTGGTTCGAGGTCATGCTGGTGGCCTCGTTTGCGCTACTCACGCTAGGTGGCGAACGTGCGCAGATGGAAGGGGCGATAAAATATGTAACGCTCAACCTGCTGGCGTCGGTGATTTTTCTAACCGCTGTGGGGCTTTTGTACGGTACGGTGGGTACGCTCAATATGGCCGATATCGCCTTGCGCCTCGATGCTGCTGAGCATACTGGAATGGTTGAGGTGCTGGCGGTGATGTTCATGGTGGCGTTTGGCATCAAGGCAGCGGCGTTCCCGCTGTTTTTCTGGTTGCCTGCTTCCTATCACACGCCGTCGGTGGCAGTGTCGGCACTGTTTGCGGGCCTGCTAACCAAGGTGGGCGTTTACTCATTATTTCGTGTCTTCACGCTGATGTTCGATCAGACCATGGGATATTTGCAGGACATCATGCTGTGGGGAGCGGTGTTTACGATGGTTACCGGCGTATTGGGTGCGGCGGCTCAACACGAGTTCAGGCGTATCCTGTCTTTTCATATCGTCAGCCAGATTGGCTACATGATCTTGGGGCTGGCGCTGTATACGCCTCTTGCCATTGCTGGCGGTGTCTTTGCCATCATACACAACATCGTCGTCAAGACGAATCTGTTCCTGATCAGCGGTATCACCCATCGTCTGCAAGGTACCTACCAGCTTAAGAAAATGGGCGGGCTATACCGGGAGCGACCGTGGCTTGCTGTTGCGTTTTTTATCTCGGCTTTTTCCCTGGCAGGTGTTCCACCGCTGTCGGGGTTCTTCGCCAAGTTCGTGTTGGTTCGTGCAGGCCTGGAGGCGGGCGCTTACGTGGCCACAGGGTTCGCCCTGGCAGTGGGCCTGATGACGTTGTACTCGATGGTCAAAATCTGGAACGAAGTGTTTTGGAAAGCGCTGCCCGAGGATAACCTCGTGCCCGGTTCGCAAACGCCGGTGGGCGACGATGGTCGACTGGTTAAGCCGAGCTTGTGGATGATGTACCTGCCCGTCGGGGTTTTAGCCTTGATGTCACTGTTGATTGGTTTGTTTGCTGAGCCAGTAATGAACGTCATGACGTTGATAGGTGATCAGTTGATGACACCTTCTGGTTATATTGAAGCAGTGCTGGGAGCTTCCGCAAGCGCTGAAGGCGCATTGGTCACGGAGCTTCAGACCGAGCAGGCTAACGGCACGGAGGAAACGCCATGACCGGTGCAATTTGGAACCTGCTGCTAGGCTTGGCATGGGTGCTGCTCAGCGGTGATTTTACGGGTCTTAACCTGCTGGTTGGGATGGTATTTGGCTATCTTGCTCTGGTTCTTCTGGAGCCTCAGGTGGATGCATTAAAAGGCTATCCGGCCCGTATACCGCGGTTCATTGGTTTCGTCGGCTTTTTTATCAAAGAGTTGGTGCAGGCTAATTTACGTGTGGCGTTCGATATTGTCACCCCGCCCTGGCACATGAAACCTGGCGTCATCGCGTTACCGCTTTCGGCGCGCACCGAAATGGAGATCACCATGGTAGCGAATTTGATCTCGCTGACCCCAGGGACGCTCAGCTTGGACGTATCCGATGACCGCAAAGTACTCTACATCCATGCGATGTTCCTGGACAACGAGGACGATTTGCGGCGCAACCTAAAAGATATGGAACACCGCGCTCTGGAGTTATTTCGTTAATGGAAACCGTTCTTTTAATCAGTCAAGTCATCATGGGATTAACGCTCGTGTTGACGTTTGTGCGTGTCGTCCGTGGACCGAGCCTGCCAGACCGAGTGATGGCACTAGAACTGTTTTCAACTACCGTGGTTGGGCTGGTCGGGGTTTACGCTATTCAATCTGGCGTGGCGAGTTTTCTGGACGCGGCAATCGTGATTGCCCTGATGGGTTTTTTGGCAGCCATTGGTTTTGCGCGCTTTCTGGAACGTGGGGGGCCACGAGATGATTGATTTTATAAAAGGTGCTTTGCTCATTACCGGGTCGTTGTTCATGCTTTTGGCCGCGGTTGGCTTACTACGACTCCCGGACTTGCTGACGCGCATGCACGCCACTACCAAAGCGGCTGCGCTAGGCGTGATTCTGATTATGCTGGCCTCAGCTATGCACTTTGCGGAGGTGGGTGTCGTTGCACGCTCGTTTGCCATTATCGTGTTTATCCTGATGACGGCACCGGTGGCAGCTCACGTCATTGGACGGGCTGGCTACTTTGTGGGATCGCGTTTGTGGAGTGGCACGGTAAAGGACGAGCTAAGGCCTAACTACGACCCCTTGACCCATGAGTTGAAAAGTGGCCTCGAAACCCATGAGAACGCTAAGCGACAGCCCCGCGACTCAGACCCTGATTGACTTGCCGCCCACGGAAGCCTTTCAGTCTGCTGTGGTCAACGTGAGTTCTTCGCGGTTGAAAGGCAAAGTAAATTTGGAAGTGATACAGTCGTTCCCATCGTTGACTATTGAGAAGCTCATGCTATGGATGCTGCCTTTTTGAAGCGTTGTTTGCGCCGCTACCCCGCAGCTCGCTGGGCGCTCGGGGTGGGTATTTCTGCTCTCCTGATGCCTGTCGCGAGCGTGGCGCAAACGCTACGACTGATCGATGGCGACATGGTCAAGGAGCTCGATATCGAGCAGCTTCGACAGTCTTCAGACAGCCACTTTCAACTGTTTGACCCTTATCAGGGTGAAGAGGTGGCAATGCAGGGCATGCCATTTGCTGATTTTCTCACCCGCCACTTTGATCGAGTGCCTGCCAAGTTGCGCTTTACTGCCTGGGACGGATACGAGGTCACGCTAGGTGGTTGGGACGATCCTAATTGGTACCTGGTAACGATTGAAAATGACAAGCCGTTGACCCTGCGTTCAAGGGGCCCGGTACGCCTGGTAGAGCGGGAATACGGTGACCGGGATGTTAACAGCTTACGCGAGTTCAATGACTGGATCTGGATGATTCGCAGTATCGAAGCGCGTGGGTAAACCATGAAGCCAATTCTTGACTCATCCCGTGACGTTGATAAAAGCGACTGGGCCAATCGCAAGCGGCCGGGCCGCTACATCAAATGGCTATCGCTCAGCCTGATGAGTTTCATGGCGCTGATGGTGTTGATCATCTATGAAGCCCGCTGGGTGTTTCCCGAGATTCAGACTTACTTCAGCCAATCGGGTAACCTGACGGGGCAACAGTTGGCTACGCGTTCCCGGCACTATTTACAGGATGCTCAGGCCCGTCTGTTGGACATGCCTGGGCCCGAAGAACGGGCAGCGGCGATAACCGACATCGAGTTGGCCTACGGCCTGTTCGACGTGGATGTTTACCATCAGCAATATGACTGCACGTCACCCAGCTTAGGCGTGCTGGACGAGACGGTGACGTCGCTGGAAAGCGATAGCGTGTTACCGGTGGTGCTCGCTCGAGAACTGCTCGACCCGATTGCCTGCCTGACGCGTATCGAAATGGGGCAGTTGGATCGCCGCGCGGAAGCCATTAACACCTTTTCGGAGAGAACCCGCTGGCACAACCAGGTGCTTATCTATACCAGCCTTCTGATCTTTGTATTTGGCCTGCTGTTCTGGTGGCTGCATGAACGGCAATTAAGGCGTACAGAAAAGGCGACTCAGGAAACACTGCGGTGGATGGGGCGTGCCATGCGTGACCCTTTAACGGGCATTGGCAATCGCAGTGCACTCCACCAGGACGTCATGCAGCAAGCCCAGCAGTTGCTAGGCCTGGTGTTAGTGGATATCGATTTTTTCAAACAGTATAACGATACCATGGGGCATCCGGCGGGTGACGCTCTGTTACGCAACCTTGTACTGTTAATTGCCGATGCCTTGCCAGAAGAGGCGACTCTCTATCGGCTGGGCGGCGATGAATTTGCGGCGTTATTGCCTTGCGAGGATATTGATGCGCTGGGTCGCTACTGCCAACAGCTTCACCAAGAAGTGCAACGGTCAGCGTTCTCGCACGCCGCCCATCCGGATAAAAAACAGGTGACGCTCAGTATCGGGGCAACCTGTTTTATGCCGTCGAGAGTGGGGTTCCCCCGGGCCTATGAAGCCGCGGATAACGCCCTTTATCAGGTGAAGACAGCGGGACGGGATGATTGGCAAATCATTGCCGTCGCATGACATCGGCATACAGTGGCGCTAATCGCCCCAATAACTCGTTTTGAGCTGCCAGAGGAACGCCTTCCTCCGCCATTGCGTCGGCGAGATACTCAACCACACGATTGAAATGCGCATCGTTGATGCCCATGTGCTGGTGGGCACGATCCATGGGCGGCCCTTCGTATTGGCAGGGACCGTCGCTGATATCGCATAGCTGGGTGGCGAAAGCCTCTGCAAAATGGTCGATGTTGGTGTTGGCAAAAAAGACCACGACCTCCGGGTCGTCTGCCACCCGATACAGCATGTTCTCGACCACGCGATCAATGGCCTGCATGCCGCCAAGTCGTGTGTAAAGCGATGGTTGGGTCGTATGCTGGGCCGCACAGCCAGTCAGCCAGAGTGCCATCAGCAGCGTGGTGGCGTAGTGGTGAAAACGCATGATGGAGTCTCCTTGACGGGTCAAAAGGCTGCCTGAAGCGACGCATAGGCGCCATTCTGAGACGGTAACCCGGCGATATCGCCCAACGCTAACCAGGCCGCGGTCAGCGATACGTGCTTGTTGAAGAAGTAAGCGCTATACAGGCTTTGCCAGTCGTCTTCCCGGGCTGCGCTAAGCCGATCAGGCTTTTGTCGATATTCCATTCCCACCACCCACTTGGGTGTCACAAAGAGTCCCAGGCTGCCTTCGGCAACCCATTCGCGGCCGCCGTTATTGCCGCCAAACCCCAGCAATCCGCCTTGATTAGCGTCGGTATTACGCAGGGTGGCATTCAGCAGCAGGTTGCGCCCAGCCACGGCGTTGAACACCAGTTTGCTGGCACTTAGATAAATATCGTTCCCCTGGCCGTGCTGCGCCCCTAACGCGTTGGGGATACTGTCATCGGCCAGGTTTTTATGTTGAACGCCCGCGCTCCAGATCCCCCAGGGGTGGTACAACACATCGCCGAATAACCGTACCTTGGCACCGATAATGGTTTGCTCCAGTTCGCCGCCTAAGGTTTCGAGGTCCAGGGTTTGGCGTGCCACAGAGATCTCGACGCGATCGTAGATGTTGGCGCTGGCGGCCTCGACCGTTAAGCGATAATCATCCAGCCAGGCGCGCGAGACGGTTGCCGTTGCCCCGAATTCCTGCTCACTGGCGGTACTTGTAAGCAAGGCCCAGGGCGAGAGTCCACCGCCAGCGGCTCCCTCAATAGCGCCCACACCACCGGTACCTATCAGACGACTGCCAGCAAGGGACGCACTGCTTATTGAAAGCCCAAAGAGGATAATAAGGAGTGGCTTGCCTTTTGCTATTGCCTTAGGGATGACGTTGGACATGGACAGGCTCTCTCGGTAAGCACGCGGTTAATGCGTGAAGGTGAAGATTTCGGTGCTTTTCAGCCAGGGGATCACCTGGTCACTCGGCATGGGTTTGGCGATCCAGTAGCCTTGTAGATAATCGCAGCCCAAGTCATTCAGCAAGGCGGCGCTAGCCGCATTTTCAACCCCTTCGGCAACAATACTCAGCCCTAGGCTGTGACCCATCTCGATCGTCGAACGTACAATCGTCAGGTCGTCTTCCTGGGAGTCGAGCTTGAGCACAAAGGACTTGTCGATCTTGAGTTCGTTAACCGGCAATCGCTTGATCTGTGCCAGGGACGAATACCCGGTGCCATAGTCGTCTATCGCGATGGACACGCCGAGGCGGTTCAGCTCATCCAGCGTTCTGGCAGCGGCATTGATGTCCTGCATGACGGCACTTTCAGTAACCTCCAGGCTCAATTGATCCGCTGCTAAATCATGGCGCGCCAGCAACTCGGCTAACTGCCCCGGAAGATCGGGGTCGGTGACATCGCTGGCGGATAAATTGACAGCCACGCTGATTCGAGAGCCTTGTTGCTGCCACTGTTGGAGCTGTGAGGTTATGTGTTCAAGCATCCACTGGCTAAGCTTGCGAATATTGCCCGAGCGCTCGGCCAGGCCAATGAACTCATCCGGGGGCACAAAACCAAGCGAAGGGTGCCGCCAACGCATCAGTGCTTCAAACTGGCATACCTCCCCATCATGCGTTGCCACTTTGGGTTGATAGGCCATCCAAAGCTGATTGTTGCTCACTGCATCGCGGAGATCATGAATCAGCGTCAGCTGGCGTAAGTGGCGTTCGTCCTGGCCTTCGGCGTAACGCTGGTGGGCATCCGGGTGATGACGCGCCATGTCGAGAGCAATATCGGCACGGCGTAGCAGCAACTGCGCCTTCGCACCGTGTGCTGGATAGCTCACTTCACCCGCAGCCAGTGAAATGCCGATTGACGAATTATCCAGATCGATGGGCGTTGAGAGTGCTGCGAGTTCACTGATGCGCCAGTTTGGCGTGGTGTCAGGTTGATTGATCAGCAGTAAGAATTCGTCGCTGGCCAAGCGATAGGCGGATTGAATAGGGGATGTCAGCGCTTTCATACGGTGGGCAAGGGTTACCAGCACATGATCGCCCAGTTCGTAGCCGAAGGTATCGTTGATGTTGCGAAAGTCCTTAATGGCCAGGCGCAGCAGGGTAAAGGGGTGACCGTCGTCTATGCGGGCATTGATGTCTTCCAGGGCGCTGATGCGATTGGGCAAATCGGTGAGCAGGTCATGGCGTGACTGATGCCGCAGGATCGCTTCACGTTCGGCAATATCGTCTTGCATCGAGCGCAGCGTCCCCGCGAGCAGCCCGGTTTCACTTTGGGATGATTCTGCTGGGACGTCAGTGACACGCTCACCTTGACCAATCCGTCTGGCAACGTCGGCCAGCGCGACGAGCGGGCGGCTGATACTACGGGCACTCCAGGCCGCAATAGCGATTGTGAACAGCAATATAAGTGCCACGATAATGACTAGCTGCCACTGTAGGTCGTCGTAGGCGGCTAGTAATTCGTTACGTGACAGCTGAATGAGCGCGAACGTTTGATTCCTTGAGTCCTTATATAGCTCGCTCGCATAGGTCAGATAACCATCGTCAGGCGTCATCTGACTGGTTTCTGAGTACGCCCCTGCCTCAGCTGCATTATTGAACTGACTTAATGGCTCGGCTGCTTTTTGGGAATGCGAACTGGCTAGATACGTTGATGTCTGGTCAGAGGTGTAATTGACCACGCTGATTTCCAGGCCGGTGAGGGCATTGATTTCCTCGACGACGGCGTCGTCAATCAAAAAGCCCATGCCCACCCAGCCAATCACGTTGGGCGCTTGTACCGGCAACATGACAAGCTCGTAGGGCTGTCCATCAGCAATCACGACGCTGAACGCAGAACCCTGCTGGCGAGCGGTTTCGAACAGCTCGGGGAAGGGCATGGGCGTTTGCGAGGGGTGGTGGCTGCTGGCCAGCAGCTGGCCGTCCAGGTCGCTTAATAGCACGATGTCTGCATCAGCCCGAGTACCGTGATTAACCAATACAGACTGTAGGGTTTCACGATCCTGCGACGCGACCGCGCTTTTAAAGCCAAAGTCATCGGCCAGGATCGCTACGTTATCGCGTAGCTGATCGCCGCGTCTTTCGAGCAGTTGGTCGAGAACGCGGGCACCTACCTCCAGGCGCTGGTTGCCCTTGGCCAGGGCATCTTGCTGGGTGGCGCGCAGAAACGCGAGGCCCGTGGCCAGTTGTGAGACCACCACCACGGTTAACAGCACGAGCATCAAACGGGTACGAAAGCGCATATCGTTGTTATCTGGCCCTCAAGTTGTCGCTAGGCACTAGGTGGCCTCTCTAAAACGTTGCTGCAACGGCGACAGCTTCTCGGGTGGCTTCGGGGTGGCGCGCAGTTCCAGAGGGACCGACAACTGCTCGGTTGGGGCAATTTCGCCTTCCCACCAGCGCTGCTGGCTATCGTGGAGGCGTTGATGCCAAACCCTTACGCGATGCTCGCCGGGTGGCAACGATGGCAGGACGACCTGTCCGTTGTTATCGGTCATGGCATAAAAAGGGGCATCGCTGACCACTATAAAGGCCTGCATGTGATCGTGAATGTTACATCCCAGCACCACCACGCCAGGCGTATCAAAATGAACGGGCGGTGGCGTTTCGTTCAGATAAAGATTGAGATCAAAGGTTTTGGCGTCGGAAAAAGAAAATACATGGTGACGTGTCGTGTCTTCGTTGGGAAATGTTACCTGGCTATTCACCGGAATTGTCAGCACCTCGGGGTGAAAAGCCGCATCGCGCTGATAAATTTGCTTTACGCTGGTATCGCGCGATGCCGAGTATGGAAAATAGACTTCCACCACGGCATTGCTCAGCGGTTCACCATTGCTGTCGGATACGCTGATACGGGTATCACTGGCAAGCGTATCAGGGCTGACACTTAGAAGAACAAGCGAGGCGCCGCCGCATAAAAGCGCCCAATACGCACGTTTGAGATACACCATAAGCATCCTTGGTTAGCTGAGCCGGATATCGAACCACTATCATGCGAGTTTATGTCAGGAAAGTCATGCCACTTACTTAACGATAGGCTCACAGATATACCGCACGCAGGTATCAGACTTATCGCCAGTGGTCACGCCAGGTACGCAGCACCCGTTCTGGATACCAGGTTTTGCCTAAGCTGCCGTTGTAACGTGCCAACGCCCGGGTAAAGTCGCCCTGTTCGACGGCGAGGTAGTGGGCGAGGATGGTGCAGCCATAGCGCAGATTGCGGTTTGGGTTCGTCAAGTCATCCATCGGCAACCCCAATTCTTTGATCCAAAACGGCATGATCTGCATGAGGCCCACAGCGCCCGCGGACGATACGGCTTGTGTATCAAAGCCGCTTTCCACGTGAATCAATGCCAGAACAAGCTCGGGCGGCAGCCTGGCAAGACGTGCCTCCTGGTAAACTTGGGTAAGCAGCTTGCGGCGCTCGGCTGGTTCGCTGATGAAGTCAGCCAGATCGGTGTCCATACGCTGTCGCCACTGGCGCATCAGCCATTGCTGTTGAGGTGTCTGATGGCGCTGATGGGTATCCGCCAAGGTCGGGCGAAGAGGCCCGGGTAGTGGCTCCTCGGCCTTGACCGGCGGGCCTAAGAAGAGACTGGCGGCCAGGCAGGCCGCCAGTGTTGGCCGTGACAATGGCCGGGCGATGCAGGTTGAGCGTCTATTGAGCAGTCGGGGCAAGGCCGGCCTTTTCTCGAAGGAAGTCAATAATCTGCTCGGCAGGCACCATGGTGGCATCGCTGTCACGGCGGCCTTTGTATTCGAGTTCGCCGTTGTCCAGGCTGCGGTCGCCAATGACCAGGCGATGGGGGATGCCCATGAGTTCCAGGTCGGCAAATTTAACCCCGGGACGCGTGTCGCGGTCATCCAGTAACACATCCAGGCCAGCGGCACTGAGCGCTTGGTAAAGGCGTTCAGACTCTTCGCGCACCCGCTGCGACTTGTGAGCGTTCATGGGGACGAGCGCAACCTGGAAAGGCGCTATGGCGTTGGGCCAAATGATGCCGGCATCATCATGATTCTGCTCGATAGCGGCGGCCACCACGCGGGTAATGCCAATGCCATAGCAACCCATCCAGGGGTGGCTGGTTTTACCATTATCGCCGAGCACGCTGGCATTCATGGCTTGCGAGTATTTTTGGCCCAGTTGGAAGACGTGGCCCACTTCGATACCGCGCTTGATCGAGAGCGTGCCTTGTCCGTCGGGTGAGGGGTCACCATCAACCACATTGCGCAGGTCGGCAATCTCGGGCAAGGGCGTGTCGCGTTCCCAGTTGATACCGAAATAGTGTTTGTCATCGGTATTGGCACCGGCTCCGAAATCGCTCATCAATGCCACGCTGCGGTCGATGATGATGGGCAGATCTAAGCCTACCGGGCCAAGGGAGCCAGGGCCTGCACCAACCACGGCGCGAATTTCTTCCTCGCTGGCCATGGTCAATGGTGTTGCCACTTGGGGAAGGTTTTCCGCCTTGACTTCGTTCAGTTCGTGGTCACCGCGCACCAGCAGGGCGATGAGTTGGCCATCGGCACCCTTCACGATCAGCGTCTTGATGGTTTTCTCGATGGGCAGGCCAAACTGCTCGACCAGTGCCGCAATGGTTTTAGTGTCTGGCGTGTCGACCAGACGCATGTCTTCTCTGGGGGCTTCGCGCAAGGCGTCACTACCCAGCGGTGCAGGTATTGCCTCGGCTTTTTCCATATTGGCGGCATAATCCGAGCCATCGGAAAACACGATATCGTCCTCGCCCGAGTCGGCCAGGACGTGAAACTCATGCGAACCCGTACCACCGATCGAACCGTTGTCGGCGATCACCGGGCGGAAGTCGAGGCCCAAACGGTTGAAGATGCGCGTATAGGCATCGTACATACCCTGGTAAGTTTCCTTGAGCGATGTCTCGTCCAGATGGAAGGAGTAGGCATCTTTCATGATGAATTCCCGCGAGCGCATAACCCCGAAGCGTGGGCGAATCTCGTCGCGGAACTTGGTCTGAATCTGGTAGAAATTGATCGGCAGCTGTTTGTAGCTGGCGATTTCTTTACGCACCAGATCTGTGATGACTTCCTCGTGGGTGGGGCCAACGCAGTAATCGCGGGCGTGGCGGTCTTTCAAGCGTAAAAGTTCAGGGCCGTACTCCTCCCAGCGCCCGGATTCCTGCCAGAGCTCGGCTGGCTGAACCGCAGGCATCAACACTTCCTGGGCGCCAGCGTTGTTCATTTCCTCGCGCACGATGGTTTCCACTTTACGCAGCGTGCGCAAACCCAGCGGCAGCCAGGTATAAAGGCCCGAGGTGAGACGGCGGATCATGCCCGCGCGTAGCATGAGCTGGTGGCTGATCACCTCGGCGTCCGCCGGGGTTTCTTTCAGGGTGGCAATGAGTAGTTGGCTGGCGCGCATGGGCGAGAGCATTCCTTGTTGATGGGGTGGACCCGTTATCGTTCGTTGCGACATTGTACGGCCAAGCGGTTAAGGCGGCAAAATTGCGCTGAGATTACCCGCGCTGACTTATCCGTTCGGTGTGCTAAAATCAGCGGGTTTTAACCCTATACACAATTGATTATTAACGGGGAGACCCTGCATGCAACGCACAGTTAACCAGTGGTTGAAGGGGGCCGTCATTGGCGCAGCGGTTGTCGCCATCAGCGGTTGCGGGACGCTTTTTCACCCGGAAAGGAAAGGTCAGTTGGGTGGCGATATTGATCCTGCCGTAGCGGTGGCCAATGGCGTTGGACTGCTTTTCTTTATTGTCCCCGGCGTGATTGCCTACGCGGTGGATTTCTCTAATGGCACGATCTATCTACCCAGCCGGACCAACAGCGATATCGAGATGCAGTCGCTGGGTGACGACATGGACATAGCGTCGCTGGAAAAAGTGTTGTCTGAGCAGGCAGGGAAGCCGGTGGCGCTGAAGAATGAATTGGTCAAGGTTGAACAAGTGGATAGCCTTGAAGAGGCGCTGGCCATGGTGCGCATGTCGGGCGTGATGGATGACGATCGCCTCTCGGCCATGTAGTCACGCCTGCCCGCAAAGACCAGGCGCCAGACGCATCAGCGTCGTCTGGCGATGAGATGGCGGGTGACCATCCCGGCGATCAGTCCCCAGAAGGCGCCGCCGATGCCCAGCAGGGTAATGCCCGACCCGGCGAACAGAAACGTCACCAGCGCGGCGTCGCGTTCGTCGGGCTTCGAGAACGCATCGGCCAGCCCGCTGCTCAACGTTCCCAGCAGGGCAATGCCCGCCACGACCACCACCATGGCCCCGGGTAGCGCGGCAAACAGCGCCGTGACGGTGGCCGCAAAGACCCCCAGCAGCAGATACAACAGCCCGGCGACGATGCCGGCCGGGTAGCGGCGCCTGGGATCCGGGTGGGCATCCGGGCCGGTACACACGGCGGCGCTGATGGCGGCCATGTTGAGTGCGTAACCGCCGAAGGGCGCCAGGGCCAGGGTAGCGCCGCCGGTCGCTACCAACAGCGGCGAGCTGTTTGGCGTATAGCCGGCGGCGTTCAGCACGGCCATGCCCGGAACGTTCTGGGTGGCCATGGTGATGATAAACAGCGGAATTGCCACGCTGATCAGCGTCGCCAGAGAAAACTCAGGCGTCATGAGTATTGGCAGGGTAGGCGACAGCGGCAGGCCCTCAATCGCCAACTGACCCTGCAGAATGGCCCAGATAATGCCGGTCAACACCACGCCGGGTACGGCAAGCGTCGGCCAGAAGCGCCGCCCGATGCCCCACGCGGCCAGCAGCGCCAGGGGCATGAGCCAGTGCTGCTCGAGCCGGGTAAAAATCTCCAGGCCGAAATTGAGCAGGATGCCCGCCAGCATGGCCGAGGCCAGGCTGCTCGGGATATGCCGCATCAGCCGTTCGAACACACCGGTGAGGCCACACAGGGTGATCAACCCCGCCGATACGATGAAGGCGCCAATCGCCTCCCCCAGCGGCACGCCTGGCAGGTTGGTCGCCAGAAACGCTGCCCCGGGCGTCGACCAGGCGGTCACCAGCGGCATGCGGTAACGCCACGATAGCCCCAGCGACGTCAGCCCGACGCCAATGCCCAGCGCCCACAGCCAGGAACTGGTCTGGGCGCTAGAGGCGCCGGCGGCTGAGGCCGCCTGAAAGATGATCGCCGCTGAACTTGTGTAGCCAATAAGTACCGCGACAATACCCGCCGTCACGTTGGAGAGCGAGATATCGCGCTTGAGACATGGGGTATCGGAAGAAGGCGTCGGCATGGCAGTGACTCGTTCGCGGCTGGCGTCTGGAAAAACGCTCAGCCTCGTCAATGAGGCCGAGCGTTATAACGTACAAATCAGCCTATCATCGTGCGCTATAACGCACAACGGTGGTGAGTACTGCGCCTTTTCATGCGAACTGTGAGGGATTGGGCACGGTGGGAAAGCGCGGCGGGTGCGCTTCCATGAAGGCATGGCAGGCGCGCAGCACCCGTACGTCGTCGAACTTGCCGCCCGCCAGTTGGAAACCCACCGGCAGCCCGTTGTCGGTAAACCCGCAGGGCACCGAGGCAGCGGGCTGCTGGCTGAGGTTGAACGGGTAGGAAAAAGGCGCCCACTCTTCCCAGTCGCCCATCCCGCTGCCCGGCGGCACCTCCTGATTGACTTCGAACGGCAGGACGGCCACGGCCGGGGTCATGATGAGGTGATAGTGCTGGTTGAAGTGCTCGAGCTCCCGGGTCAGCAGGGCACGATCCGACAGCGCACGGAAGAGGTCGAGGGCGTTCCACGCCTCGGCCTCGCGGGCGTTGGCCACCATGCCGGGGTCCAGCTGCTCGCGCTGGGATGGAGTCATCTGCCGCCATTGATCCAGGGAGGCGGTAAACCAGATCTTGCGAAAGGTATCCAGCGGCGAGGAGAACCCGGGGTCCACCTCGACGATCTCCGCCCCCAGCGCTTCCATTTTCTGAGCGGCCTCTTTTACCCGGCTGGCAACTTGCGGGTCAACGTCGGCGTAGCCCAGATCGGCCGAATAGCCAATGCGTAATCCTGTAAGGCCCTTGTCGAGGTCGGCACCCCAGCAGTCAGGCTGCCCTCGGGTGGCGTAGGGGTCGCGGTAGTCGTAGCGGCCCATCACATCGAGCATGCTCACCGCATCGCGCACCGAACGCGTCAACGGCCCGAGATGCGAAAGGGTCGGTTCCTTGGCAGGCGGCCACTGGGGCGTCCAGCCGAAGGTGGGCTTGAAGCCGAAAACGCCGGTAAAGGCAGCGGGAATACGAATAGACCCACCCGAGTCACCGCCCTGGTGCAGCACGCCCATGTTGAGAGCGGCGGCCGCGGCGGCACCGCCCGACGACCCACCGGGGGTGAGGCGCGTGTCCCAGGGGTTATTAGTGGCGCCAAACACGCGGTTATCGGTAACGGCTTTCCAGCCAAATTCGGGCGTATTGGTTTTGCCGAGAAAAATCGCCCCGGCCTCACGCAGCATGCGCGCCGGGGGCGCATCGGTATCGCAACGTTCATCGGACGTCGTCAATGACCCCGCGCGGCAGGGCATACCGGCCACCTCGGTCAAATCCTTCATCGATACCGGAATGCCATCAATCGGGCTAAGTGGTTTGCCCTGGCCCCAGCGCCGGGCCGACGCTTTCGCGGCTTGCTCGGCGCCCTCAGCATCCACATGGATGTAGGCGTTGACGGCACCGTTGAATTGGTCAATGCGTGCCAACGCTGCTCGCGTCGCCTCCAGTGGAGACGCCTGGCGCGTTTCGAAGAGCTGCCTGAGGGTTTGCGCATCCATGGCGCCGAGGTCTGTATCACTCATGTCACTGTCCTTGTTGGTCATGGCTCAAAAGGGCTAAATAGAGCCTAGTGGACGGGGCGGTCAGCGTCTAACCGGCCTCCGCGTATTACTTAACATCAACGTCAGTGGCTGGTACATGTCCTGTGATAAGTGGTGGGCAAACAACGCCACGTACCTAAGGAGCGTTTTATGACTGCTGAGCCTCACACTCTGGCGGCGCATATCGCCGCGACCGTGAAGCAACTCCGCCGTGAGCGTGGCTGGAGCCTGACCCGGACGGCGGAGGCCACCGGCGTCAGTAAAGCCATGCTGGGCCAGATCGAGCGGGGCGAGTCGAGCCCGACCATTGCCACGCTGTGGCGCATGGCCAGCGGCTTTCGCGTATCGTTTTCCAGCCTGTTTGATGCGGGGGCAGAGGTGGAGGCCAGGCCGCCGCATCCG
Source organism: Halomonas sp. 5021 (assembly GCF_036663435.1). Classification (NCBI taxonomy): domain Bacteria; kingdom Pseudomonadati; phylum Pseudomonadota; class Gammaproteobacteria; order Oceanospirillales; family Halomonadaceae; genus Halomonas; species Halomonas sp. 5021. The sequence continues at coordinate 397,783 of NZ_JAXOVU010000001.1, forward strand.
CCCACCTGGCAGGATAGCGCCGGGATGCAGGCGCAGGTGCTGTTTGCCTACGACCCGCTACTCGGGTTTGAAATGCTGGCGATCGAGCTGGCGCCGAATTGCGCCAGCGAATCGGCACCCCACGCGCCCGGCGTGGTGGAGCATATCGTGGTGATCGAGGGCACCATGGCGCTGCGCATCGACGACGCCTGGCAAACGGTGACGGCGGGCCAGGGCGTTCGTTTCGCCGCTGACCGGCCGCATGTCATGCGTAATGACGGCGATACACCGCTACGCTTTCACGACGTCATCCATTATCTGCCGTGTGCGGCGCTGGCCGAGGCCGATAAATAACGCTGGAAGGCCTCGGGTTCATCGGTGATCGCGCTGGCAGGCCCCCAGGCCCAGAGCGGGTGGAAGGCGTGGGGATCGTTGGGGGTATAGCAGAGCAGCGCATAGCCCGCCTGCACAATGGCGTCGGCCTGTGCGGGTTTCAGGCGGCCCCAGTGGACATGAAGGCTGAACGCCTCGATCTCGGCGCACAGTGTCCGCCAATCCTTGGGCAGGCGGTTGACCAGCAAGCCGAGCGCCAGCTTGTCGGCCATTGCAAAGGAGCGGCTGTGGCGTAGCGCCGTTTGATCAAAAGACGACAGTACAAGCCGCTCGGCGGGCAAGGCCTCGAGCACGGCTGGCAGAACGCGGTCGACCAGCGCGATGGGGTCGTGGCCGCGATTGACCTTGAGTTCCAGATTGACGCCCATCCCCAGCTTGTTGAGCAGTGCCAGCATGGCCTCAAGGCTTGCCATCCTTTCCCTTTCGAAAGCCTTGCCAAACCAGCGGCCGACATCGAGGGTCTGTGCCTGGGGCCAGGTCATGCGGCGCAGCCTGCCGCGGCCGTCTGAACAGCGCGCGACGTCGGCATCGTGCCAGATCACGGGCGTGCCGTCCCTCAGCAACTGAACGTCGAGCTCAACCCAGTCAACCCCGGCCTGATGGGCGGCGCGGACGGCCGCGAGGGTGTTTTCCGGGGCGGCGGCAGAGTAGCCGCGGTGGGCAATTAACGTGGGCAGTGAAATAGCAGGGTGCATTAGCAATGTTCCGTTAGCCGTCGGCGATCAACAAATCCCAGTCTAGCATGGGGGGTATGACAACCGCGTTGCGCTGCCGGGCCGATAGCGTTAGCTTGACCACTACCCAATAAAAAGGAGTTCCCTGTGTCCCAAGAATATGTGTCTCAACGAATTCAATTTGCTCGCACCGGCGGTTCAGAGGTGCTCGAACTGGTGGATGTGACACCGGCGGCACCTGCCGCTGGCGAAGTCCGCGTTGCCAACGAGGCGGTTGGCCTCAACTTTATTGATATTTACTTCCGTACCGGGCTTTACCCGGCGCCTTCTTTGCCTTCGGGCCTGGGTACCGAAGGTGCCGGTATTGTGGATGCGGTGGGTGAAGGTGTTACCCATCTGAAAGAGGGCGATCGGGTCGCGTATGCCCAGGGGCCACTCGGCGCCTACGCCGAGTTGCATACGCTACCGGCTTCCAAAGTCGTCAAGCTGCCGGACTTCATTAATTTTGAAACCGCCGCGGCCAGCATGCTCAAAGGGCTGACGGTGCAGTACCTGCTGCGCCAGACCTATGAACTCAAGGGCGGCGAAACGATTTTATTTCATGCCGCCGCCGGTGGCGTTGGTTCGATCGCCTGCCAGTGGGCCAAGGCGCTGGGCGTCAAGCTGATCGGGACCGTCAGCTCACAGGAGAAAGCCGACCTTGCCATGGCCAACGGTGCCTGGGCGACCATCAACTACACCCAGGAAGACGTGGTCGACCGTGTGCGCGAACTCACCAACGGCGAGATGTGCGACGTGGTCTACGACTCGGTAGGCAAGGATACCTGGGAAATGTCGCTGAACTGCCTCAAGCCGCGCGCCTTGATGGTCAGCTTTGGCAACGCATCAGGCCCCGTCGACGGTGTGAACATCGGTATTCTCAACCAGAAAGGTTCGCTATTCGTGACACGCCCGAGCTTGAACGGCTACGCGGATACCCGTGAGCGCTTCGAGATGATGTGCGAGGATTTCTTTGCCATGTTGGAAAGCGGCAAGATCAAAATTGATGTGGCCAACCGCTACCCGCTTAAAGATGTGGGCCTCGCCCAGGACGCGCTGCAAAGCCGCAAGACCACCGGCTCCACGGTGCTGCTGCCCTGAGGTTGCCTCCCCGGAACGAAAACCGCCCTCGCTGAGCGAGGGCGGCAGAAGGGCGAACGGTCAAGCGTGGTTAGCCGTAGGCCAGGTTGGGGAGCCAGGTGACCAGTGCCGGAAAGAGAATGACCAGCAGTAGTCCCAGCGCCTGAATGCCCAGGAATGGGAAGGACGAGCGGAATATCTGCGCCATGGTGATATGAGGTGGGCAGACCCCCTTGATATAGAAGAGCGCATAGCCGAACGGCGGACTGAGGAACGACATCTGCATGTTGACCAGATAGATGACGCCGAACCAAAGCGAAACATCCGCGGCGTCGACACCGGGCAGGCCAAACACGCCATCGAAGGTCATTCCCTTGATCAACGGCACGAAGATCGGCACCGCCAGCAGCAGGATGCCGACCCAGTCGAGGAACATGCCCAGTGCTACCAGCAGTACCATCATCACCATCAGCACCGCATAGGGACCCAGTCCCGCGCCGGAGATCAGCTCCTGCACGAACGTCTGTCCGCCCTGCAGGATGTAGAAGCCGACGAAGATGCTGGCGCCGAAGATGATCCACATCACCATGGCAGAGGCGACCAGCGTGGTCATGCAGGCGGCGTGCAGGTTGGGCCAGGTCAGGCGCTTGTGCATGGCCGCGACCACCAGGGCACCGAAGGTACCGATACCCGCTGCCTCCACGGGCGTTGCGATGCCAGTAAAGATGATGCCGAGTACCAGTATCACCAGCACGATGGGGGCCAGCATGTTGCGCAACAGGCGGAGCTTTTCTTTTGTATCAACACGGTCTTCAACCGGCATTGGCGGGGCCATCTTGACGTTCAGCGTTCCTCGCATCCAGCAGTAGAAGCCATACATGAAGGCGAGCAGCAAGCCTGGAATCAGCGAGCCGAGGTAGAGCTCACCCACTGACTGCTGGGCGATAACGCCGTAGATGATCGCCAGGATCGAGGGCGGGATAAGGATGCCCAGGGTGCCGCCGGCCATGATCGACCCGATGGCAATTTCCGGATCGTAGTTGCGCTTGAGCATCGCTGGGAGGGCAATCAGACCCATGGTTACCACTGCCGCCCCAATTACGCCGACCATCGCTGCGAGAAGCGTTGAGGCAATAATCGTGGCAATGGCCAAACCTGCCTTGAGGCCGCCCATCCACTTGTAGACGACGTCGAACAGCTCTTCGATGATCCCGGCTTTCTCAAGGACTGACGCCATGAAGATGAACAGCGGAATGGCTGAAAGCTGATAGTTGGTCATCATCGGGAAAATGCGCGATGGCATCAGGTTGAGCATCGCCTGATCGCCAACCGTATACAGGAATACCACCCCTAGGCCACCGGTGACGAAGGCCAATGGCAGGCCTGCGACCAGCACCACCATCAGCGAACCGAACATGACCAATGTCAGGGCCCCGATGCCGAATGAGCTTAGGCTACCTGAAATGCTACCTGCCAGACTCTCGTAGTCGGTGACGGCGATATTGACCATCTCGAACAACAGCCAAGCCGCCAGAATGGCGGCGATAACCACCATTACGCGTGCGAAGGTTCGGCTACCCTCATGTAAGCGCCAGTGGTACCGATACGCCTGAATGTCCCGAATCAGTTGGCCGAACCCCTGTAGCAACAGCAGCAGTGCGCCAAAGAAGAGCATGAATTTCACCGGATAGAACTGGATGGCCCATTCGGTGAAAGAGGTCTCGTTGGAATAGCTGGACCCAAAGAAGTACGCGTCGCTCACCGACTGGGAGAAGAACGTCCAGCCGGTCGTTAGTAAAGCGAGGGTGAAGATGAAGAAGAATATCGAGGTGACAATATCCAGTGCCGCTCGGTTGAGGGGCCTTGCCCGACTGTACAGGATATCGACGCGAACATGTCCACCTTCGCGAAGCGCATAAGCACCGGCAATCAGGTACTGCATGCCGAACATTAACGTCATCGACTCATGGGCCCAGTTAGTCGGCGAGTTGAAGGCATAGCGTACGAGGACTTCGTAGGCGAAGATGAAAGGAGCAATCAGCGCCCAATAGGCCACATAACGGCCGGAAAAGCCGGATAGACGGTCGACAATAGTCGTAAATACGTTGCCTGGCGGTTGATAGGCGACATTGGTGGCTTCACCTGCAGGTATCTCGGCGGTGTCGCCGCCGCTGACCGTGGCACCTCGACGGAAGCTACGGTCGACGAAAAACATGACCACCAGTGGCAAAAGCAACAGCACTGACCAGTATAGCCAGTGCGGAAGAACGAATTCGATATCAAGATTCATGGACACTCCTCCGTGACACCATCACCTCCTGGCGATGGAACCGGATCATCAAGCCGACGGGATGCGGAAAAAGGGTTGCTCCAGTCAAATCGGATGTTGCGATTTCATCGCAACATCCGATGTTGTCGAGCAAATAAGTCAGGCGTTGAGCATCAGGCGTTAAGTTCGTAGCCCTGAATGTCTTCGTCAGTGACCAGTCCCACTGCAGGATCCATCATGGTGTTGAGGTGCGCTCTAAACAGCCGAGCCGCATCTGGATCCTTGTTGGCCCACTTGAACCACAGCGGGATGGCGGCATCGCGGAAACGGCTGGCATCGTTTTCGGTGAGGTGGATGATTTCCACGCCTTTTTCGCGATATTTGGGCCATGCTTCAGCATTGGCCTTCTGGATTGCCGCATAATGCTCGCGGGAATAGGCAGCCACCAGATCATGCATCAGATCCTGAGTTTGTGGCGACATGCGCTCAAAGACTCGACGGTTGACAGAAATATCCATTAAGTCAACAGCTTGATGTAGGCAGGGCGTGGAGGGCGGCCCCATGATGATGTAGTCAGCTACCTGCCAGAAGCCTAACTCGTAGTTGACCGCGGCGCCGGTGTAATCGGCCGCATCAATAGTGCCTTTCTCAAGTGCCGGATATACCTCGGAGCCCGGGAGCAGAGTCGTCTGTGCACCAATAGAGGCGAAGGTTTCAGCCACGATGCCGCCTGGCATGCGGATCTTAACGCCTTTGAAGTCATCGAAGCTGCGTAACGGAATCTTGGAGTGGATCAGGTTAAGGTCATGATGAACATAGCCCAGCAGTTCCTGGCCCTGCTTGCGATAAAGGTCCTTGGCAATGCCAAAACCGCCATAGGCTCCGAACATCATATCCCACTGGTGAGGGACGGAAAGCCCCATCGGATAGGCAGTCAGGAATACGCCGGCTGGCATTTTGCCTGGCCAATAAACGGTGAACCAGTTCTGGCCGTCAAGCACGCCGTTACGTACCGCATCGGCAACCTCAAAGGCTCCCGCCACGGCGCCGGCAGGGAAGGGCTCAATGCGCACCTCGCCTCCCGTTGCTTCGGCGACGCCGGCAGCCCACTCCTCAAAGATTCTGTAGCCCGTCGTGCCAGGCTGCCAGGAAGACTGCATGCGGATGCGAATGCCTTCCTGGGCCTGAACATTGCCGATCCAGGGGGCGGCGACGGCAGCGGCGGAACCGACTGCTGCGGTTTTAAGGAAATTACGTCGCGTTGAGGATCCCTTGGTGATAGAGGAAGGTAGCTCTGTTGACGTGGAGATTAAAGATTCTGACTTCGTGTTTTGCTCTTTGTTATGCATGTTGGAAGCTCCAGCAGTGATCATTGCCACTGTTTGTTTTTGTATTCCCATACTAAACGTCGTGTCACTTTTGAGTTCCCTGTGGCACAGGCAAGGTGATGCCAAGCGCGAAGGCATCACTTTACGTAAACAGAATTTAGCGAGTCCTGAGCTAAGCGCCAATTAATATTTTCAACGTTTGCCATAGTACAGCGAATGTCGAATGTCGAAATACCTGCTTGGTCTCCATCAATAGTCTTATCTTTAGTCGGTCTCAACATACGCCCCCATATGGCGCATACGCTGTTCGAATCTGGACACGTTGTCGACCAGAGAATCAGGGCCGAAGGCGACACATTCCGCCAGAATGGCTTCGATGAGCGTGATGGCCGACAGAATCGAAGGAAAAAAGTGTGGGGTCGCGTTGGCAAGGTTGAATGTGATCTGTGCGCCGGGTGCCAGTGGTGAACGCATGTTATCCGTTACGACAATAGCCTTGACGCCGTTTGCGCGGGTAACTTCCAGTGCTTTTACCGTTTCTGCGCAGTAGGGCTCAAAGCCAAAAACGACGACAATATCGTTTTCATCGAAGCCGTCCAGCTCGGTTAATAACCCGCCTTCCAAGCCTCGAATAAGGCTGATGTTGGGCATGGCAATGCGACCCACATAAGCAAAGTGGTAGGCGCAGGCAAAGGTGTCGCGAAAACCCACCACGGCGATATTGCGCGCCGCTAAAAGCTGCTGAGCGGCATCGCGTACCCGTGCCTGGTTATCCGCGGTGAACAGGCGGCCAATGTTGTCGAAGGCGGCATCGCCGACATCAACAAAGAGGGGGTCATCAGGCTGACTTGCCTGGTAACGAAGCCGGTTGGCGCGCCCTGATAGTTCCACAGACGGTGTCTTAACCGCCGACTGAAACACCTCGCGAAACGTTTCATAGCTTTTGAAATCCAGTCGCTTGGCCAGACGCACCAGGGTTGAGGGCGTGACCTGTGCCGCTTCTGCGGTTTTGCGGATGGATTGAAATGCGATGTTCGGGGGGTGTTCCATCACATAGCCTGCCGCCTGTTTCAACTGTGGGCTGAGCGTCGGGTAAACCGCCGCAAGACGTTGATTGATGGTATCCAGCGGCGAGGCAGATGAAGTGATCGTTTCACTGTTCTTGGATGTCATGTAAGGCTCCAGCGCATTCAGGCGGGTAGTTTAGACCATCACACTTGATCGATACATTTGTATCTTTTTTATTTTTTAATGAAACAATCGTGTTGACTGGGGCGCAGGGTGGTCCTAGGATTGAATTTGATACATATGTTTCTTTTTATGAAAAATATAGAAACGTATGTGTCTACTTATTCACCTTTCCGCCAGGTATCCTGACCGTTATGACCATGCCGCTTGATTTACCTTCCTGTTCCCATCTTGTAGTCACCCAGCAAGACCATGTAATGACGGTGCGACTCAATCGGCCCGACAGGCTCAATGCCGTTGTGGAATCGCTATATCACGAGCTACTTGGCGTGCTGGCCGTTGCCCAGCGCGAGCCGGATATTCGCGCCGTGGTAATCACCGGGGAAGGGCGTGCCTTCTGCGTCGGCGCTGACATGAAAGCCCACGAAGGCGCGGGTCGGACGCTTTTCCAGCGGCGCCAATATCTCCAGTTGGGGAACGACGTGGGCGAGGCAATCGCTCAACTGAGCAAGCCGGTGATTGCCGCCGTGAACGGCTATGCCCTGGGGGCGGGCGCCGAAATGGCGGTGGCCTGCGATTTTATACTGATGGCCGATGATGCTCAGATCGGTTTTCCCGAAACCAGTATTGGCACCTGCGTAGGCGGTGGCGTTTCCAAGTGGTTACCCCAACTTGTCGGGCTGGCCCAGGCTCGTCGGCTTCTGTATATCGGCGAAAGAATCAATGGAACCGAGGCAGCACGGCTGGGTCTGGCGCTGGCCAGTTATCCAGCGGATCAGTTGATGCCAGAGGTCGAGACACTGGCGTTGCAGCTGGCGGAAAAGGCGCCGGTGTCATTGGCCATGTTGAAGCCGCTGGTCAATCGAGCCGCGCAAACCGACATGCCAAGCCAGCTTCAGCAAGAGCTTGATGCCGTCTTTACCTGTTCGACCACCGAGGATTGGCAGGAGGGGGTCAACGCCTTCGCCGAAAAACGCGCGCCCCAGTTCAAGGGCCGTTAGGCGTCCGCTCCAACACGCATTGTCGACTTGTCTTACTTCCTAAAGGTAACTCCATGCAATCCATCGAAGGTCATCTTCCTTCTCAAAGCCCGCTGCATGCCATCCTGGCGCCGTCGGGCATTGCCGTCGTTGGTGCATCGTCTGATCCCACCAAGCGCGGCTATAAGGCCATGGTCGGGCTGATCAAGGGCGGCTATGGCGGTGAGATTTACCCGGTCAATCCCAAGGCGACCTCGATTTTAGGGGTCAAAGCCTTTGCCTCGATCAGTGCTATCCCGGGCACCCCGGCGCTGGCGCTGATTTGTACTCCCGCCGCCACGGTGCCCGACCTGATTACTGAGTGTGGCCGCCTCGGCATCAAGGGGGCCGTGGTGTTGGCCAGCGGCTTTGGCGAGACTGGCGAGGCAGGCGCTGCGCTGGAAGCCCGCATGATGGCCAACGCCCGGGCCCATGGCGTGCGCATCATCGGGCCCAACACGTCGGGGCTGTTCAACCTGCACCATCGGGTTAATCTGCTGGCGCTTGATAACCTCAAGACCGGCGACATCGGAATTGTCTCCCAGTCGGGCAACATGCTGCTTTCCCTGGCGCTGGAGGCCCAGCACAACGGGCAGGTCGGGTTCAGTACCTACATCGGGCCGGGCAATCAGGCCGATATCGGCTTCAACGACTACCTCCGCTATCTGGGGGAAGATGAGCATACTCGGGTGGCGACGCTTTATGTGGAGGGCTTTCGGGACGGTCGCCAGTTTCTCGATGCGGCGCGTGAAGTCACTACCATGAAGCCCGTCGTGGTATATAAGTCGGGCTCTACCGAGCAGGGCCAAAAGGCCGCCAGTTCTCACACCGGGGCTCTTGCAGGCAGCTACCGGATGACCGTGGACCTGTTGCGCCAGGCTGGGGTGAGCGTGGTGCAATACTCCGATGAAATACTCCCGGTGGCGGAAGGGCTGGGCCGCTTGCAAAAGTCAGAAGGTAAACGCGTGGCGGTGATTGCCGACGGTGGTGGTCAGGCAACGATCGCCGCCGATCGGCTGGCGGAGGCGGGCTTGACACTGGCGACGCTTAGCCGAGATACCCAGGTGAAACTCGAGGCGCTTTTGCTGCCCCAGGCCTCGACGCTGAACCCTGTCGATGTGGCGGGGTCTTCGGATGCGAATCCTTCCCTCCTGGCAGAATGCATGGCCGTGGTGGCCGCTGATGCGAATGTCGATAGCGTGTTTCTGGTAGGCATGTTTGGCGGCTACAGTCTCCGCTTTGCCGAGTCCTTGCTGGGGGATGAAATGCGCGGGGCCGAATCCATGATTGAGCTTGCCCATTCGAGCGGTAAACCGCTGGTCATCTACAGCCTCTACGCGCCCATTAACCCCCCAGCGCTGAGCCGTTTGCACGAGGCGGGGTTGCCCGTTTACGCCTCCATCGAACACGCGGTAAGAGTGCTGGCGGCGCTGGGCGAGCGCGGTGAATACCTGGCGAAATGCGCCGTTCAACCCGCAAATCTGCCGATGCAGGCATCCCGTAACGGCCAGGCAATATTAACCAACGCAAAAGAACAAAAGCGGAACTTGCTAGAGTTCGAAGCCAAGGGACTGCTGGCCGAGCATGGCATTCATGTGCCCGACGAACGGTGGGTGCAAGGTAGCGATGAGATGGAGGAAGTTGCCCGTCACTTTGGCGAACAGCCATTGGCCATGAAAGTGGTTTCCAAAGATATTCTGCACAAATCCGACGCCGGTGGGGTCAAGCTTGGCCTGGTAGGCGAAGCCGCATTACGCGATGCCTACAAAACCATCGTCGCTAATGCCCAGTACTACGACCCTGGCGCACGACTCGAGGGGGTGCTGGTCACGCCGATGGTAGAGAAAGGGGTGGAGGTGATCATCGGTATGCTGCGGGATCCGGTCTTTGGCCCGGTGCTCATGTTTGGCCTGGGCGGCGTTTTCGTTGAGGTGTGGGAGGACGTGGCGTTTCGTTCACTACCTATCACGCAAGCCGATGCCGAATCCATGGTGAGCCAAATCAAGGCGCAAAAAGTGCTTGAAGGGGTCCGCGGTGCTCAGGCGGTCAATAAGCAGGCACTGGTATTGCTGTTGATGCGCATTTCAAAGTTGGTGGACGCCTATCCGAGCATTCGTGAGTTGGATTTAAACCCGGTAATGGTGTATCCAGAAAGCCACCCCCACGGGTATGCCATTGTGGATGCCCGCATCATTTTGGAGCGTGAAGAATGAGTCAATCGTTGCCGACACTGACGGATGCGACTTTAACGCTTGAAGAACGGGTGGCTACGCTCACCATGAACCGTCACGACGTGCGCAATGCGCTTACCGGCACTGCGTTGGTCGATGACATTGTCGCTACGGCTAACTGGGTTAACCACGCTGCCGACGTGTCGGTATTGGTGATTACCGGGGCCGGATCGGCGTTCTCCGCCGGTGGTAACGTCAAGGATATGGCCCACCGCGACGGCGACTTCGCGGGCGACGTGGCGGAAGTCGCTGAGCGATACCGCCGGGGCATACAGCGTATGCCGCTGGCGCTTGAAGCGGTGGAAGTGCCCATCATTGCGGCGATCAACGGGCCTGCGATCGGCGCCGGGTTTGACCTGGCCAATATGGCGGATTTGCGCATTGCCTCGCGCCAGGCCAAGTTTGGTGAGACCTTTCTCAACCTGGGCATTATTCCCGGCGACGGCGGCGCATGGTTCATGCAACGCCAGATCGGCTACCAGCGTGCCTTTGAGCTGACCTTGTCCGGCCGGGTGATCGATGCCCAGGAAGCCTTGGCGTACGGAATTGTACTGGAGGTTGCCGAGCCCGATGTGTTGATGAAGACGGCGTATGAGCATGCCGGGCGGATCGCTGCCCAACCACCGAAGGCGACTCGGTTGACCAAGCGGCTAATGAAAATGGCGCCCGACATGGAGCTAAAAGGATTTCTGGACGTCTGCGCCGTTTTTCAGGGCATGTCTCATAACGAACCCGAGCATCTGGAAGCCGTTCAGCAAATGTTGGATCGCATGAAAAAATAGCGCCCCAGGTCTGCGGACTCAATCAATGATCTTTCTCAGCCTGGCATCGCCGGGCTTTTTATTGGCGTATAGTCAATGTCTAATATGATTTACCTGCTTGCCACTATCTGATTTACAGTAAAGCAAGCCGACGATAGTGACGGTGCTCTACAGGGAGGTGATTCAATATATGGCAATCGAGGACGTGGGGCTGGCGACGAGCACGCTGGTGTTTTTAGTGCTGGGGTTAACATTGGCGGCCTTTGTATGGGGGCGGTTTCGCTATGATCTGGTCGCCCTTTCAGCGCTATTGGGTTCGGTCATGCTTGGCTTGGTGCCTGCCGAAGATGCCTTTATGGGGTTTGGCCACCCTGCCGTGATCACGGTTGCCGCCGTGCTGGTGCTGAGCAAAGGGTTCGAACGCTCAGGTCTGGTCGATATTATCGCCGACCAGATACTCAAGGTGGGTGATCGCTTGATACTCCAGTTGCTGGCGTTGGTGGGAACCGTCTTGGTACTCTCGGGCATCATGAACAATGTCGGGGCGCTGGCGCTGTTGTTGCCCGTCGCCATGCGTATGGCAAGGGAGCATGACACCTCTCCATCGCTATTGCTGATGCCACTGGCATTTGGCTCACTGCTGGGTGGGCTGATGACGCTTATCGGTACCCCTCCGAATATCATTATTTCCAGTTACCGGGGGAACGTATCCGGCGATACCTTCAGCATGTTCAGCTTTGCCCCTGTGGGAGGCGTCGTGGCGTTGGCCGGGTTGGCATTTATCGTATTGGTCGGCTGGCGACTAACGCCCAAGCGTAGCGGCCAGGCATCAGCCGCGGATATGTTTGACACTGCCAACTATCTGGTAGAGCTCAAGGTCAATGATGAATCCAAGGCCAAAGGGTTGACGTTGCAGCAGCTTCGCGACGAGCTTGAAGAGTCTATTCCGGTACTGGCAGTGGTGCGCGATGACAACCGCCAGGCAGGCTATTCGTTCCACGGTATGTTACAGGCAGGCGATATCCTGCTTTTGGAAGCCGGACCTGAAGAACTGAAACTGCTGGAAGACAAGGCAGGGCTGAGCGCCGTCGCCGAGATTGAAGGGGATGACGAGGATGAGGAAGCCCGCGACCTGGCTGCAGAAGAAGCGTCGGATTCGCATCCGCCGGTGGATACCGAAGGGCTACAGCTGGTGGAAGTGGTGGTACGTAATGACTCCATGATGATCAATCGGAGTGTTCGTCAGTTGCGTCTCAATCACCAGTTTGGTTTGCATTTGGTGGCGGTGGCTAGGGATGGCACCCGGTTAAAGCAGCGTCTGCGGGATATTCGCTTTCAGACCGGGGATATCCTGTTGTTACAGGGCGAGGAGAATGAAATTGCCGAAAGCCTGCCAGCGTTGGGTTGTTTACCGCTGGCTAACCGCAATTTAAGCCTTGGTCAGCCGCGCAAATTGCTGCTTTCGATGGCTATCTTTGCGGCTGCGATTGTTGCCATGCTGCTGGACGTATTGCCGGCTGCGGTGGCGTTGAGTAGTGCGGCACTGGTTTCGCTATTGATTGGTGTGCTGCCACTTCGGGAGGGCTATCAGGCGATCGACGGGCCTGTGATTGTTCTCTTGGGGGCCATGATTCCGGTCGGCGAGGCCCTGGAGACCAGCGGCGGGGCGGATCTGATCGCCCAGGCGTTGCTGCAATGGGGAGCCGACTGGCCGGTGGTGGTTACCCTGGTGGGGCTGTTTATCCTTTCCATGCTGCTTTCCAATGTCATCAACAATGCGGCAGCGGCGCTGCTGATGGCGCCCATTGCCGTCAGCCTGGCCAGAGGGTTCGAGGTATCGCTCGATCCCTTCCTGATGGTGGTCGCTGTCAGTGCGTCCTGTGCCTTTTTGACCCCGATAGGCCATCAGTCCAATACGCTGGTGCTGGGGCCGGGGGGGTATCGGTTTGGCGATTACTGGAAGTTGGGGTTGCCGCTGTCGGTCATCGTGCTGCTGGTGTCGATACCGATGATCCTGTGGGTATGGCCGCTGTCGACATAACGTTCGTCTTCGAGCATCAATAAGCGTTATTTGATAGAAATTTTGCTACGCTGCTATGTTTAAAAGTGAATGGTTTAAAAGTGAATGGTTTCAAAGTAAATGGTTTTTAAAATAAATAGTTTTAAAGTAAATACGTTCTAAAACGAAAAAATAACGCCACGGGCTAGCTTATGAATCAACAGTTTCGTCAAGACGCGATCATCGAGCTGGTCCGCCAGCATGGATACATGAGCATCGAGCAGCTCACTGATCATTTTGCCGTAACGCCGCAGACCATTCGCCGAGATCTGAACACACTGGCGAACGATGGCCGCGTGAGGCGAGTTCATGGGGGAGTGGGGATTGAATCCAGCACCGTGAATACCGCCTACAGCACTCGTAAAACCCTGCATCTTGAAGAGAAAGAGCGGATCGCACGCTGCCTGGCTGACCATATTCCCAATGACGCGTCACTATTCATCAACATTGGTACCAGCAACGAGGTGATTGCTCAGGCGCTGCTCGATCATCAGGGGTTGGAGATTATTACCAATAACCTCAACGTCGCGGCGATTCTGCAGCACAAGGAAGATTTCACGGTGATCATCGCAGGGGGGCAGGTGCGTTCCCGGGATGGCGGGATTATTGGCGAGGCCACGATCGACTTTATCAATCAGTTCAAGGTCGATTACGGCATTATCGGTATCAGCGGCATCGACGAAGATGGCTCTTTGCTGGAATTCGACTACCAGGAGGTGCGCGTTGCCCAGGCCATTATTGCCAATTCACGGCGCGTTTATCTGGCGGCCGACTATTCAAAGTTTCACCGCAACCCGGTGGTACGCCAAGGCAATATTGCCCAGTTGGACGCACTGTTTACCGACCGTAAACCGCCTGAGGCCATTCAGCGCCTGCTGACCCAGCACGATGTCGCGTTGCACCTGGCCTGATCAGGTGAAGGCGGTTATGTTTTCATACTTGAGCATTGCTGGCGGCTGGCGTAGCCTTTGGTGATAATAATTCGAAAATAAATGTACAGAATCGAAACTACCAACAACAAAGTGAACGTGCCATGTCCTCCTATATACTTGCCATCGATCAAGGTACGACCAGTTCCCGTGCCATCCTGTTTGACCGTGAAGGTCAAGTAACTGCTGTCGCGCAGCAGGAATTTACCCAGCACTATCCCTACGACGGTTGGATCGAGCACGATCCTGAAGATATCTGGGACACGGTCGTTGCCACCTGCCAGGAAGTTGTCAAAAAGGCAGCTATCAAGCCAGAGCAAATTGCTGGCGTGGGGATCACCAATCAGCGCGAAACCACCATTGTGTGGGACAAGCGCACCGGAAAGCCGGTTTATAACGCCATTGTGTGGCAGGACCGGCGTACGTCGTCGCTCTGCGAACAGCTGCGCGATGGTGGACATACCGAGCGTGTGCAGGCCAAGACCGGCCTGTTGATCGACCCGTACTTTTCCGCCACCAAGCTTGCATGGGTGCTGGACAACGTCGAAGGGACCCGAGCCCGGGCTGAGAAAGGCGAATTGCTCTTTGGTACCGTCGATAGCTTCCTGATCTGGCGATTGACCGGTGGTCACCATCACGTAACTGATGCAACCAATGCCTCGCGCACCGCCTTGTTCAATATCCACGAGCAGTGCTGGGACGACGAACTGCTCGACCTGTTCGATATCCCGGCAAGCTTGCTGCCTGAGGTGAAAGACTCGAGCGATGATTTTGGCACCATGGATGCCCGCTGGCTGGGTGTTGAGCTGCCGATTGCGGGTGTGGCGGGGGATCAACAGGCAGCGCTGGTCGGTCAGGCGTGCTTTCAGCCGGGCATGGGGAAGAGTACCTACGGGACCGGATGTTTCATGATCGTCAACACCGGAGACACACCGTCTCTGTCGCGCAACCGGTTGCTGACGACCATTGGGTATCGCCTGAACGGCAAGCCGACCTACGCCATGGAAGGCAGTATTTTTGTCGCCGGCGCCACGGTCCAGTGGCTGCGCGATGGGCTGAATTTATTTGCGGATGCGGCGGAGACCGAAGCCCTTGCCCGTAAAACCCGCCGCGGGCATAGCGTTTATCTAGTCCCTGCCTTTACTGGCCTGGGGGCACCGCACTGGGATCCGAAAGCCCGCGGGGCGATTTTTGGTCTGACCCGCGATACCGGGATTGCGGAAATTGTCGCCGCTGGTCTTCAGGCAGTCTGTTATCAGACGCGTGATCTTCAGCATTGCATGAATGACGATATGGAAGCCCCACCCGGCAACCTGCGTGTTGATGGCGGCATGGTCAAGAATAACTGGGTCATGCAGTTTCTGGCCGATATGCTGAACGTGCAAGTGGACCGCCCCACGATTCTGGAAACCACCGCTCTGGGCGCCGCCTACCTGGCCGGCCTGCGGTTAGGCTGGTATCAGACCCTGGACGAGATAGAGCAACTCTGGCGCTGCGAGCGAAGCTTTATACCGAGTATGGAGGAGGCGAACCGCGAACAACTGTACCAAGGATGGTTGGACGCGGTTTCCCGCGTGCGTTCAACGGATTAACCTATTCCCGCCAGAGGCCGCTATCGCCATGGCGGTGGTGATAGCGGCCTCATTTTATTAACCCATGGTCGACTGGCGTCGTTGGGTTGATGGCGTATACTGCCACCGCTTATCCAGGCCACCTCGGGTAAGTTTCCCGACGTTATCAATGCGTTCCCTGCGTACTGTCCCTCCATCGTGAAATTCTATGACACCTTTCGGGGTTATTCGACGCTTATGTAGTCGAGCTACAACGCTGCCTGCGGCCAATGACGCATTGTGAGCTTTACGGCAGTGCACCATAGTGAAGTCATGGATCAGGGCGGTGTTTCGTTATCCCGATTGACCCCTTCTGACCACTGCTACATTTGATGCGCTTTTGAATTACCCGGGCGCTTGAAGCGAAGGTCTTGTAACGCTTGTGACCTTATCGCAGTCACCGAACTGGACACTTATCCGGTCCAGCATGAGTAGCAACGTCACCATTCGTCATTAACAAGATGGCTGCTTAACGATTAACGACAATAGTAAGCAGCGGATGACCATACCATGAGGGTTGAACCATGAACTGCATCGAATTAAGCCAACAAGCCGACCGAATCGCGAATACGTTCAGCAAGCAAGACCTGGCCAAGCTGGTAGTAGCGCTAAAAGGCCAGCGGGAGTCGCTTCAGCACGCGGTTGAAGTCATCGACACCATTGATAGCCGTATGGGGTACACCATTGAAGAGGCGTGGGACGAGGTGCTGGCAGGGGATTCCCAGCTGCTGGTTGAAAACGAAGAATAGCGACTAAAGATTAGGTTCTGACGCTCTTCACTTTCCTCTATCCCCCTGGCGGCCACCGTGAGGGGGATTTTATTTGCCACTGCGCTCCCATTGCCGCCACTTTCTAGGAGGGAACTTCCTGTTTGGGTGTATAGGGTTGGGCGGTATCCCGGTTCTGGGCGAAATACGCCTCAAAACGCTCTTCGGCTTGCTCGCCAAATAGAACACGGCAGGCTTCTTTCAACCCCTTGGAGTGGCGCAGTTGCTCGTGGTGCACTACAAGCGATACTTTGGCTCGGCGGCGCAGGAAATCCTCAAGCTGGGTGATCATCTCATGGTCGCGGGCATGTTCAAGCTCGCAGCGAATGTATTCCGTGCCCTCGATCAGAATGTCGGCTTCTGCCGGGTCCTGGCGGATTTTTTCGAGCATGGGCATCGCCTGTTCGGCATAACGTCGCCAAAGGCGTGATGAGAGAGGCTCTGAGGATGTCGCCGCTGTCATGGCGTCCAGGTTCATGCGCTTGGCATGATCCATGAACTGTTGTTTCACGGCATTGGGGGGCTCGCCATACCAGCGGAAGCCCTGGTCGGGTAGTTCGACCCCAAGCTTTGCGACGGCTTCAGCGATTTCATCGCCCACGTTCAGGCAGTCGGTCAACTTGCCGCCAAAAATACTGATGTGTGCGCTATCCTGATTGGTATCGATCACATGCTTGCGGGATAGCTGGAGAAAGTCGCGGTCGTTGCCTTGATCCGCCTTGATGGCCAAGGGACGCACGCCACAGCGGGTCGAGATGATATCGGCCTGACCCAGTGGCTTGTCGAGGGTCAGGCGCTTGTTGATGTTTTCCAGCACGAAGTCAATGTCGTCACCGGTAACATCCACCTCGGGGTGTTCCATGTGCGTATCGGTGGTCCCGATACAGGTGCGGTTGCCCATGGGAATGACAAAGAACAGCCGCCCGTCGTCGGCGAAGAAGGCCAGCACGCGCTGGGAATCCGTCAACTGGGGCACGATCAGGTGAATACCCTTGGAGTACAGGTGTTGGTGGGTGGTCTTTTGCCCGGTCAGGGTGTTGTGCTGGTCAACCCAGGGGCCTGCTGCATTAATCAGCACCTTGGCGCGGATATCGAAGGTTTGGCCGTCCATCACGTTACGCGCCTTGGTGACCCAGACATTCCCTTCACGCTCGGCGCCCAGTGACTCAACATAATTGGCGGCAGTTGCCCCATGATTGAGTGCATGACGAACGAAATTGAAGACAAAACGGGCATCGTTGTCGTGCAGGTAGGCATCCGAATATTCAAAGCCGCCGACGGAGTCATCGACATCGATAATCGGTTCTTCCTGCTTGATATCCTTGGGGGACAACAAGCGGGGTCGCCGGGTAAATCCATTGCCCATCAGCCAGTAGAGCCAGGTGCCAATCCACAAGTAACGCGGTGAATGGCGAAACCCCCGGGTGATGTTGGTCAGAAAACGAATTTCCTGAACAGTGGATGGGTAACTTTTAATTAAATGATTACGACTCTTGCAAAGCTTTCGAACCAATGCAAAGTCTTTGCTTTCCATATATTTGATGCCTCCCCAAACGAGATTTGAGGAGTGCATGCTGGTGCTGCCAGCGAAGTCGCCACGATCGATCAAGGCAACCCGGGCGCCTTTACCTGACAGCGCCGCAGCGGTGGCGGCACCATTGATGCCACCACCAATGATCAGTACATCGAATTCATCGGAATGTAGTTTCTCGATATTACGGTTACGCAGTTTCATAGCGGATCCAAATTAACAAAGAAAGCCCCGTTCACGGTGCTGTATGGGCGACCGCGCTGTTGGTAAGTGTCGATAGAGGGTGCCGCCGATGAAGCCGGAAAGGGCGGGCCGTGGGGCCCGCCCAGCCGGTATTAGCGCGTCCCGGCCGACATCCATTCTTCCATCATTTCGTCGTAAGGCACGGTGGTGCCTTGTGGCATTTCGTCATCCAGCTTGGCTTTCGGCGCGCCATCCTGGTCCAGCCAGTATTGCGGGTCACGCTCTTCGTTCAGCACGGGGGCGTAGCTGTCGAAGACATCGGCACGGGCAAGACGGTGCATGGTGCTATCCATATCCGCCGCCAGTGCATCGAGGCCTTCCTGTGGCGATACATCTCCGCTCATGACCGGTGCAAGGTTTTGCCACCATAGGGGCGCCATGCGGGGATAATCGGGGACGTTGGTGCCCGTTGGGGTCCAGTTGGACTCGTTGGGGCTGCGGTAGAATTCAACCAACCCGCCGAGCTTGGGCGCCATTTCGGTCATCTGCTCAGAGAAGATGTCGGACTCGCGGATCGGCGTCAGGCCGTGCATCAACTTCTCAAGCGATACCGTCTTGGAAACGGTGAACTGACCAAACAGCCACGCCGCTGTGCGACGGTCTTCGGGGGTGGAGTCAAAGAACGTCCAGGCGCCTACGTCCTGATAGCCAACCTTCATGCCTTCTTCCCAATACGGGCCGGTGGGCGAGGGGGCCATGCGCCATAGCGGATTGCCTTCGTCATCGGTCACGGCGACATCGGGGTCGGTCATGTCGGCCGTGAAGGCGGTGTACCAGAAAATCTGCTGGGCAATATGGCCTTGAGCAGGCACCGGACCCGCTTCACCGAAGGTCATGCCTTGGGCTTCGGGTGGAGCGAAGTCGCGGAGCCAGTCAACGGCCTTTTGCATGGCAAAGACGGAGGCGGGAGAGTTGGTCGCACCGCCACGGCTAACGCTGGCCCCCACCGGCTGGCTGTCTTCGTTGACACGAATACCCCAGTCATCTACCGGGTTGCCGGAAGGAACGCCAGGACTGCCCATACCTGCCATGGAGAGCCAGGAGTCGTGGAAACGCCAGCCTAGTGAGGGGTCGCGGCGACCGTAATCCATGTGGCCATAGATCTCTTTGCCGTCGAGCTCGCCAACATGGTCGGTGAAGAATTCGGCGATATCCTCATAGGCGGTCCAGTTGGTGGGTACGCCCAGGTCGTAGCCGTAAATATCCCGGAACTGCTCCTGCAGGTCTTCGCGCTGGAACCAGTCGTAGCGGAACCAGTAAAGGTTGGCGAACTGCTGGGTTGGCAATTGATAGATGCTGCCATCTGGCCCGGTGCCGTACTGCAGCCCGATGAAGTCGTCCAGATCCAGCGTGGGTAGCGTGTAGTCGGCCCATTCGTTTTCCATCGCCTCGGAGAGGTTGATGGTGGTGCCATAGCGGATGTGGGTACCGATGGCATCGGTATCGTTGACGAAACCATCGTAGATGCTGTTACCCGACTGCATCTGGTTTTGCATGGTGTCGACAACATCGCCTTCGCCAATGATGTTGTGAGTGACGTTGATACCGGTTAGCTCACTGAACGCTTCAGCAAGTACTTCGCTTTCATAGACGTGGGTGGTTAACCCCTCCGCAACGGTCTGGATATCCATGTCGCGAAATGGTTCGGCCGCTTTGGCAAACCACATCAGTTCTTCGATCTGTTCCTCGCGGCTCAGGGTCGAGTTTTGGAAATGCTCGTCGACCAGCCGCTCGGCCACCGCCCGCGCATCGTGGTCGTCTGCGGCTAGCGAACCGGATGCTAGCAGCAGGCTGGCGGCGAGGGTGGTAAGTTTGAAATTGTTATGTCGCATATAGACCTCGTTGTGTTGTGATCTTCCCTAATGGCGAATCCGTCCATGAGACCGCTTTTGGTTCTCGCACCGGTTACCCCCAGCGCATCAGCACCAACAGCCAGACCAGCGAAGCTGCCAGTGCTAACCAAATCGATAATGAGGTAAAGCCAATCACGCCAAGATGAATAAACGCAGCAGACAGAAGGCCAACAAACAGCCGGTCTCCGCGTGTGGTCGTGATGGGTAGAAAGCCCTTACGCTCTATGGTGGGCGAGACAATTTCCCAGACCGTCATCCCCGCCAACATGGCGGCAATGGCGGAAAAGAAAATAGCGGTGGGCACCGTCCATACCATCCAAGACATACATCACCTCCTTAGGTACGACCCAGGGCAAAGCCCTTGGCGATATGGTTGCGGACAAAGTAGACCACCAGAATGCCTGGCAAGATGGTCAGCACACCGGCTGCGGCGAGCGTGCCCCAGTCAATCCCCGACGCGGTGGACGTGCGCGTCATGATCATGCCAATGGGCTGTGCCTCGGTGGCCGTCAGCGTTCTGGCCAGGAGCAGCTCAACCCACGAGAACATGAACAGGAAGAACAGCGTGACGCCGATACCCGAGCGAATCATCGGGATAAAAATCTTAATGAAAAAGCGTGGAAAGCTGTAACCGTCGATGTAGGCGGTTTCGTCGATCTCCTTGGGAACGCTGCTCATGAAGCCTTCAAGAATCCAGATGGCCAGTGGAATATTGAAGAGGCAGTGCGCCAGCGCCACGGCAATGTGCGTGTCGAAGAGACCGACCGAATAATAAAGCTGGAAGTAAGGCAGCAGGAACACAGCGGGCGGCGCCATGAGGTTGGTCAGCAGCCAGAAGAACAGGTGCTTATCGCCAATGAAGCTGTAGCGGCTGAAGGCATACGCAGCCGGTAGTGCCACACAGATGGTGATAAGCATGTTCATCAGCACATAGGCAATCGAGTTGACATAGCCCATGTACCAGCTTGAGTCGGTAAAGATACCAATATAGTTGTCAAAGGTGAGGTTCTCCGGCCACATGGTCATGGAGCCCAGTATTTCGCTGTTGGTTTGCAGCGACATATTCAGCAGCCAATAGATGGGCAGAATCATCAAGAGCAGATAGACGCCCAGCAACAGGCGCGAGCGCAGCTTGGTTCTGGCGTTGCGCTTGCGGCGTTGTGCGGGTGTGGTGCGGCTGAAAATGGTGTTGTATTTTTCACCCTGCTGGGTGTTTTCCAGTTGGTAGCTCATATCAGGCTCCTCCCTGGGAATGCTTGTCTTTCTGCATGTTCATAATGGCGGTGTAGAACACCCAGCTCACCAGCAGGATGACCAGGAAGTAGATAATCGAGAAAGCAGCGGAGGGTCCCAAGTCCTGCTGACCCACCGCCATGGTGGTCAATGATTGACTCAGGAAGGTCGTTGAGCTGCCAGGCCCGCCACCGGTCAGTACAAAGGGCTCGGCGTAAATCATGAACGAGTGCATGAAGCGCAGCAGCACGGCAATGACCAGCACATTGGTCAGCTTGGGCAACTGAATGTAGCGAAATACCGCCCATTTTGAGGCACGGTCAATGCGCGCCGCCTGATAGTAGGCTTCGGGGATGGAGCGCAGGCCGCTGTAGCAAAGCATGGCGACCAGCGGGGTCCAGTGCCAAACGTCCATCAGGATGATCGTCACCCAGGCATCGGCGGCGTTACGGGTAATGTTGTACTCGATGCCCAACTGGCGAAGTCCCCAACCCATCAGGCCGATATCACCGCGTGTGAAAATCTGCCAGATACTGCCCACTACGTTCCAGGGGATCAGCAGGGGCAGAGTAATCAGGATCAGCACTGCCGATGCTTGCCAACCACGTTTGGGCATGATCAACGCAATGCCGATTCCCAGAGGGATCTGGATGGCAAGAATGGTGAGCGAGAATATTATCTGGCGTAGAAAAGCCGCTTGCAGGGCCGGGTCGTTGAGCATGGTTTCGAACCACTCGGTGCCGGTAAAGAAGCGGGCGTTAGCCCCAAGCACGTCTTGCACCGAGTAGTTGACGACGGTCATCAGTGGCACGATCGCGGAAAACGCGACCAGGACAAGCATTGGCAGTACCAATAGCCAGGCGCGGTTGTTATAGACTTTATTCATGATCTACCTCGACTCGGTATTCATCGACGTAAAGGCTCAGTTTGTCGTCGGGAAAACGGATATAGACGGTGTCACCCAGGGCAGGATGGTCTTCGGGCAACCTGGCTTTAAATGTTTGCTGATTGAACGAGAAGGTGAGAATGGCGTAGGTGCCAAGGTCCTGCAGGTTCTCTTTTTGCACGGCAATCGTGTCGGGTGCGGCGCTTGCGTGAACGTCGATGAATTCCGGGCGAATGCCGAGCTTGAGGTTGTCGCTCTCGGTCTTTTTAAGCGTGGCCAGATAAGCATTGCTTAACGGCAGTGGCTGGTCGCCGAAGTAGGCCGTATTTTGTGCCTCATCGTAGCGAAGCTCGAAAAAATTCATGCCTGGACTACCGATGAAATAACCCACGAAAGTATGCGCGGGTGTTTCGAACAGTTCCCGTGGCGTACCGAACTGCACCACCTGGCCTTGGTACATCACGGCAATCTTGTCAGCGAAGGTCGAGGCTTCAAGCTGGTCGTGAGTGACGTAGATCATGGTGATGTTAAACCGCTCGTGGATTTCCTTGAGCTTGCGGCGCAGCTTCCACTTCAACTGCGGGTCGATGACGGTAAGCGGCTCATCAAACAGAATGGCGGTAACGTCGTCGCGGACCAGACCGCGCCCCATGGAGACCTTCTGTTTTTCATCGGCGGTCAGGTTTTTGGCTTTGCGCGATAGCAGCGGTGTCAGCTCAAGGATGTCGGCGACTTCCAGTACCTTGGGTTTAACCCGGTACTCGGGGGTGTTCATGTTGCGCAGCGGGAAGGCGAGATTATCGAACACCGTCATGGTGTCGTAGATCACCGGGAACTGGAACACCTGGGCGATGTTGCGCTCTTCCGGTGGCAGTTCGTTGACCCGGTGGCCATCGAAGAGTACATCTCCTTCGGTAGGCGCCAGTAGCCCTGAAATAATATTCAGAAGGGTTGATTTGCCGCATCCGGACGGTCCCAGCAAGGCATAAGCGCCGCCTTGATGCCATACGTGTTCCATATGGCGGATGGCGTAATCCTCGGCCGATTGCGGGTTGGCGCTGTATGTGTGCGCGAGTGTTTTAAGCACGATCTCAGCCATGCGCGGCGCCCTCCGTCTGAGCCAACGGGGTATGCACAATGTGGCCCTGCTGGTCGAAAACAAACAGTTTATGAATGGGGAAATAAACCTTGATGGGCTGATTGACCTTCAATTCGTGTATTCCCAGGAGATGCAATACCAGTGGGAAGTGCGCATGACGCGCATGAAGAAAGGTTTCGGACCCACTGATTTCGGCAACATCCACGGTGACCGGCAGTTCCAGATCATCCGCGGCTTGTGGTGTAAGGCTCAAATGCGAGGCGCGAACCCCGAACTGGTAGTCACCAGGAGGCAGCTTTCGCAAGGCATCGTCGCAGGTAAAGTGAGTGTCGTTATCGAAGGTGATGTCGTTGTCGGTGAGCCGACCCGGCACGATATTGATCGGCGGCTCAGAAAACATCTCGGCGCTGAGAATGCCGTTGGGTTGCCGGTAGATTTGATCGGTGGGGCCGTACTGCAGCAGCTTACCTTCGTGAAGGATGGCTGTGTTGCCGCCGAGTGCAAGAGCCTCATTAGGCTCAGTGGTGGCGTACACGGCAATACAGTTACGCACTTTGAACAAGTCGCGCAGCTCGTCGCGCAGTTCCTCACGGAGTTTATAGTCCAGGTTGACCAGCGGCTCGTCGAAGAGAATGACATCGGCGTCTTTTACCAGAGCGCGGCCCATGGCGGTGCGCTGTTGCTGGCCACCGGACAACTCCAGAGGATAGCGGTCAAGCAGATGCTCGATATGCAGCATCTCAGCAATTTCGCCGACGCGCTTGTTAATTTCGCTTTTTGGCTGTTTGGCGAGTTTAAGCGGCGAGGCAATATTGTCGTAGACGGTCAAACTGGGATAATTGATGAACTGCTGATATACCATCGATACGTTACGGTGGCGTACCGGTACTCCGGTGACGTCCTTGCCGTCCATCAGAATCCGACCTTGGGTAGGTGGCTCAAGGCCGGCCATCAAGCGCATCAGTGTGGTCTTGCCTGCGAGTGTTCTGCCCAATAGCACATTGAAGGAGCCCGGCTCGAGTGCTAGGTCAACGTCGCTAATATAGGGAACACCGCCTACGGTATGGGCGATATTTTGCAAATGTAGTGACATGCGAATCTCGCTAGCGTCGTTGTTATTGGAGAATATCTAGCTTTCGTTTACGAAATCCTAGTTGATCGTTTTCGAACCTGCAATGCCTTTATCTGCTTTCGTTTGCAGTTTTTGGATGAAAAATCGAAAATTAAACGAAAGTCTAGGGTCAAAAAAAACCGGCCTCAGGGAGGCCGGTTGAAGGTTGGTGCGAGCGAGTGGCTATTTAATGCTGTCTGTCGTCTCAGATGCTTGTGTCGACTGCGGCTTGGCATTGTGATCAATCAGCGTCGACTTGTCGGTAGCAAAGGTTTCGTAAGGGAAATCGTCTACAGTGAGCATTTCCAATACCTCAGCTTCGAATTCACGCATGAACTGGGCGTCTTCTTCGCTAATTAGACGGCCTTCCAATGCCGCTTCCACCCGTGCTTCAGGATGCAGTGCCGTCTGCGGCAGTTCACCCTTGGCATAGGCTTTGTTGACCGTGCGATAGATTGCCTCAGCACGCTCGTAGTCCACCAGCAGCGCGTTATAGCGGGCGAGCGGGTTGCGCTGTTCGCCGTCGTCGGCGTCCCAGGTATTGTGCAACAGCTTGGTACGCAATGCGCTGTGGGTGGAGACGCGCTTGGCGATATCCCGCGCATCGTCATCGTGGGGCTTGTCCCAGCGGCGACCGGTCGGCATGACGATCACTTTCAGCGTCTTGCCCAGCGCCCGGTTGGGCAGGTTATCGAAAATCTCGACAAAGGCCTGTTCAGCCCGCTGGAGCAGGAAACGACAGCTGTAATGCAGCAGGGCTTCTTCGCCTTCCACCTTGTCACCCGCTTGCCATTGCTTGAGTACCATCGAGGCCAGGTAGAGGTTGGAAAGCACATCGCCAAGACGGGCGGAGAGCATTTCACGTTTCTTCAAGGCCGATCCGAGGCTTGCCATGGCCGCATCGGCGCACAGTCCGAAGCCTGCCGAGAGGCGGGCAATGTCCTGGGCGTAGGCGGCCGCCGGGCCGTCGAACGGCACATTGGGTTTGCCGATGCCGAAGCCCAGGGTGAAGGCGCGGGCCGCGTTGCCAAAGATGAGTCCCGCATGGCTGAAGAACGCCTTGTCGAATGCCTTGATATCGTTGGCGTCCTTCGCGGCTAGCTCCTCAAGCACATAGGGATGGCAGCGGATAGCTCCCTGACCGAAGATCATCAGGTTGCGGGTCATGATGTTGGCGCCTTCCACGGTGATCGCCACCGGATTGGCGCTGTAGCCAATACCCAGGTAGTTGCGTGGGCCCAGAGTGACCGCCTTACCGCCATGTACGTCCATGGCATCGGCAAGAATATCGCGCTGGAATTCGGTCAGTTGGCTTTTCAGAATCGCCGAGGGGACTGCGGGCTTTTCGCCATGGTCGATCAGGTTGGCGGTTTGATAGACCGTTGCCTGGGCGATGTACCCGAGGGCTGCCATGCGCGCCAGAGGTTCCTGCACGCCTTCCATTTCCGCCACGGGCACGTTGAACTGACGGCGCACGCGGGTGAAGCCGCCGCTCCAGCCCAACGCATAGCGCGCCGTGCCGGTGGCGCCTGAGGGAAGCGTAATACAACGGCCGATGGAAAGACACTCGACCAGCATGCGCCAACCCTGGCCGATCATGTCGGGGCCGCCGATGATCGTATCCAGCGGGACAAAAACGTCCTTACCCTTGATCGGACCATTCATAAACGGGCTGCCGATCGGATGGTGGCGACGACCAATCTCCATACCGTCGGTATCGCGGGGAATCAACGCCAGGGTAATGCCGCGGTCTTCTTCATCGCCGAGCAGGTTCTCGGGATCAAACAGCCTGAAGGCAAGACCGACAACGGTGGCAATGGGCGCCAGGGTGATCCAGCGCTTTTCAAAGTTGAGCCGCAGGCCGAGGACTTCTTCACCGTTGACCATTTGCTTGCACACGACGCCGGTGTCCGGCAGCGAGGTAGCGTCTGAACCGGCACGCGGGCCTGTCAGGCCAAAGCAGGGAATCTCACGGCCATCGGACAGGCGCGGCAGGTAGTGATCTTTCTGCTCCTGAGTACCATATTTGAGCAGTAGCTCGCCTGGGCCCAACGAGTTGGGCACACCGACGGTAACCATCAGCGTTTCATTGGCGGAGAGCTTTTGCAGCACCATGGACTGGGCCTTGGCCGAGAAGCCCAGGCCGCCGTACTCCTTCGGAATGATCATGCCGAAGAAGCCTTCTTTTTTCAGGTAATCCCACAATTGCTGGGGAAGGTCCGCGCGCTCAATGGCGATATCCCAGGCATTACACATGCCGGCGGCTTTTGCGCACTGGTTGTCGAGAAAGGCTTGCTCGTCTTCACGCAGGCCTTCGTCTTTAAAGTTGAGCAGCTTGTTCCATTGGGGCTTGCCGGAAAACAGCTCGCCATCCCAGGAGACAGTGCCCGCTTCCAACGCAGTGCGCTCTGTGTCAGAGACTTTGGGCGCGACTTTCTTGAACATTGCAAACAGCCGCGGGGTAAGCCACTGGCGGCGTAGCGCAGGAAGCCCGGCAATGGCCACAGCGGCGGCGCCCAGCAGTAAGAGCACGCCAATGACGGCGGCATCGAACACCAGGCCAACAAGACCCAGCACGGCAAGCACGACCAGGGCGGCGGTCGCACCGGCTTCGCGGCGCATCACCGCGAGCAGGCCAACAGCCGCCAGCACGATCAGTAGTAGGGTGAGCATAGTGCCTCTCCATATGTTGAGGGATAGTGTTGAAGGATACGATATGGTTAATAATGCACAGATTTAAACAGATGTTTGAATATTGGCAGACCTGCGCCACCCAGTGCAAGTATTTCGATGCGTTAAAGGGACATAAAAAAACGTCGCAGCGCTGGGCTACGACGTTTTAGAGTTTTGCTAACCAGACTTGGTTCAGTGGCGTTTGGCTGGTGCGCCGTTGGCGACGTAATAGTCGACGTTGGCCCGGGGCAGGGGCTCACGTTCACGAATCCGGTCGGCGATCTTTTCGGCCAGCATGATGGTGGGGGCATTCAGGTTGCCGGTGGGAATCACCGGGAACAAGGACGCATCGACCACGCGCAAGCCGTCAATGCCATGGACGCGGCCCTGGCCATCCGTGACTGCCATTTCGTCGTTGCCCATCCGGCAGCTACCACAGGGGTGATAGGCGGTTTCGGCGTGCTGTTTGACAAAGGCATCGAGTTCGGCATCCGACTGAACAGCCGGGCCGGGTGCGATCTCGCGGCCACGGTATGGGTCAAAGGCTGGCTGAGCGATGATGTCGCGGGTCAGGCGAATGGCATCGCGGAACTCTTGCCAGTCTTTGTCCTTGGCCATGTAGTTGAACAGGATGCTTGGCGCCGCATGGGGATCTTTCGAGGTCAGGCGAATGCGGCCGCGGC
Source organism: Halomonas sp. 5021 (assembly GCF_036663435.1). NCBI lineage: Bacteria > Pseudomonadati > Pseudomonadota > Gammaproteobacteria > Oceanospirillales > Halomonadaceae > Halomonas > Halomonas sp. 5021. The sequence goes on from NZ_JAXOVU010000001.1 coordinate 425,421, forward strand.
TTTCCGAGCGCATGGAGCCGACATGAGCCTGGAAGCCGTGGGCCTGCACCGCGCTTTTACCGTTGTAGCTGATCGCGATGGGCAGGAAGTGGTACTGCAGGTTGGGCCACTCTTCCTCATCGCGGCTGCGGATAAAGCCGCAGGATTCAAACTGATTGCTGGCGCCCACGCCGGTGCCCTTGAACAGCCACTCGGCACCAATCTTCGGCTGGTTGTACCATTTGAGCGCCGGATAGAGCGAAATAGGCTCTTTGCATTCGTACTGGATGTACATCTCCAGATGGTCCTGGAGGTTTTCACCGACACCGGGCAGGTCGTGAATTGTCTCGATATCGAGCTCTTTAAGCAATTCCGGGTTGCCAATCCCCGAGCGCTGAAGAATCTGCGGTGAGGCGATAGCACCGCCACACAGCAGCACTTCACGACGAACGTAGGCCTGCTGTTTCTCGCCTTTTCGCTCATAGCGCACGCCCACTGCACGCTTACCCTCGAACTCGATTACATCGGTTACCGCATGAGTTTCGATGGTCAGATTTTCGCGCTGCTTGGCGGTATCCAGGTAGCCACGTGCCGTCGACGCTCGGCGGCCGTTAGGCGTCACAAAGCGGTCCATGGGACCAAAACCTTCTTGCTGATAGCCGTTGACGTCGTCGGTCTCAGGGTAGCCTGCCTGCTTTCCGGCCTCGATAAAGGTGTGGTAAAGCGGGTTATTGCCCGCCTTGGGCGTCGTGACGCTGACCGGCCCTTCGCCGCCGTGATAGTCATTTGGTCCGATATCGCGGCTTTCGCTTTTTTTGAAGTAGGGCAAACAGCTTAAATAGTCCCAGTCTTCAAGACCCGGTTGCTTGGCCCAGTTGTCGTAATCCAGCGCATTGCCGCGGATATAGCACATGCCGTTGATCAGCGAGGAGCCGCCCAGGCCCTTGCCGCGGCCACATTCCATGCGGCGGCCGTCCATATGCGGTTCGGGGTCGGTTTCAAATGCCCAGTTGTAGCGCTTGCCCTGCAGCGGGTAGGCCAGGGCAGCGGGCATTTGGGTTCGGAAGTCAAAGCGATAGTCTGGGCCGCCTGCTTCCAGCAGCAGCACGCTGACGTCACTGTCTTCAGTTAGGCGAGTCGCAAGCACATTGCCTGCGGAACCTGCACCGATAATGATGTAATCAAATTCACGTGGTTGAGACATACTGATTCACCGGGACTTATAGGGGGAGGGTGCGACTCTGGGGGTAGCTTGGCCACCCCCAGGCCCTTGGTTCATGAGTTCGTGTGTTGAAAACAGTTAAAACACAGACTCAAACGGCCCCATCTCGATCTGTACAGACTTGGTCTGGGTATAGTGGTTGAGCGTCTCGACCCCATTTTCGCGGCCAATGCCCGATTCTTTATAGCCGCCAACTGGCATTTCGGAGGGCGATTCGCCCCAGGTATTGACCCAGCAGATACCGGCTTCCAACTGATGGATCACCCGGTGGGCGCGGTTCAGGCTTTCGCTGAAGACACCGGCGGCGAGGCCGTAGGTGGTGTCATTGGCGCGGCGAACCACCTCTTCCTCGTCATCAAAGGCGAGTACCGACATCACCGGGCCAAAGATCTCTTCCTTGACGATGCGCATGTCATCGGTGCAGTCGGTGAAGACCGTCGGCGCCGCCCAGGCACCGTTGGCCCAGCTGCCGCTGTTCCAGTCCTCGCCGCCCACCAGGACGCGTGCGCCTTCGGTTTTGCCGAGAGCAATGTAGGAGAGCACTTTCTCCTGGTGCTCGAAGCTGACCAGCGGGCCGAAATTGATAGCCGAATCCATGGGGTCGCCCGCCTTGATACGCTTGACGCGCTCGACCAGTTTGGCCTCAAAGGCGTCTTTGACGCTGCGTTCCACAAACACGCGGGTGCCGTTGGTACAGATTTGGCCGGAGGAATAGAAGTTGGCCATCATGGCAGCATCGGCAGCGCGGTCCAGATCGGCATCGGCAAAGACCAGCAGCGGCGATTTGCCGCCCAGTTCCATGGTGACGTCTTTGAGCGTCGATTCGGCCGCTGCTGACATGACCTTCTTGCCGGTACCGGCTTCACCGGTAAACGATACCTTGTCGATACCTTTATGCCCGGTCAGCATGGCGCCCACGCGGCCGTCACCCTGGACGACGTTGAACACGCCGTCGGGGAGACCCGCCTCGGTGAAGATTTCGGCAAGCTTCACCGTCGTGAGCGGCGTGACTTCACTGGGCTTGAAGACAATCGCGTTACCCGCGGCCAGTGCCGGGGCGGCTTTCCAACAGGCGATCTGAATCGGGTAGTTCCAGGCGCCGATGGCACCGATCACACCCAGCGGTTCGCGGCGGGTGTAGACGAACGAGCTATCCCGCAGTGGAATCTGGCTGCCCTCGATAGCTGGGGCGAGGCCCGCATAGTACTCCAGCGCATCGGCACCGGTGACGATATCGACGCTTGCGGTTTCGCTGATTGGCTTGCCGGTATTGCGAGTTTCCAGTTCAGCCAGCTCGTCATTACGCTCTCTTAACAGCGCAACGGCACGCAGCATGATGCGTGCGCGTTCCATGCCGGTCATGGCGGCCCACTTGCGCTGGCCTTCGCGGGCCGCTTCAACGGCGCTATCAACGTCGGCCTGGCTTGCCTGACCGACCGTTGCCAGCAGGCTGCCATCGAAAGGATTGGTGATGGTAAACGTATCGCCTGAGGTGGCATCAACCGGGCGACCATTAATGAAAAGAGGCAGTACATCATGAGTAGCCATGGTGGTCTCCTTAATAAGATTCGATCATGGATGCAGGTTGTTGGCACCCATGGTGAGCAAGTAGTTGGTCAAGGTAGGTGTGGGCCAGGTGGCGGGCTTCGTTGGCGTCCAGGCCTTCTGGTGTAAGTGCGCCGCGCAACCACAAGCCGTCGATCATGGCGGCCAGACCCCGAGCCGCGTTGCGAGCATCAGACCTCGGCATTATCTGGCGAAATTGGTGGCATAAATTGGTGTACAGGCGGCGGTCATTGACATTCTGCAGGCGTTGCAGTGTCGGCTTGTGCATGCTGCTGGCCCAGAAGGCAAGCCAGGTCTTGGCGGCCGGGCCGGTCACCTGAGTGCGGTCAAAGTTGCCTTCAATAATGGCACCAATGTGGGCGCGTGGCGTCTGGTCTTCCAACGCTTGGCGACGCACTGAAATAGCGTGGTTGAGGTCGGTCAAAATTTGCCGCATGGTAGCTTCCAGCAGTCCATCCTTGCCGCCAAAGTAATGGCTGATAATACCTGCTGACACCCCCGCGTGGCGGGCAATCCGCATGACAGTGGCTTCCGCCAATCCAACTTCGTCAATAGCCGCCATGGTGGCGTTAATTAATTGCTCGCGGCGTATTGGTTCCATTCCCACTTTAGGCATGGCTGTCTCCTGTCGCGTTGAATGCCTATTCACCCATTACCTTGAAAAACGACTTTAGGCATGATTACCTAACAATGATGGCATCTTTTTATTGAACGTTCAATCAACAAAAAGATGTTAGCTGCCGCTGCGATATGAATGCGGAGCGGGTGATCGATAATCTGATGAAAAGGGGACGCTGAATGAAGAAAACACATATTGGTATGATGGGGGCGATGGTCGTCACGGCGGGACTTCCTTCACTGGCGATGGCTAACGAATGCAGCACTGTTCGCTTCGCCGAGGTAGGCTGGACCGACATCACTGCGACCACAGCGCTTGCCAGCGAAGTGCTTGAAGGTATGGGCTACGAGGCACGAGTGGATACCGTATCGGTACCCATCGCGTACTCGGGCATGGAAAACGGTGACTTTGATGTCTTTTTGGGCAACTGGATGCCGTCAATGGCCTCAATCAGTGACCCTTACGTTGAAAAAGGCACAGTTGATCGGTTAACGGCCAATTTAGAAGGTGCCAAATACACCCTGGCCGTGCCGCAGTATGTTTACGATGCAGGCGTCACGTCGGTCGAAGACCTGGCAGAGCATGCCGACCAGTTTGACCAGCAACTGCATGGTATTGAAGCAGGCAACGATGGCAACGAATTGATCCAGCAAATGATCGATGACGATGCTTTCGGCCTTGGCGATTGGCAGTTGGTCGATTCCAGTGAAGCCGGCATGCTGGCCGAACTGACAGCGCGGGTACCCAATGAAGATTGGATGGTATTTCTGGGTTGGGAGCCACACCCCATGAATACCAACTTTGACATGGCGTATCTTGAAGGGGCTGACGATTACTTTGGCCCTGACCTGGGTGGTGCGACGGTGTATACCAACACCCGTGGTGGTTACGCGGAAGAGTGCCCTAATGTTGGTGAACTGCTCAACAACATGACGTTCACACTCGAAATGGAAAATCAGTTGATGGGCGAAATCATGGACGATGGTGAAGACCCCCGTGATGCCGCGCGTGCTTACCTGCAGGAAAATGATGAGCTGCTAGGCGAGTGGTTAGCCGGCGTGGAAACGATCGATGGCGAGCCTGCTGAAGAAGCTGTGCGTAACGCATTGCAATAAAAGGTGCTTGGAGCAAAAGGCAGGTCGATAACGGCTTGCCTTTTGCCGTTAAGATAGGCACAATGCGTCTCCGCTGATGTCGGAAAGGCTACGTAGCTCAGTTGGTTAGAGCACATCACTCATAATGATGGGGTCCCCTGTTCAAATCAGGGCGTAGCCACCACTCAGCGTAGGCAGACTCGCAAATGAGTCAGCTGTTATGGTGGCCCCTTAGGTCCTCCCGCAACGCTAAACTGCAAACCCCGCCAGGCCCGGAAGGGAGCAACGGTAGTGGTGGATGCGTGTGCCGGGATGTGGCTTTTGGGGCCGCCTCCATTTCAGCCCCGTTATTTTATTTTGGGTTGTCTTTCAACCAGCCTCCTCGCACTACCTTCTCAGCTTTATCCCTCGCTCGTTACCCCTTGTTCGGCCTTTGCGCCTGACGATGTACTGCGTGTGATTACCGGTGAGCGTCGCTCTGTCCACCACATCCAGATGATCGACACCAGCGTAATACCGAAACACAGCATCCACACCGTGGTGGCAACACCGGTTATATCTACCAGGGCACCAAACATGATGGGCAGGAAAAACCCGCCCAACCCACCCGCCAGCCCGACAATGCCGGAAACAAGCCCGAGGTTTTCGTGGTACTCGTTGGAGAGGTATTTGAATACCGACGCCTTGCCAATGCCCCATGCGATACCCACCACAAACAACGCTACGGTAAACAGCCATACTGGTATGCCGAAGCCGAACTCCACACGACCTGCGCCACCCGCCGCTTCAATGCTATAGCGTGTTTCCGGGTAGGACATGATAAACAAGGCAATCAGGCTGGCCCAAAGGCACGTCCAGGTAACGTTATGGGCACCGAAGCGGTCGGAAAGCCAGCCACCGAAGGCGCGGATGACTCCGGACGGCAGCACGAAAATGGTGGCGATCACCGCCGCCAACTGAATACCAAAGCCGTATTCGGACATGTAATAGCGTGTGAGCCAAAGCGACACGCCGACATAGCCGCCAAATACGAGCGAATAGTACTGGCAGTACTTCCACACTTTAGGATCGTTGAGGATTTTGATCTGCTCGCGCAGGGGTGCTTTTCCAGGGCTGCGGTGGGCCGGATTGGTGAAGGTGAAACACCAGAAGAGGATTGCGGTGACCAGCATGATCGCCGCGTAAATATTCGGCACCGCCTGCCAGCCGAGCATCACAATCACCGTCGGGGCGATAAACTTGGTCACCGCCGCCCCCGCGTTACCGGCACCAAAGATGCCCATGGCAAGCCCCTGGCGATCGCTTTCAAACCACTTGGCGGTATAGGTGATACCTACTGAAAAGGCCCCGCCAGCAAGGCCGATAAATGCCCCTAGCGTAAGAAGTTGCCAGTACTGAGTGGCGAATTGAACGAGCCATACGGCGGGTATAATCAGCAGCAGGATAATAAAAAACACCGGTCGGCCGCCGTATTGGTCGGTCATTGCGCCCAGGGGCAGGCGTGATAGTGCGCCGGTCAGGATGGGGACGGCGGTCAGGATGCCGAACTGAGTGCCATTCAGGTTAAGTTCTTCTGCAATCGGCACGCCTATTTCGCCAAACATCGTCCACACCATGAAGCACATGGTGAAGGCAAAGGTGTTGGCGATCAGCACCGAGGTTTGTTGAAAACGTTTTGACGCCATGTTGGCCTCTCTTGACATTGGGGTGGCGTTAGTCGCTAGGCGGGCAGGGCTTTAGGTCTACGGGTTTTTGACGTAGGCGTTTTTGCGAAGATAAAACCACCAGTTAACGATCAGGCAAATGGCATAGAACACGGCAAAGCCATACATCGCCAGTTCCGGTGTGCCCGCTTTGATTTGATCGCCAATCACCCGCGGCGCTATAAACGCGCCGTAGGCGGCGATAGCCGAGGTCCAGCCGAGTACCGGTCCTTTCTGCTGGGCGTCGAAAATCACCCCGATGCTGCGAAAGGTCGAACCATTGCCGATACCACTGGCGGCGAAAAGCACAATGAATAGCAATAGGAATATCCAAAAGAACTGATTTGGATCGGTGGCGTTGTAGGCCAGCATCATCACATAGCCGCAGGCAATGGAAGCCACCACCATGATGGCCGAGATCACCTGGGTGACAATCGAGCCGCCGACCTTGTCGGATATCCAGCCGCCCACCGGGCGAATCAGTGCCCCGACAAAGGCGCCTATCCATGACCAGGTCAGCGCGCTCGGTGCATCGGGGTTGGTGACACGGGTCATGCTGCCGTCAGCGGCGACGTCCATCATGTTGCCGAAAATAATGTTGATCGAGAGGGGGAGCGCGGCCGAAAACCCGATAAAAGAGCCAAAGGTGAGGATGTAAAGCACCGTCATCGACCAGGTGTGCTTGTTGGAGAAAATACCGAACTGTTTTGTGATCGCCGGCTTGATATCGCCCGGCAGCAGCCGCAACAGCGCCAGCGTGACTACAATCGTCAGGGGCAGGGCAAACCACATATTGATATACCCGAGTGCCAGGACGCCCGCGATGGATGTCAGGATGCCCACCGCGTATAGCCCCAGAATCTTGGCGAATGCCTGCAGAGGGTTGCCCGGGTTGGGGGTGATAGGGCGAAGGTTGTTCATTCCAAACCAGCCGGCGATTGCCAGCGGTACAAGAAACAATAGCCATACAAAACCGGCGTTTTGAATCCAGGTATCGGTGCCAGCCTCAATGCGACCGATGAGCGTGCCGCTCGCACTTTCCAGCGCCATGGGCTCGCCTGCCAGCGCGCCGAACAGGCCGACCGTCATGACCAGTGGCACGAGAATCTGCATGGTGGTCACGCCAAAATTACCCAGCCCGGCATTCATGCCTAGCGCATAGCCTTGCTGCTGTTTGGGGAAGAAGTTGGAAATATTGCTCATCGAGCAGGCGAAATTCCCCCCGCCAATGCCGGAAAGCAGTGCAAGTGCCTGAAACACCCAGAAAGGCGTTTGCGGGTTCATCAGCGCAAAACCGGTGCCGGCCGCCGGTATGATCAACAGCGCGGTGGTTAAAAAGATGGTATTGCGACCGCCGGCAATGCGGATCATAAATGATGCAGGGATCCGCAGCGTGGCCCCTGCCAACCCGGCGATGGCGGTGAGAGTGAAAAGCTGATCGTTCGAAAAGGGGAACCCCAGGTTTAGCATCTGGGTGGTGATCATTCCCCACATCATCCAGACGGCAAAGCCAAGCAGGAGACTGGGAATGGAAATCCACAAGTTTCGAGTGGCGGTTCGCTTGCCCTGCTGATCCCAGAATTGCGGATCCTCAACGTCCCAGTGTTCTATGTCGGCATTGTGTTTGGCCATTCGCTACCCCCTTTGGACGCAAGTGCTGCAAAGCGCAGTGCCTTGCAAGATACGCCTTGGCTTGATCCGAGAAAACGGGGGAATAGAGGGGTGTTAACGGCCAACTACCTCTAAGGAGGTAGCGAGTTATTTAAGTTAAAGCATTGTTTTTATGAGTTATTTTTATGTGTAGGCGGTGTGGGTGCAGGATCAAAATTTGCCGCTAGGTATTTAGGGGTAACCACATAGAACCGGTTTAGCTTATCCCTTCCTGCACAGCCCAAACGGCGGCCTCTACCCGCGAGCGAAGGTGAAGCTTTTTTAGCAGGTGCTTAACGTGGACCTTGACCGTACCTTCAGTAATACCCAGTTTGCGGGCAATCAGCTTGTTGGACATTCCCGCCGACAGTTCACGCAGTATTTCCTTCTCGCGCTGGGTCAAGGATGCCGATGAAGGCGCTGGCGAAGCGCCGCGCTGGTTGCGCAGCGCCTGAGCCAGCAGGGCGGTCAGGTTCTCGCTGATCGCCATACGTCCCTTGGCGGCCTGGCGCAGTTGGTGGACCATATCTTCGGGTTCCATATCCTTGAGCAAATAGCCGTCGGCGCCGCCGCGCAGCGCATCGACCACGTCACCCTCCTGATCCGAGACCGTGTACATGATTATTCGACCGCCGTAGCCCGCATCGCGAAGGTGCTGGAGGGTTTCCAGGCCGCTCATGTCGGGCATGTTCATATCGAGCAGCAGCATGTCCGGCTCGAGCGCAACGGCCTGCTGGATTCCCTCCTGCGGCGAGCCGGTCTCGTAAATCAGCTGCAGATCATCCTCCATGTCCAACAGCTGGCGGACGCCGCGGCGCAGTAGCGGGTGATCGTCTATGACAATGATGGTGGCGATCGGGTCCGCAGCGGAGTTGGGAGTGCTCATAAGCGCGCTTCCTTGATGAGTCGGTTGGCCTGGGGCGTAAAACACAGATAAACGCCGGTTCCGCCTGTGGGGCGGTTATGAAAGGTCAATGTGCCGTTAATATGGCTGGCCCGATCGCGCATGATCACCAGCCCGAAATGCATGGGCGGCGACTCGGCTTGCTTGAGTCCAACACCGTCGTCCTCGATGGTCAGACGCAGTTCGGCCTGCTCAAAGGTCAAGCTGACACTGGCCCATTGGGCGTTGGCGTGTTTGAGCGTATTGGCTAGCGCTTCACGGGTGATTTGTAAGATGTGCACGTCTTCGTTAGCGCTGAGCAAATGGGGCGGTACGGCATAGCTAAAGGCTACTGGAAAACCCAGCCGCTCGCTGAATTCATCGACGGTATGTTGCAGTGCCGCCTGCAGGCCCGGTTTATCCAGTGACAGCCGGAACGTGCTCAATAGCTCACGCAGTTGGCGATAGGCGCTGTTCAAGCCATCACGTAAATCGCTCATCACGTTGCTTTGTTGCTCAACGGGCACTGCCTTGGCCTGCATGCGCTCGAGCCGGGCTACCTGCATCTTGAGATAAGACAGCGATTGGGCCAGTGAATCATGCAGTTCACGGGCGATGATGGTGCGTTCCTTGATCAGCGATAGCTGCTGTTGCTCTTCGATTCGCTGCTGCAGGTATATAGCGGTGGCCAGTTGCCCGCATAGCGTGTTGAGCAGTTGGTGGGTGGTATCGCTGATAGGGCTGGTATAGCTAACAGTCAAATACCCTAGGGTTAAATGCCCAGCAGTAATGGGTAGTTGCAACTGATGAGTATGGCTATCGACGCGCAAAGCAGGGTCGTGAGTCGTATCACCCAAACCGATAGGCTGAGCGGGCTCCAGACAGGCCACACAGGCCAGGTCGCGGCAATAACGAGGGCGTTCAAGCGAGTGGGTGGCAAGAATTTCCATATCGCTGTTGTCGTGGGAATTATGCAGAGACAGGGACATGGGGCCAATGGCCAATAAGGCCTCCAGTTCACGGAGCATCGGGGCGGCGCTTGAGCAAAGGTCGTTGCCACCGCCATAAAGCGCTCGGCTGCCGTCATGAATAATTTGCAGCGCCCGGTTATGGCGCTTGAGTTCTGCCTGCTTGCTGAACACCCGGGACTCGAGTTCCTGGTAGCTGTCGCCAAGTTCCGCAGCCATCTGGTTGAACGTTTGGCCCAGCTGACCCAGCTCATCTTTGGAATGAGCCGGCGCACGGTAGCCAAAATTGCGCTTGCCCACTTCACGGCTGAGCCGCATTAATCGCCGTAGTGGCTTGATAAAATGGGCGCGAAGGTCGTAGAGCGCTGCGGTCAAGAGCAGGCCAATCAATACCAAGCTTCCCATCTGCAGCTGGGTCAGAAAGCGGATCTTGTCCTGGCTATGGTCTTCCAGAAGAGTGACAAAGTGGTCGATATCGGCGATATAACCATCGAGACTGTCGATCGCAAGTCGAACGTCGCCACCGTCGCCGTCTCGTGCACGTTCGATCAGCGGGGTGATATCGCGCTGCCATTGGGTGGTCAATGAAGTGAGTGACTGCTCGGCCTGATCCGTTAACGAAACACCCGCCCGGTCAGTTAAAGCAGGGCTTGCCAGCCGTTCGGAAAAGCGTGCCGTGGCTCGGTCAATCGCAGCCTGGCGTGCGTTGCTGTTGGTGGTCGACGGCTGCTGAAGCGTCTGGCTGATTTGCGCGCTGTACAACCTGAGCGAGCCGGCCACGTTAATCGCTTCGGCGTCGCCCTGGCTACGTTGGGCGATCACAATGGTCGCGCTGATGCTGGCGATGGCCATGCTACCGATGATCAGCAGTAACGCGACGATTCTGACGACCAACGAATGGTGTAGGGGGTTCATGTCACTCCCGGTGCGCAGAGAAGGCATCTAGGGTGCGGTATTGGGCCGTGCCCCTATTATTTAATCAAGTAAGTGTAATGCTTCTTTGTGGGGATAAGAAGAGTATCGCGGGCAAGGGGTAAGAGTGCGCTTATTGATCGGCATAGGCGTTTGGGCGTGTGACAATAAAACTGGCAGCGCCGATGAAAAATGTAGCCATCCCCACGAGCAGGAAGTGGTGTGCGCCGCTGGCCAACAGTATCAGCCAAGTGCTCGTCAACAGCCCCAAGGCAATGATCTTGGCCCGCTTTGGAATGGCCCGCTGTTCGTGCCAGGCGTGAAGGTAGGGGCCCATACGCGGATGGTGATACAACCAGTGTGCCATGCGGGGAGAGCCTTTGGTGGCGGCCCACAGCGCGAGCAGTAAAAACGGTGTAGTGGGTACGAGAGGCAGCACAATCCCGGCGATGCCCAGACCGATACACAGGTAGGCAAGCGCACACCAGGCTATCTGTGTCAGTCGCATGGGCTCTCCTTTTTCATTATGTTCAGGTATCAGCCAAGCCAGCCAAGCCAGGATAGCGGCGAACGCTGTATGGCGGCCCCCACCATGTAGCCAAATACGCTGATCGCCGCCAACGCCGCCATGGCTCTCGTGGTCGGCGTTCTGCCACGCTTGATGGCGACCGTGCCCAGCACGATATAAATAACCAGCGCGGTGATTTTAGCGCTTAGCCAGGGTGGCAAGGGCCAGAAATTCAGTATAACAGCCAGCGATACCCCAAGGGCCAGCAGGGCCGTATCGATGATATGCGGTATCACCTTTACCCAACGGGCCTGAAGCACTTGGGCACCGTTGAACGACCAGATAGCGCGCAGGACAAAAAATGCCAGACTCGCATAAGCCGCGGTGATATGCAGGTGCTTTAGCAATAAATAGTGCTCCGCCACGATCATCTCCCCATAAGCCGCCGGTTGCCGACATTGCCTGCTTAACCATCATTGCCATCAACGCGTGCAGAGAAGAGTGGGACGGTGTAGTGCAGTAAAAAAACCAAATAGCTGATGCACCAGGCGATGATGGCCGCGCTAAATACCCAATGGCTTGTCTGCGGAAATACCACCAGCCACACCGAACGCAGCAGCCCTGCGATTAGCAGGATGCCCAGCGCCAAGCCTACTCCCGGTAACGTCTGGATGGCGCGTCCGGTATGGCCCGGCGACACCCGCGCCATCATGGCGAGCATCATCGTTGCCATGGCGCCAATCGCCAGCGCGTGCACGGCGGTTTCGACGCGCTGGCCGCTGACTAGCTGCCATGCCCAAAGCATTAACCCAAGGGGAATAAAGGCATAGCTTAGGTGCAATCCCCATAAAAGCGGTTCGCGCCAGCCAAGCCAGCCTTTCCACTGGGCTAATCGCCAGGCATTACTTAAAGCGGCGATAGTCATTAACGTGGCCATTAACCGGTCAGAGCCCAGGTCGCTTAACATACTCATCAGTTGTAGAACGACAATGGCTGCCATGCTGCCAAGGCTCAGCGCCTCAAGTAGCGGGGTGCGCTCAGGTTGGGGAAAGCTCAGTTTGCGCGCGGTGAAAAACGCAATCACGCGTCCACCCAATATCACCATCAGCAGGGTAATGGTCAAGACAGCCAGATGACTTGCCTCGCGAATCAGCAGGGCGTTGCCGTTTACCACCCCGAGGTGCATGGCGGCATTGGCGGTGCCCAGCAGCAGTAGCACGGGAAGAAACAAGAGGTTGCGCCATAAGCGTGCTGCCACAACGCTGCGCACCATGATGATCGCAACCAGCGGTAGAAAGCTGACATCCACCAGCAATAATAGCCAGCCGGGTAGAGAGGCGGCGTAGGCCAGCAATACCCTGGCGGCGAGCCATAGCACCACCAATCCCAGTAGCGCCCAGCCCGACACCCCGGGCCGCCCCGTCCAGTTCTGTACCGCGGTAAGCAGAAAACCGGCGATGATGGCACCCGCAAAGCCAAACAGCATTTCATGCTGATGCCACCACAGCATGCCGCCGTAGGGAGAAAGCCAAACGTTGCCGTGCCAGAAGCCCAGCCACACCAGCATGGCGAGCAGGCTAAACAGCGCGGCAAAATAAAAGAAAGGACGAAAGGCCAAACGCAGTAGCGGTAAGCGATCAGAAAGTTGACGTGAGCTCATAAGCGCGCCTTTAAGTGCGAAAGCTGAGTGTTGTAGAGGGACACTATCCTATGCCGATGCCCTTACCATCATTGACGCAGGTCAGTGATCGCAAGCGTTTTTCGTCCTCTATCCCCAGTGGTTTGGGGGTTCTATCACCTAAGAGGTAGGGGTGGGGTATATAGAGGTAACTGGGCAGAAATCGCCGGTTCAATCCCCCACAATCGATTTCCAAGACGTCTGCTATCAGGCGATTGCTTTCCTTTGAAAAGCCTGGAGATCGACCATGAGTCATTTCATTGACCGGCTAAATTTTTTCCGTAAGGCCCGCGAGCCTTTTGCGAGTGATCACGGTGAAGTTCGCCAAGAGGACCGCCAGTGGGAAGATAGTTATCGCCGCCGCTGGCAGCACGACAAAGTCGTGCGCTCTACCCACGGCGTCAACTGCACCGGCTCGTGCAGCTGGAAAATCTACGTCAAGAATGGCCTGGTGACCTGGGAGACCCAGCAGACCGATTACCCGCGCACGCGGCCCGATCTTCCCAATCACGAACCGCGCGGCTGCCCTCGGGGGGCCAGCTATTCCTGGTACATGTATAGCGCCAACCGCTTGAAGTATCCGTTGATCCGCAAAGCCCTGCTGAGCCTGTGGCGCGAAGCGCTGGCTGAAAAAAACGACCCGGTGGATGCCTGGGAATACCTCGTTAGCGACCCAGCGAAAACCCAGCAGTACAAGCGCGCCCGAGGCATGGGCGGGTTTGTGCGCGCGGAGTGGGACGAACTCAACCAGCTGATCGCCGCCTCCAACGTATACACCGCCAAGCAATACGGGCCGGATCGCATCCTCGGGTTCTCGCCCATCCCGGCGATGTCGATGGTCAGCTACGCCGCCGGCAGTCGCTATCTGTCGTTGATCGGCGGCGTGTGCATGAGCTTTTACGACTGGTACTGCGATTTGCCGCCCGCCTCGCCGATGACCTGGGGCGAGCAGACCGACGTGCCCGAGTCCGCCGACTGGTACAACTCGGGCTATATCATCGCCTGGGGGTCCAACGTGCCGCAGACCCGCACGCCGGATGCCCACTTCTTTACCGAGGTGCGTTACAAGGGCACCAAGACGGTCTCGATCACGCCGGATTACGCCGAGGTCTCCAAGCTCACCGACGAATGGATGAGCGCCAAGCAGGGTACCGACGCGGCGCTTGCCATGGCGATGGGGCATGTGATTCTCAAGGAGTTCCATCTGGAGAATCCAAGCGTCTACTTCACTGATTACGTGCGCCGCTACACCGATATGCCGTGCCTGGTCGAGCTGGAGACCCGCGAGGACGGCACTATCGTGCCGGGTCGTCAACTGCGCGCAGCCGACTTTGCTGACAACCTGGGCCAGCACAACAACCCAGAGTGGAAAACCCTGGCCTGGGACGAAACCCGCGACCAGCTTGTGGTGCCGCGGGGCTCGATTGGTTTTCGCTGGGGCGAAGACGAGGCCAATCATGGCAAGTGGAATCTTGAGCCGCGTGATGCCGAGGGCGGCGAGATCAAGCCGCTGCTGACCTTTGTGGGACGTCACGACGACATCGTGCGGGTGGCGTTTCCCTACTTTGGTGGCATCGAGCATGAGCACTTCAATCATGTCGCCGGCGCGAGCGGCGACCGTCTCTATCACTGCCTGCCCGTCAAGCGGCTGACCAAAGCCGATGGCAGCAGCGTAATGGCGGTGACGGTTTTCGACCTGATGTGCGCCAACTACGGCATCGACCGCGGTCTGGGCAACGAGGGCGAAGACGACGGCGCGACGGCTTACGATCAGATCAAACCCTATACCCCCGCCTGGCAGGAAAAGATCACCGGCGTCTCCGCCGAGCAGGCAACCCGGATCGCCCGGGAATTCGCCGATAACGCGGACAAAACCCAAGGTCGATCCATGATCATCGTCGGCGCCGGGATGAACCACTGGTACCACATGGACATGAACTACCGTGGCCTGATCAATATGCTGATCATGTGCGGCTGTATCGGACAGAGCGGTGGCGGCTGGGCGCACTATGTTGGCCAGGAGAAGCTGCGCCCGCAGACCGGCTGGCTCCCGCTCGCCTTTGGTCTTGACTGGACGCGCCCCCCACGGCACATGAACTCCACCTCGTTTTTCTATAACCACTCCTCGCAGTGGCGCTACGAGAAGCTGGAGATCAAGGAGATTCTCTCGCCGCTGGCGGATACTTCGCGGCACACCGGGAGCCTGATCGATTACAACGTCCGTGCCGAGCGCATGGGCTGGCTCCCCTCGGCGCCGCAGCTGGGCACCAACCCGCTGCGTATTGCTGAAGCGGCAAAAGCCGCGGGCATGGCCAGCAAAGACTACGTCGTGGATCAGTTGAAGAAAGGCGAGCTTTCCTTTGCCGCTGAAGATCCCGACAATCCGCAGAACTTCCCGCGCAATATGTTTATCTGGCGCTCCAACCTGCTCGGCAGCTCCGGCAAGGGGCATGAATACATGCTCAAGTACCTGCTGGGGACGCGCCACGGTATTCAAGGCAAGGATCTGGGCGATTTTGGCGGCCAGAAGCCCGAAGAAGTGAAATGGCACGACGAAGCGCCGGAAGGCAAACTCGACCTGCTGGTGACGCTGGACTTCCGCATGTCGACTACCTGCCTGTATTCCGACATCGTGCTGCCCACGGCCACGTGGTATGAAAAAAATGACCTGAACACCTCGGATATGCACCCGTTTATTCACCCGCTGACGGCGGCGACCGACCCGGCGTGGGAATCGCGCAGCGATTGGGACATCTACAAGGGCATTGCCAAGGCGTTTTCAAAAGCCTGCGTCGGCCACCTTGGCGAAGAAACCGATCTGGTCACGCTGCCGCTACAGCACGACTCACCGGGGGAGCTATCCCAGGTGGATGTCAAAGACTGGAAAAAGGGCGAGTGCGACCCGATCCCCGCCAAAACCATGCCTGCCTTGATGGAAGTGCAGCGTAACTATCCGGAAACCTATGAGCGCTTCACGTCGCTTGGTCCGGCGCTTGAAAAGCTCGGCAACGGCGGTAAAGGCATCAACTGGAATACCGATGCCGAAGTTGAGCTGCTCGGCAAGCTTAATAAACGCAAGCTTGAGGGTTCGGCGAAAGGTCGCCCGTGCATCGAGTCAGCGATCGACGCCGCCGAAACCGTGTTGACCCTCGCCCCGGAAACCAACGGTCATGTGGCGGTGAAGGCCTGGGGCGCGCTTGGCAAGATTACCGGGCTGGATCACACCCATCTGGCGACACCCAAGCAGGAAGAAAAAATCCGCTTCCGGGACATCGTCGCCCAGCCGCGCAAGATTATCTCAAGCCCGACCTGGTCCGGCCTGGAAGATGAGCACGTTTCCTACAACGCCGGCTACACCAACGTTCACGAGCTGATTCCCTGGCGCACGGTGAGCGGTCGTCAGCAGCTGTATCAGGATCACGCCTGGATGCGCGACTTCGGTGAAAGCCTGCTGGTCTATCGCCCGCCGATCAACACCAAGGCAGCCGAGAACTTCCCGCTACCGGCGGATAACGGCTTCAAGAGCAAGGCGCTCAACTTTTTGACGCCGCACCAGAAGTGGGGAATTCACTCGACCTATTCGGACAACCAGTTGATGTTGACGCTCAACCGGGGTGGCCCGGTGGTGTGGCTGTCCGAAGACGATGCGGCCGACCTGGGTATTGACGACAACGACTGGCTGGAGGTCTTCAACGCCAACGGCTCGATTGCCGCCCGCGCGGTGGTCAGCCAACGGATCAAGGTCGGCATGGTGATGATGTACCACGCCCAGGAGCGCCAGGTGAATGTGCCCGGCTCCGAGATTACCGGTACCCGTGGGGGTATTCACAACTCCGTTACCCGGGTTTGCCCCAAGCCGACGCACATGATCGGCGGCTATGCCCAGCTCGCTTACAGCTTTAACTACTACGGCACCGTGGGTTCGAACCGCGATGAGTTTGTGCTGGTACGCAAAATGAAGCACATCGATTGGCTCGATGGCGAAGGTAACGATTACGTCCAGGAGGCCGTCAAATGAAAATTCGCTCGCAAGTAGGCATGGTCCTCAATCTCGATAAGTGCATTGGCTGCCACACCTGCTCGGTGACCTGCAAAAATGTCTGGACCAGCCGCGAAGGCGTCGAGTACGCCTGGTTCAACAATGTCGAGACCAAACCGGGGATTGGCTACCCCAAGGAATGGGAGAACCAGGCCAAATGGAAGGGCGGCTGGATGCGGCGCAAGGACGGCAAGATCGAACCGCGCATCGGCGGTAAGTGGCGGGTGTTGGCCAATATTTTTGCCAACCCCGACCTTCCCGAAGTGGATGATTACTACGAGCCGTTCACCTTCGACTATCAGCACCTGCACACGGCCAAGCAAAGCGAGCACCAGCCAGTGGCACGACCCCGCTCGCTGATTTCCGGCGAGCGGATGAAGAAGATCGAATGGGGCCCGAACTGGGAAGAAATCCTGGGTACCGAATTTGCCAAGCGTCGCAAGGATATCAACTTCGAGAAGGTGCAGGCCGATATTTACGGCCAGTTTGAAAACACCTTCATGATGTATCTGCCGCGACTCTGCGAACACTGCTTGAACCCTACCTGTGTGGCGAGCTGCCCCAGCGGCGCGATCTACAAGCGCGAAGAAGACGGCATCGTGCTGATCGACCAGGACAAATGCCGCGGCTGGCGGATGTGCATCTCCGGCTGCCCCTACAAGAAGATCTACTACAACTGGAAAAGCGGAAAATCCGAAAAATGTATTTTCTGCTATCCGCGCATTGAATCGGGCCAGCCAACGGTTTGCTCGGAAACCTGCGTGGGCCGGATCCGCTATCTCGGCGTGCTGCTCTACGACGCCGACCGCATCGAGGAGGTGGCAAGCGCGCCCAGCGAGCAGGATCTTTACCATCGTCAGCGTGAGATCTTCCTCGACCCCAACGACCCCGAAGTGATTGCCCAGGCAAAACAGGACGGCATCACCGATAACGTCATCCAAGCCGCACAGGAATCGCCGGTGTATAAACTGGCGATGGACTGGGGGCTGGCGCTGCCGCTACACCCGGAATACCGCACGCTGCCGATGGTCTGGTACGTACCGCCGCTGTCGCCGATTCAGTCCGCCGCGGAAGACGGCAAGGTCGAGTTCGACGGCGTGATGCCGAAAATCGAGTCCCTGCGCATCCCGGTGAAGTATCTGGCCAACATGCTCACCGCCGGTGAAGAAGCGCCCGTGGTGCTGGCGCTCAAGCGCCTGATGGCCATGCGTCTGTATATGCGCGGTAAACACGTCGAGGGCGAGCCCAATACCGAGGTGCTCGACCAAGTGGGTCTGACGCCGACCCAGGTGGAGGAAATGTACCGCTACCTTGCCATTGCCGATTACGAAGACCGTTTCGTGATTCCCACCAGCCACCGCGAAATGGCCACCGATGCGTTTCCCGAGCGCGGCGGTTGCGGCTTCAGCTTTGGCGATGGGTGTCATGGCGAGAGCAAAGCCAGCCTGTTCAACGGCCGCTCCAACACGGAAACCCTGGTAAAACCGGTTGAAACCTTTGACCCCAACGCGCACGCCGAGGAGGCCCGTCATGGGTAACGCTGTAGAGCACATGCTGCCCGACGAGCAGGATGAAATGTTGAGTTTACGTGTGCTCGCCAGGCTCCTGGATTATCCCAATGTTGATCTGCAGCAGGCGGCCGGAGAGCTGAGTGACATCATCGACGCAGAGCGTCGCTGGCGCGCGCCATTGCGCCAGCAGCTGATCAATTGGTGTCAGCGCATCGCCGACACTGATCTGCTCGACCTGCAGGCAGAGTACGTTGCGCTATTCGATAAAGGACGGTCGACGTCATTGCTGCTGTTTGAGCACGTGCACGGCGAGTCTCGCGATCGCGGTCAGGCAATGGTCGATTTGATGAACGAATACCAGGCCGCCGGGTTTGAGCTCGATGCGCGTGAGCTGCCGGACTTCCTGCCGCTGTTTCTCGAGTATCTCTCCACGCGCCCGGAAGGGGAAATAGCCCGTTGGCTGGGCGAAATTCGTCACATCCTGGCGCTATTGATGGCGCGGCTGGAAGAACGCGAAGCGGACCATGCCCTTGCTCCTTATGCATTACTGGCACTGATTGGTGCTGAAGAGGAGGTCAATGAACACCGTGATGAGGTGAAAGCCGAGGCGCCTGATGACACGCCGGAGGCACTGGATGCCGTATGGGAAGAAGAAGCGGTGCGTTTTTCTGCCGAGTCCGATCAGGACTGCGCGCTACAGTCCGCCGAAGGGCGTCGGCTTGCCGAGCGCAAGCGCAGCGTTCCCAGCGACCCCATTAACATTATGCCCAGCACTGGCGCCGCTAAGCCTGGCCCAAGCGAGCGCTAAAGGAGAATCCCCATGGTTAGCGACTACCTTCATCAACTGGTTTATGGCTACTACCCCTATTTGGCGGGCACGGTATTTTTGCTTGGCAGCCTGCTGCGTTTTGATCACGGTCAGTACACCTGGAAAACCGGCTCCAGCCAAATGCTGTCGTCGAAAAACATGCGTTTAGCAAGCAACCTATTCCACATCGGCATCATCACCATCTTTTTTGGCCATCTGGTAGGGCTATTGACACCACACTGGGTCTACGCACCGTTTATGAGCGCGGGCACCAAGCAAATCATCGCCATTGTGGTGGGGGGCATCGCAGGCGTTATGTGCCTAGTGGGTGGTGCCATGTTGGCTTATCGCCGTGTTGCCAACCCACGGGTGCGAGCCTCGTCGAGCCTCATGGATACGTTGATGATTTTACTGCTGGTGGTGCAGGTTTCGTTAGGCCTGCTGACGATCATTCCGGCGTTGAATCACCTTGATGGCGGCGTGATGATTCAGCTTGCCCACTGGGCCCAGGCGGTGGTGTTCTTCCAGGGCGGCGCTGCCAGTTACCTCGTAGGCGTTGGCTTTATCTACAAGCTGCACATTCTGGTCGGCTTGACGATTATTTTGATCTTTCCCTTTACCCGCCTTGTTCATGTATGGAGCGCGCCGTTTGGCTATGTCACTCGTCGTTATCAGTTGGTGCGTAAAAGAGGCTAAGGAGTGTTGTCATGCAGATGATAGATATTGAACAACTACCAGGCGAGGCAACGACTCCAGCGGTCAGTGTTGGTGGTCAGCCCATTCTAGACAGTGATATCGCCCAGGAAATGCAGTACCACCCGGCGGATAGTGCCGGGAGTGCGCAGTTGAAAGCCGCCCGGGCGCTGGTGGTTCGGGAACTCCTGCGCCAGCGTGCGACCGAGCTTGGGCTGCTTCAAGAGGGCGACGATGCTGATGATCAGGCAGTTGCCGCGCTACTCGAGCAAGAGCTTGCAGTGCCTGAGCCCTCAGAAGAAGACTGCGAGCGTTTCTACGCCACTCACCCTGAGCGTTTTTGTGAACCCACGCGAGTGAGCGTTCGTCATATTCTGCTTGCCGCTGCGCCGGACGACGCTGAAGCACGGGACGCGCAGTATCATCAGGGGGTGACATTGCTGGAAACACTCAGGCAGCACCCTGAGCGGTTGACAGAGTTTGCTCAGCGCTATTCTGCTTGCCCCTCGAATGAGCAGGGTGGTGAGCTTGGCTGGCTGGTGCCAGGGCAAACCGTGGCGGAGCTTGACCGCGCGCTGCAACACCTGCCGGAGGGCCTGCACGATCGCCCGCTTGCGTCGCGCTACGGTTGGCATCTGGTCATGGTGGACGCACGCGAGGAAGGTCGGCAGTTGGCCTACAATGATGTGGCCGATCGTGTACGCCTTAGCCTGCACGAACAAGCGACCCGCCGCGGTCTGCGGCATTATCTGCTGGCGCTGGAAGCGGATATTGGCGTGGAAGGGGTGGCGCTTGACGATGATAGCGGTGACTCGCTGATGCAGTGATCACCGCCGTGTTATTCAGGAAAACCTAGTAAGCCCAGGTCAGCGCCATCAGCACGCCCCAAGCGAGCACGCCTGCCGACATGATGGTATAGGTCGCCGACATGGTGGCCATATCATGGTCGTGTCTCCCGCAAAGCGCCTGCAGGCCGTGACAGATCAGGCTGCACGAGACGCCAAGCGCCGCTAACACGACCAGCACATTAAGCAGCAGGTTCGGAATGAGCAGTATGAGCGATGATGCCCATAGCGGTAGCGGGGCCAGCGCGGCCAGCAGGTAGGCGTCCGGATAGTCGATGGAAAGCGCCTGGGTGCCATTGACCACGGTATGAATCACCC
Source organism: Halomonas sp. 5021 (assembly GCF_036663435.1). NCBI lineage: Bacteria > Pseudomonadati > Pseudomonadota > Gammaproteobacteria > Oceanospirillales > Halomonadaceae > Halomonas > Halomonas sp. 5021. Next base: position 446,417 of record NZ_JAXOVU010000001.1, read on the forward strand.
ACCCCATCATGAAAAACGTCAGCAGCTCGGCCAAAAATAAAATGGTGGTGATAAACCGCCATTCCCGATCGGCAAAGCCAGGCATCAGCGCATCGCCGTGGTGAGTGCCGGCAAAATAAAGCATGATTGGTGGCAGAAGCGACATGGGTAGTACCAGCCATCCCGCAAGCGCAGGTATCGACGGTTGACGCTCGCTAAGTTCTTGCCATCCCACTTGATGATTAAAAGGCATTTGTGCGGCGGTCAGTAAATTCATCGGAGCACCTCCCCATTGGCTACGCGTACCGTGCAATGACAACGGTTGCCTACGTTTCAGGTTTAAAATATCATATTGTGATATTTAATGTTTAGGCGCTACACTGGTGGCTGTCAAGTCAGCCCAGCTAAATAGAGACATAGCCAAACGATGCCCAATAATCCGACGTCGTCATTAACCAAACGGGATTTTCAGCAGCTTTCCCAGTTTCGTTACCAGCTCCGTTGCTTTTTACGCCACAGCGAAAATATTTGCCGCGAACATGGAATGACCTCGCTGCAGTATCAATTACTGCTGCACTTGCAAGGATTTGAAGGGCAGGAGTGGGCGACGGTGGGTCAGTTGGCCGAGCGTTTGCAGGCCAAGCATCACGGCACGGTCACCTTGATTGACCGTTGCGAACAGTTGGGGTTGGTGGAGCGGCGGCCAGGGCGTGAAGACCGTCGCCAGATCGAAGTCCACTTGCTGACAGAAGGTGCAAAGCGCGTGGCACAAATTGCCGAAATGCATCAGCCCGAACTTCGTCAGCTGCAGGAGGAAATACGCTTGCCTGACTGGGAGGGGCGGGTATGACGACTACCAGTAGCGTGGGTAGCGCCGATGGCGGGCCAGGTTGTTGATCAGGATGGCGACCATCAGCATGATCAGACAGCCCGCGCCAATCGGCACCAGGGGAAACCACCAGCCCAGGGCATGCAAGTTGTCGCCGCCGGCAACGGCAATCAATGCGGCGGCGGCACCCGGCGGGTGCACTGTATGAGTGAGCTGCATGACCAGAATGGATAATGACACGGCCAGCGCCATGGACATCGGGGTTGCGCCCAGCCATTGGTAACAGCCCACACCCACGGCGGCTGACACCATGCTACCAAACAGGACGTGACTGGGTTGCGCAAACGGGCTTTCCGGCGCCGCGTAAATGAGTACCGAGGTGGCGCCAAACGAGCCGACAATGAGCAGTCCATTGGAGAGCCAGCCCGCGCTTAACCAGCAAATCAGCGCCATGCCGCTAAAGGCGCCCAGCCATGACCAGAAGGCGTCCTGCCAACCGACAAAAGGTCGTCGGGTACGTTCGCCACGCATTTTCCCCAGGTAGGTTTTCATTTGGCGCCTTGTTGCATCAAAAGGGTGCAGATAATGACAAAATGCACCTCCTTAAAGCAAGTGAGCGATTTGCATTCAGCCATGAAGCGGCTTCATGACGTTCTTTAGCCTTGCGTGGCATGGCATGATGAGGAGAGTCTGATGAGTTATGACATCGTCTTCAAACGTATTTACTCGCCGCAGGCAAACGATGACGGTGCCAGGGTGCTGGTTGACCGGCTTTGGCCAAGGGGAAAGTCCCGCGCGTCGCTTGCGCTTGACGAATGGTACCGCGACGCCTCGCCCGCGCCGACGTTGCGGTGCGACTATCACCGCCACGCCATCAGCGAGGATGACTTTCGCGAGCGCTATCGCAAGGCATTGAAGGCCGAGCCGGAGGTGCTGCTGCCGCTGATGCGCTATGCCCGTCAGGGCAAGCTGACGCTTCTGACCGCGGCCCGCGATCCCGAGCATTCGCATTTGCCTGTGCTAAGGGACATGCTCCTCGAAGCGCTGCAGCAAGAGGATGTCGCCGATCGTGAATGTGCGTCGCCACCGTGCTTTTTACCCCCCTCCTAGTCGGCTTGGCCTTTGCGTGTGCACCGCGTTTAGATCAGCGCCTCGATTTGTGCTCAGCGTCGGGTTAGCTTATTTGCCGAACCCAATGGGGCCGATGTCAATCGAGGTCAGAGATGAAGAAAACGCTAGCGGCGTTTACGCGCTGGGTGGCCGTATTGATCGTGATGTTGGCGGTGCTACTGGCCGGCCCCGTCTGGATGTTGGCCAGTGACCAGATCGTGACAGATGGGCACTGGTCCGCGCTTGATCGCTCGTCGGCGGATATCGCCCCGTCGCCGGAGGATGTCTCTGAGGCGGTCGTGCAGGTTTACGCCGCACGTGCGTATAACTGGCGAGGTGCCTTCGGGGTTCATGTATGGATTGCCACCAAAGCGCAAAACGCTGACTACTATCGCTTGCATCAGGTGTTGAGTTGGCGTCGACCTACGGTGGTGTCGTCGATCGATATGCCTGATCGCTTTTGGTTTGGCAACTCCCCCGAACTGCTGGCGGATTACCGCGGCGAGCCAGCGCAAACCATGATTCCCCGGATTGCCGATGCGGCGGCACGTTTTCCCTATGCTGACCTGTACCGCGTGTGGCCGGGACCCAACAGCAATAGCTTTATTGCCTGGGTGGCTCGGGAGGTGCCTGGGTTCAACGTGTCTCTGCCGATCACGGCGATTGGTAAAGACTACCTGTTTGACAGTGTTTTCGCCCCTGCGCCGAGTGGTACCGGTTATCAGCTTTCTCTGGGGGGTGTGGCGGGATTGCTTGTCGCCCGTGAAGAGGGGGTTGAGGTGAATATCCTGGGGCTTGGCGTGGGGATTGATTTCATGCGGCCGGCGATCAAGCTGCCGGGTGTCGGCCGGTTGGGGATGCCCGCCCGGGCCATGGGGAATCATTAAATGTTGGCGCGCTTGTTGGCTGCCTCGCAGCCGGCAAAAGGCAGAAAAGAGGGTAATGGTGTATACTGTCTGTAGATACCTTTATAGATTTATTGTATTTGCAGAATGGGCCATGAGATGACGATGCAAACGGCAAACGAACTTGCTCATAACAAGGCAGCGGCAGCGGTAGGGCTGAAAGCAGCGGTCCGTATTCTGGATAAGTGGCGCGCGACCGGTGAGCAGGGGGAAGCCATTTTGCGTGTTTCCCACAGTACCTATGCCCGGGCACGCCGTGGTGACGTGGCTGAAATCAAGCTCGACAACGATCAACTTACGCGAATTAGCTATCTGCTCAATATTCATGCGGCATTGCGCATGCTGTTTGAGAACCCTGATAACCTGTATGGGTTTGTCTCGATGGCCAACTACAACCCCTATTTTAACGGCCGCACGCCGCTTGACGTTATCAGTAGCGGTGATTTTGCCGCGCTTTACGAGACCTTCAAGCGTATCGATAGCCTGCGGAGTGCCCAGTGGTAATGCCTGACGAGCTGCCGTCATGTGCCGCAAAACGGGTGGAAAGTTACTGCCTGGTCAACAGCAAGTTTCCACCGATTGAGCTGTTTGACGACGTTGCCAATGCCGAGGAGTTTGAAGCCCTCTACGCGCTTCAGGCATTAACCAATCCACGCTTGCGAAACGAGGTTGGCGATCTGGGGCTTTTGCCAATTCAAGATATTCCCTTCGGCATTCGCGGCTGCTCTTATGCCACCGCACCGTTTACCCATGTCAATCCTAATGGCTCGCGCTTTAGCGATGGCAGCTTTGGCGTACTCTATGTCGCGGATTCACTGACTGCTGCGATTACGGAAGTAAAATATCACCAGCAAGCGTACTGGCGAAAAGTGCCGTCGCTGCACTATGAACGCTTCGTGTTTAGAGGGCTGAAATGTGTGTTCGATGAAGGGGGATGCCGAGATGGGTTGGTGTTAGCACCGAGCCACCCCATCTATTGCGCTGATGATTACCGGGCATCGCAGGTCTTGGGCGAAGCATTACGTCTTTCAACTGGAACGGGGCTGCGATATCACTCGGTGCGGCACGAGGGAGGTGTCTGTTGGGCGCTGATGACGCCGCGTCGTGTCAAGCAGATGATTCAGACCACTCACCTGGAAATGATCTGGAATGGTGACATCGCCCAGGTTAATCGGCTTTCAGCCGTATCAAGGTCGTAAAAAAATCGTAAAAACAATGAAGTGGCTGTTTTATGTCTGATGCTTTTCAGTAAAACGCCGCATGATGGCCAGTGTTTCATCGCTGACGTGATGCTCCATGCCCTCTGCATCAATGCGGGCGGTGTTGTCGCGAACGCCCAGGGCGCGCAGGAAATGCAGCACAATATCATGACGTGCGCGTGAGGTTTCGGCCATTTTATGGCCTTCCTCAGTCAAGAAGAGCGACCGATAGGGACGGCTCGTTACCAGCCCCAGCTCATTCAGACGTCGGATCATTTTCGATACAGTTGCCTGGCTAACCGCCATGCGGCTGGCGATATCAGCCGCGCGTGCTTCGCCACGATGGCGCAAAAGATCCCCGATCAGTTCCACATAATCTTCGATCAGTTCAGTTTCGTGGGCGTTGCGCACGGTTTCGTACTGTTGTGCATGCTGCTCGACAGGCGGCAGCGCATCGCCACTTAGGCGTGAATTAGGCGGCAATGGCGGCTGTTCGTGATCGCTCATAATGGCTATATAGGTTGGCTATATCAGAGTGAGTAAAAACGTTGATTAGGATGGTAACGTATTTTTTGGAATAATTGTTAGCCAAGGTTAAACTATTTGCATGGTGCTTTTTTGTTGAGCTAACGCCCTCAAAACCTGATTGGCGCAGTAGACTGTAGGTTTTCCCAGGTTTTTTCGGCGATACCGATACCGGCACCGGCCATCAGCAAATAGGTTTGGTCAGCGCCAGCCGCCATCAAGGGGGCTTCTTCATCGGGATAGTTGATACCCGCAATGATCGTACCTTTAAAACCCGCTTTACGAAGCTGGCGAGTGGCAAACAGCTTACTCTCAGTGTTGGGCGTTGCCAGCATTACGGCTTCAAGGGCATGAATATCCAGGTGCGACCAGAAAGCAACATCTTCCACATCGGCATAACGTATGTCGCGCTCGGAGGTCGCCACTTTATTCGGGTCAGAATCAATGCCGATCACCCGCAAATGGTTCTCGACGAAAAAGTCGTAGGCGGCACTGCCGGTCCGGCCCATGCCAATCACCATCATTTTGGCATCGCCGAGGGTGACGGGCTGCTCATCGGGATGGCGTAAATGACGTTCAAAGCGGGTCAGGCGGACTTCGTAACGATCAAACAGGGCGTGGGCGACTCGGTTGAGCGGCGCGGAGATGATAAATGAAAGCGCCACCGTCAGCGCCAGCGGTACCAGCCACTCTTCCAGAATGCTGGACGCCACGATCAGGCCGAACTCGCTGTAGGCTGTGAGGCTGAGGCTCCCCAGAAAAGCGCTACGGGCGCGGATCTTGAATATAACCAGAAGGGCAAAAAACAGCGCGGTTTTTAGTGGCAGCAGCATTGCCATCACGCCAGCGAAGATCAGTGCATTAGCGTCCGGTAGGCCCGACATGCCTATCTGCAGGAAAAAGCTGATCAGCAGTATTTCCTTTAGCCCCCAGAGCGCCTTGGACATTTCCTGGGCACGTGGATGTTTGGCCAGCAAAAGTCCCATCACCAGAGCGCCCACTTCGCCGCTGAGCCCCACGACATCAAAGCCCATGCCGCCGATGGCAATGGCCAACACTGCCCCCATCAGCACCAGCATTTCATCGTGCTGGGCAATGCTCATCAGCCAGTAAAGCACCGGCCGTAGTAGCGGCAGCGCCAGGATCCAAAGTGCCCACCAGGAGGGAGACTGGCCGCTGTAAATGCTGATGGCGGCCAGTGCCACCAGATCCTGGATAATCAGGATGCCGATAGCCAGTCGTCCATGCAGCGCCCGCAATTCTCTTTTGCCCTCGAGCACCTTGGCAGCCAGTACCGTGCTGGAAAATGATAGCGCAATGGACAGCAGAATGGCGGTATCAAGCGCCAGGCCCATCAAGACCACGAAGCCGGCAGTGAAAATAAAGGTGGTGATGCTGAGGTGTATAAAAGCACCGCCCAGCACAGCAGGTTCGACGAGGTTTTTTAGGTTGAGTTTCAAGCCAATGGTGAATAACAGCAGCAATACGCCCAGATGCGCCAGGTGTTCGAGCAATGGGCCAGCCTCGGTCGGTAAACCCAGATAGGGCCCGGCAAAATTAAGTGCAAAACCGGCCGTTAAAAAACCCACCAGAGGTGGCAGACTGAGTTGGCGAGCTATAATCCCGAAGATAAAGGCAAACGATAAAATAATGACTTCAAACATGCACAATCCCTAGCGTATGGAACAGACAGGTTATTTTCTTACTCGCCAATGCTTTTGCATTTCGACAAACGTGAACGACGCCGACCAGGTGATCAAGACAAAACCGGTCAACGCTAATGTGCCATACAAGAAACGGATCGGGCCGGTTGCATAAATGTCGCCGTAGCCCACCGTGGTGTAGGTCACGGCAGCGAAGAATATATGATCCAGCAGGTTGAAAACGCTATAGCCGTTTAATGCGCCGATACCTCGCAGCTCAACCAACCACCACCCTGTAAGCCCAAACAGCCAGATTTCGGCGATGTGGGTCATCAGAACGCCGAATGCCATGGCCAGAATGCGCTGACGGTGGGGTCTGTGTGATCGCTCAATCTGGCGGGAAATAAGCCAGAGGGCTTCGTAGTGCAGCAGAACCGCGAGCACGACGGTGATAGACGTGGTGATGACCACCACGACGTGTTCAGGGTACGGAATGGTCACGAAAAGCTGGGCCCGTGGTTGCAAACGCTGGTTTTGGGTTAACTATCTCATGCGCGCGGTTATTTTAGAAGCTGCCGAACAGCGTGCCGAGGGTGATAACGCTCACCAGTGCGGCGATAGGCAGCACGATCGTGACCATGGCCACGTTGCCGTAGGCCTGTCGGTGGGTGAGTCCGCAGATGGTCAGCAGCGTAATGACGGCGCCAGAGTGGGGCAGTGTATCCATGCCGCCGGCGGCCAGTGTGGCAACGCGATGCATGAGCTCGGGGTCGATGTTGGCCGCTTGTGCCATCGCCAGGTATTCGCCGCCCAACGTTTCCAGTGCAATCGACAGGCCCCCCGACGAGGAGCCGGTAATACCTGACAGCACGCTCATCGCCAGCGCTTCGGAAATCAGCGGATTACCCGGCGATGCGTTGAGCACCGTATCGCGAATGATGGTAAAGCCCTCGAGGCTGGCAATCACGGCACCGTAGCCGACGACGGAGGCGGTGTTGAAAATCGGTAGCAACGAGTCGACACAGCCGCCATTAACCGTATCTTTCAGGGCTATCCAGTGTCGCCAGCGGCTGATGACCAGCCATATGGAAGCGCTCAGCAGGGCGATCAAGATTGACCACAGGCCGCTCTGCCGGGCGGGCGTTACGCTGGCGAATTCATCGCTGATAAAACTCAGGTCCATCGATGGGAAAACAAGGTACGTCAGCAGGCCATTCAGACCGATCACCATGATCAACGGAATCAGCGCCGTGGTTAACCGCATGGTGGGTGGCGAATTCTGTGAGTCGCTTTCATCCGTCTCGCGTTCTTTATGAAGGCCGTAGCCCTCATTCAGTGCGGCCGCCCGTTTTACTCGGGATTGCAGGTAGGCCATTCCCAGCCCGAGCATCACGAGCCCGGCGATGACTCCCAGGCCGGGAGCGGCAAAGCTGTTGGTGGCGTAATAAGGAATGGGGATTGCGTTCTGAATGGCCGGGGTGCCGGGTAGAGCGGTCATGGTAAAGGTGAAAGATCCCAGTGCAATCGCGCCTGGAATCAATCGTTTGGGAATATCGGTGCGGCGAAATAATTCGCGGCTGATGGGATAAATGGCAAAGGCTACGACAAATAACGAAACGCCGCCGTAGGTAAGAATGGCGCAGGCCAGCACGACCGTCAGTACCACATGACGGGTGCCCAGCTTATTGACGATGCCGTTGGCGATGGATTGAGCCGCGCCGGAATCCGACATTAGCTGCCCAAACAGGGCGCCCAGAAAGAACAGCGGAAAAAACTGAATGGCAAAACTGCCGAGGGCCCCCATGAAAGTGTCGGTATACATCGGCAACAAAAAGGCGGCTTCACCCGAAAGTGTAACCGCCAGCGCCGCCATCAGCGGGGCGAGCAGCAGAACTGTCAGCCCACGGTAGGCAAGGAAGATGAGCAGAAGCAGCGAAATGACAATGGCAAAGGTGCTCATGGGCGCTCCGGAGCAGCATGAATCTGAGTTAATCCAAGAGCCAGGATACCAACATATCAGGCTTCGTGTTGCATGGCAGCAATGCGGAGCTGTTGTTCTTGGTGATATATCGGGTAAATGGCGCCGCGAATAGCGATTTTCTCTGATAAAATCCCGCGTTTTCTCGCTTACCACTTCTCACTGCCTATTTTAGGAAGATTGATGAACGCCGTAATTATTGCCGTACTTGTGATGGTCGCGCTCTCGCTCGCGCGAGTTTCAGTTGTGTTCGCCCTTGTCGTGGGCGCGTTAGTGGGTGGGCTCGTGGGCGGGCTCTCATTGGATCAGACGCTCGAGGCATTCAACGATGGGGTGGGCGGCGGTGCCCAGGTGGCGCTTGCATACGCGACGCTGGGCGCTTTCGCCGTGGCGATTTCCCGCTCCGGGCTGCCGGACATGCTAGCCAACGTGTTGATCAGGATGCTGGGTAAAGAAACCCATGCAGCCAACCAGAATCGAGTGAAGTGGGTGCTGTTGGCCGCGGTAGTGCTGGTCGCGATTCTGTCTCAGAATGTGATCCCCGTGCATATCGCGTTTATCCCGGTATTGATACCACCCTTGTTGACCGTCATGAACCGCCTACAGCTGGACCGTCGGGCGGTAGCCTGTGCCCTGACATTCGGCTTGACTGCCCCCTATATGCTGCTGCCTGTGGGCTTTGGGGCTATCTTCCTCAATGATATTTTACTGGCCAACCTGAGGAGTGCGGGTGAACCGCTGGGCCTGGAGATCACCCGCGAGATGCTGCCCATGGCGATGGCCATACCGGTCGGCGGGATGCTTGTTGGTTTGGTCGTGGCGCTTACTTTCAGCTACCGCGGCCGTCGCGATTATGCGGTCAAGCCGTTAGCCAATACACCGGCAGGACATTCGGCCACGCCCGCCACGCCCCACACACTTGGGCTGGTCATGTCCGGGGTCGCCATTGTCGCCGCTCTCGGGCTTCAGCTTTATAGCGGCTCGATGATCCTCGGCGGCTTGGTAGGGATTGGGCTGCTGTCGCTGGGGGGGATTTTTAAATGGCGCGAAGCCGATGACTTGTTTACCAGTGGCATGCGCATGATGGCGTTGATTGGCTTTATCATGATTTCGGCGGCCGGTTTTGCGGAAGTCATGAAAACCACCGGCGATATCGACACGCTTGTCGCGGGTGCTGTCGACCTGTTTGGCGATAATCGCGGGCTCGCTGCGCTGGTTATGCTGTTGGTCGGGTTGTTTATCACCCTGGGAATCGGCTCGTCATTTTCGACGATTCCCATTATCGCGGCTATTTTTGTGCCGTTAGCGGTTCAGTTCGGCTTCTCGCCCATGGCCACCGTCGTACTTGTGGGCACTGCTGCTGCCTTGGGTGACGCGGGCTCCCCCGCATCAGATTCTACGCTCGGTCCTACGGCAGGCCTCAATGTCGACGGTCAGCATGATCACATGTGGGACAGTGTCGTACCGACATTCTTGCACTATAACGTACCGCTTATCGGCTTTGGCTGGCTGGCGACGATGATGCTTTAACCATCCAGGGCGCGGCGTCTAACAAGGACGGACGGGTTCGGCTTGCAACTCAGGGGGCATGCCCCCACCTAAAAGAGTGTTAGGCGGAGTTTTGAACGCATCACGCTAGGAGAATTTAGATGAGCAAGCGTATTTTGGTAGTACTGACGTCTCACGATCAGTTGGGCGATACCGGAGAAAAGACGGGTTTCTGGCTGGAAGAGCTTGCCGCGCCTTACTACGTGTTCAAGGACGCCGGGGCCGAGGTGACGTTGGCATCGCCGAAAGGTGGCAAGCCGCCGCTTGATCCAAAAAGCGATGCCGAAGATGGCCAAACCGATGAAACGCGGCGCTTCAAAAAGGATGAGCAAGCCAATGCCGCCTTGGCCGCCACGCATCGCCTGAGCGATATGAAAGCAGATGACTTTGATGCCGTGTTCTATCCGGGAGGCCATGGCCCGCTGTGGGATCTGGTCGATGATAAAGATTCTATCAAGCTGATCGAAACCTTTATCGCACAAGGTAAGCCGGTGGCCTCGGTCTGCCATGCGCCGATTGTGCTCGTCAATGCGAAGGACAGGAATGGCGAACCATTGGTGAAAGGTCGTGAAGTGACCGGCTTTACCAACGGTGAAGAAAAGGCCGTGGGGCTGACGGATGTTGTTCCTCATCTGGTAGAAGATGCGCTTCAGCAATGTGGCGGTATTTACAGCAAGGCAGACGACTTCACGCCTTATGTGCGTGAAGATGGTCAGTTGATCACCGGCCAAAACCCGCCATCCTCAGCGGCCACCGGTGAAGCGCTGGTGGCGTGGTTGGACCGTTAATCAGTGTTACGCACACTAACTGTTAGCGGCATAGACGAACGGCGAGCACAAGCTCGCCGTTTTTTTGTGGGTAGGTATTACGCACCGTGCCCGATGGATGGGTTGATGGCTGTGTGGCACGAGTTATCGATCCGGCAAGTGGGACTCGAAAGCGCTGAGCAAGCCACGCAGCAGAGAAAGCTCTTTGCGGCTCGGCTGAGCGCGGGTAAACAGGGCTTGCAACTGTTCCTCAGTGCGCGCATGGGGCTGGGTGATAAAGCCGCTTTGCTGCATCAATCGCCCTAAGTGCTCCTGAAAGTACAAGAATTGTTCGCGGCTCGGCGGCGTGGTTTCAGTCGGCTGCTGATAAACATAGTGGCTGTCGTCGCGCCTGCGCCATGCGCGGTGTACTTCGTAGGCAAGGATTTGCACCGCTTGAGAGAGGTTCAAGATGCCGTAGTCAGGGTTGGCGGGAATGCTGACTTGATGCGTGCAGCAGCGAATCTCGTCGTTGGTCAACCCTGAGCGTTCGCGGCCAAACACGAGTGCTACCGGCGCATGCTGCGCGTTCTGTGTCACCGCCTGGGCCATATCGTCGGGTTCTTCAAAATGGGGCAGGGGGAGGCTACGAAGCCGCGCACTGGCGCCTACTACCTGAACACAGTCACTCACCGCTTCGTCAAGCCGGGTGACGACCCGGGCGTTGTCGATAACGTCTGTCGCCCCGGCGGCAAGGCGGGTGGCTTCCTCGTCGGGAAATTGACGGGGGTTGACCAGCACCAGGTTCGTCAGCCCCATGGTTTTCATGGCCCGGGCGGTGGCGCCTATATTACCGGGATGGAAGGTTTGCACCAGCACAATGCGAATGTTGGAAAGCACGGTGATAAGACAGCCTGAATAGCGAATGGAAAACGACGATTTTACCACGCTTTAACGACAAGAACCCCGCACAAGGCGGGGTTCTTGATGACGGCTTACCGTCAGAGCGATAAGGCTCGGGGGCAGCTTACATCATGCCGCCCATGCCACCCATTCCGCCCATGCCACCCATGTCCGGAGCGGCTTCTTTCTCGTCCGGATCGTCGGCGATCATGCACTCGGTGGTGATCATCAAGCCAGCAACGGAGCCTGCAGACTGCAGCGCAGAACGCGTTACTTTGGCAGGGTCGAGGACGCCCATTTCAAACAGGTCCCCGAATTCACCGGTCTGCGCGTTGTAGCCGAAGTTGCCTTCAGCGTCCTTCACGCGGTTGATGACGACGGCGGGCTCTTCGCCAGCGTTGCTGACGATTTGACGCAGCGGCGACTGCAGGGCGCGCAGGGCCATGTTGATGCCGTGGTTCTGGTCTTCGTTATCACCCGTCAGACCCTGTACCTTGGCCATGACGCGGACAAGCGCGGTACCACCGCCAGGCACTACGCCTTCTTCAACGGCGGCGCGAGTCGAATGCAGCGCATCTTCAACGCGGGCTTTCTTCTCTTTCATTTCCACTTCGGTGGCCGCACCGACGCGGATAACCGCAACGCCGCCTGCCAGTTTGGCAACCCGCTCTTGCAGCTTCTCTTTGTCGTAATCGGAAGACGTGTCTTCGATCTGGGTGCGAATCTGACCCACGCGAGCTTCGATATCGGCTTCAACGCCGGCGCCATCGATGATGGTGGTGTTTTCCTTGGACATGGTCATGCGCTTGGCAGTACCCAGGTGATCCAGGTTCGCCTGCTCGAGGGTCAGACCAACTTCTTCAGAAATCACGGTGCCGTTGGTGAGGATCGCAATATCCTGAAGCATCGCCTTGCGACGATCGCCAAAGCCAGGCGCCTTGGTGGCCGCGACTTTCACGATGCCGCGCATGTTGTTCACGACCAGCGTGGCCAGCGCTTCGCCTTCGATGTCTTCGGCAACGATGGCAAGCGGTTTGCCTTGCTTGGCAACGGCTTCGAGAACCGGCAGCAGCTCACGGATGTTGGAGATCTTCTTATCCACTAACAGGATGTAAGGATCTTCCAGTTCAACGGACATGGTGTCCTGGTTGGTCACAAAGTAGGGCGACAGGTAGCCACGATCGAACTGCATACCTTCGACGACTTCCAGTTCGTCTTCGAAGCCACGACCTTCATCAACGGTGATGACACCTTCTTTACCGACTTTTTCCATTGCTTCGGCAATGATCTCACCGATGCGCTTGTCGCCGTTAGCGGAGATGGTGCCTACCTGAGCGATGGATTTGGTATCGGTGCAGGGCACTGACATCGCCTGGATTTCTTTGACGGCTGCCGTGACGGCATGGTCAATACCGCGCTTGAGGTCCATCGGGTTCATGCCGGCAGTTACGCCTTTCAGGCCTTCCGCGATAATAGCCTGGGCCAGAACCGTGGCGGTGGTGGTGCCGTCGCCCGCGACGTCAGAGGTCTGCGAAGCAACTTCCTTGACCATCTGGGCGCCCATGTTCTCGAACTTGTCTTTCAGTTCGATTTCCTTGGCCACCGATACACCGTCTTTGGTGACGGTCGGTGCACCAAAGGATTTTTCGAGAACAACATTGCGTCCCTTCGGACCCAGTGTGACCTTCACTGCATTGGCGAGAACGTCAACACCGCGCGCCATGCGCTTGCGAGCATCATCGGAAAACTTGACTTGTTTAGCTGCCATGTTCGTTACTTCCTAATAAATTTCAAGAAATGGGAAAGTAATAGGTCGAGGCGGTGATCAGCCTTCGACAACTGCCAGAATATCGGCTTCGCTCATGATCAAGACTTCTTCGCCGTCGATTTTCTGCTTTTCAACGCCAAAGCCGTCTTTGAAGATCACGTTATCGCCAACTTTCACGTCCAAGGGGCGAACGTCGCCGCTTTCCAGAATGCGGCCATTACCAACGGCGATAACTTCACCACGGGTAGGCTTTTCCTGCGCATTGCCCGGAAGCACGATGCCGCCAGCGGTTTTCTGCTCTTCTTCCACGCGACGAACGACGACGCGATCGTGCAAAGGACGGATATTCATGCTTACGTTCTCCTGAGTATCGTCAAAGCCCCAATCAGGGCGGTTAGTGTTGATAGTTTTCGTGGGCGGTGCCCGCGAAAAATGAAGACAAGATGTCTTCGCTGTAAATGGCAACCACTTTATAGTGAAGCAGTTACCGAACTTGTGTGCTGTTTGAAAAGTGGGGGCTGCGGGTGGCCTTTCAAGGGGGCGCTAATAAAAAAATCTCAAGCGCTGTCTATTCGCTAGCCGCGGTGTTTCGGCTCATCCCGGCTAATAAAATCCCCTTCGATCGGTCCTTCCGGCTTTTCGGTGGACGACGCGCTCTCGCTGTGACGATAGCGGGGCTCATCCTGATGAGAGGCCCACGACGGATCATGCCCGGTCGTGCGGTGGGTGGCGACCTTTAAACCCAGCGCGGTAAGCAGTTTAAACAGCAGGCGACGGGCATTCGGCACAAGGCAGGCAAGGCCGAGGGCATCGGAGAGAAAACCCGGTGCCATTAATAACGCACCGCCAAATATCAGGGCGGCACCGGTAAACAGCTCATTAGAGGGAATTTCACCTGCCTGCATGCGCTGACGAGCGCGGGCAAACGTTGCCACGCCTTCCTTGCGAATAAGATGCAGACCCACGACCCCGGTGCCAATCACCAGCAGCAGAGTCATTAATAAACCGATCTGGCTGCCAATCGAGAACAGGATGACAAAGTCAAGCAGCGTGAACAGGGAAACAAACACCAAAATGGGCATAACTAACTCCGTAATAAACGTCGTGATAGATATGGTGACAGTCTGATTGAAAAACAAGCCGGACTAAATAGCCTAGCGAAGCTGCATTGCGCTTTTAGGGGATTGCCGGGTGATGGTTTGCGTGTCAGTTTGAACGACGAGATGTATCAACGTGATCAAAACGGACGGGAAGGAGCGTTAAATGAAGCTGGATGGTCGGGTAATTGCGATAACTGGAGGTGCACAAGGCCTGGGCTATGCCGTGGCTCAGCAACTGGGGCAGAAGGGAGCGCGGCTGGCGTTGCTGGATATTAGTGGTGAAGCTCTGGATAGCGCTGTCTCAACATTGGCACGGCAGGGGATCGATGCGCAGGGAGTGGTCGTTGATGTTGCCGATGAAGCATCAGTGGTGCAAGCATTTGCGGACATTGCCGAGAAGCAGGGTCCGGTCAGCGGGTGTGTCAATAATGCGGGCATTACCGACGATGCCCTCATGGTGAAAGCCAAAGAGGGGCAGGTGGAAACACGCATGTCCCTGGCGGCCTGGCAGCGCGTGATTGATATCAACCTGACGGGCGTGTTTTTGTGCGGACGAGAAGCGGCGACGCAAATGATCGAAGCCCAGCATGAAGGCGTGATCGTCAATATTTCCAGTATCTCTAAAGCGGGTAACCCCGGGCAGAGCAATTATGCGGCCGCGAAGGCGGGAGTACATGCATTGACTGTCACCTGGGCAAGCGAGCTGGCGCGCTATGGTATTCGCACCGGTACGGTGGCGCCGGGCTTCATCAATACTGACATGACCGCCTCGATGCGCCCCGATATGCTGGAACGCATTGCCTCAAAGGTGCCGTTAAGGCGTCTGGGGGAGGCGGATAATATTGCGCAAAGCGTGGCGTTTATCCTCGATAATGATTATTTCTCTGGTCGAATCATCGAGTGCGACGGTGGGCTGCGGCTGTAGCCATAGTCCATGGGTGTCGTGTTGATAGTGGCGTATGGCCAACGCCGGGCTAGCGATTCGTTTCAAGGTTATCCACTTCTTCAGCCCAGCGCTTTACTTTACGGCGCTGAAGCCGCCCGTTGAGACGTTTGGTATCCACGCTGATGGGGATCAATGTCTTTTCGGAAGTGGATGGGTCGCTTAGATAGAATGACCGCGACGCTCCGACGGGCCTGTCTTCCGAGCCATAGATGGCAATCACTCGCAGCTCCAGTTGAAGCCCGGTCTGATCGTAAATGGTGTTGTCCAGTTGCCAGGTAGCGCAGATCTGATCGGCAATGTCGGCAAAGCGTTGCATATGCAGGTAATCGCCAGAGGCTAGCGGCCCCTGGTGACTTCTGATGGATTTCCCTTCCTGCTCATTCTCTTTCTCTTCTTGGTACTCCGCGACGTCGACCATGTAGCTGCTTTCTTGGGTATGAAGAAGTGCTGCCACATGTTGAATGTAGATGGATTCACTACTCATGTTGCTTATTAGACAAAGCGCATTCTGGCCGGTGCCAAGGCCGCGATTGATAATGATGCGTGGACGCCGCTGGCGAACGTAGCCGTTATAGAGTAGCTGCAGGTAAAATAACCAAAGGAGAACGGTGAAGATGCTTGTGGCGGCGGAAATCGCCTGACTATTTCCGTTAAGCCAGTCCATAGGTCTGTTCCTTAGCCCGTTTAATGGTTTGGAGTTAGCGAGTAGAACAAAAGCTAGCTCAACAGGCTAAAAAATCCAGTTAGCCAATGAGTTGTGATTCAATTTTAATCAGGTAAACCTGATTTGTTGGGCAATAAAAAAGCATTGCGGGGACGTAAGAAAGCAGATAAAGACGATTAGAAGGGATGCAAATGTTGGCTAAGACACTGACCGAAGCATGCCCAAAACAGACTATATGAGCACTAAAAGCAAGGAGGGGATAAATCTAGCTGATTGAAAAATAAAGCTTAATTGGTGCGGATGGGGAGACTTGAACTCCCACGCCTTACGGCACTAGAACCTAAATCTAGCGTGTCTACCAATTCCACCACATCCGCAGAACGATGCGTATACTATCAATCTTTTATATAAAGTCAATGATAAAGTGTACAAGCCGCCAGCCAAGGAGTGCTCATGCGATTGAAACGCTGGGTAGCTGCCGGTAGTGCTCTGCTAAAACGTGGACTGCCGGGTTATTGTGCGTTTTGTTTGGCACCGCTTGAAGGGGACGCAAGCTGGTGCTCGGAATGTTTCGAGCAGTTGCCCTGGAATAGACCTGCCTGTCCGTGCTGTGGTGATCAGTTAACGAACGATCACCAATTCTTGTGCGGGCATTGCCTCAGTAAGCGGCCTGCCTTCGAGGCTGCTTATGTGGCGTTACGCTATGAATTTCCCGTTAATGCACTGGTGCGCGATTTCAAATTTAACGCCCGGCCTCGGGCTGGCATGTTGTTGTGTGAGTTAATGCAACAAAGCCTGCCGTCGCCACCCTTTGATGCGATACTGCCCGTGCCAATGACACCAGAGCGCGCTCGCGACCGCGGGTTCAATCAAGCGCACTGGTTGGCTTTCGAGCTCGCCAAGCGAAGCGGCTTGCCCGTGCTCGAAGCCCGTCGACTCAAGCAGGGGCCTTCGCAGCGCCGCTTGAACCGGCAGGCGCGTTTTGCCAATCTGGCGGGTGCTTTCGTGATTGATAAACCGCCGCCTGCGTATGTCGCGATTGTTGATGACGTTGTCACCACGGGGGCTACGGCCCATGCACTCGCTTTGGCATTGCGCCGGGCTGGAGCGCAGCGTGTTGATGTGTGGGCGGCGGCGCGCACACCTCTGGTGGTTGATGACGCCTGACAGCACGATGCCCTCGTCGATGATACGCTTTTACTGATTGATCCCTGGAGACACCATGACGCATGCTTTTCACCAGCTTTCTCCTGGCCTTGTGATGTCAGCGGTGGAGTCGTTGGATATATGGCCAACGTCGGAACCATTTGCGCTAAACAGCTATGAGAACCGCGTGATGATGTTCCGCGATGAGCAAGGCGGTCAATGGATTATCAAGTTCTATCGTCCAGAACGCTGGCAGGACGCCACTATCCAGGAAGAGCACGATTTTCTTGTCGAGCTTAGCCAGGCCGGAGTGCCGGTGGCCACCGTTTGGCGTGATCGTCGCGGGCAAAGCCTGCATCGCTATGAAGGGTATCGTTTTGCGTTATTCCGCCACTGCCCTGGACAGGCCCCCGAGTTGGACAATGATGCCCACCTTTTCGCGCTTGGTGAACTGATGGGGCAGTTGCACGAGTCGTCAAGCAAGGGCACTTTTATCCATCGTCCACGTCTGGAGTTAGTGGAAGGAGTGAAAGATGCTCAGCAACGGGTCTTCGATAGCCAGCGTTTGGATCGTTACCAGCGTCGGGGTTATGAAAGCGTCATTACCCGCATGCTGAAAGCGCTTCGTCCCTATCAATGGGGTGATGAAACAATGATACGTTGTCACGGTGACTGTCATTTGGGCAATATTCTGGGGCGCGATGAGCAGTTTTCACTGGTGGATTTTGATGATTGCCTGATGGCGCCAGCGATCCAGGATATCTGGATGCTGCTATCGGCGAATGAGCCCGTTGAGTGGCAGCGTCAGATGAGTGAGATTGTCGAAGGGTACGAAGAAACGCGGCCCTTTCCCCATCAGCAGATAGAGCTGATTGAACCACTGCGTGCCTACCGGTTGATAAGGCACAGCGCCTGGCTGGTCTCTCGCTGGCAAGACCCTGCCTTCCAGTTAGCGTTTCCCTGGGTCGCTGATAAAGGGTACTGGGATCAGCATATCCGGCAACTTGAGCAACAATTGCTAATACTAAAAAAGCCGCAGTGGTTGGCATAGTGTCTTTCTATCACGCGCATAGCGGGATGCCGGATCAAGCCAAGCTGCCACCCAGCGCTTAGGTGCGCTAAGATGCACGCTTTTATTGCGTTATGTTAATATTTTATTGTACATACCTTACTTAAAGTATATTTTCTGTACATGGTTGTGTCTGGATTGCGTCCAATCATTGCCATGGCGGCCTATGGCCGACTCTTTTTAGCGCGATGGAGCCATATTGATCGTGCACGACATTTTTGACGAGGCTTACCATGACGGATGATATCGCCCAGTATTACCAACAGATCATCAGCGCACTTGGGGAAAATCCCGAGCGTGAAGGGCTCAGAGATACCCCTCTTCGCGCAGCAAAAGCAATGCAGTTCCTGACGCATGGCTATCATCAGTCGCTGGAGGAAATCGTCAACGGTGCCGTTTTTGAGTCGCAGACTGACGAAATGGTGCTGGTCAAGGATATCGAGCTGTATTCAATGTGCGAGCATCACCTGTTGCCTTTTATTGGTAAGTGTCACATCGCTTACCTGCCGAACGGTAACGTGTTGGGGCTCTCCAAATTTGCTCGTATCGTCGATATGTATGCCCGACGCATGCAGATTCAGGAGAACCTGACCCGGGAAATTGCCGAGGCAGTGCAGCAGGTCACCCAGGCGCGTGGGGTGGCCGTGGTAATTGAAGCGCGTCATCTTTGCATGATGATGCGTGGCGTCGAGAAACAAAACTCGAGTATGACGTCATCCGTCATGCTGGGCGATTTCCGGGCCAATCAGGCAACGCGTCAGGAGTTCTTGACGCTGGTCAATTAACCCTGTGCGACACGATACTGTATTACGGTTGGTCTGTTACCCTGTTTCGTCATAGCATGAATACGTTATTTTGCTGATGAGTCCCTTATCCGGGGCAGGAGTCTGTCATGGAAGCGCTTAAAGAGACACAGCTGTACTGTCCGTTTGCCTATATCGATGGAAGTTGGGTAGCGGCCGACAGCGGTGACCAGATCAACGTGCTTAACCCGGCCACCGGTGAGATAGTGGGCGATATGCCAAGGCTGGGGAAAGCGGAAACCGAACGGGCCATTGAAGCGGCTGATGCAGCACTTCCCGCGTGGCGCTCGCTGACTGCCCAGGAGCGGGCGGATTTGTTATTGAAGTGGCATGACCTGATGCTGGAACATCAGCACGATCTCGCCATGCTGATGACCCACGAGCAAGGCAAGCCACTGAAAGAGGCGGCGGGTGAAATTGCCTATGCGGCGAGCTTTCTTCGCTGGTTCGCTGAAGAAGCTCGGCGCGTCTACGGTGAAACCATTCCTGCCGCCAAGGCCAACCAGCGTATTGTGGTGACCAAACAGCCTGTTGGCGTTGTCGGTGCCATCACCCCCTGGAATTTCCCGGCGGCGATGATTACCCGTAAGGCGGGTGCTGCTCTGGCGGCTGGCTGTACCATTGTGGTCAAGCCAGCGAGCCAGACGCCGTTTTCGGCCACGGCCCTGGCCATGCTGGCGGAGCGTGCCGGTATTCCCCGCGGCGTTTTCAACGTTGTACCGGGGAGCGCTGCTGACATTGCCGAAGCGCTGACCCAGTCACCTAAAGTGCGCAAGATTACCTTTACCGGTTCGACCGAAGTTGGCCGCAAGCTGATGGCGCAGGCTTCCGAGCATGTGCAGAAAATATCGCTTGAGTTGGGCGGCAACGCTCCCTTTATCGTCTTTGAAGATGCCGATCTGGATGCGGCGGTTGACGGCGCCATGGCTGCCAAGTTTCGTAACGCAGGGCAAACATGCGTCTGCACCAACCGTTTTTTGGTCCAGTCCAGCGTCATCAATGCGTTTTGCGAAAAGCTCGCCGTGGCGATGAACAGCGAGCTGAATGTGGGCGATGGCACTCAGGAAAATATCAACATCGGGCCGTTGATTGACCAGAATGGTGTTCAGAAAGTCAGTGAGCACGTCCAGGACGCTGTCGACCATGGGGCAGAGCTGTTACTGGGCGGGTATCCGCACCCCTTGGGAGGTAACTTCTTCAGCCCAACCTTGATCAGCTTTGCCACGAATGAAATGAAAGTCGCCCATGAAGAGACCTTTGGCCCGCTGGCGGCTGTCTTTCCCTTCGATGACGAAGAGACGGCCATTGAAATGGCTAACGACACTCAATATGGGCTGGCGTCTTACTTCTATTCTCGTGATTTGTCGCGGGTCTGGCGGGTAGCTGAAGCGCTTGAATATGGCATGGTAGGCATTAATACCGGCCTGATTTCCAATGCAGCGGCGCCGTTCGGCGGTGTGAAAGCATCCGGCCTGGGACGCGAAGGGGGTCACCAGGGCTTGGAGGAATATCTGGAAACCAAGTATCTGTGTATTGATCTCAGTTAAACCCCGCTTTTCATTTTTCCTGAGCTGAAACAACCCTCACTGAACACGTCAATGAGGGTTGTTTGCTGTCGGGGACCCTAGTCTGGCTTAGTGGCGGAAATGACGCATGCCGGTAAACACCATGGCAATACCGGCTTCATTGGCTGCATCGATCACTTCCTGATCGCGCATTGAGCCGCCCGGCTGAATGACGGCGGTGATACCTGCCGCCGCAGCGGCATCAATGCCGTCACGAAACGGGAAGAAAGCGTCCGACGCCATTACGGAACCCGGCACTGAGAGACCCTCGTCGGCCGCCTTGATGCCCGCAATCTTGGCGGAATAGACACGGCTCATCTGTCCCGCGCCAACGCCTATTGTCTGGCCACTGTGGGCGTACACGATGGCATTGGATTTAACGAACTTGGCGACCCTCCAGGCAAACGAGAGATCACGCAGTTCCTGCTCGGACGGAGCGCGCTCACTGACCACCGTCAGGGCATCACGCGTTACCATGCCGTCGTCACGCTCTTGAACCAGCAGGCCACCGTTAACCCGCTTGAAGTCGAAGGCGGGCTTGGTTTCGCTGGGCCAATGTGCGCTGACATCCAGTAGCCGGACATTCTTCTTCGCTGCCACAATGGAAGCGGCGTCGGCGCTGACGCCGGGGGCGATAATCACCTCTACAAATTGGCGATCGACGATTGCCTGGGCCGTGTCGGCATCGAGCGCCACATTGAAAGCGATAATGCCGCCAAACGCACTGGTAGGGTCGGTCGCAAAGGCTTTGTCGTAGGCTTCAAGGGCGGTGGCGCCAATCGCAACGCCGCAGGGGTTAGCGTGTTTGACGATAACGCAGGCGGTGTCATCGAATTCTTTGACACACTCAAAGGCAGCATCGGTATCGGCGACATTGTTGTACGACAGCGGCTTACCCTGCAGCATTGTTGCCGTCGCCACGCCGGGTTCGTTGGCTCCTTCCTCCACGTAAAAAGCAGCCTGCTGGTGCGGGTTTTCACCGTAGCGCATGGCCTGTTTCTTGTGCAGTTGCAGATTTAGCGTCCTTGGGAAATCGGCGTCTGTTGCCTCGACCTGGCGTCCCAGGTAATTGGCAATGGCAGCGTCGTAGCCTGCGGTGTGTTCAAAGGCTTTTACCGCGAGGTCGAAGCGGGTGGCTTCGCTGACATACCCCTCCTGAGCGGCGAGCTCACCCAGCACCCGGGGATAGTCGTCGGCGTTGACGACAATCGTCGTGTACGCGTGGTTCTTGGCGCAGGCGCGGACCATGGTCGGGCCACCGATATCGATATTTTCGATGGCGTCCTGCCGCGTGCAGTCCGGCTTGGCGACGGTGGCAGCAAAGGGGTAGAGGTTTACCACGACCATATCAATCGGGGTAATGTCGTTCTCCGCCATGACCGCGTCATCCTGGCCGCGGCGGGCGAGAATGCCGCCATGGATTTTGGGGTGCAGTGTCTTGACGCGGCCATCCATGATCTCGGGGAAGCCGGTGTGTTCGCTAACTTCCTTAACCGGAATCTGGTGTTCCTGTAGCAGGCGGAATGTGCCGCCCGTGGACAGAAGCTCCACGCCATGCTCGGACAAGCCGCGGGCAAATTCAACGATGCCGGTTTTATCAGAAACGCTCAAAAGGGCGCGGCGTACAGGGGTCGCAGTGCTATCAGCCATGAGGGTGCTCGTGTGCAGAGTAGAGAATGAAAAGTCAATGACGCCTTCAGGGTGTTGGGGCGTCGCCTTCAATAAGTCCATAAAGCTTGAGTTTCTTGCGCAGCGTGCCACGGTTGAGGCCCAGTACATCCGCCGCACGGGTCTGATTCCCCTCGGTGTGCTCAAGCACGCAGGCGAGCAAAGGCGCCTCTACTTCGGCCATCACCATGGCATACAGGTCGCTCGCCTGACTGCCATCGAGATGCTCGAAGTAGCGACGCATCGCAGCTTCCACGGCCTCTCGAAGAGGCTGCGGCGGCATATTGGCCTCGGAGTCTGCCAGTGTGCCGTTGAGGCGTGTATGGCTGTCTGACGCGCTGTCGCTGGAAACAAGGTCAAGATCGCGTTCGGTCATGCTGCATAGCTTCCTTTGGCTAGCAGACGCTTGATGGCATCGGGTGCCATGGCGTCATTGATCCAGTTGACTTGTGTTTCGGTAGTGGCCAATCCGTTGAATTGTTGCTTTAAATCACGCCGCTGAGCTGGAGTGAAACGGGCATCTTCGCCCAGGTACCAGCCAAGGTGCTTACGCGCAATGCGCACGCCCATGGTGTCGCCATAAAAGCCATGAAGGGCGTTTAAATGATCAATGAGCACGCCGCGGCGCTCTTCCAGGCTGGGTTGAGCGCGGTGCTCACCATGTTCCAGAAAGTGCTGAATCTGATCAAAAATCCAGGGATTTCCCTGGGCGGCCCGTCCGACCATAACGGCGTCTGCTTGCGTGTAGTGCAGCACCTCTACCGCTTTTTCCGGGGTGGTGATGTCCCCGTTGGCAATCACCGGAATGCCCAGTCGTGACTTGATATCGGCAATGGTGTCGTACTCTGCCCATCCAGTATAGCGCTGCTCGCGATGTCGGCCATGAACTGCCAACGATTGAATGCCTGCTTGCTCTGCAAGACGCGCAATACGGACGCCGTTATTGGAGTCAGCACACCATCCAGTGCGAATTTTAAGGGTGACAGGAATATCGACGGCGTTGACGACGGCGTCAAGAATCTCGCCAACCAGTCTTTCGTCGCGAAGCAACGCTGAGCCTGCTGCCTTATTGCAGACTTTTTTGGCCGGACAGCCCATGTTGATGTCGATTACCTGTGCGCCAAGATCGGCATTGAGCCGGGCTGCCTGGGCGAGCATCTCGGCGTCGCCCCCGGCAATTTGCACAACCCTGGGGGCGGGTTCGCCACGATGATCCATGCGCAATTTTGATTTGCGTGTATGCCATAGATTGGGGTCGGCAGTGACCATCTCGCCAACTACCCAGCCTGCCCCGAGCCGTCGACACAGCTGGCGGAAAGGACGATCGGTCACCCCCGCCATGGGCGCTAATATGACCCGGTTCGGCAGGGCGTGTGGGCCGATCTTGAGTGGTGGTGTTGCTAGGGTCATGGCAGTTGGCGCTTTGATGTTGCGGTTAACGACCGTCAGGCCGCCCGAGGACGCGTATGATACGCTTACTCGACGGCGGGGTGAAGGCGGCCTGAGTGTCAGCGACAGATTAAATGAGGCGATGTCCGGTAAGGCGTACCCAGCCTTCCCGCATGACAGGCGCATCCATGCTGAGCCCCTGTTGCTGATAGGCCTGCATGACATCATCGGCCTGGTTGGCCAAAATGCCCGAAAGGGCAATGTGACCGCCAGGGGCAACGTGGCCAGCAACCGTTGATGCCATTTCGATCAGCGGACCCGCCAGAATATTGGCGGTGACAATCGGGTAGCGGCTTTTGACGAGTTGCTCAGGAAAGCAGAGTGCCAGTGCTGTTTCGTCGATATGATTACGCTCGGCGTTGTCACGACTGGCCTGCAGTGCCTGGGGGTCAATATCGGTACCATCGGCATGGGCCGCGCCGAGCTTTAATGCGGCAATGGCCAAAATGCCCGAACCACAGCCAATGTCCAGCACAGACTGGTCAGCGAGTTGCCCCTTGACTGCCAGGCTATCAAGCCATTCAAGGCACAACGCCGTGGTCGGGTGGGTACCCGTACCAAACGCCAGGCCCGGGTCAAGGACCAGGTTGACGGCATCGGACTCGGGTGGTTCGTGCCAGCTTGGCACAATCCAGAGCCTTTCTCCCATACGCAGTGGCGTAAAGTCTTCCATCCACTCGCGTTCCCAATCGCGGTCTGCGAGTAGCTCATAGTCAATGGCCGGGCAGGGTTCGTCCGGTACCTGTTCCGACCAGGCGGCTTCGATGCGCGCAAGCATGGCGTCAATGCCCTCGAGGTCATCGTATAGCCCGGTGACGACAGTGTCCTGCCATAGAGGCGTTGTGCCGCGTTCGGGTTCGAATACCGGGTCATCCTGGGCGTCTTGAAGCCCAATTGCCGTCGCGCCTTCTTCAAGGAGTAATTCTTCCAGCAGTTCTGCCTGCTCGGGCGGGACGTGCGCTTTGAGTTGAAGCCAGGGCATTCCGGGTCTCCGCAGCAGCAAAAAAAGCGGGATGACGATGGCCATCCCGTGATGATCGATCTCAGCGTGTGTTAGCTGCTGAGTTTCTTTTCTAGATAGTGAATATTGACGCCACCCTGGCGGAAGTAGCTATCGCGCACCAGGTCTTTTTGCAGATCAATGTTGGTTTTGATGCCTTCAACCAATAGCTCATCCAGTGCGTTGCGCATGCGGGTGAGGGCAATTTCCCGGTCCTCTCCCCAGGTGATCAGCTTGCCGATCAGCGAGTCGTAATGGGGCGGGACGGTATAGCCGGTATACATGTGCGAGTCCATACGCACGCCAAGGCCACCTGGTGCGTGGTAAAGCGTTACCTTACCGGGTGACGGCATGAAGGTGCGCGCGTCTTCCGCGTTGATGCGGCATTCGAACGCGTGGCCGTTCAATACAACGTCTTCCTGGCGGATCGTCAGCGGCATGCCCGAGGCAATGCGCAGCTGTTCCTTGACAATATCCACGCCGGTCACCATCTCGGTGACAGGGTGTTCGACCTGGACGCGAGTGTTCATCTCGATAAAGAAGAAGTTGCCGTCTTCGTAGAGGAACTCGAAGGTACCCGCGCCCCGGTAGTTGATTTCCACGCATGCCTGGCGACACGCTTCCAGCACCTTGGCACGCGCGTCAGGGTCGATGCCGGGAGCTGGCGCTTCCTCGAGGACTTTCTGGTGGCGACGCTGCAACGAGCAGTCACGGTCAAAGAGGTGAATGGCATTGCCCTGGCCGTCGGCGAGTACCTGAACTTCCACATGGCGGGGGTTTTCGAGAAACTTCTCCATGTAGACGGTGCCATCGCCAAACGAGGAGTGGGCCTCGGTGCGGGTGACGGTAATCGCGGAAAGCAGGTGGCCCTCGGTATGCACGACACGCATACCGCGCCCGCCACCACCGGCTGCTGCCTTGATGATAACCGGATAGCCGATGCGCCGTGCGGTCGCAAGGTTGGTTTCATCATCATCGCCAAGTGGGCCGTCCGAGCCTGGAACCGTGGGGACGCCAGCCGCTTTCATTGACTCGATGGCGCTGACTTTATCGCCCATCAGGCGAATGGTTTCAGCGCGGGGGCCGATAAACGTAAAGCCTGAGCGTTCTACCTGTTCGGCAAAGTTGGCGTTTTCGGATAAAAAGCCATAGCCGGGATGAATGGCGCTGGAATCGGTCACTTCCGCTGCGCTGATCAATGCCGGAATATTAAGATAGGACTGAGCAGAGGAGGCCGGACCGATACATACCGCCTCGTCGGCTAGGCGTACGTGCATGAGTTCGCGGTCCGCCTTGGAATGAACCGCCACGGTCTTGATGCCTAGCTCTTTACAGGCCCGGAGGATACGTAGGGCAATCTCGCCGCGGTTGGCGATAAGTACCTTGTCGAGCATGGGAGAGTCCACCCGTATTGAAATGAAGGATTAAGCGATGACGATCATTGGCTGATCGAATTCCACCGGCTCACCGTCTTCTACCAGAATGGCTTCCACCACGCCGTCACGGTCGGCTTCAATTTGGTTCATCATCTTCATGGCTTCCACGATACACACCGTATCGCCTTGCTTGACCGTATCGCCGACTTCAACAAAGGATTTGGCGCCAGGCGCGGGGCTGCGATAGAAGGTACCGACCATCGGCGAGTTGATGGCTTCGCCGCGATAGCTGTTGCCTGGAGCGGGCTCTTCTTCAGGCGTTGCGGCGTTAGTCGCAGGCGCAGCAGGTTGCTGTTGAGGGGCAGGCTGAGCGTACTGGGGCATTGACTGCGGGTGCCAGGTGCCCCCATTGGGATGACGACTGATGCGAACCGACTCTTCGCCTTCCTGGATTTCAATCTCGCTAATATTGGATTCTTCAAGCAGTTCAATCAGTTTTTTGACTTTACGGATATCCATTACCTAGCCCCATCACTATCGTTGAGAGTGGTGTGTTCATCACGCGTCAATAGCGCAGTAAACCAAATTATAAAATGTAGAGAACGCCGCATGATGACGAACGTTACCCTTTTTTACTGCTTATAAAAGCAGAAGTTCAATCAATATGGTGGCGAAGTGTGCCGAAAAACGTTATCGATGTCCAGTTATCACATGCCTGGCACATAAGGCTGTTCTTAAACGGTCGTTTGACGGCGTTCGCGACAGGACGCCTCAATATCTAACCGTTGCCTGCCTGGCGACTCTCTTCCCAGCGCGCCAATTCGCGCAGGTGCTGGGCAAAGTCGGCGGCGTTGATATCGCCCTGTATGCGCGCTGCACGGACCTCCTGACCATTCTGGAAAAAGAGCAGGCTGGGTGGGCCAAAAAGCTGGTAGCGGTTCAATAGTTGCCGACTTTGCTCATTGGTATCGGTGACATCGACGGCAATGCGCTCAAAGCCTGAAAGTTGCTCAATGACATCGGGGTCAGTATAGACCTTGCGCTCCAACTGGCGACATGAGATGCACCAGTCAGCCGTAAAATGAACGAAGACGGGTTTGCCCTTTGTCTCAGCTGTGTCGATGGCGCTGTTGAGTGCTGGCAAGCTGTCCAAATGCTTAAAAGCCAATGGTCCTTGAGCGTCGCTTTTGTTGGTCGTCTGGATGTTTAGCGGGCGCAACGGATTATGCGAGCCCAAGGCAGCGCCAAGGGTAAGGGCGATGCCCCAGGTCAGCAGGATAAGGCCCAGCGTTTGACGCGCTTTAGCCCAGCCCGATGGCGTATGGGTTTGCAAGGCGCCCAGTGTGAGGGCGGTGCCAATGGCAAGTCCCGCCCAGAGCAGCAGGGCAATTGACGGTGCTATCAGGCGTTCTACCATCCAGATTGCCACCCCGAACAGCAATAGCCCAAAAGCCATTTTGACCCCGTTAAGCCATGCGCCGGAACGTGGCAGCAGAGTGGCGCCGAAGGTGCCGACCAGCAATAGCGGCACGCCCATTCCCATGCCCAGTGCAAATAGCATGGCACCTCCCATCAGCGCATCACCGGTGGTGGAAATGATCACCAGTGCCCCGGCCAAGGGTGCCGTTACACAGGGAGACACCACCAGGACCGAGAGTGCACCTGCCAGTGCCAGGCCAGCCGGGCCGCTGCGTTGTGCTCGTGTCTGCCAGGCATCGACGCGTTGCGCCAGGCGTGGTGAAAGGCGTAAATCAAAGGCGCCAAGCATTGCCATGCCAAACACGCTGAACAGAATGGCAAAGGAGATCAGTACCGGCGCGGACTGGAGCTGTGCCTGGAGGTTGAGGCCGGCCCCAAAGAGGCCCATCAGCACGCCCGCGCCAGCGTAGGTCATGGCCATACCCAGTACATAGCTGGCCGACAGCATGAACGCACGGGGACGTGAGGGCTGTTGACCGATGATGATCGAAGACAGGATGGGCACCATCGGCAATACGCAGGGTGTGAATGTCAGTCCGATGCCGGCCAGGAAGAAAAGCCCTAGCGCCAGCGGCAGGCTGGCATCGGTCATCAGTTGGCTGAAGCGGCTGTCCTCGCTTTGTGGCGCGCCAAGGGTTGCAGCGCTGTTGTTCAATGCCACCGTCGAGTCGGCAGCCGTTGCCGCATCGGTGGCGTTATTCGACGCGTCCGCAGGCGATGCGGGAGGCGTTTCGTCGGCGTTCGCTCCGGTCTCCCAGTCGGCATATGCGCGTGGCGGTTGGCTCTCGGTAGCCTTCAGTGCGATGGTTTCCGGCGGGTAACAAAGCCCGGCATCGGCGCAGCCCTGGAAGGTGAAGTCGACATCCAGCGGACCTGAAAAGTCACTTTCCAACGGCGCTTCCATGACCACTTGGTCGCGGAAAATATAGACGTCACCCATGAACTCATCATTGGTGAAGGTACCCTCGGGCAGTTCGGCCATACCCAGGCGAACCTTGTTCGTCAGGCTTTCCACGGCAAACTGGTGCCGGTAGAGGTAATACCCGTCAGCGACTTCGACGCCCACGAAGAGCGTGTCGCCGTCATGCCAGGCGGTGGGTTGAAAGGCTTCCAGGACGGGTAGAAAGTCGTCGTTCTGATCGCTTGAAGAGAACCACTGCGCCTGGGCAAATAATGGTAGCGTGCCGAGCAGAAGCAACAGACCTAAACGTCGAATCGTGTGCAAAATGTGTCCTTGGTCGATAACGTCATATCAGCAGCTAGCATAACGCAACGTGGCGCGCTGGCAACGGGCTTCAGGGAGAATGCTGACCGTCAACGAAACGGGGCCACCCGAAGGTGGCCCCGTTCATCACGTACGCTTAGGCTTTTTGGTAGGCCGCTGCCGATTTTTCAATGGCTTTGCGTGCCGCATCGACACCTTCCCAGGACTCGACTTTAACCCATTTGCCTTTTTCCAGATCTTTATAATTCTCGAAGAAGTGGGCAATTTGCTGACGCAGCAATTCGGGCAGGTCGGTGACTTCCTGAACGTCGTCATAGAGCGAGCTAAGCTTGGGGTGCGGGACACATACCAGCTTGGCGTCTTCCCCGGCTTCATCAGTCATGTTCAGGATGCCGACGGGGCGTGCACGAATGATACTGCCGGGCTGCACCGGATGTGGAGTGACGACAAGTGCGTCCAGCGGGTCGCCATCGTCGGCCAAGGTGTGGGGAATAAAACCGTAGTTGGCCGGGTAGAACATGGGGGTGGCCATAAAGCGGTCGACCAGCAGGGCCCCCATGTCCTTATCGATCTCGTATTTGATCGGCGCATGATTGGCAGGAATTTCAATCGCCACATACAAGTCGTTGGGCAGATCCTTACCAGCGGGGATGTTGTCGAAGTTCATCGTTAATTCCTTGGTCGTACAATGGCTAGGCAATCGAAGTTGCTGTATGAATAACACCGGATTATACGAACATGGCCGCAAGATTACCAATGCGACATAGGTGTTGCGACGACAAAGCGTTTGCCATCCTGCGATCGGACTGCACGGCAAGCTTGATAAGGTCACGACGTTTGGCGAGCATCGTTCAGTATCTCCAGTGTGTATCATAGGAAGTCCTAGACAGTGATGTCAGTTGCCAATGCTGTATGCTCAGGAGGATGACTTGGCCCATGCCCAATTGCTGATCAGTTACGGTCAGGCATTTGTTGCCCCGGATCGGCGCCTGCACCGCAGCTCCATGTCGGTACGCTTCCCCGAGCCGCCTTTGCTCAAGGCTAAAGGGAGTTGCGCGGTCATTAGCGACTCGCTGGCGCGCAATACCCTGGCCAAACAGGCAGGCGATTTAAGCGTAAGGGGGTTTTTAGCCGATTATTTTTCAACACCTGATCACTGGGATGTAAAAACCTCGGCGACGCGTGTACTAAGAGCGCTCAACAGCTGGTGTTATGGTCAAAGCCAGCATGTGCAGAATGGCAGCTTCGTATCATCGCTGTCGGCCTTGATCTTCCGTGAACGCGATGCCCACCTGTTCCATATGGGTGACACCCTGGTGTTTCGCCTGAGAGGGGCCGAGTTTGAACAACTGACCCGTGACCACGTCACGGACCTTGGGGGGTATCGCTATCCATCACGGGCGCTGGGTATGGATGGCAGTCTGGATATTGACTACTCCCATCTGCCCATGAAGCAGGGCGACCTTTTCCTGTTTACGACCCAGGCCGTGGGGGGCACCTTGCTGCCTTCCGACTACGTGCGACTGATCCGCCAGGATGCCAGCGATCTAGATGCGGCCTGTGAACGCCTTGCCAATGAAGCGAAACAACGCGCTCAGGATCGCGGCTATGGGGGTGACCAGTTCTGTTTCCAGTTGGTACGCATCGATGAACTGCCTGAAGAAAGCAGCGACCATCCCGGTCAGTTATATGGCGAATTGCCGATACCGCCGGAACTGGCCCCCGGGGCGAGACTGGATGGCCTGGAGGTGCTGGCGGTGTTGTCGCGTACGGCCCAGTCACGCATATACCGTGTGCGCGATGTCTACTCAGAGCGGGAAATGGTCATGAAGGCGCCCAGCCCGGAGCTTTCGCTGCGTAATGCCTATCTAGAGCACTTTCTGCTCCAGCAGTGGGTGGTAGAGCGGGTCAACTCGCCGTTCGTGGTCAAGGTTGTTGAGCCGTCACGGCCGCGGCGTTACCTTTACTATCTGATGCAGCATGTTGAGGGCGAGACCCTGCGTCAGTGGGCCGAGCGCCATCCCCAGGCAAACCTGTCCCAGCGGCTGGATATCGCCAATCAGTTGGGCAAAGCGGTTCAGGCATTGCACCATCGCGACATCCTGCATCAGCAAGTCAATCCCGATAATATTCTGATCGACCCGCACGGGAAGGTCGTCCTGGCCGACTTCAGTGCCTGCCACATGCGCGAGGTTGACGGCCATCGCCATTCAGGCGAGCTGTTAAGGCAAGTGGGCTTCAATGAGCACACGGCCCCCGAGTATGCCCTCGGGGACAGCGTCGGGCGGCGCAGCGACCAATACTCGCTGGCGTCGACCGTATATTGGTTGTTGACGGGCGAACTGCCTTACAGCCTGACGCCTAACCGGCTGCGCAGTCATACCGACCTGGAAGGGCTGAGCTACCGCAATGCACGCACCACTAATCCGGAAATATCGCCGGAGCTTGATGAGGCCTTGCGGCGCGCATTGGACCCTCAACGATCACTGCGTTTCAGGCGGTTATCCGAGTTTCTGCATGCCTTGCGGCTGCCATTGGGTAAACGGACACCGGGCGAGAAAGAACGCAAAGAGCCACGCCATTTCTGGCAGGGTGTTGCCGGTATTCTGCTCTTGCTGCTTGTGTTGTCCTGGCTGTTGCGTTAGTGCTCGCTCTTTGCCGTTGAGCTGACAAAAAGCCCGGGCGTCGTGGAGACTCCCGGGCTTTTTGTGTATCAACCTACAGGTATCAGCGAACGGTTAAAGCGTGAAAACAGGCAGCTTGCGTTCTACCTTGGCCAGTTTCAGCTTGGCCACTTTCGGCAGGCCGTTTTCAAACGGTGGAAAATCTTCGCCCTGAATCAGCGGTGAAAGATAGTCGCGACACGTGTCGGTAATGTCGAAGCCTTCCTCGCTGATGAAGTCGCGGGGCATGAACTTTTCCTGGTTCGCCACCTGGGAGAGCGGGGCAGAGATAACATCCCACTGATAAGGTGACTGAGAAATACGGCGAATCGCTGGCATCATGGCGTTCTTGCCCGCCAGTGCCAGTGATACCGCTTCGCGACCTACCGCGTAGGCCTGTTCTACATCGGTTTTAGACGCCAGGTGACGGGCAGCGCGCTGCAGGTAATCCGCAACGGCCCAGTGGTATTTGTACCCCAGATCCTGCTTGATCATGCCTGCCAGCGTAGGGGCAACGCCGCCCAGTTGGCGGTGGCCAAAAGCGTCGGTGTTGCCCGCATCGGCCAGGAAGGTGCCGTCTTCGTAGCGTGCCCCTTCCGACACCACGATAACGCAGTAGCCATTCTGCTTGACGCTTTGCTCGACCCTTTCCATGACCGCTTTGCGGTTGAAAGGAATTTCCGGGAATACAATCAGATGGGGGGGCTCACCAGCACCTTCACCGGCTAACCCGCCTGCCGCCGCGATCCAGCCAGCGTGGCGACCCATCACTTCAAGTACAAACACCTTGGTCGATGTGGCGCACATTGAGGCGATATCCAACGACGTCTCAAGAGTTGAGGTGGCGATGTACTTCGCCACACTGCCAAACCCTGGGCTGTTGTCGGTAACCGGCAGGTCGTTATCGACGGTTTTGGGTACATGAATCGCGGTCAGCGGATAGCCAAGCTTTTCGGAAAGCTGTGAGACCTTTAGGCAGGTGTCGGCGCTGTCACCCCCGCCATTATAAAAGAAATAGCGGATATCGTGGGCCTTGAAGACCTCGATCAGGCGCTCGTATTGGGTGCGGTGGGTATCGATATCCTTAAGCTTGTAGCGGCAAGAGCCAAACGCACCCCCCGGGGTGTGGCGCAAGGCCGCGATGGCGTCGTCGCTTTCCTGGGTGACATCGATGAGGTCTTCCGTCAGGGCTCCAATAATGCCGTTATGACCGGCATAGACCTTGCCAATCTGGTCGGGGGCTTGTCGGCAAGCTTCGATGACGCCGCAAGCGCTGGCATTGATCACAGCGGTGACACCGCCTGATTGGGCGTAGAAGGCATTATACTGAGCCATGGAAACGTCTCATCTCCTGAAAGTCGGAAAGCGTAATAAGTGGGCGAAGTTTAGCGTAAAGCGCTAAGGCCTGCATACGGCTAGTCGCCGCTATCCAGAGCCTGTTCGCGTTGGGCCAACTGCCAGCCGCCTAAATCCTTGTAGCGGTTGACCATGGCGCAGAACAGCTCTGCTGTGCGTTCGGTATCGTAGCGTGCCGAGTGAGCCGCTTTGTTATCAAATTCGATACCCGCTGCCTGGCAGGCGCGCGCCAGAACGGTCTGGCCATAGACCAATCCCGCCAGGGTCGCTGTATCGAAGCTGGAAAAAGGGTGAAAGGGGTTGCGCTTGACACCGCAGCGGTTGGCAGCCGCATTTAAAAAACCATGGTCGAATGCCGCGTTATGGCCGACCAGGATAGCCCGCGAACAGCCGTGGGCTTTAATCGATTTGCGAATAGGACGAAAAATTTCGCCCAAGGCTTCTTCTTCACTCAGCGCGACCTGCTGACGTAAGGGGTCATCCAGATTGATGCCGGTGAAATCCAGCGCGGACTGCTCAACGTTAGCCCCCTCAAACGGCTGAATATGGTAGGCATGAGTGGCATCGGGTAAAAGGTTGCCTTCTGGGTCCATTGTCAGGGTAACGGCAGCAATTTCCAGCAAGGCGTCGCCTTGTGCATTGAAGCCGCCGGTCTCTAAATCAACGACAACGGGCAGGTAACTGCGAAAACGTTGGGCCATTAATTCGCGGGCAATCGCCTCGCTCATGCAGCTCTCCTTAGTCTGCGAGTAATCGGTTAGCGCTTTTCGTGGATGATTCTAGCAGTTTCCTTTTAAGGCGTCGTTGGCGGTATTCGCTGAGCACTGAGAACGCTATACTTGGTGACTGGTGTTTTTCAACGTAAGCCATTCCGCGATTAGCGAGTCTGGCGCGCAATTGTTCAGAAAAGGAGTCAAGAATGTCCGATGTCAAAAAGGTTGTGCTGGCATACTCAGGCGGCCTGGACACATCCGTTATCGTTAAGTGGTTGCAAGAAACCTACAACTGCGAGGTGGTGACATTTACCGCCGACATCGGTCAAGGCGAAGAGGTTGAGCCAGCGCGCGCCAAGGCAGAGGCGTTGGGCGTCAAAGAAATCTACATTGAAGACCTGCGCGAAGAGTTTGTGCGTGATTTTGTCTACCCAATGTTTCGCGCCAACACCATCTATGAAGGCGAATATCTGCTGGGTACCTCCATCGCCCGCCCGTTGATCGCCAAACGCCTGATCGATATTGCCAACGAGACCGGTGCCGATGCGATCTCCCATGGCGCGACCGGCAAGGGCAACGACCAGGTACGCTTCGAACTCGGCGGTTATGCGCTTAAGCCTGGTGTGAAGGTGATCGCACCGTGGCGTGAGTGGGATCTCACTTCGCGTGAAAAGTTGATGGCGTACTGCGAAGAGCACAACATTCCCGTCGACTTTTCCAGTAAAAAGAAAAAATCGCCTTATTCCATGGATGCCAACCTGCTGCATATTTCTTACGAAGGCGGCATTCTGGAAGATCCGTGGGCGGAAGCCGAAGAAGACATGTGGCGCTGGAGTGTCTCGCCGGAAGCGGCGCCTGATCAGCCGACTTACGTGGAACTCACGTTCGAGAAAGGCGATATCGTGGCGATTGATGGTGAAGCCCTCAAACCCCATGAAGTGCTTGAAAAGCTCAATAAGCTGGGTGGCGATAACGGCATCGGCCGTCTGGATATCGTAGAAAACCGCTACGTGGGCATGAAATCGCGTGGCTGCTACGAAACCCCGGGGGGCAGCATCATGCTGCGTGCCCATCGGGCGATCGAGTCGTTGACCCTGGACCGCGAAGAAGCCCATCTCAAAGACCAGTTGATGCCGAAGTACGCTGAAGTCATCTACAACGGCTACTGGTGGAGCCCTGAGCGTCGCATGCTTCAGGCGGCGATCGATGAAACCCAGCACAATGTTTCGGGTGTTGTGCGCATGAAGCTCTACAAGGGCAATGCCATCGTGGTGGGCCGTCAGTCAGAGCAGTCGCTGTTTGATGAGTCGATTGCCACCTTTGAAGACGACGCCGGTGCTTACGATCAAAAAGACGCTGAAGGCTTTATCAAGCTGAACGCGCTGCGTCTGCGGATTGCGGCTGGTAAAGGTCGTCAACAGAGCTAACGGGCTGGTTGGGCGGCAAGTGTGGCTTGCCGCCTGCCGGACGCGAGGAGTCAAAATGTTAAAAAAATTACTCTCAGGTTTGTTGGGTGGCGGTCAGGAAGGCGCCACGGGTAAAACCCAGTCGGCCGACCCCGTCGAATATAAAGGCTACATGATCACCTCTCAGCCCGATAACCAGAGTGGCCAGTATCGGGTGAGCGGTTTGATCAGCCGTCCTCAGGGCGAGGGCGAGGATCTTGAGCACCGCTTTGAGCGTTCGGACATGTTGCCCAGCCGCGATGCCTGCGACGCCATGATGATCACCAAAGCCCAGCGCTACATTGATGAAGTGGGCGACGACATGTTCAAGCCCGACCCACGCCACGAAGGTGGCCGGTGACGGAGAGGCGGCTGTAACGTTAAGGAGAGGCGTATGCGGGTTGTCCACCAAGCCTCACCCTGGCGCTCCCTGTTTACTGATGACGGGACGCTCAAGCTATCGGCGCTCACCGCGCCGTTGAGCCACCTTTCAACCCATCTTTCTTCGCCGCTTACCTCGTTAGCCGATGCGCATGCGTGGCAGCTGTCCCTGGCTGAATCACTGGTTCGCTACGATCTGCCAGCCTGGCGCATTAGTGAGGTGATCAGTGACCATAACGCCATGCTTTACCGCCAGGCGATTTCGCTATCGCTTGACGAAATGCGCGCACAAGGCTGGGGGGAACCGCCAGTCGACTACTGCGTCCTGCTGTTAGGCTCTGCAGCGCGCTACGAGAGTTTACTGGGTCCCGACCAGGATAACGCACTGATTATTGACGACTATCCCGACCATCGACACGTCGAGATCGACGGCTACTTTCAAGCATTAGGCGAGCGGTTTACCAATCGCCTGGACGAGGCAGGTATACCACTGTGCCGAGGCCACGTGATGGCGCGCTGGCCGATGTGGCGCAAGCGGTTGAGCGAATGGCGCGCGCAGCTGTCAATCTGGAGTGCCGACCGGCGGGTAAAACGGGTACAGCAGACTAATATTCTGCTTGATTTTTCACCGGTTGCGGGCAATCCCGCGCTGGCAGAACAACTGGCTGAAAGCATCGCGGCGACGTTGCCCAAGGCCTCCCTGTTCATGCACGAGATGGCCGCATTGCTTGACGAGCTGCCGGTGGCGCTGGATCGCTTAGGGCGGATCGCCTCAAGCCCCGGTCTTGCGGCACCCCACGAGCAGGCTGTCAACCTGAAACAGCAGGGGTTAATACCGCTGATCAGTGCCGTGCGCTTGCTTTGTGTTCGCCACCAACGCCATGAAATAGGCACTCGGGAACGGCTGGTTGCGCTCAGCCATGCCGCAGAGGTGCTGACAGCGTCGCAATCAGACATGCTCCTGGCAGCCTTTGAGCGCTTACAGCAGCGATTACTGGATCAGCAGCGATACAACAAGGCGGGCGGCCATGTTGCTGACGGCTGGATTGATGTGCACCGTCTGCGCGAAGATGAGCAACTGCTGTTAAAGTTCGACCTCCAGCAGATCAAGGCGTTTGTAAAGCAGGTGAGAGCGGCCTAGCAAGCGGTGGGATTATGCCGATGACTCTGTCGTCGTAGGGTGATCAGGGGCGGGCGGCAGCTCCAGTGTCAGGCATGCACCGCCCAGAGTCCTGGCATCTTCAACCCAGAGGCGTCCACCCAGATGGGCAATAATGCCCCGGCTGATGGGTAGCCCAAGCCCGCTTCCCTTGGGGCGGCCGTGGGGGATATCGCCGTCCTGCTGTATCTGATGGAATTTTTCAAATACCCGCTCGCGCTCATCAACGCTAATTCCCGCGCCGTTATCTTCCACGCTTAAGCGGAAATGATGGCGGTGACGGTATAGGCTCAGGCGCACCATGGGCTGATGGCGATCAGCAAACTTGCCCGCGTTATCGAGCAGATTGATGATTACCTGTTCCAGGCGGTCCTGATCGCCGATCACCATGGCCGGGTCAGCCTCAAGACTCATCTCAAGCTTGATCCCGCGTTCTTGATGCAGGTGTGCAATGGTATCCACACTGCGCCGCGCCAGCGCAGCCAGGTCAAGAGGCACCGGGTTAAGCGTTAAGCGGCCGCTCTCCAATCTGGCAAGATCCAGAATCTCTTCTATCAGGCGGGATAGTCGCTGGCTTTCATGAACGATGACGCCCAGAAAGTGCTGGCGCTTTTCGTCGGGTAGCTCGCTGTTATCACGCAGAATCTCCGCAAAGGCGCGGATCGAGGTGAGCGGTGTGCGCAGTTCATGGCTGACCATGGCGACAAACTCATCTTTCAATCGGTCCAGCTCGCGCAGCCGTTCATTGGCAGCGCGTAATTCTTCGCCGATTTGCGCCAACTCTTGGGACTTTTGCTCCAGGCGGCGGTTGTACTCAAGGGTTTGCGAGGTGGTATCCAGAATGCTCAGAATCGACTCGATATCCAGCGCTTCGCCGCGTACCACCGAGTTGATCAGAACCCGGGCAGAGGCGCTGCCCAGCGACCCGGCAAGGGCCTGCTCGGCGCGGGTAATCAGCTCGGCGTTGGCGGGCTCATCTGCTGCGAAGGCATTGTCGGCGCGGTTCTGACGGAAGACGCGCCGCGTTGCCTGGTTGCCTAGGTAGCGAATGAGCAACTCGCTAAGCGCCCCTTGCGTCGTTTGCCCTCGCCAGAGTGGGGCGGTTTGCAGGTTGGGGTGCATCGCTTCGGTGAACAGTGCTGCCTGGGTCTGTTCAAGTGGTGTGGGGCGGGTAAATAACGAAACACCCACCAATAGCCCGACGTTGGCCAGCATGCTCCAGAGTAGCGAATGGGTATAAATATCCCAGTCTTCGAGACCGAATAACCCATAGGGGATCAGCCAGGCGATTCCCCAGGGGCCCTCGGTAAGCAATCCGGCATCCAACCAGCCGGACTGGGCAAAGCCTGGCAGCAGCAGCGTATAACACCAGACCACGAAACCCGCGATTAATCCTGCAGCGGCGCCCTGGCGAGTGGCACCACGCCAATAAAGGCCGATGAGCAGCGCCGGGGCGAACTGAGCCGCGCCGGCAAAGGACACCAATCCAATAGTGACCAGGCTATAGGAGTCGCCAATCAGCGCATGGTAGAGGTAGCCGAGAAGCAGAATCAGCACAATGGCCACCCGGCGGATGCCGAGCAGCCAGCCAGCAAGCTCGCCCTTGGTGCTCAGGTGCAGCCGCCGCGAGCGCAACAGCAGCGGCATGACCAACTGGTTGCTGACCATGGTGGAAAGCGCAATCGTCTCGACGATGACCATGCCGGTGGCGGCCGAGAGACCGCCTATAAATACCAGCAAGGGCAGCCCTTCCAGCCCGGCGGAAAGTGGCAGCGTCAACACAAAGCTGTCGGGGTCGCCAGCACTCACGCCCAGGAGCAGTCCCGCCAACGCAATGGGAATCACGAACAGATTGATCAGCAGCATATACAGCGGGAACAGCCAGCTTGCCCGGGTGAGATGCTGCTCATCGACATTTTCGACAACCAGGACCTGAAACTGGCGCGGTAGGGTTAAAAAGGCCAGAAAAGCCAGTACCAGCATGCCTACCCAGCCGGTCGCGCCGCCAGGCACACTATCCAGGCGCATGCTGCCGGCCAGGCCGGGCGTTACGGCCACCTGGTCAAACAGCGCGCCAGGCCCTTCAAACATGACAAAGACGACGAACACGCCGACGGCCATGAACGCCACCAGCTTGACGATCGACTCCAGCGCAATGGCTGCCACCATGCCCTCATGGCGTTCGCTGGCATCCAGGTGGCGGGTACCAAACAGGATGATGAAAACGGCCAGAACCAGAGCGACCCAGAGCGACTTATCCATCCAGAAGTGTTCATCGACAAGGGTGGTGTCGGCCGCAGCGGGGTAGTTGATCAGCACCGCATGGCTGACGGTGATCGCTTTTAACTGCAAGGCGATGTAGGGCGTGATGCTGATCAGGGCCATCAAGGCGACGAGGGCGCCGAGGCTGCTGCTTTTGCCGTAGCGGGCACTGATAAAGTCGGCAATCGATGTGATGCGCTGGCGAGCGGCGATGCGCACCATTTTGCGGATGATAAAGGGCGACAGCAGCATTGCAAGCGTGGGCCCCAGGTAAATGAGCAAAAAGCTGGGCCCATGCTCGGCGGCACGCCCCACGCTGCCGTAGAAGGTCCAGGCAGTGCAGTAAACGGCGATGGAAAGCGCATAAACCGTGGGGGAGCCGATCAGTGACCGGCCCTGTTCTGCACGACGATCTCCCCAGGCAGCGACCACGAACAGCAGGGCCAGATAACCAAAGGCGGTGCCCAGAATAATAGGGTCAGTGCGCATGGTCAGCGGCCTGCACGGTGTTCCATCAGCCATGCCGCCAGGCCGATGATGATTGCCCAGGCGCTAAATAGATACAGGGATAGCCAGCCAATGTGGGGTGAGGGAAGGCGGTCAACCACAATGATCAGCGGCGGGCAAAACAGCACCAAGGCAATGGCAACTAGAGCGACCAGGCGTTCTGTTTTGCGTGATTGAGGGCCTGAAGGTGTCATGAGGCGCTGGCATCCTCTCGGTCGAAGGCATTGGCCTGGAGGGCAAGTAGTTGCTCCAGAGTATTGATGCCTCGGGCTTCCAGGCGTGGTAGCAGGGCAAGCCAGAGTTCGGCGGTGACGCGCGCATCACCCAACGCCGTGTGACGTGTGCCGGGCGGGAAGGCCAGGTCGTAGCGCTCGGCGAGGCTATCCAGGTCGTGTCCATCCAGCGCTTCGTCCAGTGCGCGCGAGATGAGGAGGGTGTCGATCACGGGGAGATCAAAGGTCACCCCTTGATGACTGATGGCGAGTAAGTCAAAAGCGGCATTATGGGCCAGCAGTACCGCTTCACCGACATAGTCGCGAAAACGGCTAAGCACAATATCCAGGGGGGGCGCGCCGGCCACATCGGCATCGGTAAGGCCGTGGATGGCGGTACTGGCCAGCGGAATAGGCCGCTTGGGATCCACTTTTTGATCGAAGACGTCGCTTGCCAGCAGGCGTGCGTTAACCACGCGGCAGGCCCCAAGGCTGATCACGGTATCCCCTCGGCGCAGTTCAAGCCCGGTGGTTTCGGTATCAAATGCCACCACATCCAGGCTGCGCAGCGAGCGGCTGGCGAGAGCTTCATCCGGCGGTGGCAGGTCGGCAATCCCAAAGTCATGGAATTCAGGGCGCGGCGGGGCGGTTTCCCGTGGGGCGCCTACACGGTCCATGGCGGGTAGCGGAAGGCGCAGGCGGGCATGAACGCCATCATCGTCGGTCAGGCTCCAGATATCGCTGGCATGCTGGCGCAGTACGTCGGAAACGATGGGGCTCAGCGGCAGAGAAGGCAGCGGTTGTTGCCGCCACTCGGCCAGCTCATGCTCGGGTAACGCCTTGCCCTGCCAGATAAGGTCTAGATAGACACGCTTATTACCCAGGCACATCTCGCCCTCAAAGCCGCTGTCGGGCAGGTGCGCATTGAGATGCTTGACCAGCGAATCAAACAGCGCAATCAGAGCCGGCGCGTCGCCCTTGAACCAGGCAGGCATGCCGACGGGGGTAATCAGGCGGTGCTCGGGGTCAAGGCGTTCGTCCAGGGCTTGCCAGAAGTCGTTTGACCACATGGGGGTCAGGCGTTCGCCCTGATGCTGCATGGCATCCAGTAGCTGGCCGATTTGGGCAACGTTGTCGCCAAGTGTGGCGCCTTCCTCCTGGATGACGCGTTCAAGACGTTGGCGTAGCGATGAGGTTTCCAGGTCGCCTTGATGACGAAGCTGGATCAGCGCGTCCGCGGCACTGGTCAGGCTCGCGGTATGCTGGCGAAGGGGCGTCAACATGTCAGCAAGCTCCGCTCTTACCCCCATTTCGTTCGACCAGGAGGCGGTCGCGTCACTGAACGTCAACAACGTTTCGCCATCGCTACCCGGGACGCGGCGTAAAATGACCTTTAGCCAGCGGTTGTCACAAGGAGAAAGCAGCTCACGGGGGGCCCCATCGTTGGGTAGCTGGCTGATCGCCTGCTGCAAGCTCGCTACCGGCAGGAGCGCTTCCAGGCGTTTGCCCAGGCCGAGGCCGGTATTATCGGCGAAAAAGTCTTCGGCTGCCTGATTGAACAGCATCACCCGACGATGATGGTCACATAGCAGGAGAGGTGTTTCGAGCACCTGCAGCAGGGTTTCAAGCTCCTGGCGAATTTTGGCGGCGCTGCGCGCGCCTTCGGTATGCGCCGTGGCCAGGCGACTGCGGTCTTCACGCCAGCTCTCGCGGACCCGCTTAAGGTCTGGCCCCAAGCCTTTTAGCCAGCCTTCGGGCGGGTATTCATCTCGAGCATCGGGGTTGGCCACCAGGCGTGCCAATTGGACCTGCAGGTGGCGCAAGGGGGTGAACAGCATGCGTTCAAGCAGCAACCCCGCCAGGAAAATCGTGGCGCCGCCAGAGAAACTGCCCAGCCACAAGGCGACTCGCGTCGCCCCACTTGGCGCCAATTGGGCATCCAACCACGCAGCAAAGACAGCCCCGCCCAGCAGGCTGATGCCGCTAAGCAGAAGCCACAGGCCAATCAATCGCTGGCGTTTGGGCAGCCCACCTCTTGTCATGGGTTGTTTCCTGTCAGCAGTGCGTTGACTTTTTCGACCAGTGCCTGGGTAGAGAAAGGCTTGGTAATGTAATCATCAGCTCCCAGTGCCATGCCTTTTTCCCGCTCCACCTCGCGGCCATGGGCGGTCAGCATAATGATGGGGAGTGTTGCAGTGTCGGGGGCTTGGCGTAATTGCTCCAGTACATCGAACCCACTGATACCCGGTAAGCTGATGTCCAGCAAGATTAGATCCGGCTTGCTTTGTTGCACATGCACAAGTGCTTGTTCGCCGTCTTCTGCCGTCATGACCTCGAAGCCTCCTTGCTGCATAAGAAACTCAAGCGAGATTAAGATGTTGGGTTCGTCATCGACCACAAGCACTCTGGCCATTGTGCTCTCCATGGATTAAAGGTGTTGGGGCGGACCGAGTTGCCCGGTTATTAGCCTGAGTGTAGGTAGGCGAGCTGGCTGCGCCAAGACGACCTTGGTAACAAAGCGATGGCTGTGGATTTTCAATAGGTAGCCTGCGGCTGTGATGACAAGCAACGCCTGGGTATTACACAATTGTATTAACGCTACCCAACGAGACCCTAATGAACGCTCCCTTGAATCGCCGGAAGCGGGTTTTATTGCTATCCGCCTATGATGCCGTGAGCCACCGCTACTGGGCCGACAGCGTGATTCGTCACGTCGAGACTGTCGAGTGGACGCAACTGCGCTTGCCAGCGCGGCATTTTCGCTGGCGTGTCCGTGGTAACCCATTAACATGGCTGCTTAAAGAGCGCGAAACGCTGAGTCAGTCCTATGATGTGGTGCTGGTAACCTCGATGGTGGACCTGGCGACGTTAATCGGCTTGTTCCCTTCGCTGGGCCAGGCGCACAAGATCATCTATTTTCATGAGAACCAGTTTGCCTACCCTGTGTCGGAAGCGCAGCACTCCTCGGTGGAAGGCAGAATGGTCAATCTGTATTCCGCTCTGGCGGCCGATACGGTGATTTTTAATACCGCCTATAACCGCGACTCCTTTGTCGATGGCGCGCGCGCCTTTTTAAAAAAGATGCCCGAGAATGTACCGGCGGTAAAACCTCTTGAGGCGCTGCGACAACGCGCCAGAATACTGCCTGTCCCGATCATGCCCCTTGATGGCGGGTACCAGGACCAGCGCCATCCCCGGCGAATTCTATGGAACCACCGCTGGGAGTACGACAAGAACCCTGAGGACTTTTTCGAGGTGCTTTTTGAACTGAGCGGCCAGGGTGTGGCCTTCGAGCTTGCGGTGGTGGGGCAACGCTTTCGTCATGTCCCGCCGATTTTTGCCGAGGCGGAGCAACGACTTGCGTCACATATCACCGCCTGGGGGCCGCTGCCGGAAGGGCATTATCAGGCCGAGTTGGATAAAGCCGGTATCGTGGTGTCAACGACGTGGCACGAGTTTCAAGGGTTGGCGATCATGGAGGCGGCCCAGCGTGGCGCACGACCGTTAGTGCCAGACCGTCTTTGCTTCCCGGCACTTTACCCCAAGGCGTATCGTTACGATGGCACCCGAGGTGGGCTTTACGATCAGTTGTACCGCTGGCTTACAGCGCCGACAGACCAACCGGAGCCATTGAATACGGCTCAATGGGAGTGGCCAGCATGGCAGGCGGCCTATTCGTCCCTGCTGGAGGAAGATGCATTTGAGTGATCAAGCAATCTCAGTTTTTTCTTTATAGTCGCATAGATCTTCAATGATGCAGCTGCCGCATCGCGGCTTGCGGGCAACGCACGTATAACGGCCGTGCAGGATCAGCCAGTGGTGAGCATCCTGCAGAAAATCATTGGGCACGTGGCGCAACAGTTTTTGCTCTACCTCGACGACGTTTTTACCCCTGGCAATGCCCGTTCGATTGGCAACCCGGAAAATGTGCGTATCCACCGCCATGGTCGGTTGGCCGAAGGCCGTATTCAAAATGACGTTAGCCGTCTTGCGTCCCACGCCGGGCAAGGCCTCAAGCGCAGGACGGGTTTGAGGCACTTCCCCATTGTGCTGTTCGACCAGTTGATGGCAGGTTTTCATCAGGTTTTCGGCCTTGGTGTTGTACAAGCCGATGGTCTTGATATGGGTTTTCAGGCCATCGATACCCAGGTCGATAATGTCCTGGGGCGTGTTAGCGACAGGGAACAGGCTGGCGGTTGCCTTGTTGACGCCTACATCGGTGGCCTGGGCGGAGAGCAGCACCGCGGCGAGCAACTCGAAAGGCGTATGCCAATTGAGCTCAGTTGTGGGGTGAGGGTTTTCTGCCTGCAGCCGGGCGAAAATTTCATGACGCTTTTGGGCATTCATGG
Organism: Halomonas sp. 5021; assembly: GCF_036663435.1. Taxonomy (NCBI): domain Bacteria; kingdom Pseudomonadati; phylum Pseudomonadota; class Gammaproteobacteria; order Oceanospirillales; family Halomonadaceae; genus Halomonas; species Halomonas sp. 5021. The sequence continues at coordinate 490,087 of NZ_JAXOVU010000001.1, forward strand.
TCAGTCTCTGGGTTATTTAATCGTCCCCGTGACGCGGACACGGCGCTGTTCACGGGGGGTGATGGTCTTGGGTTGTGACGATGCCTCAAGGCGTTGGTCAATGCTGTTTTTCAGCGCGATCAGCAGCCCCGCGACGAAAAACGCGCCGGGAGGAAGTACAAAAAACAGAAACTGATAGTCGTCGATCAATGTCAATCGCCAGCCATCGGCCATCGGCCCGAACAATAGCGCCATTTCCCGGAACAGCGTCCCCTGGCCCAGCAGTTCGCGTAATGCGCCTAACACCACCAGTACAGCGCCAAAGCCGAGCCCCATCATCAAACCATCAATGGCGGCAGGTAACACTGGCTGGCGCGAGGCAAACGCCTCGGCACGGCCCAGAATGGCGCAGTTGGTCACAATCAGCGGAATAAAAATCCCCAGCACCTGATAAAGCGGGTAGGCGTAGGCGGCCATGAGGAGCTCAGCGCAGGTGACAAAGGCGGCAATAATCATCACAAAGGCAGGCAGGCGGACGGCGCTGGGTACCTGGTGACGAATCAGCGATACGGTGGTGCTGGCGCCGACCATGACGACCAGCGTGGCCATGGCCAGCCCCAATGCGTTGACCACGCTCGCACTGACAGCCAATAACGGGCATAGCCCCAGCAGTTGAACCAGCGCCGGGTTGTTTGACCACAGTCCTTCACGCGAAAGCTGGCCAAGTTGGCTCATCGCTTTGGCTCCTCTGCTTGCCGCTTGGGTGTATTGTCAAATAGTGCATGGTTGGCCGCATATTGTAGGGCACTGTGTACAGCATCGACCACAGCTCGGGGGGTAATGGTGGCGCCAGTAAAGGCATCAAAATGACCGCCATCTTTTTGTACCGCCCAGTCTTCGGTGGCTAGCGAATCCAAGCGTAAGCCATCGAAGTCAGTGATCCAATCGCTACGGCGGCGCTCGATGTCGTCGCCCAGGCCTGGGGTTTCCTGATGCCGGGTGACGCGAACCCCGCTGATTCGCTGTTGCTCATCAAGCCCCACGAGCAGGTGGATGTCGCCGTTATAGCCGCGTCGGGTGACCACCGGTAACACGACAGCGCGTTGCTGGTCGTTTTCCACTTGCCAGCCGGTCACACCGTCGGGGTAGCCGAGTTTTTCAGCATCGGGCAGCCAAACGGAGGATACCGTTGCCTGCTGGGTAAGGGCTTCGGGCAGAACGGCCTGGCGCTGGCGTTGCTGATAGGCTTGCTGGTGCGCGTCGATACGCTCGGCAGTCAATGCCCTCAGCGAGGCGACACTGCCCGCTGTGATCAAGGCAAACAGGCCTAACGTCAGTGCACCGCGCTGCATGGCGTTGAGGGTGCTCATGGTTGTGCCCTGCCAGTGGCGGTTTGCGATTCCGTCGCGGCGGGCACCGTGTAAATATCCAACAGCGGTACGCACAGGTTCATGAGTAGCACGGCAAAGGCGACCGCATCGGGGTAGCCGCCCCAGGTACGAATCACGATGACAAGCAGGCCGATCCCAGCGCCGTAGATCAGTTTGCCGCGCTGGCTGGTGGCCGCGGACACAGGGTCGGTGGCAATGAAAAATGCGCCAAATAGTGTCGCGCCGGTGAACAGGTGTAGCCAGAGTGAGGCGGCTTCATCGGGGTTGAACAAGTACAGCAACGCGGCGGCGGCTGTCATGCTGCCAAGCATGGCGACGGGGATATGCCAGCTGATCAGGCGTTTGGCAAGCAGCAGTGCGCCGCCCACTGCCCAGGCCGCCGAAATCCACTCCCACGCAGTGAGGGTGGCTCGGGGTAGCGGCGGGTTAGCCCAGAATTGGCTGGCGGATACCTCCTCGGCTTTATGTTTGAACGCGTCCAGCGGTGTTGCGCCGCTTAAACTGTCAATCTGCTCAAGCGAGGTAATGCCCATGATCTGGCTGACAAGCGTATCGGGCCATAGCGACTGGGGCGTCGGCCACAGGGTCATGTAGGTGGGAAACGACACCAGTAACAGGGCATAGCCCACCATGGCGGGATTGAAAGGGTTGTTTCCCAGCCCGCCATAAAGGTGCTTGGCGACCACGATGGCCGCGACCATGCCGATGCCGATCAGCCACCAGGGACTGGCAGGGGGTAACGACGCGCCGAGCAATACGCCAGTGAGTAGCGCGCTGGCATCATTGAGCGGCCGCAAATTGCGCTGACGCAGCCGCAGGACAAGGGCCTCCAGCCCCAGCCCGAAAGCGGCGGCGAGGACGACGTTGCTAACCACGCCCAGGCCGAAAAAAAACGTCATGGTGGCAAGGCCGGGCAGTGTGGCAATGATCACCCAGCGCATGATGCCCCCGGTGCTGGGCATTGTCGTCAAGCGGGGTCGGTCGTCTACCTGGGACGCGTGCAGCATACTTATGAAGTCTCTTGGGGTTCGCCTGCTTCACGAGCCTCGGCGAGGCGTGCCTCGGCTGCCTGCAGATTTTCCTGGGCGGTGGCCAACTGAATTTCGAGGTCGTCGTTGGGCTGTTCAGGGTCTTGCTGGGCAGCCCGCGCGAGGTTCTTCTCGGCTTTTCTGACCGCGGCTTTGGCGGCGGTTTGCGCGATGCGTAAACTTCGCAGGTCGGCTTGAGGAGAAGCGCCCTGAGAATCGGATTGCTGAGTCGACTGCCTGGCAAGTCGTGCCTGCCGACGCGCCTGCTTTTCTGCTTCCTCGCGGGCGAGCCGCGCCTGCCGCCATTCAAAGCGATGCTTGGCATGCTCAGCCTTGGCGGTTTCCAGTTGCTGTTGGCGAAGCCGGGTTTTAGCCTGACGATAGTCGGCAACCAGGGGAATATGGCTCGGGCAAACGTAGCTACAGGCATTGCACTCTATGCAATCGAACAGCCGGTAGTGAGCCAGCTTGGTATCGTCCTGAGCGCGCGCATACCAATGCAACTGCTGGGGTAATAAGTTGGCCGGGCAGACCTCTTCACACGCGCCGCAACGAATGCAGGGCGATTCGGGCGGCGCAGGCGGGAGCTCTTGCCGCGTGGCAGCAATCAAGCAGTTGGTGGTTTTGGTCACCATGCCTTCAAGGTCGTCAAGCGGCGTACCCATCATGGGGCCGCCCTCGATCAGTTGATGAAGTTCTGCCCGATTCAGGCCGGCCTCGTCGAGCAGGGCGGCCATCGGCGTACCGATCCGTACCCAGCGATTACCCGGGTCGGCGATGGCCTCACCGGTCAGTGTCACCAGTCGTTCAACCAGCGGTTCGCCATCGCGAACCGAGCGCAGGGCTGCCAGGAGCGTGCCGGGATTTTGGCAGAGCACGCCCACGTCAGCGGGTAACCCCTGGTCGGGCACGTCGCGGTTGAGTAGCGATTTAATCAACTGGCGCTCGCCTCCGCTGGGGTAACGGGTGGCGATTACGCTGACGGTCACACTGAGCGGTTGGCTTTCTGCCATCGCTTGACGCAGGGCGCTTATCGCCTCGGGCTTGTTATCTTCAATGCCGACAACGATCTGCTTGGCGCCACAAAGCGAGGCGATGAACTGGGCACCTTCCAGCACATCCGAAGTGTACTGCTGCAGCGTAAGGTCATCCACGGTGATATAGGGTTCACATTCGGCGGCGTTGACCACCAGGGTATCGATGCGCTGGCGCTCGCCGATTCGGGCCTTGATATGAGCAGGAAAACCCGCGCCGCCGAGCCCTACCACGCCGCTTTGTTCCAGGCGCCTAAGCAGTTGATCAGCGCTTTCGGTACGCCATTCAAGCGGCGTCAAGCGTTGCCAGGTATCAACGCCGTCACCGTCGATGGTGATGGTATGGCGATCCACCTGGGTGACCTGGCCGCTGATGCTGGCATGCAAAGTGGCTGAAATCATGCCGTCGCCCCTGGCGATCGGCGTGCCAACCCTGACGCTATCACCCACGGCGACGGTCGCCAAGGCAGGGCGACCGGCATGCTGGTCCAAATGCAGCACGACTTGATCGGGCAACCTTGCATGACGCACCGGCCCTTGGGAGCGCTGTTTGCGTTCGGGCGGATAGACGCCGCCATGAAACTCAAAGGTGCGTGCCATGAGGCATCTCCATTGACGAGCGGCGGTCACTGGCAATCACCTGGGGGGGATAGGTGACGGGTCGCCATTGATCCAACGGCGTACTCCGCGGCAGCATATCAATGCAATCGACCGGGCAGGGGTCAAGGCATAAATCGCAGCCTGTGCACTCATCTTCGATAACGGTGTGCATCTGTTTGGCGGCGCCAATGATCGCGTCCACCGGACACGCCTGGATACATTTGGTACAGCCAATGCACTCATCCTCGCGGATGAACGCCACCAAATCCTCACTCGGGGCTTCACCATCCAGCGGTTCAGGCGTGCGGCCCAACAGGTCGGCGAGGGCGGTAATGGTGGCTTCGCCGCCGGGCGGGCACTTGTTGATGGCATCACCCTGGTTGATGGCTTCGGCATAGGGGCGGCAGCCAGGATAGCCACATTGCCCGCACTGCGTCTGTGGCAGCAGGGTATCAATCTGCTCGACCAGGCTGGATTCATCTCCCTTGAAACGCTCGCTAACGGCGCCCAGCAGGGCACCAAACCCCACGCCTAGCGCGGTGAGCACCGCAATGGCGCTGAGCAGGCTGATGATCGAAAAGGCATCACTCATCGACGCACCTATCCTTGGACCAGGCCAGAAAAGCCCATGAAGGCAAGTGACATCAAGCTGGCCGTGATCATGGCAATGGCGGCACCTTTGAAAGGCCGGGGCGTATCCGCCGCGGCGAGGCGTTCGCGCATGGCGGCAAAAAGTACCAGTACCAGGGAAAACCCAACCGCGGCGCCCAGGCCGTAAAGGGTGGTGGCAATAAAACTCAGATCGCGATTAAGTGACAGTAGGGCAACGCCAAGTACCGCGCAGTTGGTGGTGATCAAGGGTAAAAAAATACCCAGTACACGATGCAGCAAGGGACTTAGCTGGCGCACCATGATATCGGTGAACTGGACCACGGCGGCAATCACCACGATAAAGCTGATGGTGCGCAAATAGGTAACGTCCAGGGGCACCAGCAGTCCATGGTAGACCACGAAACTGGCGGCGGAGGCCAGGGTCAGTACAAAGGTGGTGGCCAACGACATACCCATCGCCGATTCAAGTTTATTGGAAACACCCATGAACGGACATAAACCAAGAAACTGCACCAGCACAAAATTGTTGACCAGCGCGGTGCTGACCAAGATCACAAAGAGCTCATTCATTGCGGAGCATTGTGTTCAGGCGTCAGCCCACTGGCTAGCTGGGGGCTGAAGAATGCCACCTGGTGTCGGCCCGCTTCCTTGGCCAGATAGAGCGCCTGGTCGGCGCAGCTGACCACCGCACTGGGCGACTGGGATTTAGCGTCTTTTTGCATGGCAATACCGACACTTATCGTGACGAACGGTTTAACGGGTGAGGTTGAATGAGGAATCTGTAAGCCATCGATCGCCGCCAAAAGCTGTTCCCCAATGCCTCTTGCCTTATCGGGCGAGATGTGGGGAAGCAGGGCGCAGAACTCTTCTCCGCCGGTTCGGGCAATGAAAAAGTCTCTCGTTCGGGCGAGACTGTACATGGCGTCGGCAATACGTTGCAAGCAGACGTCCCCTTCGGGATGCCCATAATGGTCGTTGTAGAGTTTGAAGTGATCAATATCCAGCATCATCACGGCAACTGAGTCTGAATCGGTACTGGTGTCGCTGAAGGCAGTTTCAAGTTGCTGGTCAAAGAGCCGCCGGTTGGGCAGCCCTGTCAGCGCGTCATGCGTGGACATCTTCAGAAGTTCATCATTGAGCTGTTGCTGGCAGGTAAACTGTTCCTGAAACGCTCGTGACAGCAACCCTATTTCGTCGCTTCGTCTGGTGAGCTTATGTACATCCGTCTCGTGTATATCCAGCTGTTGAGTAAATTGGGTAAGTAAGCGCAACGGCTTAAGTACAATTTTCTCAAGCAGCAGTAGTACCACGGCAATGACCAGAATCATTAGGACAGCCGTCCACAACAGAACATAGCGAAAGGTGGTCAAGCTAGTTAAATAGCTAGTGCGATTGAGCTCTATGCCTATTCCTAGTGAAACGGGGGTTAGTGGACTATAGATGGGTAAGTAACGTTCGGCATGAACGATGTTACCAGAGAAGCTAAGAGCATCACTGCTTGAGGCGGCCTGCCGGGTAAGGCTCAGGTTGATAGGCAGCCCCGTGTATTCTTCCATGAAGCTCAGCCATTCGTCGTCTAAGGCGCGTGTCTTAAATAGCCATCCCGCCGGTGAGCCACTTTTATCGGTGCGTAAAATGGGGGTGGAGCCCACCATTACAGGCTCCTGGTCAGCATAGATAGCGCTTTGATCTGCTCTATCCCCATCAATGGCTGACTGCATGCGGTTAACCCAAGGCTCCATCCAGGCACATTCGTTGTTAGGCGTTTCACATGTTTGGTAGTTGCCCGTCGTCGGGTTAATACCGGCTAAAAAGTAGACTTCTCCAGCATTATTGAAAAACGCCATCAGCTGATAGCGCATATCGTCAAACATTTCCTGACTGAAGTTGACGTCTTTGTAGCGTGGATAGTCACCTTGGACAAACTGATAGGTATCATCCCAATGAGCCCAGTCACGCACCTGGGCAAGCAGTTGCTGCTGCTCAAGCTGAAAGCTGCGCTCAACGCGATCTAATTCTCGTTTTACGGCCTGGCGCTCTTCAGCTTGCAATGCCGGAAAGATGACCGATGAACTGATCGCGGCCAGTGCAACGATTGCACAGATAAGTAATCCGCCAAGAGCAGCGAAAAAGCGGAAACGCAATGAGCGTGGAATATGCCGGTGCATAAAGTGAACCAAAAGTGTATGGGTACTAAATAAGCGCTTATAAAAAAGGGGCGAAGGCTGGGTGCCTTGCCCCTTTTACTGCCGGATACCTAGTTAGGTGACACGCTGACCCGGTTCCGCACCAGAGTCCGGCGAGAGAAGATAAATGCCGTCTTGGTTAGCCGATGCCAGTACCATTCCTTCCGACACACCAAAGCGCATTTTGCGCGGCGCGAGGTTGGCGACCATGACGGTTAAACGGCCTTCCAGTGCTTCCGGGGCATAAGCGGAGCGGATACCCGAAAAGACATTACGGGTTTCGCCGCCCAGGTCGAGCGTTAGTTGAAGCAGTTTGTCCGCGCCCTCGACGTATTGCGCCCTGGCGATACGCGCGATGCGCAGGTCAACCTTGGCAAACTCATCGAAACTGATTTCTGCCGCGATGGGGTCGTCTGTCAAGGGGCCCTTGGGGGTTTCCTTAAGCTTTTGCTCTTCCACGATATCCTCCTTTGAGGCATCGATCATGGCGTCAATCTTGTCGCGCTCGATGCGCTGCATGAGGGGTTTGAATTTGTTGATGTCATGGTCGACAAGCACCTCTTGACGGCTCTCCCAGTCCAGCGACTCCACATTCAGGAAGACTCTTGCCTGGTCAGCCATGCCGGGGACTACCGGTGCAAGGTAAACCATCAGTTGGCGGAACAGGTTAATGCCCACCGAGCAGATGTCGAGCACTTCGTCATCCCGGCCTTCCTGCTTGGCGAGCACCCAAGGCTCTTTTTCAGCAATATAGGTATTGGCCTCGTCGGCCAGCTCCATGACGTGGCGCATCGCGCGGCTAAATTCGCGCGCTTCAAAGTCCTGGGCAATGCTGTCGCCAGCAGCGATGAACCGGGCGACCATCTGTGGCTCGCTGCAATGGGCGGATAAGCGACCGCCGCCAAGCTTTTTGACAAAGCCGGCGCAACGGCTGGCAATGTTGACGACTTTGCCGACCAGATCCGCATTCACCCGGGCGGCAAAATCGTCAAGGTTGAGGTCAAGGTCATCGACCTTGGACGTCAACTTGGCGGCAAAGTAGTAGCGCAGGTATTCAGGGTTCAGGTAGTCGGCGTAGGTGGCTGCCTTGATAAAGGTACCCCGCGACTTCGACATCTTGGCGCCGTCCACGGTGACAAAACCGTGGCAGTTAACGGCGGTTGGCGTTCGAAGGTCTGCCCCCTCGAGCATCGCCGGCCAGAAAAGCGCGTGAAAATACACAATATCCTTGCCGATAAAGTGATAGATCTCGGCATCCGAGTCTTTTTCCCAGTAGCTGTCGAAGTCAATGCCCTCTCGCTCGCAGAGGTTCTTGAAGCTCGCCAGATAACCGATCGGCGCGTCCAGCCAGACGTAAAAGTATTTGCCGGGGGCATCGGGGATTTCAAAACCGAAATAGGGGGCGTCTCGGGAGATGTCCCACTCGTTAAAGCCCGACTCAAACCACTCCATCAGCTTGTTGCGAATCTGCGGCTGTACATGGCCATCGTTTATCCAGCGCTGCAGGAAATCAGCAAAGTCCGGCAACTTGAAGAAGTAGTGCGTGGAGCTGCGGACTTCGGGCGTGGCCCCTGAAATCGCCGAGACCGGATTTATCAACTCGGCTGGCGTATAAGTAGCGCCACATTTTTCGCAGTTATCGCCGTACTGATCGTCCGCACCGCATTTTGGGCAAGTGCCTTTGATGAACCGGTCAGCGAGAAATAATCCCTTGTGCGGGTCGAACATTTGTTCAATTTCCCGCGTGGCGATATGGCCCTTGTCGCGTAAGCGCTGGTAGATCAGCTCGCTGTAATAGCGGTTTTCGTCGGAATGGGTTGAGTGATAATTGTCAAAGGCAACCCCGAAGCGCGCAAAGTCGGCTTGGTGATCGCGTGAAACCCGGTCGATTAATGCCTCAGGGGAAATACCTTCCTGCTCGGCGCGCAGCATGATGGCGGTGCCGTGTGCGTCGTCGGCACATACGTAGTGGCACTGCTGACCACGGCTTTTCTGAAAGCGCACCCAAATATCGGTTTGGATATATTCAAGCAAGTGGCCCAGGTGGATAGCGCCGTTAGCGTAAGGCAGCGCGCTGGTAACCAATATGCGGCGCGAGGAGGTAGTTGACATGATGAACGAAGATCCCGGTCAGGCATTAACAAAAAGATAAAACGGTGAGGCGGCTCAAGTAACTGACTAGTAGAGCGCCTGTTCCTCTTGAACCACTTCACGCAATAGCTCTAAAAACAATTTATCCGCCTCAGAGTGCTCGGTTGGGTCTTCAGGGATATGCACGCTAGTGGTATCAGATATTTGGTTGGCAATACGCGCCATGACGGCGGGGCTGTTGCCCTCGGCCAATTCTTCTCGGGCAATGGTCAGCGACTGCTCAAGAATTTTGGGGTCTTGCAGCAGCTTGCGAATAAAGCCGCGGAGCTCATTGATGATACGGGTTTTCTGGATTTCTGAAGCGGACATGGGGTTCTCCTTCATATCGCGACGAGCATGGCGTCAAGCGAGGCCACTAAATACCTCGACAATAGCATTTTTTCTGCCAACGAGCATGGCGTGTAACCTCAGTGGGTTAAACGCCCCGCCTTGTGTTTAACCGGGTTGGCGTATTGTGCCAGCCAGTAAGGCCGCAGCGGTTCCGGCACGTTTGCCAGTCGCGCATTGAAACGCTCTCTGTCTTCACGGGTAATGGTGCGACGGGCCACCAGTTCAGGGGCATCCCCAAGGGCTTCCAGCGCCAGATAATGGCTGGGAAAAAGTCGGTAACCGCCAATCACCTGTCGGTCAATTTCAGCGGCGACTTCATCGGGGGTGGCCATATCGGCCCCCACGGGCGTGCCGAATCGTAGTTGAACACGGCCCTTGGTGCCGGTGATGCCAGCCACAATAGATTGAATGTCTTCGAATTCGCTTTTCGCGTAATGGCCCTTCGTGTCGATATCGTGAAGTTCCTGGGCTTTTTGCAGGTCGCAAGGATCATATTCGTAACTGATCGAGACGGGCACAAGCTTAAGCTCGGCAATGGCATCGCCAAATTGAGCGTCGCGATTGCTGAGGCGACTCGCAATGGTCAGCATCTTGATGATGGCAGGGTCGGTCCGGTCAATCCCGTTTTTGGCTCGACCTTCCCGCTGAGCCATCCAGATCGAGTGTTGATCCTCGGTAATCGAATGGCGGATATAGGACGAAAGTTTCTGGTATGCGGCCAGCATGGCGCGCTTGCCACGTGCACTGCGAGGGACGATGAAACTTTTGTTGAGCCGCATGAGATCGGTGACGTAGGGCTTTTTCAATAAATTGTCACCAATCGCAATACGCACCGTGTCCCGATCAGCCTGGTAGAGAGCGTAGTTGACGAAAGCCGGGTCCAGCGAAATATCCCGGTGATTACCGATAAATAAATAGGCGCTATCAGGATCCAGTTTGTCCAGCCCGGCAACCTCGAATGCATCGGTTGTGGTGCGGATCATGCGCACCATATAGCTGGCAATGCGCATCTGGAATTCACGCACGCTGGCGACGCCCTTGACTTCCCGGCGCACCGCTTGACTGGCAATGGCACGTGCCAGCGGGGGTGCCCAGCGAGCCAGGCGGGGCAGCCGGAAGCGGGTAAGCGCATTTAGCAACTCGTTATCCCGCGAAAGCTTGGCAAGCACGTCAGCCACTTCATGATCCATGTAAGGGCGGACATCCGCCCAGGGGTCTGATGGCATCGAGGCGGTCGAAGCGTTATTGTGATGTGTCATGCGATCCGTAAGATTTCTTCAATAAAATCAAATGTATGAGCGATAGTCGTTGACCTTTGGGCGCGACCTGATCAAGCCGGTGAAGGTTCTCGCTGTACTGGTTCTTGCTGTACTTCCCCGCCAAGCCATTCCATCAAGCGGACGATGTCGTCAGACAGGGCATTCGCCATGAGAATAAAGTCGGTCTCAAGCCGTGCGAGCGCATCGTCGCCATCATCAGCTTGGTCAGCTTCTTCAATCAGGGCATCACCGAAGCGTAGCGACTTGAGCGCCAGGTCATCGTGTAATACCAAGCTTAGGCGACCTTCGATGTGAATGGCGAGTTTACTGGCTTGTCGCCCACTCTCGAGAAGTTGCTGGATTTCGTCGCTATCCAGGTCGACTTGTCGGGCACGCAGTACGCCATCGTCGCCTTTGGCCTTCAGTTCTACCTGGTCGCCCAGTTGAAGGTCAGCGGGTCGACTGGCGGGGTCGCCAAGCCAGGTCGTCATTGCCCGCATGGGCAGCGTCTGGGAGGCGAGCGGGGTAACGCTCAAGGTGCCCAGGGATTCGCGCAGCAGGTCGAGAATATCTTCCGCCCGGGTCCGCGAACTGGCATTAACACCGATTAGCTGGCGTCGAGTATCCCACCAAACATCAATTTTCTGACTGCGTACAAAAGCGCGAGGTAACAGCTCTTCGGTGACTTGCTCCTTGAGAGCGGTTTTTTCCTTGCGGGTCACCTTGCGGCCTTCACTTGCCTCAATGCTTGCCACCTGTTCGTCGACATCCTCTTTGACGACCGAGGCCGGCAGAAGGCGTTCCTGACGCAGCGCCGACAACAGCCGATGCCCCTGGATTTCATGCAGGCGCTGGCCGCTGCCCAGGCGCCCGGCGGGCGCTGTCCAGCCCAGGCGGCGGGCGTCGGCATTACCCAGAGGTGCTGCTGCGTGAGCATCCAGTGCTTCACTGAGCGCCTCATGACTTAGTTCAGGAGCGCTGTGTACGCGATATAAGTGCAGGTGTTTAAACCACATGTCGCCTGTCCTGTGTAAAAGGTGGCACATTATGTCGAAAGCGGCGCTGTCCTACCAGCATCGTCGCAAAGCGGTTCATTGTTGCGAGTGTTTCAAACTTGTGTTTGATTGGGGTCTCGCTGGCCAAGTCACGCCGGTCAGTCACTATCGTTATAAACCCGAACAATGGAGGAGCCCTTATGTCAGTCGAATCAGTGTCGAGCACCCAGCTACGCGTGCGTGGTTATCACCTGGATGGCTATGGCCATGTTAACAATGCCCGCTACCTGGAATTCATGGAAGAAGGGCGCTGGGCATTTTTCGATGAACATCCCGCGCTAATGAAAGAATTGCACGCCGCCGGGCGGGCGTTTGTGGTGGTGAATTTAAATATTGATTACCGAGCCGCTGCCGTTCAAGGCGATGACCTGGTGGTGGTGACGGGGATTATCGATGTCGGTGATCGAAGTGCGGTATGCCACCATCAGATTCGCCAAAAGGACGGCCGTATGGTGGCCCAGGCGGATCTTACCTTTGTATTGCTGGACGTGCAGGCCAACAAGGCGAGCCCCATTGACGGCAATGTCCGCGAGACACTCGATGCGTTAACCGTCGACAAGTCGATATTTGCTGATTGAAGCGTCTCGGCATTGCGACTGACTGCCCTTGATGCAAATGCAGTGGTATGATGGGGAATTATTTGGGCGCCGCTATGCTGTGTCTTTTCAGGCCGTATTTATAAGCGCTTTCAACTCTCGCAGTGCCAATGCAGTGCAAAGGATCTGACTTTCATGGGTGACATCGCCAGAGAAATCTTGCCCGTCAATATTGAAGACGAGCTCAAACAGTCGTACCTCGACTATGCGATGAGTGTCATTATCGGCCGCGCGCTACCTGATGTGCGTGACGGCCTGAAACCTGTTCATCGGCGTGTGCTGTTTGCCATGCATGAGCTGAACAATGACTGGAATAAACCGTACAAGAAGTCGGCGCGTGTCGTCGGCGATGTGATCGGTAAATATCACCCGCACGGTGACAGTGCGGTATACGACACCATTGTTCGCATGGCACAGCATTTCTCCATGCGCCATGTGCTGGTCGACGGTCAAGGCAATTTCGGTTCGATAGATGGCGACAATGCGGCCGCCATGCGTTACACCGAAGTGCGCATGGCACGCCTGGCCCACGAGCTACTTGCCGACCTGGAAAAAGATACCGTCGACTGGGTTGATAACTATGACGGTACCGAGCGCATCCCAGACGTTCTGCCCACCAAGGTTCCCAATCTGTTGATCAATGGGTCCTCGGGAATTGCCGTGGGGATGGCGACCAATATTCCGCCCCACAATATGCGCGAGGTGATCGACGGCTGCCTGGCGTTAATCGATGACTATACGCTCAGCGTCGATGATCTGATGCAGTATATTCCCGGGCCGGATTTCCCTACCGGTGGCATCATCAATGGGCGTGCGGGCATTCTTGATGCCTATCGTACCGGGCGAGGGCGTGTTTACGTGCGCGCCTGTCACACCATCGAGCATGATGATAAAACCGGTCGCGATCACATCATCATTACCGAGTTGCCTTATCAAGTTAATAAGGCGCGCTTGATCGAGAAGATCGCCGAGCTGGTCAAAGAGAAAAAGATCGAAGGCATCGCCGAACTGCGCGATGAGTCCGACAAGGACGGCCTGCGGGTGGTGATCGAAATCAAGCGGGGCGAGTTCGGTGAGGTCGTGGTGAATAACCTCTTCGCCCAGACGCAGCTCCAGAATGTCTTCGGTATCAACATGGTGGCGCTTGAAAACGGCCAGCCACGCACGTTGAACCTCAAGCAGATGCTTGAAGCGTTTATCCGCCACCGTCGTGAAGTCGTCACCCGTCGAACGCTGTTTGAACTGAAGAAAGCCCGTGAGCGCGGTCACATTCTGGAAGGTCTGGCGGTGGCGATTTCCAATATTGATGAAGTCATTGAACTCATCAAGGCATCGCCCAACGCGTCCGAAGCGAAAGATAAGCTGTTGGCGAATGTCTGGCAGCCAGGTCAGGTGACCAGCATGCTGGAGCGCGCCGGGGCCACTTCGTGCAAGCCTGAAGACCTTGACGAAGGCTTTGGTCTTAATCCCAGCGCGACCGAGTACCGCTTGTCGCCGGCCCAGGCTCAAGCCATCCTGGAACTGCGTCTGCATCGGTTGACCGGCCTTGAAACCGAAAAGCTGCTCGATGAGTACCTTTCCATCCTGGAAAAAATTGCCGAGCTGACCGAAATTCTTGCCTCGCCGGACCGCCTCATGGAAGTGATCCGTGAAGAGCTGCATGCCGTGCGCGATCAGTTTGGTGATGACCGTCGCACTGAAATCCAGGCCAGCCACCTTGATCTTTCGATGGAAGATTTAATTGCTGAAGAAGACATGGTGGTAACGGTCTCGCGTTCAGGCTACGCCAAGACACAGCCACTTTCCGATTATCAGGCCCAGCGCCGCGGTGGTCGCGGCAAGTCTGCCACGGCCATGAAAGACGAGGACGTGATCGAGCACCTGCTGGTGGCATCGACCCACGACACGGTGCTGCTGTTCTCCAATCGCGGCAAGGTGTACTGGCTTAAAGTCTACGAAATGCCTAACGCGAGTCGTGGCTCCCGTGGCAAGCCGCTGGTCAATATGCTGCCCCTCGAGGAAGGTGAGGCGGTCAACGCCATCTTGCCGGTGCGCGATTATGACCCTGATCATTATATCTTGTTTGCCACCGCCCAAGGGACGGTCAAGCGCACCAGCCTTGAGCAGTTCTCCCGTCCACGCAGCGTAGGCCTGATCGCGATTGACCTGGAAGAAGGTGACCGCTTGGTGGGCGCGGCGATTACGTCGGGTTCCGACCACGCCATGCTGCTGTCTTCCAACGGCAAAGCAATCCGCTTCGAGGAAGGTAATGTAAGGGCGATGGGCCGGACAGCTCGTGGCGTTCGCGGTATGCGCCTGGCAGACAAGGCGGAAGTGATCAGCTTGATCATTCCCAAGACGCAGCAGATTGATGACGGTGAAGACGATGCATCAGACAGTGCTGTCGATGGTCAATCCGACGCCGGTCATATCTATATTCTCACCGCGAGCGAGAACGGTTACGGAAAACGTACCCGTCTTGAAGCCTTCCCGCTTCGCGGTCGTGGCGGCCAGGGCGTGATTGCCATGCAGACCAGTGAGCGTAACGGTTCCCTGGTAGCGGCCATGCAGGTCTATGACAGTGACGAAATGATGCTGATCACCGACCGCGGCACGCTGGTCCGCACGCGTGTGGAAGAGGTCTCGACCACGTCGCGTAATACTCAGGGGGTCATGCTGATTCGTCTCGGTAAAGAAGAAAAGCTGGTTAAAACCGTGCGTGTCGAAGAGCCCGAAGAAGGCGATTTTGAGACGCTGGAAGAGGCGGAGACAGACGACGCCAACCATAATGACGCACAGGATGCCGGAGCCGATGACACGTCGTTATAATTTTTGTGCGGGGCCTGCCGCACTGCCTGAAGCGGTATTGGCACGGGCCCGGGATGAACTGCTCGATTACCAGGGCCGCGGCTTGTCGGTGATGGAAATGAGCCATCGCAGCGATGAGTTTGTGGCAATTGCCGAACAGGCGGAAGCCGATTTACGTGAGTTGCTGGGAGTTCCCAGTAACTACAAGGTGCTGTTTCTGCAGGGGGGCGCAAGCCTCCAGTTTGCTATGCTGCCGATGAACCTCTTGGGTCAGGGGGGGCGAGGCAACTTCATTCAAACCGGTATCTGGGGCAAGAAAGCGTTCAACGAGGCCAAGCGGCTTGGTTTTGACTGTCATGTGGCAGCAAGTAGTGAGTCGAATGGCCATACGGCGGTGCCTGCGGCAGACACATTGAAGATCAGTGACGACGCGGCTTATCTGCACTATACCTCCAATGAAACGATTGGCGGGCTGGAATTTGATTACACGCCACACGTGCAGCGTAACGATGGCACCAGCGTACCGCTGGTCTGTGATATGTCGTCCAACATCCTTTCCGGGCCGCGGGACGTCAGTCAGTTCGGGGTGATTTATGCGGGCGCGCAGAAAAACATTGGCCCGGCGGGATTGACGTTAGTGCTCGTGCGCGACGACCTGCTGGGTAACGCGCAGCCCACCATTCCCTCTTTGTTTGACTATCAGTTGCTTGCCGAGGCAGGGTCCATGGTCAACACGCCTCCGACCTATGCCTGGTATCTGGCGGGACTTGTTTTCCAGTGGTTGAAAACGGATGTCGGTGGCCTGGCGGCGATGGATGCGATTAACCAGCGCAAGGCTGAAAAACTGTATGCCGCCATTGACGCCAGCGACTTGTACAGCAATCCGATTGCACGTCATAACCGCTCTCGCATGAACGTTCCTTTTGTGCTGGAAGACGCCAGGCTTGATAACGCCTTCTTGAAAGAGGCCGATGAGGCGGGGCTCTTGAACCTGAAAGGGCACCGCAGCGTGGGTGGCATGCGCGCCAGCCTGTACAACGCCGTGCCAGAGGAAGCGGTGGACGCTTTGATTGCCTTCATGGCAGATTTCGAACAACGAAGGGGCTAATCACCATGGCCGACACGTCGATCAATCTGGACGCGCTGCGCCAGCGTATTGACCAATTGGATGATGATATTCTCCGCTTGATCAGCGAGCGGGCGGACTGCGCTCAGCAGGTCGCGCATATCAAGCTCGCCGAGGATGAGGAAGCGGTATTCTATCGGCCCGAGCGCGAAGCCCAGGTGCTACGCCGTATTATGGCGTTAAATAAAGGCCCGCTGGATGCTGAGGAAATGGCGCGCTTGTTTCGCGAGATTATGTCCGCTTGCCTGGCACTGGAAAAGCCCATCAAGGTGTCCTACCTGGGCCCGGAGGGGACCTTTACCCAGCAGGCGGCGTTGAAGCATTTCGGGGAAAGCGCGATTAGCCTGCCGATGGCCGCCATTGATGAGGTGTTCCGCGAAGTTGAAGCCGGAGCGGTCAACTATGGCGTTGTCCCGGTAGAAAACTCTACGGAAGGGGTGGTCAATCATACGCTCGACACCTTCATGGATTCCTCGATTCGCATTTGCGGTGAAGTGGTCCTGCGTATCCATCATCACTTACTGGTCAGCGAAACGACCCGGCGGGATAAAGTCTCGCGTATTTACTCCCACCCTCAATCCTTTGCCCAGTGTCGTAAGTGGCTTGATGCCCACTTTCCTCATGCGGAAAGAGTGCCGGTTGCTTCCAATGCCGAAGCCGCCAAATTGGTGAAAACCGAGTGGCACAGTGCAGCGATTGCCGGCGACATGGCCGCCAAACTCTACAATCTTGAGCGTGTCGCCGAAAAGATTGAAGACCGTCCGGATAACTCCACGCGGTTTTTGATTATCGGTAACCAGGATATTCCCATGTCGGGAGAAGATAAAACGTCGATTGTGGTGGCGATGCGCAACCAGCCGGGGGCCCTCCATGATCTGCTCGAGCCGTTCCATCGTCACCAAATCGACATGACCCGCCTGGAGACGCGTCCTTCGCGTACTGGGGTCTGGAACTATGTCTTCTTTATCGACTTTAAGGGGCATCGCGACGAGCCACGGGTCACCGCTGTGCTGGAAGAAGTCCAACTGCGAGCCGCCGAGTTGCGTGTGCTGGGTTCCTACCCCCAGGGCGTGTTGTGACGCCAGCGGGTGAGAAGATGTCCGGTGGGGCAGGTGTCGATGAGTCGCGGTTGTTGATTGTCGGGCTCGGCCTGATTGGCGGATCACTGGCCTCGGCGCTGCGTTTTGCCGGGTTTGAGGGCCAGATAGTCGGTTGCGATCCCAACCCCGATGAAATTGCCCGTGGTATCGAGATGGGCTTGATTGACAGCGGCGGCACCGAGCTTGGCGCCCAGGTGGCTGATGCGTCACTTATCGTGCTCGCCGTCCCAGTACTGGCGATGGAAACGGTAATGAAAACGCTGGCTGGCGCATTGCCCAAGGCTGCCCCTGATGTGGTGATTACCGATGTGGGCAGCACCAAGGCGGCGATTCGCGCCTGTGCCAACCGCGTTTTTGGTGGCGTGCCTGCCAATATGGTGTTGGGTCATCCAATTGCCGGCTCAGAAAAAAGTGGCGTGTCGGCAGCCAATCCCAATCTCTATCGGCATCATAAGGTGATCTTGACCCCTGAGCCGGACGTTGATGAGGCGGCCTTGGCGCGGGTTTCGGCTTTGTGGACGGCTTGCGGTGCCGATGTGCTGAAAATGAGCGTTGAGCATCACGACCATGTACTGGCGCGTACCAGCCACTTGCCGCACCTGTTGGCATTTTCGTTGGTCGACACGTTGGCGCGTCAGGATGACCGGCTGGATATTTTTCGCTACGCCGCCGGGGGATTTCGTGACTTTACCCGTATTGCGGGCAGTGACCCGGTGATGTGGCGCGATATCTTCATCGCCAATCGCCAGGCGGTACTGTCGTCGCTGGATGATTTTGAAGCGGGCCTTGCCCGATTGCGCAAGGCCGTTGAGCAAGGCGATAGCGATGCCCTGATTGCGACATTTGATCGGGCCAGCCATGCACGCCACTATTTCGATACGTTATTGAACAAAACCACTTATCAGGCGGAATATCATATGCAACCAGAAGGTAAGGTAACTTACCGGGTGCGGCCAGGCGGTCAGGCGCAGGGTCGACTGCGAGTGCCCGGTGACAAATCCATGTCACATCGCTCAATCATGCTGGGGGCACTGGCTGATGGTGTTACCGAGGTCAAAGGTTTCCTTGAGGGCGAAGACAGCCTTGCTACGCTTCAGGCGTTTCGTGAAATGGGCGTGGCCATTGAAGGGCCACACCAGGGGCGCGTCACCATCCATGGCGTAGGCATGCATGGATTAAAAGCGCCTTCTGGCCCCCTTTATGTGGGCAATTCGGGCACCGCGATGCGACTGTTTGCAGGCTTGCTGGCCGGGCAGGCATTCGACAGCGAATTGACCGGCGACGAGTCGCTGAACAAGCGTCCAATGGCCCGTGTTGCCGACCCGCTGCGCCTGATGGGGGCAACCATCGATACCGCAGAAGGTGGACGCCCCCCGCTGAATGTCAGAGGCGGCGCCGCTTTAAAAGGCATTGATTACGACATGCCTATGGCCAGTGCCCAGGTGAAATCCTGCCTGTTGCTGGCAGGCCTTTATGCTGAAGGTGAAACCCGCGTGCGTGAGCCAGCGCCTACCCGCGACCACACTGAGCGCATGCTCAACGGCTTTGGTTATCCGGTGTCCCGTGAGGGTGATACCTGTTGGCTGCAGGGTGGCGGAAAGCTGACAGCGGGGCCGATCGATGTGCCGTCGGATATTTCATCAGCGACGTTTTTCCTGGTGGCCGCGGCCATTACCCCAGGTTCCGACATAACGCTTGAGCATGTGGGCATCAACCCGACGCGTATCGGCGTGATTAATATTCTCACCCTGATGGGGGCCAACCTGGCCCTTGAAAATCAGCGTGAAGTGGGTGGCGAGCCCGTTGCGGATATTCGCATTCGTTACGCACCGCTTAGCGGTATTGAGATTCCTGTCGACCAAGTGCCATTAGCGATAGACGAATTTCCAGCCTTATTCATTGCCGCCGCCAACGCCAAGGGCACCACGCGATTACGCGGCGCCGAAGAGCTGCGCGTCAAGGAGTCTGATCGCATTCAGGCGATGGCTGATGGCCTGGCCATTCTGGGCGTCGAGCATACGGTCGTTGCTGACGGTATTGATATTACTGGTAATGGCGACGACCAAGTGGCCAGTTATGGTGGCGGGCGGATCGATAGCCTGGGTGACCACCGAATTGCAATGGCCTTCGCCATTGCTGGACTGCGGGCAAGCGACGATATCGTAATCGATGATTGCGCCAATGTGGCGACCTCCTTCCCGGATTTCGTGGACCTGGTAACCCGCGTGGGGATGACGCTATCGGTGGAGGGGGCATGACTGAAATCACCCCTGTATTGACCATTGATGGCCCCGGCGGCGCAGGTAAAGGCACGATCAGCGGGCTAATGGCCGAACGCCTGAATTGGCACCTGTTGGACAGTGGTGCCTTGTATCGGTTGACGGCGCAGGCCGCTGCCAAACATCAGGTGGCGCTTGACGACGAGGCGGCGTTGGCACAATTGGCCCAAGCATTGGATGTCGCTTTTCCGGTCGAAAATGGTCAGCCACGAACCCTGCTGGAAGGCGAGGATGTCAGCCGTACAATCCGCACCGAACAAGCTGGCGAGCGTGCTTCTCAGGTGGCGGCGCTTCCGGCTGTACGTCAGGCGCTGCTGGAGCGCCAGCGCGATTTTTGTCAGGCGCCTGGCCTGGTGGCTGATGGTCGAGACATGGGAACGATCGTTTTTCCTGACGCGTCTCTGAAGATATTTCTGACCGCCTCAGCATCGGAGCGGGCCCGCCGTCGCCATCAGCAGTTGCAGGAAGCAGGCGTGGATGCTAGTCTTTCGAGTCTTCTAAAGGAGATTCAGGCACGCGATGCACGCGATATGCATCGCGACGTGGCGCCACTCAAGCCGGCAGATGATGCCATCACGCTTGATACCACGCGCCTGAGCATACCGGAAGTGGTTGATCAGTTGACCGAGCTACTGGCCCAACAAGGCCTGGTCTCCGGAAATTGACTCTCCCTTGCGGCGTTTTTGGATAGGTGTCATGACATGGCAGGGCGTAAAACTCACATTGGGAGCCCGGTCAGGTTTAACCAGCGCTAACACCTCCAAAAGCAGAGTGACATTAGGCCCGTGCTCGCTGGTGGTACGGAGAAGGCATTTATGCCTCAACAACGTTGATCACGTAGGAACACCATGAGCGAAAGCTTTGCTGAACTGTTTGAACAGTCTCTTAACGACATTAACATGGAGCCAGGCGCTATCGTCGCGGCCCAGGTTGTCGATATTGACGGTGACTGGGTTACCGTCAACGCCGGTCTGAAATCTGAAGGTCAGATCCCCGCGGCGCAATTCCGCGACGAGAACGGCGAACTGAACATTGCGATCGGTGACGATGTTCACGTTGCACTTGAAGCCGTTGAAGATGGCTTCGGTGAGACGCGTCTATCCCGTGAAAAAGCCAAGCGCGCAGAAGCTTGGAAGATTCTGGAAGCCGCCTTCGAGAAAGATGAAGTCGTCAAAGGCGTGATCAACGGTAAGGTCAAAGGCGGCTTCACCGTCGATGTCGACTCTATCCGTGCCTTCCTGCCGGGCTCTCTTGTCGACGTTCGCCCGGTTCGCGATACCGCGCACCTGGAGCACAAAGAGCTGGACTTCAAGGTCATCAAGCTCGACCCGAAACGCAACAACGTCGTGGTTTCACGTCGTGCGGTTCTGGAAGCAGAAAACAGTGCGGAACGTGAAGCGCTGCTGGCCACGCTTCAGGAAGGTCAGCAAATCAAGGGTATCGTCAAGAACCTGACTGATTACGGTGCCTTCGTTGATCTGGGTGGCGTTGATGGCCTGCTGCACATCACTGACATGGCATGGAAGCGCATCAAGCATCCGTCTGAAATCGTGGCTGTCGGCGACGAAGTCAACGTGAAAGTGCTTAAGTTTGACCGTGAGCGCAATCGCGTTTCTCTGGGTCTCAAGCAGCTTGGCGAAGATCCGTGGGTTCGTATTAAAGAGCGCTATCCGGAAGGTACCAAGGTTCATGCTGTGGTCACCAACCTGACCGATTACGGCTGCTTTGCTGAACTGGAAGAAGGCGTTGAAGGCCTGGTTCACGTTTCTGAAATGGACTGGACCAACAAGAACATCCATCCGTCCAAAGTGGTTCAAGTGGGCGATGATGTTGATGTCATGGTATTGGATATCGACGAAGAGCGTCGTCGTATTTCTCTGGGTATCAAGCAATGCACTGCTAATCCCTGGGAAACCTTTAATGCCGAGTACAACAAGGGCGATCGCGTCTCGGGTACCATCAAGTCAATCACGGACTTTGGTATCTTCATCGGCCTGGAAGGCGGTATCGATGGGTTGGTTCACCTGTCCGACATCTCCTGGACCGATACTGGCGAAGAAGCGGTTCGTAACTTCAAGAAAGGCGACGAAGCCGAAGCGGTTATCCTGTCTATCGACCCTGAGCGCGAGCGCATTTCACTGGGTATCAAGCAAATGGATTCTGATCCGGTTGCTGAATATCTGTCGGTCAACGACAAGGGCAGCATCGTCACTGGTCGTGTCGTTGAAGTAGACGCCAAAGAAGCTCACGTTGAGCTGGCTACCGATGTAGTGGCGGTGCTCAAGGCGTCTGAAATCGCGGCTGATCGCGTTGAAGATGCACGTA
Organism: Halomonas sp. 5021; assembly: GCF_036663435.1. NCBI lineage: Bacteria > Pseudomonadati > Pseudomonadota > Gammaproteobacteria > Oceanospirillales > Halomonadaceae > Halomonas > Halomonas sp. 5021. The sequence goes on from NZ_JAXOVU010000001.1 coordinate 511,946, forward strand.
ACGTTCTCAGTGAGGGCGATAGTGTCGAAGCACGCATCGTGAGTGTTGATCGCAAGAGCCGTCAGATTAATCTGTCGGTGAAAGCGAAAGAGCAAGATGACACGCGTCAGAACCTCAAGAAACTGCGTGAACAAGAGCCGGAAGCAGCAGGTGGTGCTACCACGATCGGTGACTTGATTAAGCAGCAAATGGGCCAAGACTAATATCCTGTTAGTGATGGCTTCATAAAAACGCCGCCTTTAGGGCGGCGTTTTTTTGTGAGCAATTTTTGTCTGTATAACTTGGCGATTAACCTAATAAAAAGTTATTCATTGCTAAGCCAATCTTTAAAATATCTTTCGTAATTGACTAAAAATCATCTAGACTGTTGTCAGTTGGTCTTTTTACAGCAATAATGAATGCGCATTCTGAACTAATGGATACTGACAATGTCCGTTCGGTATCTTATCTGGTTTGACCTGATGTTAAAGGATTCCCCATGTCACTACTTAACGAATACATCCAAAAAGAACAGCAGCTGAAGCAGCTTCAAGAAGACCTTCAGCGACTAGAGGGTGATCAGCGCCTCAAGAGTGAACTAGAGTTCAAATCAAAGCTTGAAGCACTCATGAACGAGTTTGGTAAGCGTCCAGCCGACGTGGTCGCATTGCTTGATCCTGCCGCTGACCAGCGTGGCTCAAAGCCCGCCAGTAGTAATGCAGGCCGCCGTAAGCGTCGTTTAAAGATATATAAAAACCCTCATACAGGTGAGGTTATCGAAACGCGTGGAGGTAACCACAAGGGATTGCGTAGCTGGAAAGACGAACACGGCGATGAGACCGTTGAGTCCTGGCTTGTCCGGATGGAAGACTAAGTATCGTATCGCCAAGTCGGCATTTCCAATGGGAATGCCGACTTTATTGGTTGCCCAAAATGTATTTGCTTATTGATTCAGCGGTACCCTCAATTCCAAATAATCGGGTTTCCACAGTACCATGGGCGCCTCGCCGCTGATGTAATAGCCCTTTTGTTTATGCAAGAGTTCCAGCAGCATGCTGGTCAGCGCGTGTGAAAGTTGTGAAAATTCCTCGAAGCAGGTGCTCGCATAGTAGCGTGCCGCGATATTAATCCGGCGGTAGGGCGCAGGCAGTGGGATGCTTTTCATGTTGTGAAGTGTTTCAAGATAAAGCCCGATATCGGTACGCACCGGATGCGCAGCTTGATCGCTTAGAGCATCAATCTTTTCGCTGAGTAGATCAGGCAGCGAAACGGCTGGGGTTGAGTCTGCCAGCCTTGCTTGCAGGCTTTCCAACTGGTGGCTATGGTAAGTGCTGTCCCCGAGGCCTTGAAGCTGCTCCGGTGATTTATAGAGTCGCATGAGAACAGCCTGCCGAGCCGGTGTTTGCTTGATTCGAGTCGTGTAGCCGTAAGGCGGTATTTGCTGATGCATTACATGGCCCATAGCCTGACGGTAATGTCGCGGGGATAGTCGAAAATGTCGCAGAAAAGCTCGCGAAAAAGACGAATGGTTTTGGTAACCGCAATGCAGTGCAATTTGCGCTATATTACGGGGAGTGAGGGCGAGTAAAACCGCCGCACGCTCTAACCGACGCTTTTCTCGATAGGCACTCGGCGTTGTGTGAAAGTAATGACGGAATTGGCGTCGTACTTGTGAAGCTGAATACCCTAGATGTTGCGCAAGATCGTCAATACTCAATGGCTTTTCAAGTGTGTCTTGCAGCCAGATTTCAGCTCGTGTCATAGCATTGAACATTATCTGGCCTCCCATGCATGAGTCTTACCGCCAGGTAGTGTATCTGGCGGTATGTGCACCCTCCCGGTGCCTTGGTGTCACGGATGTACCGCCACGTCAGTGCAACGTGGCGGCGGTTTTTTTAGCCCAACGTTTATATTGCAGCCCAGTACTTACATTGCAGCGTAATATGTCAGTGGTCGCAAAATGTGCAGTGATACGTAAGTATTCTTTACTTTATGCACCGATACATAATGATGCTCTCTTTATGCTAGGAACAGCTCTCGAAGGCAAGTTTGCTTTGGCTTTTTACGCGTTTGGGCACAGTTTTTGGGGAAAATGGCCTTATAGGCAGGCGTATCTCTCAATCGAAAGGGTGTGAATGACATATCAATGAAATATCAAAAAGTTCAGAAACCGATGGACGAGCGCGACAAGCTTCGTAAATTTCGTGAATTGGATGATGCCTTTGCGCAAGCGCTACGTCAGCTAGAAGACCCAGGCAGCGCAACGGATATTCCGACTGGGCCGCCAGTGCGCTCCTTGGAGGCGCTTGAAGAGGAAGACGCCGAAAAGCAGGCTCTATTACGAGAGGAAGCGTTTCAGCAGCAATTCGAAGCATTGCTGGCGGAATACCACATTGCGTCGCATGAGCTGCGCGAGTTGATCGAGGCGCTGCTGGCTTCGGGACGTTGGACGGAGGAGCAGGTGCCTGCTTGATTAACCCCGTTTTTTTAAACCTGATGTTAAAATAAGCTTAACGGTAGCGATAAACTCGCAGGCTGGGTAAGAAAGCCTCGGATTCCAGTTTTTCATCGCTTCGAGTCGCCCGAGTTCGTTGCGGCTGGGGGTGAGCTGGCGGTGCCTTGATATCAGGCATTCCCAGGCGCTCATTGGGTACAAAAAGGGGCATGGAAACGTTTAACGCCCGTCGCGTGTGGCCATCCGCTAATGGGTGGCTAAAAAAGAGATTGGCCCGCATCAGCGGTGCCTGGGTTTGAACCTGGGCAAGCGGTTCTTCGCTGGGTAAGCCTGCAAGACGACGCAATTGTACTTTTATATGAGGCGCGTCAGTATCCAGTCGAAGTAGCTTTTGTTCGGCGTCTCTTACGGTGATGCGTTTAATCGAGCGTCCGCTTTGATACCAGGCAAAGCGCACTTTTGCGACTTCCGCATCGGCGATAGGCAATTGACGCCAGCATTGTTTTAAATGTAGCCGCGCTAACCCCTCTTTACGCAAGACCTGATTAACATCCGGGTGGCGAGTGGTCAGTTGTGCTTTAGTATCACTTAACGCTTTAGGGGTGGTGCTTTTAATCTTTTGCAAACCGGCATGGAGTGCGTCTTTCGCTGCATTTACATTGCGAGCAGCGTCGATAAGCGCCTCGTTGGCGACAACGATACCCAGGTAATTGCGTGTTTCCCGACCATCCTGCCCCGTCTGATGCCAGACATCAAAGAGTGCCGTTCTGAACCCGTCTGGTGAGGAATCGGCCATGGGAGACAGCATCCAGGTAGGCGGGCACTGAGTTGCGTATTGCGTTGCAAGTACGTCCAATGCTGCCATCAGATCATCAAAGCACCGTTCAAGGTGCTGCATAAGATGGTAGGCAGGGTAGTCGGATACGGTCATTTAGGAAAGCGGTGCATCGCGATCAGCCTGCGCTAGCATAGCGTCGATATCGGCTTCGTCCATGGCGTTTTCACCGGCTATTCGGTGGGATTCTTCCGCCCAGGCCCCCAGGTCGAGCTGTTGGCAGCGTTTGCTGCAAAATGGACGGAAAGGGCTTTCGCTACTCCATGCAACGGTTCTTGAACATTGAGGGCAAGCGACTTCAAATGGGCTGTCGTTAGCAGGTTGAGACATAAAATATCCGCAGGTGTAAAACGTGATCAGTGAAAGAGACCGCCTCAAGGGCCGTCAACGGGTCACGACGATAATTGCTCGCGATAGTATTGATCAAGTCGGGCGACCTGGCGCTGCATGTGCGCCATATCACGACTGTTGTCGATGATGTCATCGGCACGGGCACAACGTTCCTCGCGCGACATCTGTGCATCCAGAATAGCACGCACATTTGCTTCACTGACACCGTCGCGCTCAAGCGTTCGGGATAGCTGCATGTCGGTGGGAATATCGATCACCAGGGTGCGATTGACCAACGCCGCTTGGCCCGATTCGAACAGTAAAGGCGATACCAACAGCGCATAGGGGGAAGGCCCCGACTGGATGTTGTCCAGCTGGGCAATAATCCGCTCGCGGATGAGCGGATGGGTGAGCTGCTCAAGCCAGCGACGTTGTTCAGGGGCTTCAAAAATAATCTCGCGCAGAGCAGCTCGGTCGAGTGCCCCATCCTGATTTATCACCCTGGGCCCAAAATGCTGACGGATAGCATCAAGTGTGGGCTCGCCGGGGGCCACGACTTCCCGCGCCACGTCATCGGCGTCGACCCACCCGATACCGAGTTCGCCAAAGGTGCGGGCGACCGTTGACTTGCCTGAGCCGATGCCTCCCGTAAGGCCAATAATCATGGTGTGTCTACCTATGGTATGTCATTCAGACTTTCAGGGTTAACTGACGATATTGAGGTACATTACTAATATGTCGTTGCCAGCGAGCAGCATTATCCATCCGGCAAGTGCTAAAAAAGGCCCGAACGGCATGGGGGTGCCCCGCGCCTGGGGTGATGATGCTTGATAGGCCAGGCCGAGGATGGCGCCTAAACCCGCAGAAAACAGTACTACCAGTGGAAGCGATAGCCAACCCAGCCAGGCACCCAATGCAGCGAGTAGCTTGAAGTCACCAAAGCCCATCCCTTCCTTGCCGGTAGTCAGCTTGAATAGCCAGTAAAAACTCCATAGGCTCATATACCCCACCACCGCACCGATAACGGCATCGGCGAGGAAAGCGGGTTGAAAAAGCCATTGATAGATCAAACCGGCCCACAGCAACGGCAGTGTCAAGATATCGGGCAGTAGCTGTACACGCCAGTCAATGACGGCCAGAGCAAGCAGCGTCAAGCAGGCCCCATAAAGCCATAGCGCCTGCCAACTGATGCCATAAAGTAGGGTAACACTGATAGCCAGGATGCCACCCGCAAGCTCTATGAGCGGGTATTGCACGCTGATCCGGGCATTGCAGTGCGAGCATCGCCCGCGCCGCTTGAACCAGCCGATCAGCGGCAGGTTATCGTGCCAGGCGATAGAAGACTCGCAGCTCGGGCACATAGAACGTGGTTGGGCAAGGTTGAAGCGCGGCGATGGTTCTTCATCAAGCGCGAGCTGGGCACGTGCTTCCTGACGCCAATGCCGCATCAGCATAACGGGCAGACGGGTAATGACCACATTGAGAAAGCTGCCCAGGCATAACCCCAATAAAAAGACCAGTGGCCAGAAAGTGATCGACAAGTACTGCATGAAATACCTTTGCACGGCGCCTTACAGGGCCGAGCCTAAGTTAAAGATGGGTAAGTACATCGACACCACAACACCGCCGACCAGCAGGCCCAAGACCACGATAATGAGCGGTTCCATCAGCGAGGTTAAGGCATCTACCTTATTGTCGACTTCTTCTTCGTAGTAGTCCGCGACGCGGTTGAGCATGGCATCCAGCGAGCCTGCTTCTTCACCGATGCTGACCATCTGCACTGCCAGGGGCGGAAACTGATTGGTCATGCGCATGGCGAAGTGTAACTGCTGACCGGTGGCCACGTCATGGCGCGTCCGGGTGACGGCGCGTTCATAGACTCTATTGCCGGTGGCCCCGGACGCCGTGTCCAATCCTTCAACCAACGGCACGCCAGACGCAAAGGTGGTCGCCAGGGTCCGGGCAAAACGTGCCACTGCCGATTTATGCAGGATGTCACCGACGACGGGCAGGCGTAACAGGACACTGTGCGCGCGGTAAGCAACGCGGGGAGAGCGGTTAATCGCCTGTTTGAGCAGCAAGATCCCCGCGACGACGCCCCCCAATGCATATAGCCAGTAACGCTGGGCCAGGCTCGATAGGTTGACCGTCATCTGCGTCAAGGCGGGGAGTTCTGCGCCAAAGCTGTCAAACATGCTGTCAAATTCGGGCACCACCTTGATCAGCAGAAGAAGGGTGACGCCGACACCGATCAGGAGGACCGCGGAGGGGTACCACATGGCCTTCTTGACGCGGCTTTTAAGCGACTCGACTTTCTCCTTGTAAGTGGCAATGCGGTCAAGCATCTGGTCAAGTGCCCCGGACTGCTCGCCTGCTTCAACAAGGTTCACGAACAGGCGGTCAAAATGCCTGGGGTGGCGGCGCAGTGCATCGGAGAAGCTGGAACCAGCGGATACATCGCTCATCATTTGCTGGACCAGCGCAACCATTGCCGGTTTTTTGAGGCTCTCGGCGACCACCTGAAACGCCTGAAGTAGCGGAATGCCTGCCCGAATCATGGTCGCCATCTGGCGGGCAAACACCATGATATCGTGCGGACTGATTCGACCACGACCGCTGAGGCCGCCTTTCTTGCGTAACCGTTTTACGTTGATCTGCTGATTGGCGAGCTCGCTGGCGACGTCTGCCTTGCTGCGACCAATTATTTCACCGCTAAGCGTGCGGTTCTGGGGCCCAGTGCCTTCCCACTTCCAGCGGTAAAGCTGAATACCCGGCTGACGACGAGCCCGAGGCGACTTGGCCATGGTTTACTCCTTGCTGATACGGTTAACTTCCTCAAGGCTCGTGATCCCTTGCATCACCTTTAAAAGACCACTTTGATGCAGGCTCGGATACCCCTCACGGCGGGCCAACTGGTCAATATCCAGTGAGTTGGCATCGCGCATGACCAACTGGCGCATCGCATCGGTTATCGGCACGACTTCGTAGACACCCACACGCCCCTTGTAGCCATGGGTACACTGCTTGCAGCCGACCGGGCGAAATAGGGTAGCCTGCTGAATCTCCTGTTGGCTGAACCCTTCGCGTCTCAGTGTTTCGTGGGGAATGTCAGCCGGTTCCTTGCAGTGAGGGCAAAGCTTGCGCGCCAGGCGCTGAGCAATGATCAAACTGACCGCGCTGGCAATATTGAAGGAAGACACCCCCATATTGGACAAGCGAGTGAGGGTTTCGGCCGCCGAGTTGGTATGTACCGTTGACAGCACAAGGTGGCCAGTCTGGGCCGCCTTGATGGAGATCTCGGCGGTTTCCAGGTCGCGAATTTCACCGACCATGACCACGTCAGGATCCTGGCGCAGGAATGCCCTTAACGCGCTGGCGAAATCCAGACCGATTTTTGGCAGTACGTTGACCTGGTTAACGCCAGGGACCTTGATTTCCACTGGGTCTTCGGCAGTGCAGATATTGCGCTCTATCTGGTTAAGGATATTGATCCCGGTATACAGCGATACGGTTTTACCACTGCCCGTGGGGCCGGTCACCAGAATCATGCCTTGCGGCTGCGCCAGCGCCCGCTCGTAGTAACCGCGCTGGTCATCGGTGAAGCCTAACTGCTCGATGCCCAATTGCGTGGCGGTGGGGTCAAGGATCCTCAGTACGAGCTTCTCGCCATACACAGTCGGCAGTGAATTGACCCTGAAGTCGAGGGAGCGAGTGCGTGAAAGCTTGAGTTTGATCGCACCGTCCTGGGGCAGGCGGCGCTCGGAGATATCCAGCCGGGCCATGATCTTCAAGCGCGCGGCGATTCGGTTACGCATGGCGAAAGGCGGCCGTGCCACCTCGATCAGCATGCCATCAATCCGGAAGCGAACCCGGTACTGGGTTTCATAGGGTTCAAAGTGGATATCCGAGGCGCCCCGGCGAATCGCATCCAGCAGCAGTTTATTGACGAATTTGACGATCGGTGCGTCGTCGCTATTCTGCGGTGCTTCCTCAAGGGGAGCGTCTTCACCGGCGGCTCCCTGGACGACATTCAAGGAACTGACGGCATCGTCGATGTCGTCAAGCTCCTCCAGCATGCTGCGCTCATTCTGGGTGAGATACTGGTTTAACGCCGTGCTCAACTGATCAACAGGCGCGAGAACACCTTCAACGCTTAGCCCGGTGGCAAATTGCAACTCATCCAGTTGGGTAAGCGTCGCCGGATAAGGGACGGCAACAGTGAGCCGGTGACCGTGGCGCGCCAATGGCAGCACCGTCAAGTTCTGAAGGACTTTAACAGGGTACTCAGCCGCTGGTGGCAGTGACGATAACCGTACGGCGTTTAGATCAATCACCGGCAACCCATACTCCCAGCCAGCGGCAATGGCTGATTGCCTGGGATCAACCAGGCCGCTGTCAACGACATGCTGGAGCAGTGAGATATCCAAGTCGAACGCTGTCGCTTCAGCGGTGGCCGCCTGAGCCTCGGTCAGCAACCCGTGCTTGACCAGGCGTTGGGCGATACCACGCAGTCCGCCCCGGGCGGCGGCATGGCTTAAAGTGGACTCGAAATAGGGTTCGCTCATGCGTGACTCGTTGGTGAAGTGCGCTGCGGGTTACTTTTACCATACTTGGCACCACAAGGCAGTAGCGTCTCGTTAAGTCGAAAAGCTCAAGCCAGGCATCCCACTGCCGATATAACTCATACTCAAGCGTTGGTGCGATATATTGATAAAGCACAGACTGTCAATTAGTGTCATTTTAAATTTCCCCTATCGCGATACCCTGCGGCGACGCTGGGTAGCATCCCCCAAGGAGACGTCTCCATGCAGCATTCTGCACAACCGGCAATTCGTAACAAGAAGCAGGGTGGTTTCACGCTGATTGAGCTGATGATTGTGGTGGCCATTATCGGCGTACTGGCGTCCATTGCCGTGCCGCAGTATCAAAACTACACCGCCCGCGCTCAGGCCAGTGAAGGTCTTTCTGTAACAGCGGGCATGCGTGCAGATATTGCTGAACAATACTCACTTCAAGGTGCTATGCCAGATGATGACGATATTGATAGTTTAGGCGGTACTGCTGAAGATCCATCTGGCAGGTATGTACAAAATGCTACCTATGCTGAAAGCGAAGGTACCGGAACCATTACCGTTTCATATCAAAGTGGTACAGCAATCGCAAATCAAGCTGAAGATAGCGACGAACTAACAATTTCAACTAGCGACCCCTCGGAAGGTTGGAGTTGTGGTGGTTTGGAAGATAGTTTACTTCCCGCAGGGTGCCGCGGTGACTAAATAAACGCTGAGTTTAGTTATTTGGGGGCCTTTGTTGGCCCCTTTTAGATTGCCTCAATGTAGGAATAAAAAAATGAAGGGAACCCAGCAAGGCTTTACACTGATCGAGCTGATGATTGTGGTCGCCATCATCGGAGTATTGGCCTCTATCGCCATTCCGCAGTACCAGAACTACACGGCCCGCGCCCAGGTATCCGAGGCGCTTAATGTTCTCAGCGGCGTAAAAAGCGAACTCGGCGAGCGTTATGCCATGGAGGGTAGCTTCGGTCAGGAAAATTCGCTTAACGATGATTCTCTGGTCAGCCATACCCAGTATATAGACTCCATCGACTACTACGCCGCAGAGGGAGGAGAGGGCGTTGATATCGGCATTCGCATGCGCAATGAAGCACCCGTCTCCCAGGCGATTCGTAATACGCGCTTCAGGATAGAAGTGAGGGCAACGGAGGGGTCGATTACATGGCGCTGTATGCCTGCCCAGCAGCAGCCAATGGATAATAAATATCTGCCCGGTAGCTGCCGCTCTTAAACAGTAAAACCTCAGTATTTACACACTCACTGCGTATTTGCCGCTTAACCTGTTAGAGATTGCCATTACATGGGAGAGCTCGCAGTGAAAATACCTCATCGGGTTATATTGGGTTCGTTGATTTTCTGTTTGACCACTCCGCTGGCGCTTGCCCAGCCCGACCATGCCCCGGCTCACGGCGCTCGCGATAAGCAGCATCATCAGGGGCAGACTCCAAAGCGTGAGAATCGGTCTTACGATGATCGCACCGAACGGAATTATCGTGGTGACTGGCCACGTATTGAGGAGCGGTTGTTGCAGCGCCTGCTGCGTGAATACGGTGCGCCCAGAGCGGAGCCGCTTCCACCGGGTATAGAGCGCAATCTGGCACGTGGAAAGCCGCTTCCGCCAGGCATCGCCAAGCGGTTTGACGGGCCGATCGCCAACGAACTGCCTCGTTATCCCGGTTATGAGTGGCAGCGTGTGGGGTCTGATGTGGTGTTGATCGATGCGGCCACGCGCGTAGTTGTCGATATCCTGGTGGATGCACTACGCTAGGGGCTTGTCTATTAACGGAGTCGCTATGCCTGCCTATACCCTCAAAGAGCGTTTGGACATTGCCCGCTCGATTGCCGAACAGGCGGGGCAAATGATTCGTCAGGCACGCCAGGAGCAATCTTTTGGTCGGCATTACAAGGCCGGTGATGAACTGGTGACGGATGCCGACGTGGCGGTTGATCGCTTTATTAGTGATCAACTGGCATCACATTTTCCTGGCGAGACCCGTTTAAGCGAAGAACTCTCTCCCGATCAGGCATTCAACGAAAGTGCCCCGCAGCTATGGGTTGTCGACCCGATTGACGGTACGGTCAATTTTGCCCAGGGGCTTCGCCATGTGGCGGTCTCGATCGGTTGGATGGAGAACGGTGTGGCAAAGATCGGTGTTGTCCACGCACCGTTTCTGGAAGAAACCTTCACCGCCGCCGAGGGAGCTGGGGCCTTCTGCAATGACCAGCCCATCCAGCCAAGCGACGCAAGCGAACTGGCGCGCAGTCTTGTGGCAACGGGGTTTCCCTATCAGCGCGAGGCTCGGGAAGCTCTGTTGCCTCGCCTGGCTGCCGTATTGAGTAACTGCCGCGATATACGACGCAACGGCGCCGCCGCTCTGGATATTTGCGATGTTGCCTGTGGGCGGCTGGATGCTTACTACGAGAGCGTCTCGCCCTGGGATTTCGTCGCCGGCTGGGTTGTCGCGCGCGAGGCGGGTGCCAGTGTGGGGCATCTTTACGATGTGCCAGCTGACGTACCTGTAGATTTATATTCCCAGCATTTGCTGGTGACGACACCCGCCGTTCACTCTGCGATGGCCAGACTGTTACGCGATGCCGATAGTGCCGCATAGGCTGAAACGATGAATCCGTATGGTAGACAAACACTTGAAAAGAAAGCGCAAAAAGAGCTTTTCATTTGCCGGCTAAACCGCTAGTATACGCACCGTCTTGAGGCAAGAAATTAACGCCTCGGTGAATCGGAGCGTGGCGCAGCTTGGTAGCGCGTTGCAATGGGGTTGCAAAGGTCGCAGGTTCGAATCCTGTCGCTCCGACCAAAAGTTAATACCAAAAACGGCCACTTCGCTAATACAGCGAGTGGCCGTTTTTTTGTCTTTGGTACCAGGAAACAAATAAGCGACAACGGCTTGCCACTTGTTATACACGACGCCGAACACCTCTCGGGCGGGAGCCTCATGCCCTGAAGGTCATCGTGGTCCAGCTAAAGAGCACTTGTTCTTTGGTTTACCGTGCCTTCCTTTTCTGCTGAGTGAGTGAATTTTCGCTCCTCAACACTCGCGATAATTAAACAGGTAGTCGACGACAGCACTGACCTGGCAAAGCAGCCGATTCTTGAGGAAGATGGGGTAGCGTTTATGAAGTTTATGCAGCCGTTTAATAAACTTAACGGTAAATCCCTTCCTGCCAACGATCCCAAGGGGGAAGTGGCGATACCACCTCGAACAGGTAATCCATAAAGGTACGCACCTTGAGCGTTTTGATTCGGCGCTCAGGTGTCAGTACGTAAAGTTCGCGGCGACCGGGCATGACCTCGCCACGCCATCCCTCAAGCAGTGGCACCAGAGCCCCCTTGGCAAGCTCTTCGGCCATCAACCAGGTGGGAAACATGACGAGCCCCTGACCCATTAGCGCCACCCTTACCAGCGTCTCGGCATCATTGCTGGCGAGGCTACCGTCAAGTTCGTAGGCCACTTCGGGCGCCGCCTTGTTTTGCTGGAAATACCACCGCTGGCGACCCAGTTCGCCCTGATAGAGCAGGCAGTCGTATTCAGCGAGTGCCTCGGGTGTTTCCGGCGTTCCCTGTGTTGCCAGGTAGTCGGGTGATGCAGCCAAGACGTAGTTCATCGGTGCCACCTTCCGCGCGACCATTGATGAGTCGGACAGATCACCAACTCGAAAAGTGATGTCATGCCCTTCGCGTACCGGATCGACAACACGATCGTCCAACTGCAGTTCCGCCTTGATGCCCGGAAAGCGGTCTTGAAAGCGGTGAAGCAACGGCACGATCTGGCGCTGGCCGAAGGCCACCGGTGCATTGATACGAAGCACGCCTCTGGGTTCTGCTTCTGGCTGGTTGAGTGCTTCGGTCGCCATGTCGAGGCGCTCAAGAATGTCACGCACTTCTGCATAATAGCGTTGAACTGCTTCTGTCAGTGTGACGGCACGGGTATGCCGGTAGAGCAGAGGTTGCCCCACTGATTCTTCCAGTCCCCGAATCTGCCGGGAGACTAACGACACTGCTCTGTGGAAGTGATTCGCGGCGGCGGTGAAGCTGCCGGTAGCGGCAACGCGTTCGAACACTCGCAAGGCGTTTAGGTCCAGCGCATTCAGGTTCATCAAGTTGCGTTTCCTGCAATAAAGATTTGCGATATTTTCGATTGTAGCAATTATCTCTGTCTTACAGACTGCTTTCACTAGTCTGGCTTGGTGTCAGAACTTTTATAACTCTCAAGAAGGACATCAATCATGCGTAAAGGTACTGCGCTTGTGGTAGGTGCCACGGGTATCACCGGTGGTAATCTGGCTTCTTACCTGGTGGCCAGTGGTTGGACCGTGTATGGTCTGTCGCGTCGCGCCACCCAGCAGAGCGGTGTGATTCCCATCGCCGCCGATCTGTTGGACGAACCCGCCACCGAGCAGGCGCTTGCTGGGCTACCGATTACTCACGTCTTCTACTGCACTTGGATTCGTCGCGACAACGAAAAAGCCAACGTTGAGGCCAACAGTGCGATGATGCGTAACCTGTTCGAGGCGCTCGACAGTGATAACCTGCAACACGCCTCGCTGGTGACGGGTACCAAACAGTACCTAGGCTCATTCGAGGCCTATGGTAGCGGTCGAATCGAGACCCCGTTCCGCGAATCCGAGCCACGAGTACCGGGTGACAATTTCTATTACGCGTTGGAAGATGTACTGTTCGAGGCCGCCGAGCGTCACGGCTTCGCCTGGAACGTGCACCGCCCGCACACGGTGATTGGTTATGCCCGTGGCAACGCAATGAACATGGGGACAACGATTGCCGTCTACGCCTCAATCTGTAAGGAGACCGGCAGACCGTTCGTGTTCCCAGGCTCGCAGATCCAATGGAACGCGCTAACGGACATGACCGATGCCCTTGTTCTGGCACGCCAAATGGAGTGGGCGGTGACCACGCCAGGTGCAGCGAATCAGGCCTTCAATACAGTTAATGGCGACGTCTTCCGCTGGCGTCGCATGTGGCGAGAGATCGGCGAGTACTTTGGTCTTGACGTGGCGAACTGCCCCGAGACTCCCCAGCCGTTAGACGAGCAGATGGCTGACGCTGAATCGACCTGGCGCGAGATTGCCAAAAAGCACGACTTGGTGGAGCCGGACGTCGACAAACTAGCGTCTTGGTGGCACACCGACGCTGATCTGGGCCGTGATCAGGAGTGCGTCAATGACACCACCAAGGCCCGCGACTTCGGTTTTGACCACTTCCGCGAGACACGCGGTGCCTTTTTTGACCTCTTCGACCGCCTGCGCGCCGAAAAAATCATCCCCTGAGTATGGAAAAGACGGAAAAATGAGCCTGGCGCTATATAGCGCCAGGCTTTTCAATGGCCGGTTTCTCGCATGGCAGCGAACAGGGCTTCTCAGCTGAGTGTCACGATATCGCCGAACAGGTGCTGGCAATCCGATCCTGAGAAAAGGCTGTCTACCAATAGTGGGGATAGCGACGGTGGCGGGCAAGGTTGTTAACCGTAATGGCGACTGAAAGCATAATGATGCAACCAGCCCCAATAGGGAAAATCGGATATAGCCAGCCTAACTGATGGACGTTTTCGCCACCCGCGACAGCCGTCAAAGCCGCGGCGGCACCCGGTGGGTGAACCGTATGGGTAAGCTGCATGACAAAAATCGATAGCGACACGGCCAGTGCCATGGCAATAGGAGACGTGCCAAGCCCTTGGTAACAAACAACGCCCACTAACGCAGACAGCATGCTGCCAACGAGTACGTGGCTTGGCTGTGCAAAGGGGCTTTCAGGTGCTGCATAGATGAGTACTGAGGTGGCACCAAAAGACCCTACAATGAGTAGTTCTTTTGAGAGCCATCCTGCGCTTAACCAGCAAATCAACGCCATACCGCTGAAGGCACCGAGCCACGACCAGAAAGCGTCTTTCCAGCCCACAAAAGAACGCTGGACAGTCCCTCCGCGCATCTTGTTTAAATAAGTCTTCATTCCACGCCCGCATGCACCAAATGAGTGCGAATGATTACAAAATGCATCGTGTTAAAGCAAATGAATAGTCGTAATGCAAAGATGCAAGCGGTTCAAGGTGCCTATCGAATAGCCAGGGGGCAATATTTAATCTACGGTTTGCTGCGATCTGCGGTGAGCACTTTGACGCCTCGCTCTGTCCACCACATCCTGATAATTGAAACGAGCGTGACGCTGAAACACAGCCTCCATACGGTGTTGTCGCAATGCGATAAAACCTGGCTATCCCTTTTCGCTAGGCTATCTAGGTTCAGATCCAGCGTTATTCAAACCCGTAATCGCGTTGCCTGCCGATCCTTTTGTATCACTGATGGGGTGGCAGCTCTTGGGACGAACCTTTGTTCATGCTATACCGAGCAGGCAAGTCCGACGCATGACGTCAGTCGACGACAACACGATTGCGTCCCTGGGTCTTGGCTTGATAGAGGGCTCGGTCAGCACGGGAGTAAAGCTGATCGAAAGATGCATCATGATTCACGGCTGTGGCTAGCCCCAGGCTAACCGTGAGGCCAACGGGTACGCCAAGTTCTTGATGGGACAGGGTTGCCACTCGATGGCGTATCCGTTCGACGACCTCCAGCGCCCCTTCAGCGTCGGTTTCTGGCATAAGCACACAGAACTCTTCCCCGCCCAGGCGCGCCACAACATCTGCCTTGCGGACCTCGTCGAGTAGCGAGTCGGCAAAGACTTTAAGGACTTGATCGCCCGCGGGGTGGCCAAAATCGTCGTTCACGCGCTTGAAATGGTCAAGATCAAGAACAGCCATGCTCAGGGGGAGGCCACTGCGTTGTCTCTGTTCGAATAAGCGTTCGGCGAAATTGAGCACGTAACGGCGGTTGCCTAGCCCGGTGAGCTCATCCATCAGGCTTAGTTGGAGCACTTTTTTGTGCTGATGATGCAGGCGCATCAAGAGCAGCATGAGGCCGCCCACGAGGAGAAGAATAACAAGGATCAGCACGGCAATGCCTATCGCCAGACGGTCCATCACAATGCGTTGCTTGGCGGCCTCAGAATGTAAGAGGTGACTCAGCCTGCTATAGGCTTGAGCCAAATCGTTTTCAATGGCGATGCCTTGTTGAATCAAGTCATCGGGAGGCGCGCCAGCGGCTATTTCACCCAGCGTCTGACGTAGGTGGGGAATCTTCTCTTCTACGCGGCGTAAGCGGTTTAAAGAGGATCTATACTCGGCTGGTGCGAAGCGGTTTTTGCTGAGCCCGAAGCTTATACCTTCAATATGTTGCGGGATGCGCCAAAGAAGGTTGTCGAAGCGCTCTATCAGCTCGCTATCTTGTGGATCCTCGCGAAACTCGTTCAACGTGGAGCGTAGCAGGGCAGTATGCAACTGCGGGCGAATGACATCGGCAACGAGCGCTGTGTAGTTCGATCCAAGTTGCTGGCGTACCTGGTACAGATAAATCCCTGCGGCGATTGCGCAAATGCCCGCTAGTAGCGTAAACCCAAGGCCGAGTTGCCAGCCCAGTGGCCGATTAAAGCGCAGATTCATTATTGCACGTAGATGTCTTTAATTGACCATACCCATGAGGTCATACTCACCGTGCCTGTCTCAACGGCATCAGCGTCCGCCGGAATGATCAACATCGTCGGGCCAAACTCATCTCTGGTCAGTGTCTTGCCGTCCAGCCTTGTGGCGAGGAGATAGCGTTTGGCATCGCGGTCTTCAGGCGTAAGGAAGGTCGTATAATCATCATGAGCAATGAAACGTAATGTCGCCGCATTATCGATGCCTTCAGCATTGAGGAAGTCATCGAGCCAGACGCCCGCAAAGCTCCCTTCTGGTCCTTCAAAGTGTTGCAGTGATACTTCATGGAGAGATGATTGCTCAATCTGCGCACGACTGATTGAGCGGCGTTCCTCATCGCTATGCAGTGTAATAACCGGTGTGTCATCTGTTGATGGTGAAAGAGCGCTTGGTGTCACTTCGGCTGCTTGGGCGGGTGCTGCAAAGGCGGTGACCGTAAAAGCAACTGTTATGAGTATCCGTCGAATGAAAGCTAACATGCCTGAGGCTCTTAATTCTAATGATGTGTAGAACATACTCCGTCTGTATCAGGGACGTCTAGTCATACTGAGTCATTGATACCTCTACCCATCGAAGTCTTGCGCCATGAGAACTTTTATATTGGTATGAGTCACATAGCGGCGGGATACGAAGACTGTGATCGATTTTTTATTAAGGGAAAACTGATGAATACTGAAAGCAGAAACATAGTGCTGCTGGACGGTGGAATGGGGCAAGAACTCAGGAAACGCAGCAGCCAGCCAGCGTCCCCGCTATGGTCTGCTCAGGTCATGCTTGACGAACCCCATTTGGTCGTTGATGCACATCGTGATTTTATCGCGGCTGGAGCGCAAGTCATCAAGCTTAATAATTACAGTGCCACCCCGATACGTCTGGAACGCGATGGCAGCGCTGCCATGTTCGAGCCTTTGCATACAGCGGCACTAAATGCCGCCCGGGAGGCGCGAGAAGAGAGCGGGCGTGAGGTTCGTATCGCAGGTTGCCTGCCGCCATTGGTGGCCAGTTATCACGCTGATAGCGTACCCGACGATAGCGTTTGCCAGCGTGATTACCGGCGTCTGGTGAAGCAGCAAACAGAGGGGGTCGACCTATTTCTCTGTGAAACCATGTCGCTGATACGTGAGGCGCGAGCAGCGACAATCGCGGCGGTGGAGGCTGAGCGCCCGGTATGGGTGGCATTCACTGTGGACGATCGCGATGGCACCCGCTTGCGCTCTGGCGAACGGCTGTCCGAGGCGGCCAATGAGGTCGCCTCCATTGGCGCGGAGAGAATAGTGGTCAATTGTTCAGTACCTGAAGCCGTTACAACCGCCATGTATGAACTTGCAACCCTCGATGTGCCCTTTGGAGGGTATGCCAACGGCTTTACATCTGTGGCACCACTCCAACCCGGCGGGACCGTAGACGCGCTAATGTCGCGTAGTGATCTTGATCCTGCCGGCTATGCCGAACATGCGCTCGAATGGGTTAGGCTGGGCGCTACGGTGATCGGTGGCTGCTGTGAGGTGGGTCCTGCGCATATTGCCGAGTTAGCCAGGCGGTTGACCGACGACGATTACCGGCTGGTGGCATATTGATCGCCTGGTACGTGCTATGAGCAAGCCTGGTGCTTGCCATCTCGAGAAGAGGCCGCAAACGTAAATACCCCGGGCGCTTGAAACCCGGGATTGCGCACTGCAATAGCGACCACCGGCTGCGTCACTTCGTCGTTTCTTCTGTTTCTGCTTCTTCCTCGTCCCCGACCGGTTCCAGGGGGTTGCCATCCTCGTCAAGAAATTGGTGATCATACGCCGCTTGGAGGCCAGTCTCTTCTGGTTCGACTTCCTGGGGCTGTTCGTCATCGTCAGTCAGGTAGTCGATGTGGCCCGGATAGAGGGGCGAGAGTACCGCCACCAGAATGCCGATCACGCAGAATACGGAAAAAGCGTCGGCATAGCCGAATTTGCCGACCAGCATACCGACCATCGGGGAGCCAGCTGCCTGACCCAAGGCGCAGGCCATAAAGGGTAATACCGGGCCCATCGATGGGCGTCCCGGCAACAGGCGGATGCCGGTCATCAGGTATAAACCTGTCAGGCTCATGTAAGCGAGACCAAATACCAATGCGGAAAACATCGTCAGGGCTAACTGGTCGGGGCTGGCGGCGAGCAGTACAAGGCTTGCCGCCAGCATCATCAGCATTAACGCCTGGGTAATGGGCGGGTTATTGCGGTCGGCTACATCGCTCACCACGGCACCTCCCAGGCCGGCAATCCCGGCGGCGAACCATAGCCAGCCGGTAAAGGCGGGGGGGAGTTCACCAAGCCTGACTACCAGATCCGGAGCGAAGATCCAGTAAGGTGCAGATACAAAACCCATCGCGAAAGCAAACAGCGAAAGCCGGACAAGGCGCGACCACTGCTGTCGAGTCACCGGGGGAGGAGGCGCTGCATTGGCGGGAATGACCCGTGAGACCGAGGGGATAAAAAACCAGGCTGCCACAACCCCGATACCTGCCAGTACGGCAAATGATGTATAAGTAAAACGCCAGGCATCTGCCAGGAACACGACGGTAGGTACCGCCACGATGATACCGATACTGGTACCCGCGTTCATGATGGAGCTGACACGGCCGTGCATCGAACGGCTGACCAATACCTGCATGGCGGAGGTCAGCGCCGGCATCATCAACCCCGTACAGACGCCGCAGGTAAACACACCAATACCTAGGGATAGAGCGTCTGAAGACCGGCTGATCAGTGCCAGACCCGCAACGCCAAAACACCCTGAGAGCACTGCCAGATTGCGCGCGCCGAGACGGTTGGCGGCAAGTGGAGCCACCATGGTGGCTAGCACGAAACTGACAAAGGGTAATGCGCCGATGATGCCGACAATATACGCTGACAGGTCAAGTTCATTGCTGATGGAAGGGACGAACAAGCCAAACGCGAAGCGCGCAAGCCCGTAGCTGATAGCCACAAGGGCTGCGCCAAAGAAGGCAAACCCCATGTTGGACAAAGTCTTCATATGGCCACCCCACTGTCGCGTTTGGCTTGAATGTCATACGGGTATTTCCATTCTCTCAATGACATCTGTCAGGGGCAATGCAAGACGACCTATTTCATTGGAAGTGATTAAGTCGTTAATCCAACACAACTCCTTTCAGAGTATCTGACGACAAAAACGCCGAGGGACGTTATTCCCAGTCGGCGTTTTTGTATGTGTCGGCAGTCCAGGTCCAGAGGGATTAGCTGGGTGCCTGGTGATCGGCGAGGGCAGCGGTCACGGCTTCTTCCCACTGGCCCGGGGTAATCCCCCAATGCTTCATTTCCGCCTGGTCAGGGCTGCCTTTGGCGGCATCCTCAAGCTCATCCCTGGAGTGTCGTTCAAAACAATGCTTGGCAAACGCCTTGGTTTTGCCGTCACTTAACTGGTTGATCATGTCCATGGTAGTTTGCTCTCCTTGATGACGCGTTAAACACGTCCAGTGTAGTCGTTCAGTGCCTTTTTGCCCGCATGATCACGTCAGCACATAACAGGGGACGTAGGCCTGCCCATCGAGTTTCATGCGGCCCTGTGCCACAAATGAGCTCAGCAGCTCATCCAGGCGCCGCATTAGCTCAGGCTCGGCATTGAGCACATAGGGGCCGTGGGCCTCAATCGCACGAATGCCTTGCTCTTTGACGTTGCCGGCGACGATACCCGAGAACGCCCGGCGAAGATTGGCGGCCAGCTCATGGGTTGGCTGCTGGCGGTGAAGTGCCAGGGCCCGCATGGCATCGTGAGTGGGGTCAAAAGGCGCCTGGAAGTCACGCGCAACCGTCAGGCGCCAGTTATAGTAGAACGCATCCTGGTGAGTACGCCTGAATTCAGTAATCTCATCGACACTCTCGCGCATGAGCCGAGCTACCGCGACGGGGTCACCGGTAATGATGGTATAAAATCGCCGGATGTCCTCGCCCAGGGTATAGACCAGAAATTCATCGATCTTCTCGAAGTAGGCAGCCGAGTCGGCTGGGCCGGTCAATATCAGCGGAAATGGCATATCCTGATTTGAGGGATGCAACAGAATCCCCAACAGATAGAGGATTTCTTCTGCGGTGCCAACGCCGCCGGGGAAGACAATGATGCCGTGCCCCAGGCGGACAAACGCTTCAAGGCGCTTTTCGATATCGGGCATGACAACGAGTTCATTGACAATGGGGTTGGGCGCTTCGGCGGCGATGATGCCTGGTTCCGAAATCCCCAGATAGCGGCCATCACGACGACGCTGCTTGGCGTGGGCGACGTTGGCACCTTTCATCGGGCCTTTCATGGCACCAGGGCCACAGCCTGTGCAAATGTCCAGATCGCGTAGGCCCAGGTGGTAGCCGACGTCCTTGGTATATTCGTACTCTTCCCGTGAAATGGAGTGACCGCCCCAGCACACCACCAGGCTGGGGTCACGGCCAGGTTTGAGCGTGCCTGCCTTTCGCAGGATATGAAACACCGCGTTGGTGGTGCCTTCTGCGGTGGTCAGGTCAAAGCGATCATGACGCTGGATTTCATTGTAGATGTACACAATGTCGCGGATGATCGAAGAGAGGTGTTCCCGAATACCGCGAATCATGCGGCCATCCACAAAGGCTTCGGCGGGCGCATGGGTCAGTTTCAAACGAATGCCGCGATCCTGCTGAAGCACCTCGATGTCAAAGTCTCTATAGGCTTCCAGAATCGCCAGGCTGTCGTCGGTGGGACTGCCGCAGTTAAGTACGGCCAGCGCGCAGCGCCTTAGTAAATCATGCAGGCCGCTCTTGGATGTGCGATGAAGGCGATTGACTTCGTGTTGCGAGAGGACTTCAAGGCTGCCTTCCGGCGAGATAATGCTGGAAATGGTGTCGCGCGATTGAGCGTTTTGGGTCATTAGTGGTGCGGTTCCTGACGGTGTGAGGTCTTTTCTCATACTATCACGCTCCCTGAGCGGGTACACCGCAAGTGCCTGGTAAGCAGTATGATATGATATACGCCATTGCTAACCCGATGATGCTCAACATGTTTAATGCGCAATATTTTCGAACCTACATCACCTTAGTGGAAACCGGCAGCTTTACGCGCACCGCGCAGCGACTGGATATGACGCAGCCAGGGGTGAGCCAGCACATTCGCAAGTTGGAGCGTTATTTAAATAAGACCTTGCTGGAACGGCGCGGACGGGGTTTTACATTGACCGAGTCGGGGCGTCGCGCTTACGACTATGCGTTAAAACTGTTTGCTGAGCATGAGCAGTTTCGTCATGCGCTGGACGACGATTTACTGGACAGCGGTGAATGTCGTATTGCCTCTCCGGGCAGTGTTGGCCTGATGTTTTATCCTTACATTCTGGGACAGCAGCAACGGCATCCCAATCTAACGGTCAGCTACAGCTTTGCGTTCAATCACGAAATCGTCAATGACTTACTGGAAGGGCGGTACGACATCGGGATCGTCACTGAAGCGGTCAATCATCCCGATCTGGAATGTTATGTATGGCACCAGGAACCCCTGTGTCTGGTCGTGCCAGCGGACTTCGTCGAAGGAACGCTTTCGGACCTGATGGGGATTGGCTTTCTCAACTACTATGATGGCATCAACCACGCCAACGCCCTGTTGCGGGCCAACTATCCCGATGATTACCGTTCGATGACGCATTTTCGCCACCAGGGCTTTACCAATGAAGTCAGCATGGTACTTGACGCCGTCGCCCGGGGGCTGGGTTTTACCGTGGTGTCGCGTCTGGTGCTGGAGACGTCCCCATGGCAGCGGCAGGTAAAGGCGCTTAACCTGCCCAACACGGTCAATGAAGTGTTGTATTTGCTGCGTCGGCGAGATTCCGTGTTGCCCAAGCGTTATGAAAAGCTGCTCAATGGCTTTCATCAGGAACGGATGCAGGAAATAACGCCTTGAGGCCGCCTCGTCGTCCTCAAGGCGCTTGGCTGATCGACCTGGCCGTTACGCGTCGCGGTATTCGTCGATACTCGGGCAGGAGCAAATCAGCTGACGGTCGCCAAAGACGTTATCCACGCGATTCACCGCCGGCCAATATTTCGACGCCTTGACGGCGGCGGTAGGGAAGGCCCCCAGTTCGCGATCGTAAGGACGTTGCCACTCAGCGTCGATGATATCTTCCTGGGTGTGCGGCGCGTTGACCAGCGGGTTGTTGTCCTGCGGCCACTCGCCTTGCTCGACTCGCGTGATCTCCCCACGAATGGCAATCATCGCATCGCAGAAGCGGTCTATTTCATACAGCGATTCCGACTCGGTTGGCTCGATCATCAGTGTGCCTGGCACGGGGAACGACATGGTAGGCGCGTGGAAGCCGTAATCCATCAGGCGTTTGGCGATATCTTCTTCGCTGATGCCCGAGGCCGTCTTGAGTGGGCGAATGTCAATGATGCATTCATGAGCCACCGTACCGTTCTGGCCGCGATAGAGAATCGGAAAAGCCGCTTCAAGCCGCTTGGCGATATAGTTGGCATTGAGGATGGCCAGCTCAGTTGCTTCACGCAGACCCCGCGCACCCATCATTTTAATGTACGCCCAGGAAATCGGCAGGATGGAGGCACTGCCAAACGCCGCGGCGGATACCGCGCCACACTCTGGATTGACGCCGTTGATGGGCGTGACCACGTGGTTGGAGACGTAGGGAGCCAAGTGGGCTTTGACACCAATGGGCCCCATGCCTGGACCGCCGCCGCCGTGGGGGATGCAGAACGTTTTATGCAGATTCAGGTGTGAAACGTCGCCGCCAAAATCCCCGGGGCGGGTTAACCCAACCTGAGCGTTCATGTTGGCGCCGTCGATATACACTTGGCCACCGTTGTCATGAACGATCTGGCAAGCCTCGCGCACGCTGGTTTCAAAGACCCCGTGGGTCGACGGATAAGTGAGCATGATGGCGGAAAGCTGATCCCGGTGCTGTTCTGCCTTGGTACGCAGGTCGTCCAGGTCAATGTTGCCGTTAGCGTCGCACTCGACGACCACCACTTTCATTTGCACCATGGCCGCAGATGCCGGATTGGTACCGTGGGCCGAGCTTGGGATCAGACAGACATTGCGGCGGCCCTCGCCCTGGGCATTCTGGTAACGCCTGATGGCTGCCAGCCCGGCGTATTCGCCTTGGGCACCTGAGTTGGGCTGCATGGAAATATGTTCATAGCCCGTCACCTCAACCAGGAAATCGGCCAGTTCGTCGATCATCTGGTGGTAGCCAGCCGCCTGCTCGCGGGGTGCGAAGGGGTGGATATGGGCGAACGCCGGCCAGGAAACGGGGATCATCTCGCTGGTGGCGTTGAGTTTCATGGTGCACGAGCCGAGCGGAATCATTGCATGGGCAAGCGATAAATCTTTATTTTCCAGCCGCTTCAGATAGCGCAGCATCTCGGTTTCGCTGCGATAGCGCTTAAAGGTGGGGTGGGTCAGAAAAGCGCTTTCGCGCTGGTAAGCACTGGGAATGCCGGAAACACGGTCAGTGACAATCTGCTCGTCAAGAGCGGCGACAGAGAGTCCGTGCTCATCACCGAGCAGTACGTCAAACAGGATGGCCACGTCGTGGGCCGTGGTGGTTTCATCCAGGCTGATACCCACATCGCCGTTGGCGAAATAATGCAGGTTGATGTCGTGGGTCATCGCGCGGCCATGGATTTTGCCTGCATCCACCTGGGTCAGGCGCAGCGTATCGAACCAGGTGTCATGCGCGAGGCGGATACCTGTCTGCTGAAGGCCGTGGGCGAGCAGGGTCGTCAAACGATGCACGCGTCCGGCAATTTTGCGTAGCCCGTCGGCACCGTGGTAAGTAGCGTAAAAACCGGCAATATTGGCCAGTAGCGCCTGGGCAGTACAGATGTTCGACGTGGCTTTCTCACGGCGAATGTGCTGCTCACGGGTTTGCATCGCCATGCGTAACGCCGTGTGGCCGCGGCTGTCTTTGGACACACCAATAATCCGTCCGGGAATGGATCGCTTGAGCTTGTCTGATGTGGCAAAAAAGGCGGCATGAGGCCCACCGAAGCCCATGGGCACCCCAAAGCGCTGAGAGTTACCCACCACAATATCGACACCCAGCGCGCCCGGCTCTTTAAGCAGAACCAGGCTCAACAGGTCAGTGGCGACACAGGTCATGATCGAGCGTTCAGCGGCGGTGCTGACCAACGATGCCAGGTCACTGATTTCGCCGCTGGCCGTGGGGTACTGGAACAAGGCCCCAAAAACGTCATGCTCGGCAACCGACGCTGCCGGTCCCACGATGAGTTCAAACCCAAAAAAATCGGCGCGGGTTTTCACCACGTCCAGGGTTTGGGCAAACACATCGTCAGCGACAAAAAAGGCATTGGACTTGTTTTTCTTGTTGGCCCGCTTGCACAGCGCCATGGCTTCAGCCGCCGCTGTCGCCTCATCCAGCAGGGAGGCGTTGGCAAGCTCCATGCCGGTTAAATCCATGACCACCTGCTGGAAGTTCAGCAGCCCCTCCAGGCGCCCCTGGGAGATTTCCGGCTGGTAAGGCGTATATGCCGTGTACCAGCCCGGGTTTTCCAGGACATTGCGCTGAATCACCGCAGGCATGTGTGTCCCATAGTAACCCTGGCCAATATAGCTTTTGGCGACCCGGTTTTGACGCGCCAACTGGCTCAGGTAATCGAGGGCTTCAGCTTCGCTTCTGGGGTCGTCGAGCGACAGTTCGCGGCCAAGGCGAATATCGCCGGGTACAGTTTGCTCGATCAGATCTTCCATGCGCTGCATGTCGAGCGCTTTTAGCATGGTGGAGACGTCGTCGGCGTCAGGGCCATTGTGACGTTTGATAAAAGCATCGTGGTCAGCCAGTTCGGCTAATCGGCGAGTTTCAAAAGGCATGGAGAGAATTCCGAACGTGATGAGAAAACCGGGCAGGGGTTGGGGCTGCGCCTGCCAATGCTGGGCAGGCGTTTATTGATCAGTCGTCGCTTAACGTCGCTTGATAGGCGTCTGCATCCATCAACTCATCAAGGTTGTCATCGTTTAACCGCACCTTCATGATCCAGCCGCCTTCATAGGGGGCATCGTTGACCGTTTCAGGGGCGTCTTCCAGCGCTTCATTGACGTCGATAACGTCGCCATCAACGGGCGAATAAAGGTCAGAGGCGGCTTTGACCGATTCAATCACACCGAACTCATCGCCTTTGGTCAGCGTGGTGCCGACATCGGGCAGTTCGACAAACACGACATCGCCAAGCGCGGCTTGAGCATGGTCGGTAATGCCAATGGTGACCGTGCCATCTTGATGGTCAAGCACCCACTCGTGGCTCTCAGCGTAACGAAGGTTGGCAGGAAGATTGCTCATGGTGATTCCCTATACGAAACGGATGTGGAGCCGCCATGTTAGCGCTTGTTGGTCACCTTGGCGATGGGCGCTGTTCACGGCGAGCGTTTAGCGAAGCATGGTAACGTGTTTCCAATAGGAAACAAGTTTCCATGCTGCTGCTTTATAGCGACATCCCTACCTATCTAAAACGTCGATGACGATTACGTGGTCATGAATTGTCAATTTAGCGAAATTTACTGCGTTAACTCGACAATGCCATGGCAAGTGACCAAAGTTATGGTGTAAAACATGGCGATCTTACGTCGGGTGCCGCCAGCGATCGGCTCGTGACACAAGAGCGTTTGATGGCCAGAATTAAGCGACGCGTCGTCAAGCGTTACATCTGGCCTACATCGAATAAATCAAATCATGAAAAGGGTAAGGAGGTAGCAGGTGGAAACATTAAACAGTCTCTTCGGAGCCATTAACGGGGTGGTATGGGGCCCGTTGATGCTCATCTTGTTGTTAGGTGTGGGGATCTACCTCCAGCTTGGCCTGAAACTGATGCCCATCAGGAAGCTCGGTATCGGCTTCAAGCTAATGTGGCAGGGACGGGAAGCCAAGGGAGAGAGCGCTGAAAAAGACGGCGAAATTTCCCCCTTTAATGCCCTGATGACGTCGCTGTCGGCGACTATCGGTACCGGTAATATCGCCGGGGTGGCCACCGCGATTGCGTTAGGTGGGCCGGGCGCGGTGTTCTGGATGTGGATCACGGCGCTGGTAGGGATGGCCACAAAATTTGCCGAGGCACTGCTGGCGGTCCGTTTTCGTGAGACCGACAGTACTGGCTACCATGTCGGCGGACCGATGTTCTACATCAAGAACGGTCTCGGCAAGAAATGGATGTGGCTTGGTGTGTTGTTTGCGTTCTTCGGTGCTGTGGCTGCCTTCGGTATTGGTAACACGGTGCAGTCCAATTCGGTCGCGGATGCCATGGATGCCACCTTCGGCGTGCCGACATGGTTAACCGGGGTGGTGATCATGGTGCTGGCCGGTGCGGTCATTCTCGGCGGCATCAAGCGGATTGCCAAGGTCGCTGGCAAGTTGGTACCCGTCATGGGGATAGCCTACATCGTCGCGGGTATTGTCGTGCTGATTATTAATGCCGGTCAGATCGGTGAAGCCTTCAGCTTGATTTTCTACTATGCCTTCAACCCGGTTGCGGCTGCGGGTGGTTTTGCAGGCGCGGCGGTCATGGCAGCGATTCGCTTTGGTGTGGCTCGGGGGATTTTCTCCAACGAAGCAGGCTTGGGTAGTGCGCCTATTGCCCACGCGGCGGCACAAACCAAGAACCCGGTCCGCCAGGGTCTGATTGCCATGCTGGGAACCTTTATCGATACCATTGTGGTGTGCACCATCACAGCGTTGGTTATCTTGACCTCAACCGTATGGATTGATGGCGAGGAGGGGGCGTCGTTAACGGCACTCTCCTTCGATGCGGCGCTACCCGGGTTCGGCAATCAGATTGTTGCCGTTGCGCTAGCGGTGTTTGCCTTTACCACTATCCTTGGCTGGTCGTTCTACGGCGAAAAATGCTTCCAGTTCCTGTTCGGGACGCGCTCCATCATGCTTTATCGCGTACTCTTCGTTCTAGCGATTCCGCTTGGTGCCATGGCGCAGCTTGGGTTCATCTGGCTGATGGCGGATACCTTCAACGCCATGATGGCGATCCCCAACCTGATTGCACTGGCCCTGCTGTCGCCCGTCGTGTTTAAACTGACCAAAGACTATTTCGATGGCAAAGATGTCTTGCCAGGGGAATCGTTAGACCACGATAACTAATCGTTGCCAGGCGCTCGTGCGCATTTGCAATGCTGATGAAGAGTCGGGAAGGCACTGATGTGGCTTCCCGCTCTTGTTTGTAAAGGAGTGATTGATGACTGAGCTTAAACAGACCCCGTTGCATGCGCTGCATTGCCGACTGGGGGCAAAGATGGTGCCTTTTGCCGGTTACGAGATGCCTGTCCAATATCCGTTGGGCGTTAAAAAGGAGCACGAGCATACACGCCGGCAGTGCGGCTTGTTTGATGTCTCGCATATGGGGCAGGTAGTGGTGTCTGGCGATAACGTCGCCGAGGAATTGGAAACCCTGATTCCTGCCGATCTGGTTGGGTTGGCCGAAGGTGCCCAGCGCTATGGGCTGCTGACCAGCAGCGAAGGCGGAATTCTTGACGACCTGATGGTCGTCAATGCGGGAGATCATTTCTATCTGGTGGTCAATGCTGCCTGCAAGGAACAGGATATCGCCCATCTGCAGGCACATTTAGGTGACCGCCTGACCATAGAACCGCTGGACCGGGGGTTGCTCGCCCTGCAGGGACCCAGTGCGCATCTGGTCATGCAGCGGATTTGCCCGGCAGCCTGCGAGATGGTGTTTATGCAGCACGGTCGCTTTCAAGTGGCCGATCAAGAGGTCTGGATCAGCCGCAGTGGCTACACCGGCGAAGATGGCTTCGAAATATCGGTGGCGGCTGACGCCACCGAGGCTTTCGCTGAACGATTGCTGTCAGAGCCTGAAGTCGAAGCCATCGGCCTCGGTGCCCGTGACTCCTTGCGTCTGGAGGCAGGTCTGTGCCTCTACGGGCACGACATGGATACCATGACCACACCGGTAGAAGCCGGTTTGATCTGGGCGATCAGCAAGCCGCGTCGTCACGGCGGCGATCGCCCTGGCGGCTTTCCCGGTGCGGATTTGATCCTTCACCAGGTCGATACCAAAGACCATACCCGTAAACGCGTGGGGCTGGTGGCCGAGGGGCGCCAGCCGGTGCGTGAAGGCGCAACGCTGTTAACTGAGAATGGCAGTGAGGTGGGGATGGTGACCTCCGGCGGATTCGGGCCCAGTGTGGGTAAGCCAGTGGCAATGGGCTACGTTTCCCGCGACCTTGAAGCACCGGGCACGACCGTTTATGCCGAAGTGCGCGGTAAACGGTTACCCATGACCGTCACAAAAACACCGTTTGTCACTGCCAACTATTATCGTGGTTAGGCGTGGTGGTGAAACCGCCCCCGCCCTGGCTGTAGCCGCGGGGCCGGTTTTATTTCAGCACTTGCCGAGGGTCAATCGGTTTTCCACCCTGGCGTAAATCAAACAACAAATCATGACGACCCGTGGCCCGGCTTTTGCCTACCTGGCAAAGCGGGTCGCCTACGGCTACCTGCTGACCTTCCTCGACAGTTAACTGCTCACACAGGGCATAGACGCTTTGCAGGTTATCTGCATGGTGAACAATCACCACCTTCTCAAGCTGTCGCATACTGCCTGCAAAGCGGACCTCGCCCTTGGCGACTGCCTTTACGCTGGCATTGGCCTGGGTGGCCAGCAGCATGGGCTGAAGCGTGCCACGGCTATCAGGGCCATAGCGGCGAACAACCCGGTAATCGTCCAGTGGCCAGGGCCAGCGTTTGGCCGATGCTGGGAGTGATGAACTGCTTGCGCTGGACGTTTGCGCGGCCGGTTTGCTGGTGCTTGACGGTGTCGAGCTGGCGGTCGAGGTGCTAGCGCTCGAACCGACGGGAATATTGATCATTTGTCCAACGCGCAATTCGGTCGCCGAGCTGCCCGCGTTGGCACTTTGTAGCCGCGACGAGGTGGTGCCGAAATGGCGAGCAAGGCTGGAAAAAGTATCGCCCGGGCGGATTTGGTAGCGGTATGGTCCACTTGCCGGCGCGCGTTCCTGCTGCGTAGGAATCAGCACGCGTTGGCCAACGGCCAGGTGGCGAGCTTTTACGCCTGGATTGAAGCGCTGTAGCCTTTCGAGTGGCACGTTGGCGCGTTTGGCTAACTGGCCCAGCGTATCACCACGTTTGATTGCCACCCAGCTACCGCTGATCTGGGTCATCGCCGGGGCAGCGACTCGCTGCGGGGTAGAGGGCGTGCCGGCGCAGCCCACCATTATGCTGGCGACCATGATAGCCCCGAGCCACTTGCTCAAGCATGATCGATCTGACCATCCAGTTGACAGTCTTTTTCCTGCCAAAGTGCATTGATCCATGTGTGGAAATGTTCCTTGTGCTGCGATTCGGCGTGATAGTCAGCGGTCAACATCCATGCAGGCACTTCAAGGATGCGTGCCTTCAGGGTGATCGGTGCTTCCTGTCCACAGAGAAAGCCCCAAAAAGTGGGATTTGGATTGGTATAGCTCAACGTGACGTCAAGGATGCCGTCGAGCTTGTCGCCAAGCAAGTTGAGGACTTGAGCAACCCCGCCCGCCTTGGGGCGAAGCAGATGGCGGTAGGGGCTCTGTTGCAAGGCATGTTTATGCGGCGTAAAGCGAGTGCCTTCAACAAAGTTGTAGATAGCAATGGGCGACTGGCGGGCGCGAGCGCACATGCGTTCTGTCGCCTCTCGGTCCAGCTTTGCCAGGGCGGGATTCCGGGCGATTTGCTCTCGGGTAATGCGACGCATGATAGGGAAATCGAGCGCCCAAAAGGCAAGACCCACAATCGGTATCCACAATAACTGCCGTTTTACAAAGAAACGCGGCATGGGAATGCGCCGATGCAGAACCAACAACAGCATAAAGATATCGGTCCAGCTACGATGATTGGAAATCACCAACCACCACTGATCCGGACGCAGGTTATCGGGGACAGATGCATCAAGCCGAGGCTGTATCCAGTGCCGCATCCACCACAGGTTAACGCCTATCCAGTTCATGGTGACGTGACCAATGCCTGCTTGTACTGCCTTTAGAACGCGACCCTTGGGGGTTATTACTTTGAGCAGAGACAGCGCTGTCAGGGGGATTCCCCAAAAAAGCGTGTTGAGGGCTAGCAAGGCAACGCTAACCACCCCTTTTAACATCGGCATACCGCGTTTCCTTACTGGTGCGTAATGTTGAATGCTAAAGGATATTAACCAGCCTGCCCAGCCTCATGCTCGGGTAAGTAAGGCGCCTGAACGGTTTCCAGCAATACCGTGCGCAATGCATGTGCAGCGACTGATAGCTCCTGTTGCGTCAGTATCCCCACGCGACAGGCAACGCTTGGCGAGGTCAGGGGAAGGTATTGAGCGCCCAGCGCCTGCATTTGCGGAATGCACATTGATGGCACTGCGCTGACGCCCAGGCCTTCTGCCACCATTCGGCCGACGGTCGATAATTGATGACTTTCGAAGGCGACCGGTAAATCCATTTGCTGTCGGGAAAGAGCCTGTTCCAGCAGTCGGCGGACCATTGAGGGTCGTTGCAAGGTGATGAAATCCTCGCCTAGCAAGTCCGCCCATGACAGTGAGGCTCGCTTACTCAACCGTGAGCCATTGGAAACAACCGCGACAAAATGATCCTCGAATAGAGGCGTGAATGTCAGGCTGCCGGTGCCTTCTGGTGCAAACGCAATGCCCATTTCCACCTGGCGCGAACGGACCATGTCGTTAACATCTTCGTTGATGACATCGTGCACGGTCACATTGATTTTGGGGTATTGTTGACGGAATCTGACCAATGCCCCGGGGAGCAGGTTGCAGGCAAAGGCAGGCATGGCCGCGACGCTGAGGCGGCCCAGTTGCAAAGTGAAGCGTTGACGCAGGCGTTCTTCCGTATTGTCCCACTGGGCGAGCAAATGCTTGGCCAGCGGCAGCAGCGACTCGCCCTCGGGGGTTAAGCGGACACTGCGAGTGCTGCGTAGCAATAGTTTGCCGCCCAGAGCATCTTCGAGCCCTTTTATGGCTAGACTAAGGGCAGGCTGGGACAAATGTAACCGTTCGCAGGCCTGAGTAAAGCTCAGGGTCTGGGCAACGGCCAGGAAGGCGCGCAACTGTTTGACGGTCATGGTCGGCTCTTTATAAGTTATGCAAATAAATTGATAAGAAAAACAAACTTAACAAATATATTGTCTGGCACAACACTGCAACCAGAAGCCTGCGTCGCGATAGCCGTCACAACTTGGATCTCGTGGGCTCAGCGACATTGGTGTATCACTGACAACCGTCATCGACAACAAGGCGAGGTATAACAATGGCAGGATTCGATAAGCGTGTTGCTTCCTACGAAGAAGCGATGGAAGGCATTGAAAGCGGCATGACCGTATTGGCCGGTGGTTTCGGCCTGTGCGGCATTCCCGAAAATCTGATTGCTGAAATAAAGCGACGTGGCGTCAAGGACCTGACCGTTGTATCGAACAACTGTGGCGTTGACGGTTTTGGCCTCGGCCTGTTGCTCGAAGACCGTCAGATACGCAAGATTCTGGCGTCTTATGTAGGCGAGAATGCGCTGTTCGAGCAGCAAATGCTCAATGACGAGATCGAAGTGGTGCTAACCCCTCAGGGGACGCTCGCGGAAAAGATGCGCGCAGGCGGAGCCGGTATCCCGGCGTTTTATACCGCCACCGGCTATGGCACTCCCATTGGCGAAGGCAAGGAAGTCCGTGAATTCAATGGTCGTCCGCATATTCTGGAAGAGGCCATAACCGGTGAATTTGCCATTGTGAAGGGCTGGAAAGCCGACCGTTACGGTAATGTCATGTACCGCCATACGGCGCAGAACTTTAATCCCATGGTCGCAACGGCGGGCAGGATTACTGTCGTTGAAGTCGAAGAGATCGTTGAGCCCGGCGAACTGGAGCCCAGTCAGATCCATACACCGGGCATCTATGTAGACCGAATCATTCAGGGCACGTTTGAGAAGCGCATCGAAAAACGCACGGTTCACAGTTAAGAGTGCAGCGCTATAGAACGACCCGGTTGTTTTGGCTTTTAATCGATTCACTATGAGGAACTGATCATGGCACTGACACGTGAACAAATGGCTCAGCGTGTGGCGCGGGAACTGGAAGACGGCTTTTACGTTAATTTGGGAATCGGCATTCCGACCCTGGTGGCTAACTATATCCCCGAGGATATGGACGTAATGCTTCAGTCGGAAAATGGTTTGCTGGGCATGGGGCGTTATCCCACCGAAGAAGAAGTTGATCCCGACATGATCAACGCCGGCAAGCAAACCGTTACGGCAAGACCGGGCGCGGCGATTTTTTCATCGGCAGAGTCGTTCGCGATGATTCGCGGCGGCCACGTGGATCTGACGGTACTGGGAGCGTTTGAGGTCGATCAGAATGGCAATATTGCCTCCTGGATGATTCCCGGCAAGCTGATCAAGGGGATGGGGGGCGCCATGGATCTGGTAGCTGGTGCGGAAAATATCATTTGCACCATGACTCATGCGTCAAAACACGGGGAGTCCAAATTGCTCGAAAAATGCAATCTGCCATTGACCGGCGCAGGCTGTATTAACCGTGTATTGACGGACCTGGCATACCTTGAAATCAAGGACGGCACTTTCATTCTGAAAGAGCGTGCGCCGGGCGTGAGTGTTGAAGAAATTGTCGAAAAGACTGCAGGCAAGCTGGTGGTACCCGACCACGTCCCCGAAATGACATTTGCCCAAGGCTAGTCGGCCCCCGAGTGCCTGACGCAAGTCAAGGCGTAAGCGTCGCCTGGCGCTTACGCCATCTCGCAGCGGGCATGAACAGGCAGCAATAGCTCGGCTATCCGTTCGTGATTGCTTTCCAGGTGCCTCTGAACTATGGCCAGACCGCCCAGACAGAGACGATGTTCGTCACCCTGGTCGAATATCATTTTTTGAGGGGTGGCGGGGTAAAAACGATGGACAAGCAGGTTGGAAACGCTGAATACCCCATTTTGCTGATCTACCATGTGGGTCAGGCCGCTTTGTAATAGTTGCCGGTCAATGGCTTCCATTGAGCTGCCAAGCTGTTCGCAGTCAAAGCCGACATGGTGCAGCCTGGGCCCCATAACGGCTAACCAGGCGGCGAGCGGGTGTTCATCGTGTAGCTTTTGATAAAGTGTCCAAGCAGGCATTGGCCAGGGGCGACCTCTACACAGCAGGTTTTGGCCTTTGCTGTCTTGCGGGTGCGTTTGCTGGACGAGGCCCAGCAGCGCTTCACGTAGCGATTTTGACAGGGTGCCCGTCTGTAATTCGACAAGAACCAGGCAGCTTCCACCCTCCGCTGGCGCCAAGAGATGGATGAGCAGTCCCTTGTCGGCCATCGCATAATGCCCGATGTGGCGATAACCCATATGGGCAAGCGAAGGCGATAGCGCTTGGGCGGAAAAACCGCCATGGTTGAGCGTCACCAGGGTGAGATAATCCGCTGGCGTGGAAAGGGGCCAGAGGCGGAGTGCCCCGATATCAGGGTGAGTATGGATATAATCCAGCCACAACTGCTGGATGAACTCCTCGCGATGCATACTGCCTTCCTTGCCAAGGTATCGGACCATTAACGTCTAGGTTGCTATCAAGTCAGTATAGGCAAGTGACAGGTGAACGGTTCAACGCAGCTAAACGGCAGGCTAACGCTGACTCAGGCAGTCGACGAGGTGCTCAGTAGCTGGTGGTCGCGCACAAACTGGTCGAATTCGGTAAAGCCACCGACATGCTGCTGATCGACAAAAACCTGGGGAACGGTATGAATCGGCTTGCCGGCGGTTTTGGCAATATCGTCTTTGCTGACACCCTCAGACGGCATGTCGACGTAGCGATAGCCTTCAATGTTCCCCGCTTGTTCCAGCTGCTCAGCAAGCTGCTTGGCGCGAACACAAAACGGGCAGGACAAGCGTCCAAAAATGACCACAAACATACATGACTCCTTTGCTGGTGATAGAACGACAGAACATTGTGAATCAACCCGCCAGTGTTATCCAATAGGGGAACGCTAAAAAGGTTATTGAGTCACGTTATCATCTGCGTCTTTTCGAAGAGGCGCAGTGAAGCGGTAAGCAATCAACTAGACTGAACCCAGCAAGCCCACTCATTTAATCAACAGGATTTGCCATGACGACGACAGCAGTGACCCCCCGTGTTGCCTTGGTTACCGGCACCAGCAGCGGTATTGGCGAAGCAGTGGTCAAACACTTTTGCGAATTGGGCCACCAGGTATTGGCGGTCGATTTCAACCCTGAGGGTAAAAAGATCGCCGAGGCGGCAGGGGCTGCGTTCTACCAGGCAGATTTGACCGACCCGGAGGCCTGTCGCGGTGCCGTTGCGGAGGCGGTCAAACGCTTTGGCGGCGTGGATATCCTGGTTAACAATGCCGGGATTCAGCATGTGGCGGCGATTGAAGACTTTCCCGAAGCGAAATGGCGTCACATTATCGACCTGATGCTGACAGCCCCTTTCCTGCTGACCCAGGCAGCCTGGCCGCACATGCGCGAAAAGGGCTGGGGCCGGATCGTCAATATTGCGTCTATTCATGCCCAGGTGGCCTCGCCGGGGAAGGCCGCTTATATCAGTGCCAAGCACGGCATGATCGGGCTCACCAAGACGGCTGCGCTGGAAGGTGGTGAGCAGGGGATTACGGCTAATGCGATATGCCCGGCCTACGTGAAAACCCCTCTGGTCGATAATCAGATTGCGGATCAGGCCAAGCTGCATGGCATGGGCGAGCAGGAAGTGATTGAAAATATCATGCTCAAGAATGCCGCTGTGAAACGCCTGATCGAACCCGCTGAAGTAGCGCAGCTGGTTGCCTATATGGCCTCCGACGCTGCAGGGGCGGTGACCGGAGCGAGTTGGAATATCGACCTTGGCTGGACCGCCCATTAGTCCGTCTTAAACCGCCTCCGTTGCCATGCAAGCGGAGGCAGATAAACGGTTAGCGACGTACAGGGCGCTTTTGCAATTTGCGCTGTAGCGTTCGGCGGTGCATGCCGAGCGCCCTGGCAGTGGCCGAGATATTGCCATCGTGCTCCTGCAAGACCTTTTGGATGTGTTCCCAGGTAATGCGATTGATGGAAGGTGGGCTATCAGCAACTTCAATGTTGGGATCACCTTCGGAGCGGTCGAACGCGTTCAGTACATCGTCAGCGTCAACCGGTTTGCATAAATAATTGACGGCCCCCAGCTTGATGGCTTCCACGGCGGTCGCAATACTCGAGTAGCCGGTCAAGACGACCACATGGCAGTGCGGCACGACTGCCAGCAGGTCGGGCAATAACTTGAGCCCCGAGGAATTTTCCAGCTTCAAGTCGAGGGTGGCCATGGTGGGGGCATGTTGGGCCGCAAGTGCCAGGGCCTGGTCCGCATCATGTG
Source organism: Halomonas sp. 5021 (assembly GCF_036663435.1). NCBI lineage: Bacteria > Pseudomonadati > Pseudomonadota > Gammaproteobacteria > Oceanospirillales > Halomonadaceae > Halomonas > Halomonas sp. 5021. The sequence continues at coordinate 547,058 of NZ_JAXOVU010000001.1, forward strand.
CCACGACGACCTCAAAGCCTCGCCGGGTGAGGGAGCGGCTTAGCACATGGCAAAACATCTCGTCGTCGTCGACAATCAATAACCGCTGGTTGGGTGTTTGCATGATGACCTCAATTAATCACTAAAACGAGAGCGCCACATAGCCTAGTCAGCGTCTGCACGGGGTAGCGTGACCTCGGTTAACGTACCGCCTTCGGGATGGTTGTAAAGACTGACGCCCCCGCCAAAGCGATTGATCGTGGCGTGGGTCAAGAATAAACCAATGCCCATTCCTTTGCTTTTTGTGGAAATGAACGTATCGCCCAGCTGATCGGCGATCGACATGGCAACGCCTGGGCCGTGGTCACGAATATCGATGACGACGCGGTCAGAGTGCCAGTCCAGCCCGATGGCGATGTCTTCAGGATTGGCGTCCGCAGCGTTATTGAGCAGATTGGTCAGCGCCTGATCAAGGGTGGCGTCAACCGCCAGCCAGGGTCGCCCACGGCGGCTGGCGATGTCCAATTGGTGGCTGACATCGGGCCGCAATACCAGCCAGCGTTGGACAACACCCCCCAGCCAGGTTTCGGCGTCGAGCACTTCCGGTTCTGCCATGCGCCGCCGGTCCGCCTGGTTGACGAGATGCTGCAGGCGCGATTTGCAAATATCCACCTGCTGACGCAGTAATTCGATATCTTCCTGACGCTCCGGGTGGTCCTTGGCTTCTTCCTGCATATCCTTGAGCAGTACGGCCATGGTGGATAGTGGCGTGCCCAGTTCATGCGCGGTGCCCGCCGCCTGGGTGGCAACGGCCAACACTTGCTCGTTGCGTAACGCCGCTTCACGGGTGCGCGAAAGGGCCTGGTCGCGACGTCTCAAGGCATGGGCCATTTTATAGATGAAGAAAGTGACGAGCCCCGCTGACATGCCGAAATTCACCCACATGCCCAGTACGTGGAGACTAAGCGGGCTGCCGCTGTTGATATGGCCCAGTTGGGGGATCGGATGGTAGTCAATCATCAAGAAGCTATAGGCGGCCATGGCACAGCCGGCAATGATCCACGCATGACGCCAGGGCAGGGTCGCGGCCGCAATGGTAATGGGTACCAGGTAATAGGTGATGAAGGGATTGGTGGAGCCCCCGGAAAAATAGAACAGCAGCGTCAAGCCCACTATATCAGCAAGCAGATGCAGCAAATACTCAAGATGCCGAACCGCACGCGGCCGACCCAGCCGCCACCAGGTGGCAATGTTGAGCAGTCCCATTGCCAGGACAACGCTGACCACCTCAGGAACGGGTAGCTCGAACGAGAGGAATTTGACGCCCACGATGATGGCGATTAAAAAACCCGTCCAGGTGATGCCTCGTACAATGGTCAATCGGACCAGATTACGGTTTGGGGTCGATAACGGCAGCGGGAGCTCGGTTGGCATCTTGCTCACCTGGCGGTGGATTTAAAGCGATGGATCAGGAATTTAATAAACAGTGTCATGACGTAGGTTAACCATCCCGCCGTGGCAACAATATTGAATACCAGCATCTTGGGCGGCAGCCAGGCGCTGCCCAGCAGGCCCTCAATCATGATGTGGAAAAACATCGCAATAAGCACCGGCAGCGCCAGCAAGTGAATCCACATATCGGTCCGCCGTTTGCGCACATGATAGCGCCGCAGCAGGTAGCGAAGCGGCCGGTGTGCCCAGCTGAAAAATGCCAGGGTGGCGACGATCAGCAACATGGTGACGGTCGCTTCGGTGCTGCCGTAATACGTTGAAAACGACACCGACCACGCTAGCGCGAGCCACAGCAAGCCTTCGAGGCTGGCAATAATGTCGGCATTTCGCCGGACCTTCTGCATAACGTGTATCCTTTGACCAACCAGTGATAATTATCATACGCCACATCGGGTTAGCTGTGGGTGAATTGCACTCGATTCAACCTGATGGTGTATCCGGTATACTACTGCTTGAGGCGCAGGGCGCCCATTTCATTGACTGCGATAACTGACGACGTACAGGATCTTCCGTGGACGCTATTACTTTGACCCGGCCAGACGACTGGCACCTCCACCTGCGCGATGGCGAAGCGCTGAAAGCGGTTGTGGGCCACACCGCGGCCCAAATGGGGCGCGCAATCATTATGCCGAACTTGACGCCGCCGATCACCACGACCGAGCAAGCTATCGGTTACCGTGAGCGGATTCTGGATGCATTGCCTGCCGGTAGCCGCTTTGAACCGCTCATGACATTGTATTTGACAGATACCACTCCGCCGGAAGAGATTGAACGGGCAGCAAGAAGCGGTATTGTCAACGCCGTCAAGCTTTACCCGGCAGGGGCGACCACCAACTCCGCCTCAGGGGTGACAGATCTGACCCGCTGCGATGCTACCATTGCCGCGCTTGCCGATGCAGGCATGCCGTTGTTGATGCATGGCGAGGTCACCGACCCAGATATTGATATTTTTGATCGCGAGGCGGTGTTTATCGAGCGCGTGCTGACGCCGCTTTTAGCGCGCCACCCAACGCTGAAAGTGGTGTTCGAACATATCACGACACAACAAGCCGCCGAGTTCGTTGCCCAGGCACCCGATACCGTGGCCGCGACGATTACCGCGCATCACTTGTTGTTCAATCGCAATAAAATGCTGGTCGGGGGGATTCGGCCGCACTATTACTGCCTGCCCATTCTCAAGCGCGAAAGGCACCGTCAGGCCCTATTGAAAGCGGCGACCAGTGGCAGCGGGAAGTTCTTTCTGGGCACCGACAGCGCTCCCCATGCGCAAACCGCCAAAGAGTCCAGCTGTGGTTGTGCGGGCGCTTACACGGCCTCCACGGCGATAGAGCTTTATGCGACGGCGTTTGACGAAGTCGGGGCGCTGTCGGCGCTGGAGGGGTTTGCCAGCCTCAACGGACCGCGCTTTTACGGGCTGCCGCCCAATGGCGATACGATTACCTTGTCGCGGAGCCCGCAAAGCGTCCCCGCCAGCTACCCCTATGCCGATGGTGAGGCGATTATTCCGCTGCTGGCGGGGGAGACGCTCGACTGGTCAATCAGCTAGCGCCTAAAGTGAGGAGCATCTGGTCGACCATGCGCGAGGAATGGTCGGCAGCCACATCCAGGAATTGCTCGAAGGACAGGTGGTTATCGCCGCTGCCGGGAATATCGGATAGCGCGCGGATAACCACGAACGGGCATTGGTAAAGGTGGCATGTCTGGGCAATAGCGGCGGCTTCCATTTCCACCGCCAGCATGCTGGGGAACAAGGCGCGTGTGGCATCGACTCTGGCCGGGTCGGCCATGAAGGCATCGCCAGTGGCGATCAAGCCTTCACGCACGTTGACCTCACCGAGTGTCTTGATGGCTCCCTGAGCCACTTTGCGGAGCGCTTTATCGGCCAGATAAGCCGCGGGCATGCCGGGTACCTGGCCCATTTCGTAGCCGAATACCACCGCGTCTACGTCATGGTGGCGAACTTCGTCGGAAATGATGATATCGCCGATTTTCAGGTCGCTGGCGAACCCGCCGGCTGAGCCGGTGTTGATCACCGCATCAGGTTGATGGCGCTCTAAAAGTAGCGCAGTGCCCACCGCGGCGTTCACTTTGCCAATACCCGATTGAAGGATTGTCACATCGAGGCCATGGCGTGTGCCGCGATGAAAGATAAACCCAGCGTGTTCATAACGCTCCGGGTTTTCGAGCTGGGACGCCAGGATCCTGACTTCCTGGGCCATGGCGCCGATGATGCCGATACGCTTCACTATGTTGTTTTCCTATCCATCAGAAGAAGATAAACAGCCACGATTAGCTGTCAGATTGGTCGTGCTGTTCAGCGGCCGCCAGGGTGTTTTCCAGTAGCGTGGCAACGGTCATCGGTCCCACGCCGCCGGGGACGGGGGTGATCAAGCTGGCGCGTTCGGCCGCAGCGGTGAAACCGACATCCCCTTTCAGCTTGCCGTTTTCCTGGCGATTGATACCCACATCAATCACCACAGCACCGGGTTTTATCCAATCGCCTTGGACAATGCCGGGTTTGCCGACGGCGACCACTACAAGGTCGGCACGCCGGATATGTGCTTCCAGATCTCTGGTAAACCGGTGACATACCGTGGTGGTGGCGCCAGCGAGCATCAGTTCCAGCGCCATGGGTCGGCCGACAATGTTAGAGGCGCCGACGACAGTGGCATCGAGACCGCGGACCTTGACGCCACTCTGCTCAAGCAGCGTCATGATGCCTTTCGGGGTGCAGGGACGAAGGGCAGGCATGCGCTGGGCAAGACGGCCAATATTGAAGGGGTGAAAACCATCGACGTCCTTGTCGGGGCGAATTCGTTCGAGTATCGGTTCGGCGTCAAGCGATTCTGGCAAGGGCAGTTGGACAAGGATGCCGTCGACAGCAGGGTCGTCATTTAACTGGTCAACCAGTGCTTCAAGTGTCTGTTGGGAAGTATGGCTGGGCAGGGCGTGCTGAAAGGAAAGAATGCCTGCCTGTTCACAGGCGCGGTGTTTATTGTTGACATAGACCTGTGAAGCGGGGTCATCTCCTACCACCACAACCGCAAGTCCGGGTGCTCGTTTACCCGCCTGCTGGCGTGCAGCTACCTGTTGAGCAACATGCTGACGGACATTGGCGGCGATCGCTTTGCCATCGATGAGTTGGGCGGTCATGTAAAGAAATCCCCGTAGAGGTTGAAGGGCGAACAAAAACACGAGTGTTAATCAAAGGTCTGACATCGCTAATTTTCGCATGATGGGGCAGTCAGGCAAAGTGCCACGGTAAGTTGTCATGTTGATGGTTGACTTTAAAATTAAAAACAGTAATATATGCCTCGCTTGAGACGGGCCAGGCGGCAGCGTTTAGGCAATGAAATCGGGGTGTAGCGCAGTCTGGTAGCGCGCCTGCTTTGGGAGCAGGATGTCGGGGGTTCGAATCCCTCCACCCCGACCACGTCTAACGCGAAAGGTAGTTTTGCTTTTCCAGGCGATGGTTGTGGTCAAGTGCTCATCAATGTCTTTGTCTACAGATATTACATGTGCGCTCATAGCTCAACCGGATAGAGCAACGGCCTTCTAAGCCGTAGGTTGCAGGTTCGAATCCTGCTGGGCGCGCCATTTGTACCAGTAGCGATCAGCCTTGATGTCTCGTCAGTTGCAGTTGTCAATGGTGGATGTAGCTCAGTGGTAGAGCCCCGGATTGTGGCTCCGGTGGTCGTGGGTTCGATCCCCATCATCCACCCCAGTGACAGCACAGCAAGCAGCAATTCCCTTCTACAGGTTATGGTGGATGTAGCTCAGTGGTAGAGCCCCGGATTGTGGCTCCGGTGGTCGTGGGTTCGATCCCCATCATCCACCCCAGTGACAGCACAGCAAGCAGCAATTCCCTTCTACAGGTTATGGTGGATGTAGCTCAGTGGTAGAGCCCCGGATTGTGGCTCCGGTGGTCGTGGGTTCGATCCCCATCATCCACCCCATTAACCTCTTTTCTGTTATTTCTCTGTTATAACTCCTCAGTTAATTATTCAAGCTCGTTCTTCAAGTTCGTTCTTTCGCCTTTCTTCCTTGGTAGTTGATTTGCAGGGTTTTGTTATTTCCGGTTTCTGATTAACGTGGCATTACCTTGATAGGCTGTCCGCCTACCTGGGTGAGTGAGCCTGGGTGTCCGAGTAAAAAACCTTGGGCATAGTCAATGCCGAGCGTCGTGAGTGTATCCAGGGTTTGCTGTGTTTCGACGAATTCAGCGATGGTTTCTATATTGAGCGCTTTCCCCACGGCATGAATGGCTTCCACCATCGCTCGATCTATCGGGTCTTCATGAACATGGCGAATGAAATGACCGTCGATTTTTAAATAATCAACGGGCAACTGTTTCAAGTAGCTGAAGGAAGACAGCCCTGTGCCAAAATCATCCAGCGCAAATCGGCAGCCAAGTTGCTTAAGCGTGTGGATGAGCTCGATCACGCTTGAAAGCTGGGCAATGGCCGCGCTTTCGGTAATTTCAAAGCACAGGCTGCCCTTGGGCAGTTGGGCTTTGTGTACCTGGGTGATCAAATCCCTGCAGAATTCGCCATCAGACAGTGACGCGCCCGAGAGATTGACCCCCCAGCAGCCCCAGGCAGTGTCTGGGGCTGAGCGGGTAATATCGGACAGCCATGCAAGCGTGTTGCGAACCACCCAGCGGTCAATGCGCGGCATAAAGTGATAGCGTTCGGCGGCAGGTAAAAAACTGCCCGGTGTGATCAGGTTGCCGTCTTCTTCCAGGCGTAAAAGTATTTCCTGGTAAGCGGGGCGTTTGGCGCAGACAGCTTTGATTGGTTGGGCAAAGAGTCGGAAATGATCATTGTCGAGGGCGTTCTGTAAGCGCTGTACCCAGCGAAGTTCGCCGTCGCGTTCGAGTACCGAATGGTCATTGGCCTGGTAGCAGTGAAGGCGGTTGCGTCCTGCCTCTTTGGCGGTATAGCAGGCGGCATCGGCGGCGTGAAGCGCATCGGTTAGCTGCATGTTGTGATCCGTCAGAGCGACCAGCCCGATGCTGACGCCAATACCAAAGGTGTGCTCCTGCCAGGCAAAGCGATAGTTTTCGATATCACAGCGGATGGCATCGGCGATTTGGCAGGCTTGATCAATAGGGCAGTTGGGCAGCAGCAGGGCGAACTCGTCGCCACCAAGTCGTGCAACGGTATCGCTGGTGCGCACATAAACCTGCAGCTTTGTGGCCACCTGCCGTAGGAGCTCATCACCGGCGATATGGCCGCAGGTATCGTTGACGATCTTGAACTGGTCAAGATCCAGATAGCATAAAACGTGCGATCCTTCCTTCTCATTCAGCAAATGGCTCAGTGTTGTTTCAAATGCTCGGCGATTGATTAGCCCTGTCAAATTGTCGTGGCTGGCCTGGTAGTTAAGCTGGTCGGCAAGCTGGCGGGTGACGCTGACATCCTGAAAGACGGCCACTGCGCCCAGCGTAATGCCGCTGCGCGAGCGAATAGGGGCGGCGCTATGCTGAATGGGCGTTCGCTGTCCTTCGCGGTGTTCAAGCCAGCCATCGTCCGTTGAATGAATGGCGCGATGCTGGGTGAGCACCTGGCGCGCTGGGTTGCTCCTTAGGCTACCGGTATTGTCGTCAATGAGCCGGTAAATAGACTGGATCGGTTTTTCACGTGCGTCGCGAAGGTGCCAGCCGGTCAGCCGCTGGGCTTCGCTATTCATGAACGTGATCAAGCCACTGGCGTCGCAGGTGATAACGCCATCGCCAATGGAAGCAAGGGTTGTTCTTGCCAGGTCCCTCTCGCGGTTTAGCTGCTCCTGCAGGCGCTTGCGTTCGGTAATGTCACGCACCATGCCGGAACGTTCGGAGGCCGAGCCACTGGCACCTTCGCTTACCTGAATTTCCAGGTAGCGGATTTCCTGAGTGGCGGAGCGCAGTTTAATCTCGTGACGCTCACCCGGTGCCAGGTTTCGGCTATCCAGTAAGCGGCTGACGGGGGTACCTATCATTTGCTCGGCTTGAACGCCGAACAGCTGTTCGGCTCCGGGGTTAAGGCTGGTTAGCAGCCCATTGGCTTGCCAGGTAAGCACGCCGTCGCGCAGGTTGTGCAGCATCACGCGGGTATGCCCGATAGCGCTTTCCAGTGCCGCGGCGACGCGGTTGTAGCCTGCCGCTATTTCACCCACTTCAGAAAAAGGATCTGCCTCGATGCGCTGGCGCATGTCGCCCTGCTGCTCGTGACGGCGCATGTGTTCCAGTAATTGAGTCAGTTCGTTATGGGTACCGTGCTCGGCGAGGTTGAGGCCCATTTTTTCATCTTCAGCGCTAACGCGAAGTGGAAAATAGCGCCCCGAGATACGAAACAGCAGCCACGCAATACCAAAGCTCCAGAGTCCACAGACAACGACGCCCAGCAATTGAACGCCTGCCTGCTCCAAGGTGCTCAGTCCCGTGGCCAGTGCCTTGGGGTTGGCTATCCAGGGCAGAGCGAGCGTGCCCCAAATGCCGGGAATCAAATGCGCCGGAATAGCGCCTACGGCATCATCGATGCGGTGGTTGAGTAGCCATTCACTGGTGACCACCATCAGAACGCCGCTGACAGCCCCGAGCCCCAGTGCTGCCGACATCGAAATCGCATGGGCGCCTGCGGTAACAGCGACCAGCCCGGCAATGGCGCCGTTGATGGCATACATGACGTCAGCATAGCGACGGGTTCGCCAGCCCATCAGCATGGCGGATAAAATGCCACCGGCGGCGCCCAGGACGGTATTGGCAAGAATGCCAGGTACCTGATTGTTAACAGCCAGCGTGCTGCCGCCGTTGAAGCCAAACCAGCCGAGTGTCATGAACAATGCCCCTAACATGGCAAGGGGAAGGTTGCCTGCCGGGAAGGCGGTGGGAGGTTGGTTTTGGTTGAAGCGTCCCTGGCGAGGGCCGATGGCGAGGACGGCTGCAAGCGCGACCCAGCCCCCCACGCTGTGAACGACGGTTGAGCCGGCAAAATCGACAAAACCCAGCGAGGCGAGCCAGCCGCTTTCGCCTCCCAATAGACCGCCCCATGCCCAGTGTCCAAATACGGGGTAGATGAGTAGCGCTATCCAGAGGGCGGTCCATAGGTAGGCAAAAAATGGCATTCTTTCGGCGACGGCACCCGCCACAATGGTCGCAGCGGTAGCACAGAACATGGCTTGAAAGATAAACAACGTGATTACCCAACTCGATACGGAGTTGAGCTGCCACCCGAACAGGCTTGTGCCCAACCAGCCGCCTTCCGAAACACCGAACATCAACCCGAAGCCCACTAGCCAGAAGATGCTCAATGCGATGGCAAAATCCGCAATATTCTTCATTGCGACATTGATGGCGTTTTTGCTGCGGGTTGTGCCGGCTTCCAGGCATAAAAAACCCGCCTGCATGACAAATACCAGCGCGGCTGCCCATAATACCCACAGCGTATCGAGCAGTTCGGTGTCGACAATGGGTGTGAGCGGCATGGCGGTGTCCTTGGTATTTTTGGTGCGTGGCACGCACCTTTTCGGTGCATGGCGCTATGCAAAGGTTGTTAAGACAGTGCTGAATTAATGTTCTTTGCCCTGATGATGATTCACCCGGTAATAAGGCCAAGCAATTGCTGTGCCGCAATGTCGGGCGCTGTCGATTTTTGTGCTTAAGGCGATATTAATTTCTGATTTATCTATTAAAAACAGTTTTTTGGACTGTATTAATGGTTCTTTATCAGTGCTATTTTTTTAGATAAATAGGCGTGCGGTGTAACGAGCCCGCGTGTCGTGTAATTTGCAGATCGGAGGGTGTTTCAATGTCGCGTCATGCAGTGGTGTTAGGGGCAGGTATGGTAGGTGTCAGCATTGCATGGCAACTGCAGCAGCGGGGTATTCAGGTCACCCTGATGGACCGGCGCCAGCCAGGCCGGGAAACATCCTTTGGCAATGCCGGTATTATCCAACGTGAAGCGGTAAAACCGTATCCCTTTCCTCGCGATTTGAAAACTATCCTGAGTGTATTGCCCAATCGGCGCGTGGATATCCGCTATCGTACCGGCGGGATGCTGGAAGCGGCATCGCCGTTATTGAGCTATTGGCATCATTCTTCGCCGCGTCGCTACCGGCAGATCGTGCCGGAATATGCCTCCTTGATTCAGCTGTGTCTTAAAACCCATGAGCCGATGATTGAGGCCGCGGGGGTCGAGGACTTGGTTCGTCGTCAAGGTTGGCTGGAGATATATAGAACCCCGGAGAAGCTGGCCGAGCGCGCAAAAGAGGCCGAAGAAATGCGGGACCTCTACGATGTGCAATTTCAAGTGTTGGATCGACAGGCATTGCGAGACAAGCAGCCCGACCTTGGCGATGACATCATTGGGGCCATTCATTGGCTTGATTCCTGGACAGTCGCCGACCCAGGCGCGCTGGTGGCTGCCTACGCGGCGTCATTTGTCGCCAATGGCGGACGCGTTGTGCAAAGTGATGTTCAGTCGGTCACCCAGCGTGAAACCCAGTGGCGTGTGACGACCAGCGATGGAGAAGTGGTGGCAGATGATGTCGTAATGGCACTGGGACCCTGGTCAGGCGAGTGGCTCAAAGGGCTGGGCTATCGCTTCCCGACCTTCGTCAAACGGGGCTATCACATGCATTATGCCACTCAAGCACCGGCTCGGTTGCAGTACTGGTTGATGGATGCCGAGGTGGGCTACTTGCTGGCGCCCATGAATGCAGGCATCCGTCTTACCACGGGTGCCGAGCTGGACCGCCTTGAGTCACCGGCTCATGAAGGCCAGCTAAGCGCGGCGGAAAGCGCTGCACGACGTATTTTTCCGCTGGCTGAGCGTCTTGATGAAGCCGCCTGGAAGGGCGCACGCCCGTGTCTTCCGGATATGAAGCCGGTGATTGGCCCTGCGCCCCGTCATAAAGGCCTCTGGTTGGCCTTCGGGCATGGCCATCAAGGGTTTACCCTGGGGCCGGCGACGGGCTACCTGCTGGCGGACATGATGGAAGGTAAAACGCCAGCCATTGATATGGCCCCCTTCAGGGCCGAGCGTTTTTAGCGCGCGATTTTGCGTGTTGTCACACCATTTGCTAGTCTCCTAGTATATTCGTACTACATTGAGGTGATTATATGGATGTAGCCGTCAGCAACGCCGTCAGTACGGCGCTTTACATGAATCAGGCGCAAAGTGCTGAGCAAGCTCAAATGCAGGTATTCAAGGAAGCACTGGATACCCAGGCGCAGCAAGTGACTGACATCATGGCGTCTGCCGATACCGGTGCACAGCCTGATCTAGCAAAAGAGGGCACCGTGGGGACTCAGGTCAACACCTTTGCCTGAAACGTAATACGTTCCCGACAGCTTTACGCAAAACGCCGGTTTCCCGGCGTTTTTTTATGTCCGGTTATTCACGCCTGGCTCTTTGTCATGGCTCCTGCTGTTCATGACCGCAGTCTCGCTTAACTAAACCGTCCCACAACCGTCCTCTTGTGGCCCCATACTGTCTGCGAGGGTACAATTGCGCTCAATGCCACACAGCTCAGCCGCTGACACCCTGCATCTATGTGCCTGGCTGAGTCCACGTTAATGATGAGGCCCGATGAAAGATACTCAATTAGCCCAGGAAGCCGGGCTTAGAAGAACCTTTGCTATCATTTCGCACCCCGATGCCGGTAAAACGACCATTACAGAGAAAATGCTGCTGTTTGGTAATGCCATTCAGCTGGCCGGATCGGTGAAGAGCAAGCGCAATGATCGCCATGCCACGTCGGACTGGATGAAAATGGAGCAGGAGCGGGGCATCTCGGTGACAACCTCCGTGATGCAGTTTCCTTATGGGGGACGCATCGTTAACCTGCTCGATACGCCAGGTCACGAAGATTTCTCTGAGGACACCTACCGTACCCTGACGGCGGTGGACTCCGCCCTGATGGTGATTGATGGCGCTAAAGGCGTCGAGGACCGGACCATCAAGCTGATGGACGTCTGTCGTCTACGCACCACGCCGATTCTGACCTTCATCAACAAAATGGACCGCGATATCCGTGATCCTATTGAGGTGATGGACGAGGTCGAGACGGTGCTCAACATACAGTGTGCGCCAATGACATGGCCCATCGGCATGGGACGGCACTTCCGCGGGGTGTATCACCTTTATAATGATGTGGTTCATCTCTATACCCAGGGTCAGGGCAGTCGTATCCCCGAGGACAAGCGTATCGAGGGGCTGGATAATACCGAGGTAGACGAAGTGCTGGGTGAAGAACAGGCTGAAGAACTGCGCATGGAAGTTGAACTGGTGCGCGGTGCATCCCATGAGTTTGACCTTGATGCTTATCGCCGTGGGGAATTGACGCCCGTCTATTTCGGGACGGCCATGGGCAACTTTGGCGTACGCGAAATGCTGGATGGCTTTGTCGAATATGCACCGGCTCCCCAACCCCGGGAAACCGATGTGCGGGATGTGCCGGCTGACGATTCTCGCTTTACTGGCTTTGTGTTTAAAATCCAGGCCAATATGGATCCCAATCATCGCGATCGTATCGCTTTTCTGCGGGTATGCTCGGGCAAGTACGACAAGAACATGAAGATGCGCCATGTGCGTATCAACAAGGACGTCAAGATTGCCGACGCGCTGACGTTCATGGCCTCCGACCGCTCTCAGGTAGAAGAAGCCTGGCCTGGCGACATCATCGGCCTGCACAACCATGGCACTATCCAGATTGGCGATACGTTTACCGTGGGTGAGAATATGCGCTTCACCGGTATTCCGCATTTTGCGCCGGAGCTTTTCAAACGCGTGCGCTTGAAAGATCCGCTTAAAATGAAAGCCTTGCAGAAAGGCTTGCAGCAGCTCTCCGAAGAAGGCGCTACCCAGGTCTTCATGCCGATCGACAACAATGACCTGATTCTGGGGGCAGTGGGGACGCTGCAATTTGACGTCGTGGCGCACCGTTTGAAAGAAGAATACAAGGTCGACTGTCTGTATGAAGCCGTCAATGTTCAGACAGCGCGCTGGGTGTATTGCGAAGATCCCAAGATGCTTGAGGAATTCAAGCGTAAGGCAAGCACCAACCTGGCGATCGATGGCGGCGGCTACTTGACCTACATCGCACCGACCCGCGTCAACCTGCAAATGACCCAGGAGCGCTGGCCGGATATTCGCTTCCAGCCGACGCGCGAGCACTAGCCGGGCAATACGAGGCGACCATGCTGATTGATGCCCACTGCCATCTTGATTTTGCGGTGTTCGACCCTGATCGTGATGCGGTCATGTCAGCCGCAAGAGGCGTGGGGGTCAAGCACTTCATCGTGCCGGGGACGACGCGTGCTCGCTGGCAAGCCGTGCTGGCGCTGGGACAGCGATGTCAGGATGTCAGCGTTTGCGCAGGGCTTCATCCCTACTTTACGGGTGAACACCGTGATCAGGATCTGGCTGAGCTCGAGTGCTTGCTGAAAGAGCGCTCCGAGCTAGTCGCCGTCGGTGAATGCGGGATTGACGCTCGCTTTGACACTACCCTTGATGCCCAATGGGCGTACTTTGATGCCCAATTAACCTTGGCCAAGCAGCATGCCTTGCCGGTGGTCGTGCATTGTGTCAAAGCCAACGACACCGTCGCCAAACGGCTTCGTCAACGCACGCTTTCCAGAACCGGGTTGATCCATGCCTTTGCCGGGTCTTACGAGCAGGCCAGGAAGTTTGTGGATCTTGGTTATGTCCTGGGTCTGGGGGGCGCGGCGACCTATTACCGGGCAAAGCGATTGCACCGGGTTATCAAGGCATTGCCCGATGACAGTTTTGTGCTGGAAACGGACAGCCCCGACATGCCGCTAAGTGGCTACCAGGGACAGCGCAATGAACCTTGCCGAGTAAGTGACGTCTGCAATGTCGTGGCCGAATTACGCGGACAAGCACGCGAACATGTCGCCGCCATCAGCAGCGCCAATGCTGTCCGCCTGTTTCGCTTACCCGTTGCGGTCGATTAATCAGCGTTCAATTCGCCAGGCCCATGGCGAGCTGCTCGGGGTCGAGCCGCTCGATAGCGTAGGGAAGATCGAGTAGTGTCAAGCGGGCCTCCCCGATATAAACGGGCATGGCCTCTTCCATCACCTTGGTATTCATGACAGCCAGAAGCTCAATGCTGCCTGTTTCGCTAAGAGCGCTGGTAACGACTTCGCCGACGGCCTTATTGGCTTCATTGATAATCGTGTCCCCGGTTGTTGGCGCCTCGATATTCGAAAGTTCGGCACGCACCAGGCGTTTTTTTACCTGACCACGAAAATGAGCCCGGGCAACGACTTCCTGACCGGTGTAACAGCCTTTTTTGAAGCTGATACCGCCCAGCGCTTCCCAATTGAGCATCTGCGGCAGGAAATGGTCCTGCTGTGCCTCGGTCAGCCATGCCAGGCCGCTGCGGATGTCAGCCAATTGCCAGGCGGCCCGTCCGCCTTCATCGTCAAGTGTCTCGATAAGAGTGTCGTCTTCCAGACAGAACAGCCAGCGTGGTGTATCGCCTGGATAGCACAGCACGCTGGCGTGTGGGTTTGTGGATTGAGTGCCAGGCGCGTTGGGCAAGGGGAGGTCCAGCGTTTCCGCAACTGAGCGGGCATTTTCTCCCACGCCGACCAGCAATAGCCCGGGAAGTGGGGTTAGCTCCGCTTTATAAAAAGCGGCAAATTTTTTTAGGTGGCTGCTCAGCGTTTCAAGCAGCGACGCGCTGAGAAGTAGCCGATAATGACTGTCACCAACCTTCATCAACTGGGCATTTGCCAGCATGCGTCCCTTTGGCGTGCAGAAACAGGTAAGCGGCGCAAAACGCCCGTCGGCAAGACTGACCTGAGCGCTGGTTTGCCCTTGCAAGAATTTCTCGGCATCGGGTCCTTGGATATCCAATGCCGCTAAATGGTTAAGGCGAATACCGCTGTTAAGGGCATCGATTGAGGGAACGGTCGCCATGACAACTCCTGTTGAAGGGGTGGCTGGATCGTGTTGCGAATCAATATTGTCTTAAGTATGGGCAATGGACCGCAATTGCAAGGGTCCTGCCGCGTGCTAGACTCGTTGTTTGTATCAGTTTTGCATAGGACAATATCAATTCGCTCGGAGAGCCAATCCAGTTGGCATTGACCCGTGACGGTAAAATGTATTTGAAACAAGGCTAGCCGATGGCACAGCAATCACTAACCTTTCACGGTGTGAAATCCGCTGAACAGGTCAATCAGATTACCACCGCGCTGATGATGCTCGAAGGCGTGGACAGCGCTGAAGTGGGTCGCTATGGCGCTGAAGTGGACGGTCGCGTAAAGCGTGAGGCGCTCATCAAGGCCGTTGAAAAGCTCAAGCTGGGCATAAAGGTAACATGATGCACAAGCCGATTACGGTGATCAGTGAGCGCAACAGCGCTTTCCGCCAGCGCGTCGAGGTTGACGGCCTTGAGGATCTGGCCGCCGATGTGCCGCCCGTCGTGGGCGGTGACGGCAGCGCGCCTGACCCCCATGACTATTTTGATATTGCCCTTGGAACCTGTAAGGCAATTACCGTACAGATGTATGCCAAGCGAAAGCAATGGCCTCTGAAAGGCATTACCGTCACTGTTCAGCGCGATGACAGCCAGGAAAGGAAAGGTGAGTACAAGCTGGCGGTGATGATGACCTTTCACGGCATTGATGATCCTGAGCAGCGTGCCCGGCTGGAAGATATCAGCCACCGCTGCCCCATCCAACGGTTGATGACCACATCGACCGTGGAGATTACGACGAGCACCACGTAGCTCGCCTTACCCTGATCAGGAGTGACGATGAGCAAGGATTTCCGGTTGCAATCGAAATTTGAGCCCGCAGGCGACCAGCCCAACGCTATCAAGGGCCTGGTGGGGGGGCTAGAGTCGGGACTTGCCCATCAAACGCTGCTCGGTGTCACCGGCTCGGGGAAAACCTTCACCATGGCCAATATCGTCGCGCAACAGCAGCGGCCAACGATTGTCATGGCGCCCAATAAGACGTTGGCGGCGCAGCTATACGGTGAGTTCAAAGCGTTTTTCCCGGATAACGCCGTTGAATACTTCGTGTCCTACTACGATTACTACCAGCCGGAAGCCTATGTGCCGTCGTCGGACACTTTCATTGAAAAAGATGCCTCCATCAACGACCACATCGAGCAAATGCGCCTGTCGGCGACGAAAGCACTTCTGGAGCGCCGGGATGCGTTGATTGTCGTATCGGTGTCAGCGATTTATGGCCTGGGCGACCCTGACCAGTACCTCAAGATGCGCTTGCATTTTACCCGCGGCGAGTTGATCGACCAGCGTGCTTTCCTCCGTCGTCTCGCGGAACTTCAGTACACGCGTAACGATATGGATTTTCGCCGCGGTACTTACCGGGTGCGAGGCGATGTGATCGATATTTTCCCGGCAGATGCCGAAGAAGAAGCCGTGCGGGTGGAGTTGTTTGACGATGAAATCGACTCGATCCGGCTCTTTGATCCTTTGACGGGCGACGTGCGCGGGCAAGTCCCGCGCATGACCATCTACCCGAAATCCCACTATGTTACGCCTCGAGAAACGATTCTAGGCGCGATTGACGATATCAAGGCAGAACTTAAAGAGCGGTTGGAGTGGCTGCGCAAGCACGAGCGTCTGGTCGAGGCGCAGCGGCTCGAGCAGCGCACGCTGTACGATATCGAGATGATGCTCGAACTGGGTTACTGCAACGGTATCGAAAACTACTCTCGCTATTTATCGGGCCGCACCCCCGGCGAGCCACCGCCGACATTTTTCGATTACCTGCCAGACGATGCGCTGCTGTTTATTGATGAATCCCACGTCAGCGTGCCCCAGGTAGGCGGGATGTACAAAGGTGACCGGTCGCGCAAGGAAACGCTGGTGGAGTACGGATTCCGCTTGCCGTCTGCACTCGATAACCGGCCGATGAAGTTTGAAGAATGGGAAGCCATTTCACCGCAAACGATTTTTGTCTCGGCGACACCGGGCCCTTATGAAGCCGAGCATGCAGGCCAGGTTGTCGAGCAGGTCGTGCGGCCGACGGGCTTGCTGGACCCCGAGATTGAAGTGCGTCCGGCAAGCACGCAGGTTGACGATTTGCTGTCCGAGATCAGGCTTCGCACCGAGGTGGGCGAACGCGTGCTGGTGACCACCCTCACCAAGCGTATGGCCGAAGACTTGACCGAATACCTGGACGAGCATGGCATCCGCGTCCGCTATCTGCATTCGGATATCGATACCGTCGAGCGGGTGGAAATCATCCGCGACCTGCGGTTGGGGAAATTCGACGTGCTGGTGGGGATCAACCTGCTGCGTGAAGGGCTGGATATCCCGGAAGTCTCATTGGTTGCCATTCTTGATGCCGATAAAGAAGGTTTTCTGCGTAACGAGCGCTCATTGATCCAGACCATTGGCCGCGCCGCACGTAACGCCCAGGGGAAAGCTATCCTTTACGGCGACCGGGTTACCGATTCCATGCGCAGGGCGATGGATGAAACCGAGCGTCGGCGTGACAAACAGAAGGCGCATAACGAAGCCCATGGTATTACCCCAACCACGATTACCCGCTCGGTAACCGATATCATGGAAGCCGCACAGGCACCGGGCAAGAAAAGCAACCGCAAGCGGGGTAGTGATCGCAAAGTGGCCGAGAGTACTGCCGAGTACGATACCGCGAGCATGGACAAGCACGATTTCCTTGCCGCGATCAGCAAAATCGAAGATGCCATGTTTGAAGCGGCGCAAAACCTTGAGTTTGAGGAAGCGGCACGCTTGCGCGACCAGTTGCACAAGATGAAAGAAAAACAGCTGGCGCTAGGGTAGGGCATGCCTGAAGGTCCGGAAATCCGTCGTGCGGCAGATCGCATTGAGCAGCAGATAGGCGGCCAGGTGATTGACGATGCCTGGTTCGCCTTCCCGGAACTTGCCGAGCAGGCAGCGTCACTGCTTGGGGTGCGGGTTTCGCGGGTAGATACTCGGGGCAAGGCAATGCTGATCTGGTTTGCCGACCAGCGCGTGCTTTACTCCCACAATCAACTGTATGGGGTTTGGAAGCTTCACAAAGAAGATAAGCCCCCCAGCACCCGGCGCTCGCTGCGTGTTCGAATAACCACAGATGGGCGCTGCGCCAGTCTGTATAGTGCTTCCGATATTTCACTCTGGCACGAAGACAATCTCACAGAACACCCGTTTTTATCCCGGCTCGGGCCTGACCTCCTGAGCCAGAAGGTGACCCCGCTGCAAGTACAGCAGCGCATGAGCCTTAAGCAGTTTCACCGACGTGGCCTGGGTGCATTACTTCTGGACCAGGGCTTTGTCGCGGGGTTAGGCAATTATCTGCGCTCGGAAATTCTTTTTTTTGCCCAGTGCCACCCCAAACAGCGCCCGGTTGATTTAACCGAGCGGCAGCGCCAGCAGTTGGCTATTTTTATTATCGACATAACTCGACAGGCCTACCAGCAGGCGGGGGTAACCAATACAAAGGCCTGGGTTGAAAACGCCATCGCCGCCGGTGAACCGCGTCGCCAATGGCGCTTCAGTGTTTTTGAGCGAGCGGGACTTTCCTGCCATCGTTGCGGTCGCGTTATCGAGCGTATGATGGTCGGCTCCCGGCGGCTTTACTGGTGCCCCGGCTGTCAAATAGATACGCCATGATTTATACCGTTATCTTTTTGTTTGAAAACCATTAAACCAACACACCCCCTAGAATTACAGACATACAGTGTTGCTGCCGGAATAATGCCAATACGGTATAATGTTTACACGTTAAACAGGCCGCTATTCCCATCACCGCTTAGGCCGCCGACAAGACGATAACCGAGGAGCAGTTTGTCCATGACCGTGATTCGCCAGGACGACGTGATTCAAAGCGTTGCCGATGCACTGCAGTACATCTCTTACTACCATCCCAAAGACTTTATCGATGCTATGGCGGCTGCCTATGAGCGTGAAGAAAACCCTGCCGCCAAGGATGCGATTGCCCAGATTTTGATCAATTCGCGTATGTGTGCCACCGGTCATCGCCCAATTTGTCAGGATACCGGTATCGTCACGGTGTTTGTTCACGTGGGTATGAATGTCACCTGGGACGCTGGCATGAGCCTGGATGACATGGTCAATGAAGGGGTGCGTCGCGCCTATCAGCTACCCGACAATATTTTGCGAGCGTCTGTCCTGGCGGACCCTGATGGAAAGCGTCAGAATACCAAGGACAACACCCCGGCGGTTATCCACCATAAGCTTGTGCCGGGCGATAAAGTCGATATCCATGTGGCAGCCAAGGGCGGTGGTAGCGAAGCAAAATCCAAGTTTGCCATGCTCAACCCCTCTGACAGCGTGGTGGATTGGGTAATGGAGCAATTGCCTAAAATGGGCGCTGGCTGGTGCCCGCCTGGTATGCTGGGTATCGGGATTGGCGGCACGGCCGAAAAAGCCATGGAAATTGCGAAAGAGGCACTGCTGGATCCTATCGATATCCAGGACTTGCAGGCAAGAGGGGCCAGCAATCGCGCCGAGGAGCTGCGTCTCGAGCTGTTCGACAAGGTCAATAAAAGTGGCATTGGCGCACAAGGCTTGGGTGGCTTGACGACTGTGCTGGATATCAAGGTCAAGGATTATCCGACGCATGCGGCAAATAAGCCGGTCGCCATCATTCCCAACTGCGCGGCCACTCGCCATGCCCACTTCACACTGGACGGCTCTGGCCCCGTGGCGCTACCTGCCCCCAAGTTGGAAGATTGGCCGGAAATTACCCGTGAAGCCGGCGACAACGTCAAACGTGTCAACCTGGATACGGTGACTCCCGACGATGTCAAAACCTGGCAGCCCGGCGATACGCTCTTGTTGAATGGCAAGCTGCTGACCGGGCGTGATGCGGCCCACAAACGCATGGTAGATATGATTGCCAAGGGCGAGCCGTTACCGGTCGATATGAAAGGGCGGTTTATCTACTATGTGGGCCCGGTGGATCCGATAGGTGACGAAGTGGTCGGCCCTGCAGGTCCTACCACCGCCACACGCATGGACAAGTTCACCCGCACCATGCTCGAAGAAACAGGCTTGCTGGGCATGGTGGGCAAGGCCGAGCGAGGGCAGGCGGCGATTGACGCCATCCGCGATAACCAGGCGGTTTATCTGATGGCGGTAGGCGGTTCTGCTTATCTTGTTGCCCAGGCAATAAAGAAATCCCGCGTGGTTGGCTTCGAGGATCTCGGCATGGAAGCCATTTATGAGTTTGAAGTGGAAGATATGCCGGTTACCGTCGCCGTGGATAGTGCAGGAACCTCGGTGCACCAGACCGGGCCTGCCAAGTGGAAGGAAATTATCGCCCAGACGGCTTGAATGTTGGAAAGGAGTCGCGTGTTTCAGGCGATATAGGCCCTGCCAGTGGCGGGGCCTATGTCCATTCTCGGCCAGCGCATCGCAATGGAATTGACACCCATAATGAGGACACCACTATGACCTCGTGGTTGCTAGGGACCGGCATCTTGTTGATCTATGTGCTGGGGATTGTTTCAGCGGTGATGGCGCTGATGTCCAGCCGGACCTCCCAGGGCGCGGTCGCCTGGATTATCTCACTACTCACGTTTCCTTATGTTGCCGTACCTGCCTATTGGCTATTTGGACGGCCACGGTTTTATGGCTACGTGACGGCCCGCGGGGTGCGTGACAATATTTTACGCCGCATGCTGGTACGTTATCGCGCCAACATTGACCCCTATGGTGTGACGGCTAAAAGCGCCGATATTCGAGCCGTTGAACAGTTGGCCATGATGCCAATGACCCAGGGTAACCAGGCAACCTTGCTGATTGACGGCGAGGAGACCTTCGAAAGCCTGTTTGCGGGCATTGAGCGTGCCCAGCGCTATATTCTTCTGCAATTTTTCATCGTTCGGGATGATCGGCTTGGCCGCCGATTGATGGCGTACCTTCAGCAAGCTGTGCGGCGTGGTATCAATATCTATTTCCTATACGACGAGATGGGCAGCCGAAAGCTCAGCGATCGCTATTTAAATGATTTGGCCCAGTCAGGTATCGAAGTCAGTGCGTTTCGATCCTCCAGGGGGCTTAAGCATCCTTTCCAACTGAACTTTCGCAATCATCGTAAAGTGATGGTGGTCGATGGGCATGAAGGTTGGCTTGGCGGGTTTAACGTCGGCGTGGAGTATCTGGGCGAGGATCCTAATCGTGGCCCCTGGCGCGATACGCATCTCAAGCTTGAAGGCCCGAGTGTTCTGGGGCTTCAGGAAGCCTTCTGGGAAGATTGGCATTGGGCGACAGGCGAAGTGATAACCCTGGATTGGCAGCCCGTGCAAACCTTCGCCAGTAACCATCACGTGGTCGTGGTCCCCTCGGGACCTGCAGATCGCCAGGACACAGCAAGCCTGCTCATACAGCAGGTAATACAGAGTGCCGAAGAGCGGCTATGGGTTACCAGCCCCTATTTTGTGCCGGACCAGGGTGTTCAGGATGCGCTTCGGCTAGCCGCCATGCGTGGCGTGGATGTCCGGGTCATGATACCCGAACGGCCTGATCACTTGCTGGTTTTCCTGTCGGCCTTTTCATTCCTGCCCGATATGTTGCGCGCTGGTGTAAAAATATACCGTTATCTTCCTGGTTTTCTCCACCAGAAAGTGATGCTTGTCGACAACAAGGCAGCAACGGTCGGTACAGTGAATATGGACAACCGTTCTTTCCGGTTAAACTTTGAAATCACCGCTTTTATGCCCAGCCCGTCCGTTGCTGCCCAGGTTAGCTTGATGCTCGAGAACGATTTCGCAAGATGTCGTCGTATCAGCCTGGATGAGATTGCCCAGCGTCCCTGGTGGAAAAAAGTGGTATCACGGGCGGCCTATTTAACGGCGCCCATTCAGTAAACTGAAGGCTCCGTGCCAGATCAATTCAAATAACTAGGGTGACAAGGAGTCGTTGGTGAACCTTGAAACAAAATGGTTGGAAGATTTCGTCGCATTGGCCAATACCCGGAGTTTTTCAGCATCTGCCAGGCAGCGGCACGTGACTCAGCCAGCGTTCAGTCGGCGTATCCGGGCTTTAGAGCAGGCGGTGGGGGTGACGTTGGTTGACCGTTCAACGACGCCGGTGGGCTTGACCTCAGAAGGACAGCTGTTTCTGGTTACCGCGCGAAACCTTGTTGAGCAGCTTAACGAATCGTTAGGCCATTTACGGGGGCTCTCGATTGCCAATGAGGCGCTGGATATCGTCGCCGCGCATTCGTTAGCGCTGAGCTTTTATCCGCCCTGGATATCGCGACTGCAAAAAGGCCTCGGTGAGCTGCCTACCCGATTGGTCGCGATGAATGTCGGAGAGGCCATTCACGTGCTTCGTGAAGGCAACTGTGACCTCATGCTGGCCTACTATGATCCATTCGCCACCATGCAGCTGGATGCTGAAGTGTTCCCGTCTTTTTCGATTGGCAACGTCAATATGCTCCCCGTGTCATTACCCGATGCCCAGGGCAAACCATTGTTTTCACTTCAAGAAGGTGACTCTGTGCCCTACCTTGCTTATACGCAGGGTGCCTTTTTGGGGCGCAGTGTACGCATGCTGCTGAAAAACGACCCCTTGCGTATGAAACTGCGCACCGTCTATGAAACCGCCATGGCGGAGGGGCTGAAGGGGATGGTGCTTCAAGGGGTAGGCATGGCATGGATCCCCGATTTTTGTATTCGCGAAGAACTAAAGAGCGGTCGTTTGGTGCGTGCTGCCGATGCCAACTGGGATATCCCGCTGGAAATCCGGCTGTACCGCTGTTCACTGGTCCACAAGCCTGGTGTAGAGCGCTTGTGGCGGCAAATGATGAAGCTGCCCCGGGACTTTCTGCAGGGGTAATGAATTAGTGCGCTGACTCGCTCGTAAAGTCGGCAGGCAGGCCAAGAAAATTTTGAATGATAAAAAAATGGTCTTCAAACAGGCTATCGGGCTGAAGGTCGGCAAGGGCGACCCAGCGGGCATGGTCACCGCCCTTGACGGGTTTCAATTGCGGCAACTGCTGGTCGGGGCGCAAGGCAAAGTAGAAGGCTTCAGCCAGCGTTCGGCCACGCCAACTGCGGTGAGGTTCATCAAACAGGCGCTGGCCTCTCAATGAGCCCTTCAAAACCGGCTCAGGTACTTTCAGACGGATACGCTCACGCAATTCCCGCAGGCAGGCGTCAAGCAATCGTTCATGGGGATTGATAAAGCCACCTGGTAATGCGAACAGCCCCTTACCCGGTGCTGCAGTACGGCGTACCAGTAGCACATGGCCTGACTGGACCACCACGGCATTGACGGTAACAAAAATGGGAGGGTAGGGCGCTTGTTGCCAGGCTTTACGATACTGGTCCAGCAGTTGCTGCTCCTCCAGCAGTTGTTCGTAGTCGCTTCCCCGGCAAAAAAGCGCCACACGATCAACCACGCCAGGGGGTAGGTCGTGGTAGGCACCTGTACTGAGGTAGTCGTCGGTGGACCCAGGCGAGCGAAACAGACGTTCACGGATCTGGCTTGCTGAAATACCTTCGACCAACGGGACACTCACCGACTCCCATTGCGGGAATAGTGATAGGTAGTAGCTGGATTGTCCCCGGCTAGCCCCTATAAGACCGATCCGTGGCAGTCTGGCATTTGCCGGCGCGGTCAAGTCCCTTACTTTACGCTGAACATCGCGAACCCAGACGTCGTTGTTGTAAAGCGCATCCAGTAGCGGTGTGATTTCCAGTCGCTGGTTATCCTCCTCGTCAAAACCTGAGCGCAACATCATCTGCCGTTCTTCAAAACGCCATGGATTCCGCAGCGAGCGCGCCTGCCAGGAGGAGCCGACCAACACGATGACCTGACGAGCTTGTTTCAGTGCTTCACGAATAACCGCCAGATGTCCCAGGTGAGGGGGCTGAAAACGGCCAATAAAGACGAGGCAGTCAAAGTCATACGCCTGGCTCGGGTGTGAGGCATCAGTTGGCATGCGAGGCTGTCCTTTGTCTGTCAATCATGGCCCCGCATTATGGTGGGCTTGGCGAGGCGGCGCAATCTAGCTCTGCAGCCAACGGTATGATTGGGTATGCTAATTATAATAGGCCATGGAGAGTTGGCCCTGTATCAATTGATTAGGGAGTTTTCATGCTCAAACGCAGCGCATATTTTTGGGGCAACGTGCTCAGGGACTCGGCGTCATTATGGTTGAAGCGCAACGCCTTCAGCTATGCAGGCTCCTTGGCGTTTTACACCCTCTTTTCACTGGCCCCCACCATTATTATTGCGGTCACCGTCATTGGCCTTGTGCTGGGTGAGGAGGCGGCGCAGGGTCAGATCGTGGCACAACTGCAAGGCACGATCGGCAGTGATGCCGCAGCGGTAGTGGAACAAGCCGTCGCTCAATCGCGCATTCAGGAAGCGGGGATAATGCCGACGATACTCGGCGTGGGCGCACTTGTCGTGGGTGCCACAACGGTGTTTGCTCAGATGCAGTTCTCGCTCAATACGATCTGGGGCGTCACCGCCAAGCCGACTGCCAACGGGGCGCTGGTGTTCATTAAAAATCGTATACTCTCGTTAACGGTTGTGCTGTCGATCGGGTTTATATTGCTGGTCTCGTTAGTGTTGGGTGTGGCCATCCGGGGTGCGCTCGGTGCGGCAGATAACCTGCTACCTTATGTAGGCCTGCTGAGCCAAGTGGCCGAATCGCTGGTTTCGCTATTGGTTGTTGCTTTGCTTTTCGCCACTATTTTCAAGGTCTTGCCCGATGTGGTATTAAGTTGGCAGGATGTTTTGATAGGTGCTGTGGTAACCGCCGTATTATTTACCATTGGCCGGAGTGTCATCGCTGTCTATCTTGCTTATACGGCAACGGCTTCCACTTACGGTGCGGCTGGTTCTGTGGTGATGGTGCTGCTGTGGGTTTATTATTCATCCCTCATTTTGCTCTTTGGCGCCGCCTTTACCCGCTCACTTCTTTTGCGCAGAGGTCGACCGTTGGTGCCACGCAATAGCGCTGTTGTTATCAAATATCAGGAAAATGACGACGGCTAAAACAGGAGACGACAATGGCAGATTGTTGTGTACGTGCTTGGGTGACGGGAAAAGTGCAAGGCGTTTTGTTTCGGCGCTCTACCCAACATCAGGCGCTGCAGTATCGTTTAACCGGCTATGCGAAAAACTTGCCTGACGGTCGTGTTGAAGTATTGCTTTGCGGCGGTCCAGAGGATGTAAAAACCGTCAGCGAGTGGTTATGGAAAGGCCCTGACGGGGCGCAGGTGACCCATGTCGAATTTAACGTGCTGGATCAGTGCCACGCCCCGGATCATTTTGCGACTTATTAGCGGTTTGCCTGCCACTGCTGGATGTTCTCAGAGGTCAGGCTGACAATGTTTTGCCTGGCCTCTGGCGTAATCCAGGCATTATGGGGCGTGACAACCAGGTTGAGTGGTTCATCCAGCGCGGCTAGCAGTGGGTGTCCTTCGCGTGGCGGCTCATTGGGTAGCACGTCGACGGCAAGCCCGCCTATGTGCCCATCCCTGAGTGCCGAGAGCGCGGCATGTTCGTCGATAACGCCTCCACGGGCACAGTTAATCAGCAATAACGAAGGTTTGGCCCTGGCCAGGCGTCCTGCATTGATCAGGTGATGGGTGGCGTCATTTAGCGGGCAGTGAAGGCTGATAACGTCGGCTTCTGGCAGCAGGTCGTCGAGTGACGGACGGGGGTCGTTCGCTTCATTCCCCGGGCGGGCTGCAAAGGTGACGCGCATCCCCAGTGCTTCAGCCAGACGTGCTACTTCCGAACCAAGTTCGCCCTGGCCTACCATCACCAGGTGCTTGTCCGATAACTGCATCGTCGGATAATGCTGCAGGCAGAAAAAGTCGCTGTCTTGCCAGGCGCCCGCGGCAACATCCCGTTGATAAAGCGGCAGTCTGTTTGCCAACGTCAGCATCAGCATCAAGGTGTGCTGCGACACACTGGCGGTGCCATAAGCGGCAACGTTCTTAACGGCTATCCCTCTGGCATTGGCAGTTTCCAGATCGATATTGTTAAGCCCGGTAGCCAGCACACAGATCAATTTCAGCGAGGGCAACTGATTGAGTGTCTCCGCATCCAGGACAACTTTATTGACAATGGCGATATCGGCATTGTCCAGGCGCTCACGAGCCTGTTGAGACGTGCTTTGACCGAACACCTCAAGGTGCGATACCGACTGACGGATAGCGGTTAGATCGATTTGCGGACCAAGACTCTCGGCATCCAATATGACTGCATTTGGCATTTTCTGACCTCCACTGTCTGCCGGTGGCGTCTAGCCTTGCTCGGCAGGGGGCACAAAAGGGTATAATAAGCTGGCGTGAATAATCATCGCCTTGGAATTTATCCCGACGGGCCGCATATTGCAGCTTGGCAGCATTCATGTTGCTGTTTTGTCGGAGTTGAGCTTTATCTGGAGTCATCAACATGCCCATCTATGAATATGAGTGCAAGGCCTGCGGCCATCGCATGGATAAATTGCAAAAAATCAGCGCCGATCCGTTAACGGATTGCCCTGCGTGCGAAAGCGCCAGCTTGTCGCGGCTGGTATCCGCTGCCGGTTTCCGCTTGGCGGGCGGCGGCTGGTATGAAACTGATTTTAAAACCGGCAGTAAAAAGAATTTAGCTGCTGATGCCAAAAGCGCAACGCCCGAGACAGGTGGTCAGAATAGCGCCAGTCCGGCGGCCAAGAAAAAAGACACGGCGGCCTAGCCGACGTCGTCAGACCGACCAAGGTCCTACAATTACCTTTTGCCACGAAACACAACAGGATGAAACATGCGCAGTCATTATTGCGGCCAGCTAAACGAAACATTGGTAGACCAGACGGTCACCGTATGCGGGTGGGTGCATCGCCGCCGTGACCATGGTGGGGTTATCTTTCTCGATATGCGCGATCGCGATGGCGTCGCTCAGTTCGTCGTGGACCCAGATACCGCCGACGCGTTTGCCAATGCCGACCGTGCTCGCAATGAGTTCGTTCTGCGCATTACCGGGCGGGTTCGTCTGCGCCCCGAAGGTACGCAGAATCCCAATATGCCCACCGGGATGATTGAAGTACTGGCAAAAGACGTCGAAGTGCTTAATACCGCGGTGACGCCGCCTTTCCAGCTCGACGAGCATGGCAAAGTCGGTGAAGAGGTCCGCCTCAAGCACCGCTATATCGATTTGCGCCGCCCCGATATGATCGACAAGCTACGGCTGCGCTCGCGTATTTCACACACCGTACGCGCGTTCCTCGAAAATCAGGGATTTCTGGATATCGAAACCCCGGTTTTGACCCGTGCGACGCCCGAAGGGGCGCGCGATTACCTGGTGCCGAGCCGTACCCATGCGGGCAACTTCTTTGCACTGCCGCAGTCGCCGCAGCTCTTCAAGCAGCTGTTGATGGTGGCGGGGTTTGACCGCTACTACCAGATTGCCAAGTGTTTCCGCGACGAAGATCTGCGTGCCGATCGCCAGCCCGAGTTCACCCAAATCGACATCGAGGCCTCGTTCGTTGAAGAAAACGACATCATGGACATTACCGAGTCCATGATTCGTCAACTCTTCCAGGAAGTGCTCGATGTCGAACTGGCCGCGTTTCCGCGCATGACGTGGCAGGAAGCCATGGACCGCTTTGGCTCAGACAAACCCGACTTGCGTATTCCCCTTGAATTGACCAATGTCGATGACTTGATGCAACAGGTTGACTTCAAGGTGTTCTCCGGCCCGGCAAATGCGGCAGATGGCCGCGTTGCAGCGTTGAAGGTTCCTGGCGGTGCATCACTTTCACGCAAGGAAATCGACGAATACACCAAATTTGTCGGTATCTACGGCGCCAAGGGGCTTGCTTGGATCAAGGTCAACGAGCGCGCGAAAGGCCTTGACGGGCTGCAGTCGCCGATCGTCAAGTTCATGGAGAATGTGGTAGAGGATCTGCTCGACCGTGTCGACGCCAAAGATGGCGACATTATTTTCTTCGGTGCTGACAAAACGCGTATCGTCAACGAAGCGATCGGCGCATTGCGCGTTAAGCTGGGGGCAGACCTCGACCTGTATACCCAAGACTGGGCTCCTCTCTGGGTCGTCGACTTCCCGATGTTCGAAGAGGACGATAACGGCCGCCTCAGCCCGCTGCATCATCCCTTTACTGCCCCGTCATGCTCGCCTGAAGCACTCAAGGATGACCCGGCGAACGCCTTGTCGCGCGCCTACGACATGGTGCTGAATGGTACCGAGCTTGGCGGCGGCTCGATCCGTATTCATGATCAAACCATGCAGCGTACGGTGTTTGACATCCTGGGAATTGGCCAGGCAGAAGCCCAGGAAAAGTTCGGCTTCCTGCTGGACGCCCTCCAGTACGGTGCGCCGCCTCACGGTGGTTTGGCCTTTGGTCTGGACCGCCTGGTGATGCTGATGGCGGGTGCCAAGACCATCCGCGAAGTGATCGCGTTCCCGAAAACCCAAAGTGCCGCTTGTTTGATGACCGACGCCCCGGGCGAAGTCAGCTCAGAGCAGCTCAAAGACCTTAATATCCGTTTGCGTCAGAAAGCCAAAACGGATACCACGGCCGAATAAGCGCTCTTCATATACCACCTTGCACCGGCGCCCAGGCGTCGGTGTTTTTGTTTGGACGACTTGAGTGCTGTTATATGCAGACACCTGCCTTATCCAACCCGTTGCGTATCCTGGGCATTGACCCTGGTTCGCGCATTACCGGCTATGGTGTCATTGAGCTGGTAGGGCTTGTTCCCCGGTATGTTGCTAGCGGCTGCATTCGCACCGCTGAAGGTCCGCTCGAGCAGCGTTTGGCTCAAATCTACGCAGGGCTAGGGGAGGTGGTCGGATTGCACCGCCCAGATGCTGTGGCCATTGAGCGCATTTTCATGGCAAAAAATCCCGACTCAGCGCTCAAACTGGGGCAGGCAAGAGGGGTGGCGCTGGTCTGTATGGCCAACCATGGTCTGGCAGTTGATGAGTATGCCGCGCGGCAGATCAAGCAGGCGGTAACCGGTCAGGGCGGCGCCGATAAGTTGCAGGTGCAACATATGGTAACGGCTATCTTGCATCTGGCGGCTTCACCGCAGGCGGATGCGGCTGATGCACTCGCGATTGCACTGACCCATGCCTACGCCAGCCAAGGACCCAAGGCGCTAACCACGCAAGGAGGAGGGCGTCGCCGTTCCTCCGGGCGCTGGCGACTCTGATAATCAGCCGCCAACCACTGGTCACTTGTACAGAGTGGCTTTATAGTGGCGACTGGTTTGGCTTAGCGCGAGCATAGATATGATTGGACGGCTTAAAGGCCAGTTAATTGAGAAGCAGCCGCCTTGGATCGTGGTGGATGTACATGGCGTGGGATACGAGCTGGAAACGTCGATGACAACGCTGGTAGCGCTGCCGCCGGTGGGTGAAGGCATTTTTTTATATACTCATCTCACGATACGGGACGACGCCCATCTGCTATATGGATTTGGTCGCGAGCATGAACGTGCCCTGTTTCGCGCCCTGATCAAAGTGAATGGCGTGGGGCCCAAACTGGCTTTGGCCATCTTGTCGGGTATGGATGAAGACGCTTTTATGCGTTGTGTGCGCGATGATGACAGCAAGGCGCTCACCAAACTTCCAGGCGTGGGTAAAAAAACCGCCGAGCGCTTGATCATAGAAATGCGTGACCGCTTTCCTGAGTGGGAAAATGGCCGCGATACCACGCTTCCTCTCGAAGCCGCCAATGGACAGGCTACTCATCACCGAAACAGCTTGGCGGACGCCGAGTCGGCGCTCGTGAGTCTTGGCTACAAACCGACCGAGGCCACGAAAATGCTGGCCGACCTTGATGGTTCTCAGTCGACCGAGGCCCTCATCAAGGCGGCACTTACCCAGCGCATGAAGGGCTGAACGCGTACAACCAAGGACGTAAATGAACGCTTATGCTAGAGCACGATCGACTGATTGCCGCTGAGCCAGAGCAGGGTGAAGGCCGCATTGACCATGCGATTCGCCCTAAACGGCTCCAGGACTATATTGGCCAACCCCGCGTTCGCGAGCAGTTGGAAATTTTTATTGGGGCCGCCCGGCTGCGTGAAGATAGCCTTGACCATACATTGGTGTTCGGCCCACCAGGCTTGGGCAAGACCACCTTGGCCAACATTATTGCCACGGAAATGGGCGTGGGGCTCAAGTCGACGTCGGGCCCGGTGCTTGAAAGGGCCGGTGACCTGGCGGCCATGCTCACCAACCTGGAGCCTGGGGACGTCCTGTTTATCGATGAAATCCATCGCTTATCGCCCGTTGTCGAGGAAGTGCTGTATCCGGCGATGGAAGATTTTCAGCTCGATATCATGATTGGTGAGGGGCCTGCTGCACGCTCGATCAAGCTGGATTTACCGCGCTTTACGTTGGTGGGCGCCACCACTCGAGCAGGGCTCCTCACCTCGCCGTTGCGTGATCGTTTTGGCATCGTTCAACGGCTGGAGTTTTATAACCTGACCGAGTTGACAGAGATCGTGACCCGTTCAGCCAAGCTGCTTGGCGTTGAAACTCATCATGACGGTGCCGTTGAAATTGCCCGTCGCTCAAGGGGCACCCCGCGAATTGCCAACCGCTTGCTTCGCCGAGTCCGCGACTATGCCGAAATGAAGGGCGATGGCACCGTGGATGCAAGTCTGGCAGACGCGGCGCTAAACATGCTTAATGTGGACCACCATGGGTTGGACCATATGGATCGCAGGCTGTTATTGGCAATGATCGATAAATTCGACGGCGGGCCAGTAGGTGTCGATTCACTGTCAGCCGCCATCGGTGAGGAACGCGATACCATTGAAGACGTCATCGAGCCATATTTGATCCAGCAGGGACTGATGATGCGCACGCCTCGCGGGCGCGTCGTCACGCGGCAGGCCTGGTTGCATTTTGAGCGTGTTCCCCATGAGGCGTCCATCGAGGCCCAGGGAGAGCAGCGTCCATGAACCAGTCGCCGCGTTACCCGGTCCGCGTTTACATGGAAGATACAGACGCGGGGGGGATTGTCTACTACGTTAACTACCTGAAGTTTATGGAACGTGCCCGCAGTGAATGGCTGAGATCCCTGGGGATCGACCAGCAAACGTTGCTGGACGCAGGCACTCAGCTAGTGGTATATCGCTTGTCCTGTCATTACACCAAGCCTGCGCGACTAGATGATGCGCTTGACGTAAGTGCCGATGTCGTCAGTGTTGGCCGCTGCCGGATGACATTTGAGCAGCACGTATGGCGGGAAAATGAACGTCTTTGCGCCGCCACGGTCGAGATAGCGTGCTTGAGTGCGCAGGATCTGCGCCCTATGGCATGGCCGTCTGCGCTCAAATCGCTTATGTAACGCACGATGCGGGCACCTAACACCACATTACTGATGATTGATGAGGGCACTTGTGAACGATAATGCCATGTCTATTCCACACCTGATTATGAATGCCAGCGTCGTTGTTCAGCTGGTCATGTTGCTATTAACAGTGGGGTCCATTCTTTCATGGGTGGTGATTTTTCAACGCGGCATTGCCCTGCGCCGTGCGCAAAAAGAATATACCCAGTTTGAAGAAACGTTCTGGTCAGGCGTTGATTTGAATGAGCTTTACCGTGAAATCCCTGCTGATGATCCCCGCCACGGGGCTGAACACATCTTTCAGGCAGGCTTTCGTGAATTCAATCGCCTGATGCCCAAGACCCGTAATACCACAACGGTTCTGGAAGGTGTTCAGCGCAGCATGCGCGTCGCATGGTCACGTGAGGAAGACCGCCTGACCCAGCATCTTGTCTTTCTCGCGACAGTGGCTTCTGCCAGCCCCTATATAGGCCTGTTTGGCACTGTGTGGGGCATCATGGGGTCCTTCCAATCGCTCTCCATGACCCAGCAAGCCACATTGGCAACGGTCGCCCCCTGGATCGCAGAGGCATTGATTGCCACGGCAATGGGCCTTTTCGCCGCGATACCTGCCGTGATTTTCTACAACCGGCTTTCCAACAACGCCAGTCGCTTGTTGGGCAAGTACGAGGATTTCGCTGAAGAGTTCCACGCTATCTTGCACCGCAATCTGCAAGGGCGCGACAGCGCGTCAAGCTAAGGGAGTTGCCCCATGCAAGGACCGTTTAAACGCGGCGGACAGCGTAAGCCTATGGGTGAAATCAACGTTGTCCCCTTTATCGATGTCATGCTGGTGTTGCTGGTCATTTTCATGATTACCGCTCCGATGTTGAATCAGGGAGTGGACGTTGAATTGCCCCAGGTCAGTTCAGAGCCAATAGAAAGTCAGGAAGACAACGACCCGATCATTATTTCCATCGATCGCGAAGGACAGTACTACCTTAGCCTCGGAGACGATTCGACCCAGGTCTCTGCTGATGATATCACTCGCCGGGTTAGCGCTATTATAGAGCAGCAGCCTGACACGCCGGTGATGGTTCGTGGCGACCAGAATGTGGCTTATGGTGAAGTGGTCGTGTTGATGAGTAATCTGCAGCGCTCGGGCGTGGCCAATGTGGGGCTCATTTCTGAGCCACCACAGAATGAGTAAGGACGCACAGGGCATGGCTGTAAAAAAACCTCGTGATCCTCAAGATATTGGCTACCTTTGGCCAGCGGTGTTTGCGATTGCCGTGCACCTGCTGATCGTGTTGTTCTCGTTGGTTGAATGGCCAGATAGTGACGCCGAGCCAGATTCCTCTTCTATTGTACAGGCAACCCTGATCAGCACAGAGGCGTTCACGAACCGGGCCCAGCAGGCCAATGATGAGTCAGCTGCCATGGAGGGGGCTGAGGAAGCTGAGGAGACAATAGAAGAACCCGATACATCAGCCGCCGAAGAGCAGGCTGCTGCCGAACAGGCTGCACAGGAAGCGGTTGAAGCTGCTGCTGCCGAAGAAGCCCTGGAAGCTGCCAGGGCAGAAGCAGAAGCGCAAGCCCAACGCCTCCAGGAGGCAGCCGAAGCTGAAGCCGAACGTGAAAGGGAAGCTGAAGAGCAGCGCCGCCAGGAAGCGGCAGAAGCCGAGGCCGAGCGTCAGCGGGAAGCTGAAGAGCAACGCCGTCAGGAGGCCGCCGAAGAGCAGCGCCGCCAGGAAGAGGCAGAAGCCGAGGCTCAGCGCCAGCGGGAAGCCGAAGAACAGCGCCGCCAGGAAGAGGCAGAAGCCGAGGCCCAGCGTCAGCGGGAAGCCGAAGAGCAACGCCGCCAGGAAGAGGCAGAAGCCGAGGCCGAGCGTCAACGCGAAGCGGAAGAGCAACGCCGTCAGGAAGAGGCAGAAGCCGCGGCCGAGCGTCAACGCGAAGCCGAAGAACAGCGCCTTCAGGAAGAGGCAGAAGCCGCAATGCAGCGACAGTTGGAAGGTGAAGCCCAGGCCGCTGCTGCAGCACAACAAGCCGAGCAAGCCGCCAATAGCTTCCTGACGATTGTTAAGCGCGCCGTCGAGCAGGCATGGATAATTCCGTCAGACGCAAGCGACTCGATGAGTGCTACGCTTGAAGTCAGGTTAGGGCCGTCAGGCGAAGTGCTGACCACGTCGGTGGTATCGTCAAGCGGCGATGGCAACTTTGATCGATCGGCGATGCAGGCAATCGAACATGCAGCACCGTTCGTTGAGCTGCGTGAGCTGCCGGCTGGACAGCAGCGCAATTTACGTCAATTCAATCTGCGATTTACCCCGGGGGATGTTCGCTGATGCACACCATAAGCAAGGTATGGCTATTCTGTCTGTTGCTGGCAATGAGCACAGTTGCTAGCGCCAATTTAACCATCGAAATTACCCGCGGCAGTGATCAGGCGCTACCCATAGGCGTGGTGCCGTTCGAGGGTCCAGAGGGTATGCCCGAAGACGTGGCACAAATCATTCATGACAATCTTGATCGCAGCGGTTTTTTTGATCCCCTGGATCGCGGTTCGATGTTTGAGCAACCCAACGAGGCAGAGGATGTTCAATACAGCACCTGGCGGTCATTGGATGTTCGTTATCTGGTCGTTGGCAGAACCGAACGGACAGACACTGGCTATCGAATCCAATATGATCTGATGGACATCAGCGGCCAGCGGCGCATGATGAGCGAAACCGTGACGGCCAGTGAAAATGATCTGCGTGGTGCCGCGCACTATATCAGCGACCAGATTTTTGAGGAGATTACTGACATTCGCGGTGCTTTCTCGACGCGAATTGCGTATGTCACCGCGCAAGGGGTTGGCGATAACACCGACTATGGCCTGTACGTAGCCGATGCAGACGGGCGCAATAGCCAGCAGATTTTGACGTCCGACCAGCCCATCCTGTCCCCTGCCTGGTCACCGGACGGTGGCAAGCTTGCTTATGTATCTTTCGAGAGTGGACGCCCGGAGATCTATATTCAGGAAGTGAGTAGCGGTAATCGTGCGCGGATTACATCGTTTGAGGGGATTAACGGTGCACCTGCCTGGTCGCCAAATGGCCGCCGGTTGGCCATGTCCTTGTCAAAAGACGGTCAGCCCGATATTTATGTCATGGAAATCGCCGACCGTTCGCTCACTCGCGTTACGGATAGCAACAGTATCGATACCGAACCTGCATGGTCGCCGGATGGTCGCCGTCTGGTGTTCACGTCCGACCGTAGCGGTGGGCCGCAAATTTATCAGCATACGCTCGGTAGCGGTGAAACGGAGCGTATGACTTTCACGGGTAATTATAACGCTCGGGCGCGTTTCTCGCCGGATGGCGAAAACCTGTTTTTGATCCACCGTTCTGACCGTGGTTTTCAAGTCGCACGTCAGGAAATCGACAGTGGTCGCCTGGTCACGTTGAGTGATTCCACTAGTGATGAATCACCCAGTGTTGCACCGAACGGGACCATGGTAATCTTCGCTACCCAACAGGGTAACAACGGGGTGCTGAGTGCCGTTTCTGCCGATGGCCGTTCGTCATTCAGGTTGCCCGCTGCCCAAGGTGATGTGCGTGACCCCGCATGGTCACCGTTTTTAAACAACTGAAATCCATTCATGTTTTCAGGCAAGGAGTCTGATTATGCAACTTAAACCGTTGGCTCGCTCATTGGCAGTCGCGCTTTCTATCGCCGTTATCGCAGGCTGTTCAAGCACCGGCGGCACTCAAGACGGTGATTCATACGGCAGCCAGGATGGCCGTGATGGAAGCGCCAGCAGCACCTCGGGCACCGGAACGAGCGGTCAGTATGGCAGCGCCACATCAGGCGCTGATCGCAGTCAACAGGCCGACTCGCGTATTCCGGATGTCAAAACCATCTATTTTGACTACGATCGCGACACGATTAAAAGCGAATACGAATCTGTCGTGATGGCCCACGCGCGCTATCTGCGTTCAAACCCGGATGTCAACGTCGTCTTGCACGGGCATACCGATGAACGCGGTACCCGTGAATACAACATGGCCCTCGGTGAACGCCGTGCCAACGCCGTCGAGCGCTTTCTGAACATTCAAGGCGTTTCATCCTCGCAAATGAGCGTGGTGAGCTATGGGGAAGAGCGTCCGGCTGAACGTGGTAGCAGCGAGGCTGCATATTCACAAAACCGTCGCGTTGTGTTCAATTATTGATGACCCGCGTGATAATCAACACGCATTAGGATTCGTCATTTTGGAGTCATCATGAATCACAGTCTCAAGCGTTACATTGAGAGGCTGTGCGGTGCGGGAGCCTTAGTGCTCCCGTTATCCGTATTGCCCCTTGCCAGTGTTGCCCAACAGCCCGTTGTCGAAGACCTTTCAGGTTCAGGCGGCGGGTTTTATGAACAAGCCCAGACCCAGGGCGGAGGCTCCAATGGAAGCCTCGTCTTATTCAACACGGTGCAGGAGCACCAGCAGGAAATTCAGCGTCTGCGTGGTGAAATTGAAGAGCTGCGTCACCAATTGGAGCAACTTCGCCGCCAATCACAGCAGCAATACCTTGATATTGAAGACCGCCTGATGAGCATTGGGCAGAGTCAAATCGAGGAATCGACACCCGAGGTGGAGCCTGACGCCGCCGAGGAAGTTGCCAATACTCCCTCACCAAGCGATGTGAGTGAGGATGCGCGGCAGACGTATCAGGACGCCTTCGCACATGTACAGGCGCGCCGTTTCGACGAAGCCATCGCCGCCTTTGAAGCCTTTGTGGAAGCCTATCCCGATACCAGCTTGACCGCCAACGGCCATTACTGGCTGGGTGAGCTGTATGCCGCGGAAGGCGAACTGGATGCCGCCGAGCAAGCGTTCACCCGCGTGATTGACAACTATGATGGTAGCAGCAAGGTGCCGGATGCGTTGTACAAGCTTGGCTTGGTCAAGGCCCGGCAGGGCGAAGCGGAAGAAAGTCGTGCGTTCCTCGAAAAAGTGCAGGATGATTATCCACAAAGCAGTGCGGCGGGGCTGGCCGATGATTTTCTTCGCCAGGGCAGTTGATGGCAAAAGCCGCCAGGAGGGTCTGCGATGACATGTAAAATTGATTATCAGCCAGCGCCCGATTTGCTCCGTGACCGTGTCGTGTTGGTCACTGGCGCAGGTGACGGCATAGGGCGTGCGGCGGCGCTAAGTTACGCCCGCCATGGTGCGACCGTGATCCTGCTTGGCCGCACCATTGCCAAGTTAGAGCGTGTGTACGATGAAATCGAGGCGGACGGAGGCCCTCAACCGGCCATTTTTCCGCTCAATTTTGAGGGCGCCACGCTCAAGGATTTTCACGACATGGCCGACACCCTCGAAAAAGAGTTCGGCTGCCTGGACGGTCTGCTGCACAATGCCGGTCTACTGGGTCGTATTACCCCTTTTGCGCAGTACGATGCCGCACTCTGGGAGCAGGTCATGCAGGTCAATATCAATGGCCCCATCTGGATGACCCAGGCGCTATTGCCGTTGTTGCAACGCTCCCACGATGCCTCGGTCATCTTTACCTCTTCCAGTGTCGGCCGCAAAGGCCGTGCCTACTGGGGGGCCTACGCCGTATCCAAATTTGCCACCGAAGGGTTCGTGGAGGTACTGGCCGACGAATTGGATAGTGAGCCCCACCTGCGCATTAACACCCTTAATCCAGGCGCTACCCGGACGCAAATGCGGCGTAATGCTTATCCTGGTGAAGACCCCGCCAACTTGCGTACCCCCGATGACATTATGCCCACGTACCTGTGGTTGATGGGACCCGATAGCGCAGGCACCCATGGTCAGAAAATCGATGCCCAACCCCCCAAGCAGACTTGACCTTTGAGGGTTGTTCAAGCGATATCAGGCAGCGCATCGACCAGCTCAGTACACTGCTGATACCAGTAGTGTGCTGGCCACAGACGATAATCATCGCCTTCCGCAATATACCCGTAGCCAACCGCCACCGCCGTCATGCCGGCTGCTCTGGCGGCTTGCATATCTCTGAGATGATCGCCGACATACCAGCAATGCTGTGGTTTGACACCTAATCGCCGAGCGGCCTCGATCAGCGGAGTGGGATCGGGTTTTTTGACGGTCAGATCATCCGCGCAAAGCAGGGCACCCGGCGTCAGCGACAAGGCCTCGAGCAACGGCGTGGTATAGCGACGGGGTTTGTTAGTGACAATCCCCCAGGGGCGTTCCTGGCATTGCCATTCAGCGAGCCATTGATCCAGAGGTGAAAATACCCGGCTGTGAACCGCAACCGAGGCTTCATAGGCGTCCAGCAGAAACTGACGAGCCTCTGCCTGATGAGTAACGCCAAGATCACTGCCCAGCGCCAGGCTCACCAAGGCGTTACCGCCATTTGACACCTGGGTGCGAATTGTGGCGAACGGTAGCGGTGTCAAACCGTGGTGTTGACGCAATGCATTGGTGGCGACAGCTAAGTCCGGCGCGGTATCCACCAGGGTGCCGTCAAGGTCAAACAGCACGGCACGGGGCGATGAGCAGACAGGCATTATGCCTGCACCTTACGGCAATACATCATGTAATTGACCGAGACATCGTTTTCGGTCAACCGATAGCGTCGGGTCAGGGGGTTGTAGGTCAGCCCGATCTGTTCGCGCACTTCCAGACCGCTATGCCGATTCCAACTCGCCATTTCCGAGGGGCGGATGAATTTCGCATAGTCGTGCGTTCCCCGAGGCAGTAGCTTCAGCACGTACTCGGCACCGAGAATGGCAAAGGCGTAGGATTTCGGCGTGCGGTTAAGGGTAGAGAAAAACACATAGCCACCCTGTCTCACCAAGGCCGCACAAGCATGCACGACCGACGCCGGGTCAGGAACATGCTCCAACATTTCCATGCAGGTGACGACGTCATACTGGCCTGGCTGTTCATCCGCCAGTGCTTCCACACTGATGTTGCGGTAATCAATCGTCACGCCTTGCTCTTCAGCATGCAGGCGGGCAACGCCCAAGGGTGCTTCACCCAGGTCAATACCGGTCACCTTTGCACCACGGCGGGCCATGGCTTCACTTAAAATACCGCCGCCGCAGCCAACATCCAGCACTTTCTTGCCCGCTAATCCTGCCCTGGCATCGATAAAGTCGAGTCGTAAGGGATTTATATCGTGCAGGGGTTTAAATTCACTCTGCGGGTCCCACCAGCGACTGGCAAGTGCTTCAAATTTCGCCACTTCGGCGTTATCAACATTGCCTTGGTATTGGTGAGCAATGCTATCCTTTGGTGTCGCTGACATGTTTTGACTCCATCAACATTGAGCAAGCATGGGAAAGACCGTGGCCTGATACTTGCAGTGTAACGGCGAACTGGAAACCCAACGCGCGTTCAGTATGATAGGCATTCTAACCACTCCTGAGCCGGAACGCATGAAAAGGACCTCTTATGATTCGTAAGGCTGTATTGCCTGTTGCGGGATTCGGTACCCGCTGCCTGCCCGCTTCCAAAGCCATTCCCAAGGAAATGATCACCATTGTGGATCGGCCAGTCATTCAATACGTGGTCGAGGAGGCAATTGCCGCAGGTATTCGCGATATCGTGTTTGTCACCAGCAGTAATAAGGGCGCCATCGAAAACCATTTCGACACCCATGCTGAATTAGAGGCGAGCCTGCAAGCAAAGGGGAAGCATGATCTGTTGGCCTCGCTCAGGGAAATGGTGCCTGATGACGTCAATATCATCAGTATACGCCAGGGTGAGCCCTTGGGACTGGGACATGCCATACTTTGCGCACAGCCAGTTATTGGCGACGATGAACCCTTTGCCGTGCTATTGCCGGATGTGTTGGTGGACAACAGCGACACCCCGCGCAGCGATCTGCAAGGAATGCTCGAGGCTTACGACCAGCAGGGCACCGCTCAACTGATGGTCGAGGAAGTCAAGTGGGAGCTTGTGGAAAAATACGGCATTGTTGCCCCCGCAGGTGATGTGCCGGCTCCCGCCAGCTCTGCCGACCTGGTTGGCATGGTTGAGAAGCCGGCGCGTGACCAGGCTCCCTCGAATCTGGCGGTCATCGGCCGCTATGCCTTGCCCGCCGCGATTTTTCCTATTCTTGCCAAGACGCCACCCGGCGCTGGTGGGGAAATTCAGCTCACCGATGCCATTGAAACGCTTCGTGAGCAGCAGGGCGTTCAGGCCTATCGTATGCAAGGGACGACGTACGATTGCGGACAACCACTGGGATACCTGGAGGCAACGCTGGCCTATGCACGCAGGCACCCTGACTTGGGGGATGAGTTTAAAGCATTGCTCGCGCGCTACCATCAGGGAGCCTAATCGATGCGGGTGCTCCTGTACGGTAGTGAATTAAGCACCGCAACCGCGGCGGCGGCCTTGTCCTCTGTGGGCCATGTGGTGGCATGGCTTCCTCATGGAGATACACCGTGGTCGACGCTCCTCAACGAGGATTGGCTACGCCGCGAACCACAACTCGTTGAGCAGATACAGCAAGCTCTGGAGAGTGGCGCTTTAACGGTTATCGCCCAGCCGGAAACGCATCTGGCTGTCGATGTGCTGTGGTTAGCACTCTCACCATCACAGCGCGAGTCGGCAGCCGCTTTGCTGCAGCACCCCGCGCTGAGATGGCAGACCGATAGCATACTGGTCAATAACTCGACCTTCCCGGTCGGTGATACCGAACGGTTACAGCGCCTGACAGGGGAGTGCGCTCTGGGCGTTGCCTTGCCAGATACGCTGGAAGAAGGGCGAGCCTGGGCGTCGTTTACACGCCCTGGCCGTTGGCTATTGGGTTGTGATGATCAACTGGCCGAGCAAAAGCTAAGAGAGTTACTGAGAGCCTTCAATCGACGCCGTGATGCTTTTCAGGTGATGCCCACGCGTGCCGCTGAGTTAACCAAGCTTGCCATTAACGGCATGTTGGCCACGCGCATCAGCTACATGAATGAAATTGCGGGGCTGGCAGATACCCTGGGCGTTGATGTCGAGCATGTAAGGCAGGGAATGGGGGCCGATTCACGTATCGGGTATGAATACCTTTATCCAGGCTGTGGGTTTGGCGGGCCAAGCTTCTCGCGGGATTTGATGAGGCTTGCCGACGTGCAGGTCGCCAGCGGGCGACAGTCTGCCTTGCTTGAACACGTGCTCGATATCAATGAACAGAAGAAAGAGACATTATTCAGAAAGCTATGGTCCTACTACGGCGGCGCGCTTGAAGGGAAGACGATTGCCATCTGGGGAGCCGCTTTTAAGCCAGGCACAGCACGTATTGATCATGCGCCGGTACTGACGTTATTGAACGCCCTCTGGGCGCAAGGGGTTCACGTCAAGCTTCACGACCCTGCGGCCACGCCTGCATTAATGGCGGCCGTTGGCCCAAGGAATGATTTGGTTACCTTTGTCGATAACCCGTACGATGCCTGTGAAGATGCCGATGCGTTAATGTTGGTAACAGAATGGAAAATCTACTGGAATCCAGACTGGAAATACTTGGCTTCACAGCTTGGCGATAAGCTGATACTGGACGGCCGAAATATTTATGATCCTGAATTTGTGGCCAGCTGTGGGTTACAGTATCGAGGAATAGGTCGGCGCGCCGATCCAACGTCGTTGTGAGGAAACTGCATGTCCGATAGAGCCCCATCTTCGCGCATTGTACCGGATGCCGATCAGAGTATTGCATCGCAGCATGTCAAGCATCGTAAGGGGCCTTCGCTATGGCCGCTTTGGCTGTGCATGTTTTTGTTGATTGGCCTGTTGGTGGCGGCCGCGATTGGTCTGTACCTCGAGCGCGAGCGGCTTCAGGAGGAGTTGCAGCGGGTCAGTGGTGAGGTATCGAACATGCACGCTAGACTAGACTCGGGTGACAGTGATGTACAAGATACGTTAACCTTTGTCCAAGCTCAGATGAGTACCTTGTTCCAAGAGCAGGAACAATTGTCGATAGCGCTAACGGATACTCGTAATGAGCTTTACGACGTACTTACCGAAAATGAAAGCACTGTTGCCAGTGACACCATTGATCCATTGCTTGAGCGACTGGAGGAACAGCGCGAGCGAGCGGCTCTTCGCGATAGCCAGCTTGCCGCCATACACACGTCGCTGGATGCGTTGGAAGAAGCTGGGACATCGGGGCGTAGATCGTTAACCGAGGAAATCGCTCATGTAGAGGCTCAAAGCCGCGAAGAGTTGGAAGCGTTGGAGACGTCAGTGGCCGCTTTGGCGAACGATATTGACGAACGCCTCAGTGCCCGCGACGCCGAGCGACAAGAGAAATGGTCACGCTTTGAAGCATCGCTAAGTGAGCTAGAGAGTGCAAAGAGCGACAACGAAACACTAGAGAGTCGATTGTCACAGCGACTGGATGAACTCGAAAACGATTTACGCCAGGTTCGCCAAGCGCAACTGGCATTCAGTGCACAACTTGAAATGTTGCGTTAATTGACACGACCTGCTGAAAGGCAGCACGCCGATGATTAGGTTAGGGAAAATGTATGGGAAGACAACGGCAGTGGCTTTCAGCAGCGGTCATCGCACACTTGGTAACATTGCCGCTGGGGATGGCTGCACCCGCCGTATGGGCACTGAGCGCGACGCTTGAAGGTGTGGAAGATGAGGTAGAGGGCAATATTCGCGCCTATCTGCAGAATCTCGAAGGAGACGAGTACACCGAAAGCCGTCTGGTGGGTGAAATCCGCCAACGCACCCAGGAAGCGATGCGCGTTTACGGTTATTATGAACCCGATATTTCCATCGACTTACCAGCGGAGGGTAATCCACACCTGACCATTGAGCCAGGCCCCCAGGTCACCATCGAAACACTGGATATCAACATACTCGGTGACGCCGCTCAGGATGAGCCATTCAATGAGGCGTTGGCGGGATTCCCCTTGAAAGTGGGAGATACCCTGCGCCACGCGCCCTGGGATCGACTGCGGGGTGAGTTTTCCGGTTTGGCGATTGAACGAGGCTACTTCGACTGGGGATTTACTGAGCGTCGAATGGAAGTTCGCCCCTATTTGCAAAGTGCCCGGCTGTATATGGATTTTGACAGTGGCCCGCGTTACCGGTTTGGCAAGACGATGATCACTGGGAGCCACATTCAACCCGAACGTCTGCAGCAGATGCGCACGTACCAGGTGAATGAACCTTATTTGGCGGAATCCCTTGCGCGTTTTAACCAGCGTCTTGCCGAGACCGGATGGTTTAGCTCAGTATCCGTCAAGCCACGCCTGGAAACTGCCCAAGAACTGACACTCGCCCCACCTGGTGGTGGTGACCCATGGTGGGTATCGGCAACCGAATCGCAGCCTGAGCGGCCAAGGATTACCAGTGCCGCACTTGCCAGCGCGTTGAGCACGCAACAATCCGACGACACAGCCCTGCCCATCGATGTCAGTGTGGAGCCTGCCAATCGGCACCAGTTTGAAACAGGCATAGGCTTCGCCACTGACGTAGGCGCACGGTTACGGTTCGGCTGGGACCAGCCATGGATCAACCGCTATGGCCATAGCCTGGATCACGATCTCTACCTGTCAGCGCCTGAGCAGCGCTTTACCGGCGTCTACGACGTTCCCCTCGAAGACCCGCTGCGTGATAGCTATCGCCTGCAATACGGTGTCCGCAACGTCGATGACAGCGATACCGACTCGCTGGAAGGTACCGTTGAAATCGCTCGGCGCTGGGAGTTCGACAATGACTGGGTACAGTCGCTGTACTTTCGAACGACCTATGAGGATTTCAACCAAGGGGGGGAGGCCGATCAAGTGTGGTTATTCTACCCCGGCATTCAATGGTCACGTACGCGCACCAGGCCACAGCGCTTTCCTCTGTGGGGGGACCGCCAGCAGTTTTCGGTGGAGTACTCTGATCCGGTCT
Source organism: Halomonas sp. 5021 (assembly GCF_036663435.1). Taxonomy (NCBI): domain Bacteria; kingdom Pseudomonadati; phylum Pseudomonadota; class Gammaproteobacteria; order Oceanospirillales; family Halomonadaceae; genus Halomonas; species Halomonas sp. 5021. The sequence goes on from NZ_JAXOVU010000001.1 coordinate 589,715, forward strand.
GGGGATCGGACGCCCAGTTTTTACGCCTAACGGGTGACACCGAATGGATTCGCACCTACGGCGATGATAACCGCTTTTTGGCACGCGTCAGTGTCGGGGCCATCGAGACCCAAAATTTCGATAAGATTCCCCCGTCCCTGCGGTTCTTTGTCGGGGGCGATCGCAGCGTACGCGGTTATTCCTACGAAGGACTCTCGCCCCGTAACGATGAAGGCAAACTGCGTGGTGGCCAGCAAAAACTTACCTCCAGCCTCGAGTACCAGCGCCGCGTGACCGGTGCATGGTGGGGAGCCGCCTTTATCGATGCCGGGGATGCCTTTGACAACTGGGGCCCCGCTGATCTGAAAAAAAGCGCGGGCTTAGGAGTTAGGTGGGTGTCCCCGGTTGGCCCTATTCGCTTGGACGTGGCGCATCCTTTTGACGACGCCGACGATAACTGGCGTTTGCACTTTTCGATTGGACCCGAATTCTAGGAGAGCGATGTGTCTCAAGCTAAGCAAACGCCTGCGACTGGTCGCCGAGCGTTATCACTTCGCTACCGCCTGTGGTTACTGTGCTGGAGTATGCTGCGGCTGGTGTTGCTATTCCCACTATGGCTGTTTGGCGCCATAGCGCTATTGTTGGGGGTCGCGCTGTCACCGTGGGGAACCGGCGTATTGCTATCCCAGGGCCAGGATCGCGGCTGGTTCAGCGTCGAAGAACACGTGGGCGGTGTACTCGATGAGTTCCGGCTTAGCGGTTTCCGGCTCGACGCCCCAGGCGCAGAGGTTCGGATTGACGAGCTTGAGCTTGCATGGGCGGATGACTGTGTCCTGTCCGGCAAGCTGTGCCTGGATACGCTACGCCTGGAAGGCGTTGATATTCGCCTGTCTGGCGCCGGCGGTGATGAAGAAGCCCCCGCAGAGGCGGCAGGTTCAGAGGGTACGTCTCCATTCCGTTTTCCCTTTCCCGTCGAGCTCAGGGAACTGGTGCTGGATGATGTCGCCCTGCAACTACCTGATGGGACCCGGTTCGCTTGGACCTCTTTTCGCACCTCGTTAAGTGCAAGCGCCGGACAGGTTGATATTGCCCCGACGCACTGGGAAAACCCACGGCTTTATTTGCCGCCGTCAGTGGGGGCACGCCTGGCGCCAGCAGAGGGTGAAATAGGGTTAACCGCTGCGGCTATTGATGCCTCGATCGCGTTACAAAATCCACCTGCAGAAACGACTGGCGCGACCACTGAGGCCGTAGCCTCAGATCGCTCTCCCATCGAATTGCCCGAGGTTCGTCTGCCTGTCGATATTCACCTCGCCACGCTGACGGTTAATGATATCGAGGTGGCGGGTCGCTTCAGCTATCTCGTCGAACGATTAAGTCTCGGGGTTGGAGCTCAGGGTAATGACATTGTAATCGAACACTTCGCGGTGTCGTCTGCCGATGCAACGTTTAACCTGGCGGGTAATGTTGCACTGCGTGACGACTATCCGCTGGAATTACGGGCTGAAACCACACTGTTTCTGGAGGAACCGTTACCGGCACTGAAGGGTCAGGCATTCACACTTGATCTGTCGGGAAATCTAAGCGATTTGACGGCACAGTTTGACGCGGAAGGGGCCATTAACGCGTCATTGGAAGGTCAGGTGAATACCCTGGACCCGGTGCTCCCCTTTAAGGCGCACCTGCAAAGTGATGAGCTGACATGGCCGCTGCCGGCCAATGCGGCGATTGACGAAAATCCTCAAGAAGCCTCTTCAAGTGAGGGGTTTGTCATCAATGATATGGACCTGGAGGCCAGCGGTAACCTCGACGCTTATCAACTACAGCTGGGTTTGAAGGCTCAGGGCCCTGGATTGCCCGAAACCGACATCACGGTGAACGGAAAAGGCGATACGGCACATTTCATCTGGCAGCCATTGACGCTCGTCGCAGGCGATAGTCAACTGACAAGCGAAGGCCGTGTCGACTGGACGGCGCCGCTGACGGTTAATGCCCGGGTTGGGCTCGAGCAATTTGATCCCGCCTTGTTTATTGACCAGTTAGAAGGCGATATCGACGGCGAACTCGCTTTCACCGTTCGTCAGCAAGACACACGTTGGTTGGTCGATGTGCCGAATTTAAGCCTGAGCGGTGACCTGCGTGACTACCCACTGCAGCTTGATGCTGCCTTTGATGCCAACAGTGACTTGCAGGCCAACATTGAGCGTTTGCGCTTTCGTCAGGGTGAGAATCGCTTGTCGGCGAGCGGTTCGGTTCAGCCTGACGCGCTTGCCGTGGACGCCGATATTGATCTGCGCGAGCTGCAAACGCTTTCCCCTGATCTTGCTGGTACGATCCGCGGCGACATTGAAGCTCGGGGTAGCCTGGAGCAACCCCAGCTTCAAGCGACGCTCAACGGCGACGTGCTGCGGTTTGCCCAAAACCGCATTGAACAGTTGCGCCTGAACGCTAATGTGGAAGGGCTGGAAGATCCACAACTGGATGTTTCATTGGCACTCGAGAATCTGGTTGCCGGCGGTCAGTCGCTGGCTGCAGCGAATCTAACGCTGGATGGACGCCTGTCATCGCATCAACTGGAGATCAATGTGGATGGTCAGCCGAACGGCGCCTTGGAACGCGCCTTGATCAGCCTCAGTGGTCAGTTCGACCAGGCTGCTCAGCGCTACCAGGCGCGTCTGACACCGCTGGAAATTGACACCGAGGCAGGCGATATTCGACTGGAAGATCCGCTTGAGATCGTTTTCAATCTCGCCAGCAGTGAGGCCCGTTTGACGCCGTTTTGCCTGGTTCGCGAGCAGGGTGGCCGGGTATGCGCTGACCAACCGACGGTCGCATCGCCTGACCAGGGGCAAGCGGCGCTTAGCGTGCGTGATATTCCTATCGAAGCGCTGGAACCCTGGTTACCCGAAGCATGGCAGGTCGATGGTGATACAACCGCGGACCTGGCCGCCCAATGGAGCCAGGGAGGCCAGCGTTGGCAAGCCGATGTCGAGGTGCTAGGCGAACTGGCAGTCACGGCGGTTAATGATTATGGCCAGCCCGTTGAGCTGCCGCGTATCTCATTGGATACTCAGGTATCCGCCACACAGGCCGAGGCGGATGGCAGGGTGCTGCTATCGCTTGAAGAGGCGGGGGATGTCGAACTTGCGCTATCGGTCTTGGACCCACTCGGCGCGGGGGAGCTGTCCGGCTCGCTTGAAGCCAATGGCGTATCACTGGCTCCGTATCGGCCCATGGTGGTATCCCTTGAGCAGCTTGCGGGGGATTTGAATGGCCGCATCGATATTTCTGGCACCACCACTCAGCCGGACTTGCAGGGCGAGCTTGCGCTGGTTGGCATCCAGGTAAATGGCCCCGATATTCCTGTCGATGTACAAGATGGCGAGGTGAACATAACGTTTGAGGGTGAAGAAGGGACGATTGATGGGTTCCTGGCAGCCGAGCGAGGCCAGCTTGATATTGACGGGAATGCCAACTGGCCAGCGGATGATGACTGGCGAGTGGGCGTAGACCTCAACGCAACCCAATCACCCATACTGGTGGTATTACCGCAGTTTGGGCGATTGGAAGCCGCCCCGGATATTCGTATCCGGGTCACACCCGAGCGACTGCAAGTCCGCGGCAATGTTGACCTGCCATGGGCACGGCTAGAAGTGGGAGACCTGCCGTCGTCTGCCATCTCACCCAGCCCCGATGAAGTGATTATTACCGAGCGCCAGGATAGGCAGGCGGCCCAGGAGGCACGCCGCCAGGCAGAACGTGGAGAAGACGGCCCCAGTGCGGCGGATGAGCTGGCCAGTGATGGCATGGAGCTGGATGTGTTAATTACCCTGACGTTAGGTCGCGACATGATGATTTCAGCTTATGGGCTGGAATCTCGGCTGGGAGGTACATTAGAAGTTCGTCAGGATAGCGGTTCGCTACAGCTATTTGGCGAGGTCAACCTGATCGACGGACGCTTCCAGGCATTTGGCCAGGACCTGCTCATTCGCCGCGGCCAACTGCTGTTCAGTGGCCCACCTGGGCTGCCCATTCTCGACTTTGAGGCCATACGCAACCCGGATGTGACCCAAGACGATGTCATTGCCGGCCTTCGTGTAACGGGTAATGCTGAACAGCCTAATATTGCCATTTTTTCCGAGCCCCCCATGAATGAGAGCCGTGCGCTTTCTTACGTGTTGAGAGGGCGAGCTCCGGAGGCTTCAGGCGGTGGTGTCGACAGCGCTTTAACCACCGCGCTGATTGGCATGTCGTTGGGTCGCACGGGCGGGGCGGTTGGCTCTATTGGCGAGGCCTTTGGCATCGACGATTTGACGCTGGATACGGCAGGTTCCGGTGAAGATAGCCAGGTGGCATTGAGTGGACAACTGACTGACGATATCCGGATAAGCTACGGGGTGGGAATTTTTTCACCCATTGCAGAACTAACGTTACGCTACACTTTGTGGCGCAACCTTTATGTACAGGCGGTTTCCGGGGCCAATCAGGCAGTCGACCTGATCTACACCTTCAGTCGTTCTGGTAACCCAACTATTTTCGATCAGCAATGAGGTAAGCAGCATGTCTATATTTGACACCCATAATGCCACTCGCCAGGCGGAGCTCGCTCTGCCGGGTCGCGAGACACCCATTGCGACCAGTGATCACCATGCCGTTAACGGCCACCCTCTGCACCCGCCTTTTCCTTCAGAGGCTGAGGAACTGGTTGTGGGCATGGGCTGTTTCTGGGGCGTGGAGCGTCTTTTCTGGGATTTGCCGGGGGTCTATGTGACGGCGGCAGGTTATGCCGGGGGGCAAACACCCAACCCGACTTATGAAGAAACCTGCACGGGGCGTACCGGCCATACCGAGGCCGTACGAATTATTTACGACCCGAGCCAGGTCTCACTGGCAACATTGCTGAATGTTTTCTGGGAGCAGCACGACCCTACCCAAAAAAACCGCCAGGGTAATGATGTTGGCTCTCAGTATCGCTCAGCGATTTACACGACGACAACGGCGCAGCATCAGGCAGCCGAGGAAAGTGCCAAGGTATTCCAGGAGGCGCTTCACGCCGCTGGAAAAGGCGATATCACCACTGAAATCAAGCCATTGGACGTTTTTTATTATGCTGAGGCGTATCATCAGCAATATCTATACAAAAACCCCAATGGCTATTGTGGCATCAAGGGTACGGGTGTCAGCTGTCCTATCGGATAACCTGCTGGATGTTACTGTCGCCCGCGCAGAACCCGCGGGCGAGAGGCAGTCAATCATCGGTCTGAAGACGGTCAATGCGGTATAACGTTTCGACTTGTTCAAGGCCGTTGATGGTGCAATTGAGGTCTTTTACGTGTCCATCGCTCAAGCCATAGACCCAACCATGAACCGAAATCTGCTGCCCACGCTGCCAGGCACGTTGAAGGATCTTGGTGCGACACAGGCTATTGACTTGCGCTTTTACATTCAGCTCACACATGCGGTCAATTTGCTCGTCAAGCGGGAGATGTTCAAGCGAACGACGATGTTGATTGTATTGCTCGCGAACCGAGTGTAGCCAATAGTCGACGACGCCGCATTCGCCACCCATTACCGCTGCCTTGATTCCCCCGCAGCCGTAATGCCCAACCACCATGATATGGCTGACCTTGAGCACATCCACAGCAAATTGCACCACTGAAAGTGCATTCATATCGGTATGATGCAGCAGGTTGGCGACGTTGCGATGGACAAATACCTCGCCAGGGGGCAAAGCAATGATCTGATTGGCGGGTACCCGGCTGTCGGAACAGCCAATCCAGAGATAATCAGGATTTTGCTGCTCGGAGAGTCGTTTAAAGTAATCAGGGTCTTCGTCGCACATGCGCTTCGCCCAGGCGCGATTGTTCTCTAGTAACGTCTCAATAGGGTCAGACATTGGGTCTCCGATTACTTAATTTTTTCATCATTACGTCCGGCATGCTCATCGTTAATCATGGCAGCCATCACGTACATTAATCAGAGGAAGGTTTTAACCTTCTCTCGACAGCGGGTCAACATTCGCCGTGTTGACGATATAGGAGTTTGAAATGTCAGAGGTTGCAGGTTACGACTACGATTTATTGGTGATTGGCGCCGGGTCCGGCGGCGTGCGGGCTGCACGCATGTCCGCTGCCAAGGGGGCCAGCGTCGCCATTGTAGAGGATCTCTATCTAGGCGGCACCTGCGTCAACGTGGGGTGCGTGCCTAAAAAACTTTATGCCTATGCGTCCCATTTCCATAGCGCGTTCGATGATGCCAGTGGTTTCGGTTGGCAACTGCCTGGCGAGGCGCGTTTTGAATGGGCGACGCTAAGGGACAATAAAACCAGCGAGATCAAACGACTCAATGGCATCTATCAGCGTTTGCTTGAGACCGCAGGCGTCAACCTCTATAACGGCCGAGCCCGCCTGAACAGTGAGCACTCGGTCGTGATTACCGATCAGCAGGGCGACGAGCAGCATGTGACGGCCGAGCGTATCCTTCTGGCTACCGGCGGCTGGCCTTGGGTACCGACGTTCCCTGGCAATGAGCATGCCCTGACTTCCAACCAGATTTTTGATCTTGAACGTCTGCCGGAGCGGTTCCTGGTGCTAGGCGGTGGCTATATTGCCGTTGAGTTTGCCAGTATTTTTAATGGGCTAGGCAGCGAATCGCATCTGATCTACCGCGGCAACCTATTCCTGAAAGGCTTTGATAACGAGGTGCGTGAGTTCACGCGTCAGGAAATGGACCGCCAAGGTGTCCATCTCCATTTTGATACCAATATCGAGACAATCGAGAAAACTGACACTGGCTACCAGGTTGCGCTCAGCAATGGGGATACCCTTGAAGTGGATGCCGTTCTGGCTGCGACAGGGCGCCGTGCCAACGTGTCCGGACTGGGCCTGGAATCGGTAGGCCTTTCGCTAAACGAGCAGGGCAAGCTATCGGTCAATGAACGCTTTGAAACTGAGGTCCCGTCAATTCTTGCCCTTGGGGACCTGATTGATACGCCCGAGCTGACCCCGGTGGCCATTGCGGAAGCCATGCAATTAGCTGACCACCACTTCGGTGGCCCGGCGCCTGCTCCCCTGGACTACACCCGCGTGCCAACGGCCGTTTTCTGCCACCCCAACATTGGCACGGTCGGCCTTTCGGAAGAAGCCGCACGGGAGCAATTTGGCGCCATCCGCGTTTATCGCACTGACTTTCGAGCCATGAAGCATACGCTATCAGGCAGCCAGGAACGCACCCTGATGAAGCTCGTGGTGGATGATGCGACCGATGTGGTTGTCGGTGCCCACATGGTCGGTGACGACGCGGGGGAAGTCATCCAGGGAATTGCCATTGCAGTGCGCGCAGGATTAACCAAAAGAGACTTTGATAATACGGTCGGGATTCATCCCACCGGCGCTGAAGAATTTGTCACGATGCGTATGCCTTCTCGGAGATAGTGGCACTTCAATATGCCCTGGGCAGCCACCGTCTTTGAGCTAAACTGATCATAGGCAGTAGAGGGGTAACGGCATCCAGTTCGCCAAGGACAGGCTTCTCGTATAATAAATAATTATCGAAAATAGGGAGTTGAATAACATGATTTTTGAATTGCTCATAAGCAGCTGTTATAATCACACCCAAAATCGCAACAGCGAAGCATAACCATGAGCACCCCAATACCGCCGTTTACCCCTTCAGCAGACTTGGCACGGCCGACCGTCGCCGATGCCGTTGTTGGCCATGCGGACACCCCGCTGTACATTCGCAAGCCTAATGCCGAAGACGGCTGGGGGGTATATGAATTGATAAAAGCGTGCCCCCCGCTGGATGTAAATTCCGCCTATGCCTATCTTCTGCTAGCCACCCAATTCCGTGACACCTGTGCCGTTGCGACCAATGAAGAAGGTGAAATCGTTGGTTTTGTATCTGGCTATGTAAAGGACAATGCGCCGGATACGTATTTTTTATGGCAGGTGGCCGTGGGTGAAAAGGCCAGGGGAACCGGGCTGGCACGTCGCCTGGTCGAAGCCATCATGTCGCGCCCGGAATTGGCCGATGTCCACCACCTTGAAACGACGATCACGCCCGATAACCAAGCTTCATGGGGCTTGTTCAAACGGCTGGCAGGCCGCTGGCAGGCACCACTGAACAGCCGCGAGTACTTTTCAACCGAACAACTCGGGGGCGAGCACGATCCGGAAAACCTGGTGCGTATTGGTCCGTTCAATACCCACAACATCTGACCGGTTTTCCCGCTCGCGTTACCTTTGTTTCCTTTCGCTTGGCAAACTGATTCTTATTAAAAAGGAGGTCGCTAATGCAGACCCAGACACTCGAACGCATGGAATCCAATGTTCGTACCTATTCTCGCTCTTTCCCTGTGGTGTTCACCAAGGCGCAGAATGCCCGATTGACCGATGAAAACGGCCGAGAATACATCGATTTTCTCGCCGGTGCGGGCACATTGAACTATGGGCATAATAACCCTCATCTGAAGCAAGCCATGATCGACTATCTGGCAACAGATGGTGTCGTTCACGGCCTGGATATGTGGACCGATGCAAAACGCGATTATCTGGAAACGCTTGAAAATGTCATTCTCAAGCCTCGTGGACTGGATTATAAAGTTCACCTTCCTGGTCCTACCGGCACCAATGCGGTAGAAGCCGCCATCCGCTTGGCGCGTGTTGCGAAAGGGCGTCACAACATCGTCACCTTCACCAACGGTTTCCACGGCGTCACCATGGGGGCCTTGGCAACCACCGGTAACCGTAAATTCCGCGAAGCCACCGGTGGCATCCCGACCCAGGGAGCAAGCTTCCTGCCTTTTGATGGCTACATGGGCGAACATGCCGACACTCTCGATTATTTCGAGAAGCTATTGAAGGATAAATCGGGCGGTCTGGATGTGCCAGCCGCGGTGATTGTCGAAACGGTGCAAGGCGAGGGCGGTATCAACGTCGCCGGTATCGAGTGGCTCAAACGCCTGGCAGAGATTTGTAAAGCCCACGACATTCTGTTGATCATTGACGATATCCAGGCAGGCTGTGGTCGTACCGGCAAGTTCTTCAGCTTCGAGCACGCGGGCATCAACCCTGATATGGTGACCAACTCCAAGTCGCTGTCAGGCTTCGGGATGCCGTTTGCCCATGTGCTCATCAAGCCTGAGCTGGATAAGTGGAAGCCGGGTCAGTACAACGGTACCTTCCGCGGTTTCAATCTGGCGATGGTCACGGCCACTGCCGCCTTCAAAAAATACTGGTCAAACGATACCTTCGAGCGTGACGTGCAGCGTAAAGCCCGTATTGTAGAAGAGCGTTTTAAATCGTTAGCCGCTGTGCTCACAGAAAACGGCATGCCAGCGACTGAGCGTGGCCGTGGCTTGATGCGTGGCATCGACGTTGTATCAGGTGATATCGCCGATAAAATCACCGGTATGGCGTTTGAACACGGTCTGATTATCGAGACCAGCGGTCAAGACGGTGAAGTGGTCAAGTGCCTGTGCCCGCTGACCATCAGCGATGAAGACCTGCTGGAAGGGCTGGATATCCTGGAAAAATGTGTCAAAGCCGTCGCTAGCGAGTAACAACGCTACTGATCTTCCGCTAAGATATAACGTACGCGGTACCGTCCGGGCCGCCTCTGAACTGGAGCACACGTATGATCGTTCGCAACATTGAAGAAGCTCGCCAAACAGATCGCTTAGTGACAGCTGAAAACGGAAACTGGGACAGCACGCGCCTGGTACTGGCTGGTGATGGTGGCAACTTCTCGTTCCACATTACGCGCATCTTCGAAGGCACCGAAACGCATATTCATTACAAGCATCACTATGAATCCGTCTACTGCATCGAAGGTGAGGGTGAGGTAGAAACCCTGGCAGATGGCAAAATCTGGCCGATCAAGCCCGGTGACATCTACATTCTTGACCAGCATGACGAACACCTGCTGCGTGCTCATAAAACGATGCATCTGGCCTGTGTGTTCACACCGCCAATCACAGGCAACGAAGTACACCGTGAAGATGGCTCGTACGCACCAGCCGATGATTGAGCCATGGGGCTCAAGTTTTTTTGGCACACCGTACTAAAACCTTAGTACTAAAACAGCCTGCTGATCAGCAGGCTGTTTTTGGGTGCGGCAGAGGCTGATGCATCAAAGCGACTATTATTTTGATCGCGGCGTTGCTTGCTCAAAAACCAGCGTGATCTCACCCAGGGTTAAACCAAACTTTTTCATCGCGGTACGATTGATCAATCGTCCATCCGGTTGTAAGTACATCCAGTCATCCATGGTGAAGTTTATCGTTCTATCGCCGATCGCCACATCAAGTGGGTAATTCATGTGGAACGCATGACCGTACTGGCGGGCTTCAATGGGCTCCTCGACGTCGTTGGCAGTACCCACCCAACGATGCTCATCGATACGCTCGAAGCGCCATACGCGCTTGTCTGTCTCGCCATCGGCAAACACGAAGTCTTCATCCAGAATGAGCGTGCCGTTTTCAACACGGCCATCGATGGTCACGGTAAACCGGCGCTGAACCTCGCCGCTGTAATCCTGTACCATGCCCCAGGCGCGTGTTGAGCCGGTAAAGTATTCCGCAATATCCAGTCGCGGTTCTGTATCGGCGTAATCTTCGACGTCGACACTCGAACAGCTGGCAAGGAAAACAACCAAGAGGGCGATAACGGTAGCGTGTACAGGTTTTCTCATCGCGTTTTTCCTATATAGACAACGTGGCATGTATAATTACTGTCAAGACTATCGCAGGAATTGTGGCTAAAGCCAATCTATCCTTTCGGTTCGCATAATATATATTATGTTAAATTGAATGGATTGCCGGTAAATAACACCACGCGGTTGTTGGACAACCGGTCTCACTACTCCTTATCATTCATCTTCTTATTGATCACGGATGTCCATGTTATGCGTAAAGGTGTTGTTTGGTTGATAGTAGGTTCGGCTGTTTTGGTGTCTGGCTGTGCATTGCCGAAGCCTGCTCCCGAAGGCCCTCCGCCTCTTGATGAAGCAGCATTCAACATGCGCATGGATAGGTTACAGACCCAGTTGTCCCAGCAGTGCGGCGAGACCGCTTCCTTGCAGCAACGCCAGCTTGACCAGCAAGAAGTCTTCACCGCCGATGTGCGTGAAGTTGGCAGCCTGCTTCGTCGCCTACGTAACGACGTGCAGCAACTGGATGCGCACAACCAAGAATCCATCGTGGTTCGTGAAGAATGCAACGTTGAAAACGACCTGCTTGAAAATAAAACGCTGCTTGGCCGCAATGAATGGGTGGGATTGCCGAGTATTGGTACCTATCTCCAGGCCCAAGTGGATTCAGGCGCCAATACATCATCGCTATCTGCCCGTGACATCACGCCCTTTGAGCGTGACGGTGAAGACTGGGTGCGCTTCAAGTTGGCGCTTAATGAAGAAGATGTCGTGGTTGAAAGTATCCGCGATGAGTGGATTGAAGCGCCTATCGAGCGTCGCGTCCGTATTGTACAGGCCTCCGGAGAAGAATCGCGTCTGGTGATTTCCCTGCTGCTAACCCTGGGTCCGCTTAGCGAAAATGTGGAGTTCACCCTTAGTAACCGCAGTCACCTAGACTACCCTGTTCTGCTTGGTCGTCGTTTTTTACTCGATATTGCCCTTATTGATGTGGCTGAAACTTATCGCTTCGATCGACCTGAATTCCCAGGTGGTGAGCCCGCCGACGAAGCGGCTGAGGATGAAGCGGCCGACTCGGACGATAGTGAAGAATAACGACAGTCGCCACTGTCACTTTTGAAAGGAATCTTAATGTCACGGCTACCCTTTTATTTTATTGTCGGTTTATTGCTCGCAGCCGGCATTGCGATGAGTGTACATCGTCACCTGCAGTTTGAAATACCCTGGGTGCCAGGTGAGCAGCGCCAGGTATGGGAAATCGAGGCCGTCATTACCTTTGATGCTCAGGATGGGCCTGTAGAGGTTGATCTTGCACTGCCGACCCAGCAGGCCGGATACCGCATACTCACCGAGAACACAGCGTCTTCCGGTTATGGGCTGGCTTACCAGGCAGATGAAGCAGGTCGGCGTGCGGAGTGGACGATTCGCGAGGCTGATGGTGAACAGCAGCTGTATTATTCCGTTCAAATGCTGGTATCGCCCGAGGCGCAAGCGCCGGTGCAGGCTGCACCTGAGCTTCCTCCTGCCGTCGAATGGGAAAGTCCTTACGACTCAGCTGCTGAGCAGCTTATCGAGGAAGCCTGGGAGCGAAGTGCCAATAACGCCACCTTTGCCCGGGAGTTGATTCGCGATACAAACGGAGAACGCCAGGATGAAAATGCTCGCCTTCTGCTTGGCGAGATGGACCCTGCCCCACTGGTTGTTCGCCTGCTTAACCAGGCAGGTGTGAAAGCTCGAGGGGTTAGCGGCTTGCTACTTGACGATGGCCGTCGCCGACAAACGCTGAGCACCTGGATTCAGGTCTTCGATGAAAACGATGAAACATGGTCGCTTTTTCATCCCATTACCGGTGTCCAAGGCAAGCCTGACAACCTGCTGCTATGGGAAACGACCGGTGACGCTGTACTTGAGGTACAAGGCGGGACCAATTCCCGGGTCAGCTTCTCGATGATGACCCACTATCAGCCCGCATCCGCGGCGGTACGTAACCACAACTCCAACGATACGCTGCTGAATTTCTCGATTCACAGCCTCCCGCTGGAAGAACAGGCCCTATTCCAAACCATCTTGCTTATCCCGATTGGGGCGCTGGTCGTCGTCTTCCTGCGCGTACTGGTAGGCATCAAAACCTCGGGCACCTTCATGCCTGTACTGATTGCCCTCGCCTTCATCCAGACCAGTCTGGCAACCGGATTAATTGGTTTTCTGCTGGTCGTATCGGTAGGCCTGATAATCCGCAATTACTTGTCTTACTTGAATTTATTGTTGGTTGCCAGGGTCTCGGCGGTGATCATCACCGTCATTGCCATCATCTCGGTGTTCTCGGTGCTGGCGTACCGAATGGGCTTGAACGCCGGACTCACCATTACCTTTTTCCCGATGATCATTCTGGCCTGGACGATCGAGCGGATGTCGATTCTGTGGGAAGAAGAAGGTCCCAAGCAGGTCCTGATACAGGGCGGCGGGAGCTTGCTGACAGCCGTCATTGCGTTCCTGGCCATGAACAATCCGTGGGTGCGACACATCACCTTCAACTTCCTGGGGGTTCAGTTTATCTTGATGGCGCTGATTCTGTTGCTCGGTAATTACACCGGTTACCGCCTGCTGGAACTGAGGCGCTTCAAGCCCATTACCGAGGAAGACAAACCCTCATGAGCTTGCTGAGCAATTGGACATGGCCGACGCAACTGCGTGACAAAGGCATCATTGGCATGAACCGGCGTAACATCCGTTATATCGGGCGTTACAACAATCGGCGTCTTTACCCGCTGGTCGATGACAAGCTGAAAACCAAGCTACTGGCGCAGCGTTATGGAATTACCTCTCCGGCGTTAATCGGCACGGTGACGACGCAGTTTGGGGTCAAACATATCGGACGCATATTGGCAGGCCACCATGGCTTTGTGATCAAGCCGGCCAAAGGCAGCGGCGGCAAAGGGATTCTGGTGGTTGAAAAGATTGAGGGCGACGATTTTATCAAGCCCAGCGGTGCTCGCCTGTCGATCACCGACATCGAGCGCCATGTATCGAATATTCTGTCAGGACTCTATTCGCTTGGCGGCTCACCCGATGTCGCCGTTGTCGAGACACTGATCAACTTTGATGAAAGCCTGATGGCCTACACCTATGAAGGCGTGCCCGATATTCGTGTCATCGTCTTTAAAGGCTACCCCGTCATGGCCATGATGCGACTTTCCACGGCGGCGTCGGATGGCAAGGCCAACCTGCATCAGGGGGCTGTCGGGGTGGGGCTTAATATGGCAACGGGCGCTGCCCTTCGCGGCGTTCAGTTTGATCGTCCCTGCTTTGTCCACCCCGATACAGGGCATGATCTTGCTAGTCTCAAAGTTCCGCAGTGGGAAACCTTGCTTAACTTAGCGGCCGGTTGTTATGAAATGACCGGCTTGGGGTACCTGGGAACCGACATGGTGCTCGACCGCCAGCATGGCCCGATGCTATTAGAGCTCAATGCCCGCCCCGGTCTTGCCATCCAGATGACCAACGGTGAAGGGCTGCGCCGCCGCCTGGACCTTATTGAACGTCAGCCCGATGGTGTGCCGGCCGAGAAGCGTGTGGCGTTTGCACAGCATCATTTTGCCCGCGTGAGTGAGTTGATTGACCCACCTGACACGCCTCCTGCAAGCGCGTAAACTACTCTTCAGCGCGTGAACTGCGCTCACCATGGTCAACGAGACGTCTATGACACACGCCAATGTGCTATTACAACAGGCAGAATCCCAATGCCACACGCGGGGGGTGCGCTTTACGCCTATTCGGCGCCGTGTGCTTGAACTGATTGCGCGTCATGGCGGCGGCTTAAAGGCCTATGATCTACTTGATAAACTCTCCACAGAGCACGCGGCTGCTCGACCCCCGACGGTGTATCGTGCCCTCGAGTTTCTTATCGAGCAGGGACTGGTGCACCGTATCGAATCGCAAAACGCCTATGTTGCCTGCGCATGTCCGGAGCATGCCCATGGCTTTCAACTGCTTATCTGCCGACAGTGTGGCTACGTGGAAGAACTCCACCTGGATGAAATCAGCGATCAACTGGCTGCCCTCGCCCAGCGTCAAGGCTTCAATGTAGAGCGCCAAACCATTGAGCTACAGGGGCTATGCCAGCGCTGCCAACCCCATGAGGAATCGTGAACATGTCCTCCAAAAATTCATTACTCAAAGACCTTGAGTCGGCATCTCCCGCGGATATCCTTCTCTCAGTAACGGCGTTGCTCGATGCCGCTGCTTTTAATGCGGACGGATTGATGCCAGCCATCGCCCAACAGCACGATACCGGCGAAGTATTGATGATGGCCTGGATGAACCGCGCATCCCTGGAAGAAACACTGCAAACGCAGCGGGTATGCTATTACTCACGCTCGCGCGGGAAATTATGGCGTAAAGGTGAGTCTTCCGGCCAGCAGCAGCATCTCGTATCAGCGGCCCTCGACTGTGATGGAGACACGCTGCTGCTCCAGGTGGACCAAACAGGACCTGCCTGCCATACGGGTCGGCGAAGCTGCTTTTACCTGTCACTTTCAAGTGAAGGCGTGACGGTCAACAGCGAGCCACTTATTGACCCCGCCGAGCTCTACGCCAAGCCATCACCATGACGGCTTGGCGCGCACTGGTTAGTGCCGTTCGTTGGCTGGTCGGTCATTGCCTGGTTGTCATGGTGCGCACTTATCAATATACGTTAAGCCCCCTGCTCGGCCCGCGCTGTCGTTTTTGGCCAAGCTGTTCGTCTTATACCATTGAAGCCATTCAGGTACACGGGCCGTTCAAAGGCAGCTGGATGGCGATGAAGCGTATTCTGAAATGCCACCCGGGAAGCAACGGCGGGATGGACCCCGTACCCGGCGGGCGCAGCGAAGCCTTGTGCCGGGAAGACGAGGGACACGCTCACACCGATGGTCACCATCACTCCCGGCGTGATTAAGCGCTCTGCCGGGCAACCTGGTAAATGCGCTCCAACATGGCATGCAAGCCGTTACTACGCGTTGGCGACAGGTGCTTGTCCAGGCCCAGATCCGTCATGAAATGCGGCTCTGTGACGCTCACCTCGGCAGCGGTTCTTTCGCTGTAAATACGCAGCAGCACGGCAATCAAGCCCGAGACTATCGCCGCATCAGAGGTCGCCTTGAAGATCAGCTTGTCGTCTTGCTGTTCATGGTGCATCCACACGTTCGACTGACACCCCTGAATTTTAAACTCGTCAGTTTTCCACTCGTCTGGGTAATGGGGGAGCTGCTTGCCCATATCAATGATGTATTGATAACGGTCCATCCAGTTATCAAACATGTCAAACTCTTCGATCAGTTCCTGCTGGGCTAACTCGGCACCGGACGTGCTCATGGTGATTCCTTTAGCGTTGGTGTCACGTATGCCGCCCATTATAACGTCTCAGCGTCGTCTTGGGTGACTCTCGGCTCAATCTGATGGCGCTGCTGTTGCTGGTGCCACTCGATAGCCTCATTGTGCAGATAGCGCGCCGTGGTATCCAGGCGCGAGTGGCGAGCACTGTCGGCCAGATGCCGCAGGCTGATGCCTGCCTGGGCTTGATGAGTAATGGACGTATGACGCAACCAGTGGGGCGTTGCGCGACGCAACGCCGCGATATTAGCAGGGCTTCCTTCAGCCGCTTCCAGCGCGTTGGCCGCTTCGTTGAAAGTCTCACGTATCAGACGGTAGAGCTGGTTATGACCAATCCCCCGCTTTTTGTCCAAAGCGCGAAGTACCGGCGTATCGTCGTGATGGGGTGGCGTGGTAGCGAGCCCCAGGGTTTGTCGCCATTCAGCCAGGCATTCCAGCATGTCAGCGGGTAGCGGAATATGGGCGACCTTATTGCCCTTGCCAACGACGGACCACCACCAACGGCCCTCGCTTTGATGAAAATCGCCCATACGGGCATCGGCCATTTCACTCACGCGGGGAGCCAGCAGGTACGCAAAACCAAAGATAAAACGTCGCCTGGCCATTTCGTAACGGTCGCGTTCACCCTTCCCCGCTGGCTGGTTAAGCCACTGCCAGAGCCACCCCCATAGCTCGCGCTCCAGATAGCGCTCAATCCGCGGCGCCTGGTTGTTCAAGCGACGCGATTTATCGCGCATCAGGCGAAATGGGTTATGGCGCACCCAGCCTGCTTCTACCAGCCAACTGAATAACCCCTGCAGAATGATCAGGCTTTGCCGGCGACTGGCCGGGGAAAGACCACCTCGAAACGGGCGCCATTGCGGGTGATGACGGGGCTTGGTAGGCCCCGCCCACTGCGCGCTTGGCTGCGGATCGGCCAGGAAGTTCTCGAAGTGACGCAGCACGTCACGGTTTACCTGGCCAAGCGTCAAATTCTGAGCCTTGAGCCACAGCAGCAAGCGCTCGGCTTCCCGACGATAGCACTTCCAGGTTTGCGGGCTGTCCTGGTACTCGGCGAGCCACGCCGCCACCGCTTCCACATCCGTGTTGGCGGTAATGTGTGGCAAAACCGGCGAACCGCTGAGGTTTTCCAGCGGCGATATCGGGTTGGCGATAGCTGTATTATCTCGCGTTTCCATTGGCGACCCTGCTCCTCTCTCACCCTAATCGTCCCTCTTCCCTTCTTATTCGGCCCAGTTGCTAACGGGTGCGCCAAGTCTGCCTTTTATACCTTATAAATTCAAGATAATACGGGTAATCTTGAATTTTACCCATTTAAAATAAATAAATTACACTTTACATATTACGTAATATTGCCTTGTATGACCCGGGGCGGGATAATGACGGCCACTAACCCCAATAAGGAGCTCGCAAATGGCACGCAGCGGCGTTCAATATCAAGATGTACAGCAGGCCATCGATACGTTGCTCAGCCGAGGCGATACGCCCAGCGTGCAGCGCATTCGTGAAGTGCTCGGTACGGGTAGCTTCACCACCATCAGTGAACATTTCCGCCAGTGGCGTCTTGAGCGTGAGCACAACCGTGACGTCCCACCGCCCAAAGGGTTGCCTGAGGCAGTGGTCAGCGTTGCCAGTGAACTATGGAAGGAAGCCAGGGAGGCGGCGCACGATGCGTTATGCCATTACCGTGAAGAAGCCGACCGCCAGGTTGAGACTGCAAAGCTTGAAGCCAACGACGCCGACCAGCGGGCCGCCAATGCGGAGCAGCGTGAAAGCGCCCTGGCGGAACATCTGCGTCATACAGAAACGCGCGTCGAGGGGCTTAGTCGAGACCTGGCGGCCAGCCAAGCCGATGAAGCCCAGTGGCGGACTCAAGCAAGAGAGGCACGTGAAGAGGTGGCCAAGTGGCAGTCCGCCTATGAGCGAGCCCAGCAACAGTTGGGTGAGCATCAGGCGCAACATGCCGATCAGCTCAGCCAACAGCAAGCCGAATGGCAGGCGCGCCTGACTCAGGAAGAGCAGCGCCATGAAGCCGCCGAAGATCGCCTAATGAGCTTGCTGGACAGCGCCCGACAGGAACGGGCACAGGAAGAAAGCGCCTACCAGCAGCGGCTGAAACAGGCTGATAAACGCAACGAGAAACTGGCCCAAGAGGTTAAAACGCTGGAAAAATCAATCTATCAGTATCAGTTGGAGGCGCATGCCGAGCAGCAAGCTCAACAGCAGCTTCAGGCAGCGCTGAATGCGCTGGAGCAACGCTACCAAGAGGCGATCAAGAAACTCGACGATGCAGAATCGGCATTAGCCGAAGAAGCGCGGCAGCATGACGCTCGCGAAAAGGCCTGGCAGGAGCAGCTTTGGTCAAGAATGGACGCCATGCAGCGACAGTTAACCGACCTGCCGACATCACTGTCGCGTGATCAGGACGGTGAGCGCGAAGATAAAGATAGCCTTGAGTAGACGGCTAGCATCAACGGGCACTCTTAAACGATAATGCCCAGCGGGTGCTGGGCATCATAATGCTGTTGGGACGCTATCGCTTACCGGTAGTAAGCGTTGGTGGTGTCCGAATGGTCGGTCACATCACGAATGCCGCCAAGCTCGGGAATACGTTCCATAAGCGTTTTTTCGACGCCGTCCTTGAGGGTCAGGTCAACGGCCGCACACCCCTGGCAACCACCGCCGAAGGCCAGCACCGCCATGTTCTGCTCGGTCAGTTCGACCAGCTTGACTTCTCCGCCGTGAGAGGCCAGACCTGGGTTGATCTCGCTGTACAGAACATAGTTGACGCGGTCTTCAAGTGGGCTGTCCGCGTTGACCTTGGGCATTTTGGCGTTTGGGGCCTTGATGGTCAGCTGACCGCCCATGCGGTCGGCGTTAAAGTCGACCACGGCTTCTTCAAGGAACGCCAAGCTGTTCTTGTCGAGAAACACATTGATTTTTTCGAGCTCAAGCTTTTCGTCAGTCGGCTCTTCTTCGCCCGGGCGACAATAGGCCAGACACGTTTCGGCGTAAGGTGTACCTGGCTGGGTGATGAAAATGCGCACGGCGATGCCTTCGACGTTTTGCTTTTCCAGCAATTCCGCCAGGTAATCCTGCGCACTGTTCGTGATATCAATACCTTGGGTATCGACGTTGGTATCGGCTTCTGCTGTCGTGGTCATGAGGGTTGTTTTCCTCCCGTGGCAGTGGCGGGGCCACTTCACATGTCATTTTGTGTCTATGGTAAGCAAAACAGCGCGCCGACACAATCCCGACTGTTTTACTAGGCTATTTCCGGTGTATTGTTAATGGGGCCTATGGCATTCATAAACAATACATTGCTGCCCCGCCTGGCACCCTTTGTTATCATAATGCGCCGTTGGTTCATTTGAACGGCGATTGCCGACGATAAAAAACCTTTTTTGACTGTGACGCTGGAGACATCCCCCTGCCATGGCTGCTAGTGATTTGATTGCCACCCTCTCCCAACGCCTGAATCAACGTATCCATATCCTGGATGGCGGCATGGGGACCATGTTGCAGAATGCCGAGCTGAGCGAGGAGGAGTTTCGTGGCCAGCGTTTCAGTGACTGGCCGTCGGACCTGAAAGGCAACAATGACTTGCTGGCGCTGACCTGCCCCGACGTGGTGACCCGCATTCACCGCGATTATCTCGAGGCCGGTGCCGATATTATTGAAACCAACACTTTCAACAGCACGCGCCTCTCCCAGGCTGACTATGGCATGGAAGATATTGTGCCGGAGCTGAATCGGGAATCGGCTCGGCTGGCCCGGGAAGTGTGTGACGCCGTTGCCGAAGAGACCGGCGTACCGCGATATGTGGCGGGTGTGCTGGGCCCTACCTCGCGAACCGCGTCGCTGTCGCCGGATGTCAACGACCCTGCCAAGCGTAACGTCACATTTAATGAGCTGCGCGACAATTACCTTGAAGCAGCCAAGTCGCTGATCGAAGGCGGCGCCGATCTGATCATGATCGAGACCATCTTCGATACGCTGAATGCCAAGGCCGCGATCTACGCCCTTGATGAACTGTTCGAGTCCCTGGGTAAGCGGTTGCCAGTGATGATTTCCGGCACCATCACCGATGCTTCCGGGCGGACGCTGTCGGGGCAAACCACGGAAGCTTTCTGGAATTCGATTCGCCATGCCGAGCCGTTTTCCGTGGGCCTAAACTGCGCGTTGGGTGCCGAGGAATTACGCCAGTACGTCGAAGAGCTTTCCACCAAGGCCGACACCTTTGTATCGGCCCACCCCAACGCGGGCCTGCCCAACGAATTTGGCGAATACGACCAAACGCCTGAAGAAATGGCGGCCATCGTCGGCGAGTTTGCACAGAGCGGCCTGGTCAACATTATCGGCGGCTGTTGCGGCTCGACGCCGGAACACATCCGCGCCATTGCCGAAGCCGTTCACGGTTTGGCGCCCCGGGAGGTGCCAGAGCGTTCGCGCGCATGCCGGTTATCGGGACTTGAACCGTTCAACATCGAGGCCGACTCGCTGTTTGTGAATGTCGGCGAGCGCACCAATGTGACCGGCTCGGCGCGCTTCAAGCGACTGATCGTGGAAGAAGATTTCACCACCGCGCTGGAAGTCGCGCTGGAGCAGGTGGAAAACGGCGCCCAGATCATCGATATCAACATGGATGAGGGCATGCTGGAGTCTCAGGAAGCCATGGTGCGCTTTCTGAACCTGATCGCCGGCGAGCCCGACATCGCCCGTGTGCCTATCATGATCGACTCGTCCAAATGGGAAATCATCGAAGCCGGCCTTCAGTGCGTGCAGGGCAAGGCCGTGGTGAACTCCATTTCGCTCAAGGAAGGCGAAGAAGCTTTCCGCGAGCAGGCGACCAAATGCCGGCGCTACGGGGCCGCCATCGTCGTGATGGCGTTCGACGAGGAAGGCCAGGCTGATACCTTCGCCCGCAAGACCGAGATTTGTGAGCGCGCCTACCGCCTGCTGGTAGATGAAATCGGTTTCCCGGCGGAAGATATCATTTTCGACCCCAACATTTTCGCCATTGCCACGGGTATCGAAGAGCATAACAACTACGCCGTTGATTTCATCGAGGCATCCCAGTGGATTCGCGAACACCTGCCCCATGCGATGCTGTCCGGGGGCGTTTCCAACGTCTCCTTCTCGTTCCGGGGTAATAATCCGGTACGCGAAGCGATTCACTCGGTCTTTCTGTACCACGCCATTCGTGCGGGGCTCACCATGGGGATCGTCAATGCCGGTCAGTTGGCCGTTTACGACGATCTGCCGGCCGAACTGCGCGACGCCGTGGAAGACGTGGTGCTCAACCGTCGCAGCGACGGCACCGAGCGCCTGCTGGATATTGCCGATAACTATAAAGGCGATGGCAGCGGCGCGGCGAAAAAAGAAGACCTGGAGTGGCGCAGCTGGCCGGTCAACAAGCGTATCGAACATGCCCTTGTCAAAGGCATCACAGCGCATATCGAAGACGATACCGAACTGGCACGCGCCGAGGCGGAACGCCCCATTGAGGTCATTGAAGGGCCATTGATGGACGGCATGAACGTGGTCGGCGACCTGTTTGGCGCGGGCAAGATGTTCCTGCCCCAGGTGGTCAAATCCGCTCGCGTCATGAAGCAGGCCGTCGCCTATCTGATTCCCTATATCGAGGCCGAAAAAAGCGCTGACACCCAGGCCAAGGGCAAGATTGTCATGGCGACGGTCAAGGGCGACGTCCACGATATCGGCAAGAATATCGTCGGCGTGGTGCTTCAGTGCAACAACTACGAGGTTATTGACCTTGGCGTAATGGTGCCCACCGAGAAAATCCTCCAGGCCGCCAAGGATCACAACGCCGATATCATCGGGCTGTCCGGTTTGATCACGCCGTCCCTGGATGAAATGGTTCACGTCGCCAAGGAAATGAAGCGTCGCGGCATGGACCTGCCACTGCTGATTGGCGGTGCAACGACCTCGAAAGCGCATACGGCGGTTAAAATCGAACCCCAGTATGACCATCCGGTGATTTATGTGACCGATGCGTCCCGGGCCGTTGGGGTGGCCAGCCGGTTGCTTACCCCGTCCCTCAAGACGCCCTATATCGCCGAAATACGCGAAGAGTACGAAAAGGTTCGTGAACGCAATGCCAAGCGTCGCCCCAAAGCCGCCGACCTTGACTACACCCAGGCGCGTAAGCGGCGTTTCCGGACCGACTGGGCCAGCTACACACCGGGCAAACCTCATCAACTGGGGCTACAAACCTTCGATAATTACCCGCTTGATGAACTCGTCGAGCGGATCGACTGGACACCCTTCTTCATGAGCTGGCAGTTGGCAGGGAAGTTCCCCAAGATTCTGGATGACAAGGTGGTCGGTGAAGCTGCCCGCAACCTGTTTGAAGATGCCAAGGTGATGCTGCGCAAGCTGCTTGATGAAAAGCGCGTCCAGGCACGGGGCGTGATTGGCTTCTGGCCGGCAAATACTGTCGACGACGACGTCATTGAAGTCTACGCCGATGAATCCCGTACCGATGTCGTCGAACGACTTCACCATATCCGTCAGCAGACCACCAAAGGGCGCGACGGCATCTGTTACAGCCTGGCGGATTTCATCGCCCCCAAGGACAGCGGCAAAGCGGACTGGATTGGTGGCTTTGCAGTGACCACCGGGCACGGGGTCGATGAACTGGCCAAAGAATATGAAGCGGCGGGGGACGACTATAACGCCATCATGGTTCCGGCCCTGACGGACCGGTTGGCGGAAGCCTTTGCCGAGCGCATGCACGAACGTGTGCGCAAGGAGTTCTGGGGCTATGTGCCCGAGGAGTCGCTCGATAATGACGCCTTGATTGCCGAGAAATACCAGGGTATCCGCCCTGCCCCCGGCTACCCGGCCTGCCCTGACCACACCGAGAAGGCAACGCTGTTCAGACTGCTTGACGCCACCGCCAATACCGGACTGGCGCTGACCGAAAACTTTGCCATGTGGCCTGCCGCGGCGGTATCAGGGTGGTATTTCTCGCATCCGCAGTCCAAATATTTTTCAACCGGCAAGATTACCCAAGACCAGGTCAAGGTATTGGCTGAGCGTAAACAGATGCCGCTCGAGGAAATGGAGCGCTGGCTGTCACCAGTGCTTTCCTACGACCCGAGCTGACTGTGCCCTACGTCGCCCACCGCCACGGCATAGTGGTTCGTCTGGCTTGGCCGGTCATACTGGGCATGCTCTCGCAGAGCATGCTCAACCTGGTCGATGCCGCATTGGTGGGCCGTCTAGGCGAAACAGCGTTGGCGGGTGTTGGCCTTGGCGGTTACGCCATGTTCATGATGACCGCCCTGGTGTTCGGGCTGTCCTCCAGCGTTCAATCACAAACCGCCCAGCGCCTGGGCGCGGGTCATTCAGGCCTCTCCCTGCCGCTGCAGGCGGGCCTGCTGCTTGGCCTGATCAGTGGTACATTACTGGCGCTGCTGGCATGGTGGCAGGCGCCTTTGATTATGCAGTGGATCTCGCCGACGCCGGACGTTCATGACGTGGCAGTTGATTACTTCCGCTGGCGTGTGCTGTCGCTGGCGGCGATTGCGCTCACCCTGTGCTTTCGTGGTTACTGGAATGGCCGTCAGTACACTCGCCTGTATTTGCGCATTATTGTGGCGGTTCACCTGCTTAACGTGGTGCTCAGCGCGGGATTGATTTTTGGCCTTGCCGGGCTTCCCGAACTGGGCGCCAGTGGTGCTGGCGTTGCCACCAGCTTGTCGGTGGGCGTGGGGCTGTTGCTCTGGATAGGCATCACCGCCCGCCACAGCAGCGCTCTGACATGGGCCCAGTTACGACCTGACATACAGGGGCTGCGAACCACGGCCCGGCTGGCGTTGCCGCACTCGGCCCAGCAGCTTTGGTTTGCCGCTGGCTATGCCGTGCTTTTCTGGCTGTTGAGCCAGCTCGGCACCGCGAGTGTTGCGGTGGGGCACGTGCTGATCAACCTGTCGCTGTTGCTGATATTGCCGGGCGTGGGTGTCGGGGTTGCCGCAATGAGCCTGGTGGGTGAAGCCCTGGGGCGGGACGCCGAGCAAGAAGCTCACCGCTGGGGTCTGGACGCGCTCTGGGTAGCTGCACTGCTGCTGGCCGTACTGGCCCTGCCCATGCTATGGATGCCGGACAAACTGCTTGGCCTGTTTTTCAAGGCGCCGGAATTGATTAAGCTTGGCACCTTGCCGCTTCAGTTAACGGGCCTGATGATGGTCATTGACGTCGCCGCATTGGTACTCGCCCAGGCCCTGATGGGCGCGGGCGCTCAGCGAACCGTCATGCTGTTGACGTTGAGCCTGCAGTGGCTGCTTTTTTTACCGCTGGCCTGGTGGGTTGGCGTCAGTCTCGGCTATGGGCTGCTCGGCATTTGGCTAATGCAGTTGATGTATCGCATCATTAACTCAGCTGCTTTTTTCTGGATATGGCAACGTCGCCGGTGGGCGACGTCGCTAGCGTAAATACCATTTTGAGATAAAAAGATAATTATATATTCTTTTGTAGAATATGATGCCCGCGTTAAGGTGGCGACACTGATTCGTCCCGTTTCAACGTGACAACTTCGCTTTAGCAGGACCGTGCCCCATGTATCGCTATGATATTCATGACCAAACGCTGGTAGATGAGCGCGTCGCTCAGTTTCGCGATCAAATGGATCGCTACCGCGACGGGCGTTTGGGAGAAGAAGAGTTTCGTCCACTGCGTTTGCAGAATGGTCTCTATATCCAACGCCATGCGCCCATGCTGCGTATTGCGATCCCGTACGGCATGTTGGCTGGCCATCAGCTGCGTGCGCTGGGGAGTATTACCCGTCGCTACGACCGTGGCTACGGTCACTTCACCACGCGCCAGAATCTGCAGCTCAACTGGCCTGCCCTGGAAGACGTGCCGGATATCCTGGCGGATCTGGCCAACGTCCAGATGCACGCGATCCAGACCAGCGGCAACTGCATTCGCAATACCACCAGCGATCAATTTGCCGGTATTGCCAACGATGAAGTGGAAGATCCGCGTCCCTGGTGCGAGCTGATTCGCCAGTGGTCGACGCTGCACCCTGAATTTGCCTATCTGCCGCGCAAGTTCAAGATCGCCGTCAGCGGTGCTTCCCAGGACCGTGCGGCCATCCAGGTCCACGATATCGGCCTGCGTCTGTGGTACAACGAGGCAGGCGAATTGCGCGTAAGAGTCCTTGCGGGTGGTGGTCTGGGCCGCACGCCGATGATCGGCGATGTGGTGCGCGACGACCTGCCCTGGCAGCACCTGCTGACCTATCTGGAAGCGTGCGTCCGGGTGTACAACCAGTTCGGGCGTCGCGACAACAAGTTCAAAGCGCGGATCAAGATTCTGGTCAAGGCGTTGGGCATCGAAGAGTACCGCCGTCGCGTCGAGGAAGAGTGGGCGCATTTGAAAGACGGCCCCCAGACGCTCAATGCGGCGGCGGTCGAGGCAGCCAAAAGCCACTTCCCCGAACCGGAACGTCGCAGCGTGGCTGAAAGTGCTGTGCAGGATTACGAGCGCCTTCGTCGGGAAAATCGAGGCTTTGCACGCTTCGTGACCAATAACGTGGCTGACCACAAGGTTTACGGCTACAAGGCCGTGACGCTATCGCTCAAGCGTCGCGAGCATGCCCCTGGCGACGTGACGGCTGACCAGATGGACGCCATCGCCGACCTCGCGGACCGTTACAGCTTCGGTGAAGTCCGGGTTACCCATGAGCAGAACCTGGTACTTTCCGACGTGCCTGTCGACGAGCTGGAAGCCCTTTGGCAAGAGCTTGAAACACTGGGCATGGCCAACCCGACAGTGGGCACGCTCAACGACATTATTTGCTGCCCTGGCGGCGATTACTGCAGCCTGGCCAACGCGGTGTCGATTCCCATCGCCCAGGCATTGCAGGAACGCTTTGAAGACCTCGATTTCCTTTACGACCTGGGGCCGCTGGATCTGAATATTTCCGGCTGCATGAATGCCTGTGGCCACCACCACGTGGGCCATATCGGCATTCTGGGCGTCGATAAAAAGGGCGAGGAGTACTACCAGGTATCGATTGGCGGCAATTCGACCGATGATGCCTCATTGGGCAAGATTCTTGGCCCCTCCTTCTTCCGTGAAGACGTCCCCGGGGTTGTCGAGAAAGTGCTGGAAGTCTACGTGGCCCAGCGCCATGAAGATGAACGCTTCCTGGACACTTATCGCCGTATTGGACTGAAACCCTTCAAGGAGCGTGTGTATGCCGCCTAATGACAAACAGGCCGAGGCGGTTGAGATGACGCCGGTTCATGCCGATCACCTGATCGCCAATGGCGAACTGGCGGCGGAAAATGCCTGGTGCGTGTCTTACGACGCTGAGGCACTTCCCGAGCAACGCCCTGCTTTTGTACCGCTGGCGCTCTGGAAGGCTCATCAGGAAGACACCGAGCTGGCACCGCTGCTGGCAAGCGATTGCGAACTGACGGCGACCCTGGCCGATGAGATCCGTTCGGCCCCGGCAGTCGCCATTCATTTTCCGGCATTCACCGACGGCCGTGGCTACAGCCTTGCCCGGCTGTTACGCGAGCGTTTCGGCTACAACGGTGAAGTGCGCGCAGTTGGCGATGTGCTGGTCGACCAGTTGGAATACATGCGCCGCTGTGGCTTTACCGCCATGGCGCTGCGCGATGACCAGCATCCCGAAGATGCCCTGCGGGCGTTGAGCTTTTTCAGTGTACGCTACCAGCCGGATGTCGAAGAACGCCAGGCACTGTTTGAGAAACGCCTTAACGCTAGCCACTAAGTGCGTCAGTCATCTAAACGCAAAGGGGCAGCCAACGGCTGCCCCTTTTGTTTTGACGGCTTATGTGTCGCTGGCTAGCCACGACGCTTCTGTTGCCGTTCACGGTTGTTGGCTTTCGCGCGATCGCTCTTGCGTAGCATGACCCAGGTAGCCCCCAGCCCACCTTCCGACGGCTGGGCGGAGATGTAGGCCTGTACTTCATCAAACTGGATCAGCCATTTGCCAATATAGGAGCGCAGCACATTGGCCGGGCTGTCGATCTCCCGCCCACGCCCGTGGACAATCAGTACCGAACGCAGGTCGTGCGCATAAGCATCCTGAATAAAGGGAAATACCAGTCTCCGGCATTCGGCCAGAGGCCGTCTGAGCAGGTGAAGCTGTGCCTGGACCGAGTAGCCGCCGTGCTTGAGTTTATCAACCACCCCCTGCTGGATTCCCTCGCGGCGGTACTCGATGGGGTCAAAGGGGGGTATCAGGTCGACAAAATCATCGGATAGAAAGTTACGCTCATCAATCTCTGCTTCAGCGCGTTCGCGCCTTGCCAATTGGGCCTCGGAAGGACGCTTGCGCGCATCACCGGTATCTGCGCGGTTTTTATCCGCTAGCGGTTTCACGTCGCCCACAAGCGCCCGAAAGTCTGTTTCATCACGAAGTGGCTGGTTCATGGCAGGCTCTCCGACAGGATAGGCTTTTTATCCTACCAAACACGCACTGATTGCTTAAGCGTCTTGTTACGCTTGTGTTCCACGCTGACGCACGCCACGCTACGCTTTCTGCCTGCTACATAAGGAAACACCATGGCCTGGGTAAAACGCCTGTTGGTGCTATGTACAATACTGCTACTGGGCCTTGCCGGGTGGCTTTGGCTGACCATGCTCAGCCCCTGGTTCTATGATCGGCCC
Organism: Halomonas sp. 5021; assembly: GCF_036663435.1. Classification (NCBI taxonomy): domain Bacteria; kingdom Pseudomonadati; phylum Pseudomonadota; class Gammaproteobacteria; order Oceanospirillales; family Halomonadaceae; genus Halomonas; species Halomonas sp. 5021. The sequence continues at coordinate 617,387 of NZ_JAXOVU010000001.1, forward strand.
GACCATCTTGCGGATATCGAACAACGCCCACACCACGTGTTTGTATATGGCACGTTACGTTATGCCCCCGTGCGCTGGATCGTCATGGGGGGCTCGGGCAACCCTCAAGCGGCCACCCTCGAAGGTTATCAGCGTAATGGCCTTGATTTATCGCCATTGCCGGACAGCCAGGTTGATGGCTTGCGTTTGCGTGTGACCGCGGATCAACTGGCCCGCCTTGACCGTTACGAACGCCTGGGGATTCGCTACGAGCGCGTGGAAAAGCAGCTGGCCGACGGAACCCGGGCCTGGGTCTATCAACGGCTGCCCAATGCGCAAGGTATGCGTTTGGCATTACCCGCTGCCCACATTGCTCTGGTACCCTAAGAGAATAATCTGCTTGGAGTTACTATGTCCGGTTCATTGCCCTATGTCTTGATACTTTATTACTCGCGCTCGGGTGCGACCGCCACCATGGCTCAGCAGATGGCCGCCGGCGTAGAGCAAGTGGCAGGCATTGAAGCGCGCCTGCGCACTGTGCCGCCGGTTTCCCCCACCTGCGAAGCGACATCCCCCGAGATCCCCGAGGAAGGTGCGATTTATGCCGAGCTCGACGATCTCCGTCACTGTAGCGGCCTGGCGCTAGGCAGCCCGACCCGGTTTGGCAACATGGCGTCACCACTTAAATATTTTCTGGATACCACCAGCAGCCTTTGGATCAATGGTGCCCTGATCGACAAACCGGCAACCGCCTTTACCTCAAGCTCGAGCCTGCATGGTGGGCAGGAAGCCACGTTGTTGACCATGCTGGTCCCGCTGCTTCACCACGGCATGGTCTACGCTGGCGTGCCCTATAGCGCCACTGAGCTGCTGGCCACAGAAACCGGTGGAACGCCCTATGGCTCAAGCCACCTGGCAGGGCCAAGGAGCGACCGCTCAGTCGACGAACATGAGCGCGCCCTGTGCGTCGCTCAGGGCAAGCGCCTCGCCAAACTGGCGCTGGCGATGCGGACAATGCGCGAGGAGACATCATGAAGCAGTGGCTGGAGCGGCTTGAGCAACGGCACGGCGTTGATCTTCTCACCTTGCGGGCACGGCAGTGGGTATTGGCAAGTTTTGGCCTGTTGCTGATAATGATGCTGTTACGTGGTTTCATGGTGCAGGACGCGGCGTTCAGTTGGCGCCCCATGGCAGCCTTTGTGCTTCCCCTGATCCTGTTTCTACCTTCTATTATCGGAAGGCGACCGCGAGGACATGCCTGGTTAGCCTTTGTCAGCCTGCTGTATTTCAGCCAGGGCGTGATGGTGGCCACCCTACCCACTCAAACCTTGCGTGGCGTCACCGAGGCCGTTCTCTCGCTCGCTTTGTTTACCGGTTGCATGGCCTTTGCGCGGTTTCGCAGCCGCCAATTACGTACTCAGGGCTAATCAGGGCTTGAGCTTTGTGACCACACCCGACACCATGTAAAAAATTCTTGATGGAGAGCCTAGCAATGGCACGCGACATAGCGGATATCAGGCGTGATTATGAAGGTGGCCAACTCGATGAATCCCAGGCCCCTGATGATCCCCTCGTGTTGTTTGATGAATGGTTCAATCTGGCTATCGAAAAGGAAGGCAAAGACAGCAATGCCATGACGCTGGCAAGCGTCGACAGCCAGGGGCGCCCTCACGCGCGCGTGGTGCTTTTGAAAGGGTTCGACGAGCGCGGCATGGTGTTTTACACCAATTACCATAGCCACAAGGGAAGTGAACTCAACAATGTGCCCTACGCGGCGCTTACCTTCTGGTGGCCATCGATTTCCCGCCAGGTGCGTATTGAGGGAGCCGTCGAGCAGGTGGCCGCTGAAGAGTCCGACGCGTATTTCGCCAGCCGCCCACGTGGCAGCCAGTTAGGTGCCTGGATTGCCACCCAGAGTGTAGTGATACCGGACCGTAACTGGATTGAAGAACGGCAAAAGCGTTTTGAACAAGCCTATGAAGGGCAAGAAATTCCGCGTCCCAACCACTGGGGCGGTTACCGCGTGAATCCCGATATGATCGAATTCTGGCAGGGCCAACCCAGTCGCTTGCACGACCGTATACGCTTTGAGCGTCGCGAAGGCGGCGAGTGGAACTCTTTCCGCATGGCGCCCTGAGCCCCTCTGCCCTGTGGCTGGCCAAGGTGGCGGGCTAGCCATGCCCAGCGGCTAGTCCGGCAGGCTTTCCAGCCGGTGGCGCTGCCATTCACTTTCGGGCTCGTTGAGCCGCATGATGGCATCAATTACCTGTTCTTCCATGTTGTAACGACAAGTGAAGCCCAGGTGTTTCATCAGTGCCCGCATGGGATGATTATCCGGCATGATTTTGCCCACCATTTCCAGGGTGCCAATGTGGGTGCAATAAGCGACCATTTTTTTCATTAACAGGCTGCCGATCCCCAGGCCCTGCATGTCGTCGCGAATAATGACTGAAAATTCCGTTCGAATGTTATCCGGATCATTCCAGACACGCACCACCCCGAGCATTTCCTTGCTGCCATCATCGCGTTGATGTTCGGCAATAAACGCCATCTGGCGGTCGTAATTGATATGCGACAACACCGAAAGATCGCGCTGGGTTAAATCCGACTTGTTATGAAAATAGCGGAAACGAATACTTTCTTCGGAAAGTTGGCGGTGAAAATTGGTAATCAAAGGTGCATCTTCGGCACGAATCGGCCGCACCTCGACTTGCCAGCCGTTTTTCAACGTCAGCCATTCACGCAGCTCTTCCGGATAAGGCATGATGGCAAAACGAGCCGGGGGGCCGAGGTCCATGGCAAAATCGACGGCCAGCATGCCGTCCCGGTTGAGCAGCAATGGGTTAAGTTCAAGCCCACGCAGCTCGCCCAGATCCGAGGCCATTTGTGACAGCTTTACCAGCAGTTGGCATAAGTGCTGGGTATCCCGGTCGGGGTCTGACGAGTGTTCGCGGATCAACGATGCGGCGTGGGTGCGATTGACCACATCCGCCGCCAGGCTCATGTTGAGGGGCGGTAAAGCGACTTGGCGGTCAGCAAGTACATTGACTTTATAGCCACCAATGCCAAACACGATCAGCGGGCCGAATACCGGGTCCCGGGTAATGCCCGCGCACACCTGCATGGAATGCTTGCCGCGCTGCATGGGCTGCAGGCAGTATTCATGGATCGCGTATTCGGGGTACTTTTCGTTCACCTTTTCGCCCAGTTGGCGAACTCCATCCGCCACCTGCTCGGGGGTTTCAAGATCCTGAAGCAGCCCTGCCGAAATCTTATGCGGGTGCTTGCGATAGCGATAGGGTCGACAATTGCCCTCATGCACTACCTTCAGCGCCTTGGGTCCTTCAATCTGCCCGGCAATGTCCAACGCCTGCTCGGCACTGGTAAGGTAATAACTGGTCGCTGCAGGAATGCCGTAAGCCTCAAGCACTTGCGCCGTTTCCGAGTGGCTTAACGTCTGACGGCCCTCGGCCTTCGCCTCGCTGATCAATGTCCGGCACTCTGCGCGAATATCAGCACTGGTGGAAAACGGCAGGCTGGGCGGTGTTTCCTGAAGCAGCTGTTGAACGCGCTGGTAGTCCACCATATGCATGAAGGCTTTCACCGCTTTTTCGGGCGAAATATAAGTGGGAATGCCAGCCAGGTTGCATTCGTGGCGAGCATTCAACGCCTCTTTGAGCCCCATCCAACTGGTCAATAAATTACGACGGAAGGCCTTGCGGTTGGCAATCAGCGCTTGTGCGGTGACCAGCGAAGGCGCCAGGCGCGTTGGTGCATGCACCACGAGGACCGCATCCACATTGGCATCTGCGGCGACAATTTTCAGCGCCTCGACAAACCGCTCGGGCGTGGCATTACCGCCCAGGTCAACGGGGTTTTCACCGGGTTTGCTGAAATCGACCTGGCTTTGATGCAACGCTTGTTGTGTTTCATCGCTGAACTCGGCCAGCTTGCCTCCGGCGCTGACCAGCTTGTCGATAGCCAGCATGGCAGGCCCCAAACCGTTAGACACCACCGCCAGGCGGTCGCCACGTAATGGTTTCATGCGCGAAAGGGTTTCCAGGGCATCCAGCAACTCGTCGGAGTCGTCGACACGCACTACCCCGGCGCGTGAAAAAGCCGCGTCAAACACGACATCGCGATTGGCAATACCCGGCGTCGGGGCCATGCCGGAAATATCCGAAGCAAAGGTTCTTCCGCTCTTGATGGCCAGCACGAGCCGGTTTCTCGAGGCGTCGCGTACCGCGGTCATGAAATGCTGCGCGTCGGAAATCCGCTCAAGATGGAGCAGAATTGCCTGCGCCGGTGAGAACTGATTTACGTAATCGATCAGATCCGGCAATAGCACATCGACACTGTCACCCACGGTAATCAGGTGCGAAAACCCCACATCGCGCCCGGCTGCCCAATCGATCATGGCGTTGGCCAACATGCCTGACTGGCCAAGATACGCCACTCGGCCTGCCTTGACCGGCTGACTGGCATATGAAGCATTGAGTTTTTTAGCTGGCACGATAAGGCCCATGCACTCAGGCCCCAGCACGCGGATGCCGGATTCACGGGCAGCCTTCAGCATGCGCTCGCGTATCGAGCCTTTATTGCCCGTGTCGCGATCCAGATAAGCGCCACCGGAAAGTACCAGGGCGGCTTTTACCCCAAACTTGCCCAACTGGTGGATCAATTTGGGCACCCCGTCAATGGGCGAGCAGATGATGGCGAGGTCAGGCACCTCAGGCAAGTCGTCAACGCGCTTGACACAGGGGTCACCGAAGACCTGATCATAGCCTTTCAGATTAACCGCCCAACGTCGCCCCTTGAACCCGCCTTCATGAATATTGCGAAGCACCAAGCCCCCAAGCGACGCTGGGTTCTCGGATGCGCCAATGACGGCAAGCGTGCGGGGTTCGAAAAAATGGTGCAAGAAACGTGTACTCACGTTTGCCTCTCCTGGAACGGTGCAGCGCGATGTAAGACTTATGGACACTGTCGCCTATCAGCGTGTCGCGATTAAGGTGATACTAGCTACCATGGAGCGCTTGAATGATCACTGCCTACCTTACCCACCCGGACTGCTTATTGCATCATATGGGGCCGGAACATCCTGAAAACCCTCATCGACTGGAGGCGATTCGAGCGCGTCTGGCATTGTCAGGCTTATTGCAGCAAACCATGCAGGCCGATGCCAGGGAAGCGGATGAAGCGGCACTCAATCGAGTGCACGCCACACGTCATCTTAACGCCCTTACCAAATGTCTGCCCGAGCAAGGCATCGTATCGCTTGATAACGACACCCTGATGAACCCGGATAGCCTGAAAGCCGCTCGTTATGCCGCTGGTGCGGTTATCAAAGGGATCGATCAGGTCTTCAAGCGCCAAGCCGATAATGTGTTTTGTGCGATTCGTCCGCCTGGGCATCATGCCGAAGCCGCCGAGGCGATGGGGTTTTGCTTTTACAACAACATCGCGGTCGGCGCGGCCTATGCAAGGGAACGCTACGGTGCCCAGCGCATTGCCATCCTGGATTTTGACGTCCACCAGTGCAACGGCACGATCGATATTTTCAAGAATGATCCGGATGTGCTGATCTGCACCAGCTTCCAGTATCCCTTCTACCCATGGCGATATTTACGTAGCGAATGGCAAAACGTCGTCAATACGCCCCTGGAAGTCGGCACGCAAGGGCCCGAATTCCGTCGCCTGATTGAAAGCCAATGGCTACCGGCGTTGCACCGCTTCAAGCCTGACCTGGTGATGATGTCCGCCGGGTTCGATGCCCACCGTGATGACCCCATGGGCGATGTATGCCTGGTGGATGAGGACTTCTACTGGATCACGCACATGGCGATGGAAATTGCCACGCTGTATGCCGATAACCGGCTTGTCTCCTCGCTGGAGGGCGGCTATAACCCGACATCGCTGGCAAGCGGTGTGGAGGCGCATCTCAAGGCATTGCTGGGCCTGCCTTTTGCGGCATCGAGCTAACGGCCGACCAGCGGTTACGCTGCCTGGCTGTTTTCAAAGGCAGTTGGTGGGTTTGGGAAGCCCTGCAATGCGCGCCACCACCTTGGCGGTACTGCCAGGAAAGAGCCGCATCAGGTAAATAGAGCGGCCCTTGTCACTACCCAGCGTCTGCTGAGTGGCTTTGACGAGCGGTCGCATTGCCGGTGCCATTTCATAACGGCGATAGAAACCGCGCGCCAAGTGGATGATTTCCCAGTGCTCGGACGTCAATTCGATGCCTTCATCGACGGCCAACTGGTCAGCAACCGCTTCTGACCAGTCACTCATGTCGACGAGGTACCCTTCCGGATCAAGCAGTACGTTAGCGTCGGTGTTCTCCATCAGTGTACTCACTGTTGCCTATCAGCTATTCAATACCAGGTGACCGACTGTGCATGCTGCTCAGTCAGCGCTACAAACCCTTCCATATCCACGGCCGCCAACCCATGGGTTGCGGCAATGCTTGAGAGCCCTCGGGCGACGAGGTCTTCTTCAAGCAAAAATACCGCGTAGTCATTCTGCGTCCAGCAGTGTAAATCTGGGTTAAGCGCCGCCATCACGCCTGCTTCGGTCAGCAACAGCGTATCCCCCGCCTGAATGGCCTGCTCGACCTGCTGGGCGGCCTCATGGGTGGGAGGGGTTGTCAAAATATGCAGGATCATGAAACACCCTAGAAGTTGAGGATCGGGCGGTTTTGGCTAAACAGCGCTTTGACTTGCTCCTCGCTGAGCGGTGTTACGCCATCGACAAGCGCATCGAGAGGAAGCTTGAGGTCGTCGAGCACTCGCTGGGGGACATTCAACTGGTCGATATCGTACATCTCGAGCATGTCGATGGTCGGCAGACTGGCCTTTTGTCCCGGGGCGCCTGCCTGCTGTTCCCTGCACAGTGCCAACGCACCCTGCCCCATGAACAGCAGCCTGACAGATTGCCCAAAGGCAGCGCCAACCAGAGCGGCGTCAAGCCCCTCACGCAGCCAGTTCGAATTATGGGGAGCATGACGAATGATCACCAACAGGTCTTCTGATTCATGCATGGACGGCCTCAACTGGCAAAGGTAATCAAACGATCGCAGCGTTGTTGCAGCGTCAGCAACTGACCAAGCCCGGTCAGCTCAAAGGGAGCTTCCAGGTTAAAGGCATCATGGCCATGGCGGGATGCTTCAGATTGACTGATGACACCACGCCTCAGCGCCGCGGCGATACATACATCCAGCGCCACATTGTGGTCTTTATGAAGCGCTATCCAGGCTTCGCGCAGGTTCAACTCATCCTGCGGCGGGGTCATTAGCATTGACGCATTATGAACACCGTCGTGATAAAAGAAAACGCCGGCGAGCTGATGCCCCCTTGCCAGCACCGCATGGGCAAACCTGAGCGCCGAATGAGGCGCCGGCTGGCTGTAGGGGGCCCCCATGACTAACAGTCCGTAATTCATTGCCCTTACCTATCGGTGTGGCGAGTGACATCCTGCATATAACAAAAAACAGACCCTGGTAATAGGGTCTGTTGAGACATGCTGCTATGTGTAACGCCAGATGGGTTACTCGTTGCTCATGAAACCGAGCAGCGACAGCAGGCTGATAAACAGGTTGTAGATAGAGACGAAGAGCGTGATGGTGGCCAGAATATAATTCGTCTCACCCTGGCGATGGATGATTTCACTGGTCTGGTAAAGAATGGCCGCTGAAGAAAACAGTACGAAGCCAGCCGATACCATCAGTGAAAGCGCGGGGATGTTGAAAATCAACGCCGCCACCATCGCGAGCACCAGCACGATGGCACCGGCCACCATGAAGTTGGCCAGGAAGCCAAAATCTTTCTTCGTTATCAGGGCGACGGCTGATAGGCCGATGAAGGTGATGCCGGTCATGGCCAGGGCATTCATGATCAAGGCGCCGCCATTGGGCAGTGCCAGGTAGGCGGACAGGATCGGCCCTAAGGTGAAGCCCATGAAGCCTGTGAAGGCAAAGGTAGAAAGCAGCCCTAGCGCTGAATTGGCCGTTTTATGGACCAGGAACATCAACCCGTAAGCACCAATGAAGAACACGAAGATGTTCAGTTGCTGAACGCCCATCGCGACGGAGGCGCCTGCGGTGACCGCAGAGAAAAGTAGCGTCATCGCCAACAACGCGTAGGTGTTACGCAGCACTTTGTTGGTGCTAACCGAATTGGCTACACCGCCAGAGGCTGATTGCGCAATATGCGAGTCGTTGTAACTCATGTGTTCATGCTCCGTAATGATCTATCAAACAGTTGACCAGCATGCCGTTACCGAGTTCCAGACGCAAGTCTTTGTCTTCCACGCTATTAGTCTTTCAGCGTTGAGACTTTCAACATTGTGTCAGTTTAGCAAGCGTTAGCTATGCTTGCTAAGAACCTCCTTGATACCCATTCCCACCTTGGACACCAAGATGATGAAAAAAATTCTATTCCCTGCCAGCACCATCGTGCTGATGTCATTGGCTCAGGCTACTTTTGCTTTCTCCCCCGCCGGGCAGGATGTGGCTTACTCCATCAATGATGAAGATTTCGAAGGTTATTTCGTCTCGGGTGGTGACGACGCACAAGGCAGCGTGCTGATCGTTCATGACTGGGACGGGCTGGATGATTATGAGCGGGAACGTGCCGATATGCTCGCCGAAAAAGGCTTTGACGTGTTTGCCTTGGACCTGTTCGGGGAAGGCAACCGGCCCCAGGCAGTTGAAGACAAACGGGCGGCCACCAATCGGCTTTACGAAGACAGGGAACGGATGAGAGCGCTTACCCTCGGTGGCCTTTCGCAGGCAAGGCAACAGGGTGCCGCCGATAACACCGTGATCATGGGGTACTGCTTTGGCGGTGCAGTGGCACTGGAGATCGCCCGTTCTGATGAGGCCGAAGATATTGCGGCGTATGCCAGTTTTCATGGTGGGTTGACCACGCCCGAGGGGCAGGCCTATTCAAGTGATACGGCACCGATCTTCATTGCCCACGGTGGCGCCGATTCATCGGTGAGCCTCGGCGATGTAGCGACCCTGGCCGGCGAACTGGAAAACGCCGAAGTTACCTACGAAGTCGGTATCTATTCTGGCGCGCCACACGCCTTTAGCGTCTTCGGAAGTGATGCTTACCATGAACGTGCCGACCGGCGCTCCTGGCAAGCCTTTACGGTCTGGCTGGAGGACATGCTCTAAATCGAGTGACCCAGCGGTTAGCCCCGCTGGGTATGTTGATGTCCGCGCCTCAACTTTGCACGTCTTCCTCATCGTCTTTCAGCGGTGTGGTCTTGGTCACCGCGGTTTGACGTGCGTCCTGCGATGAGTTGTAGAGACGCGTGTCAATCACATGCAGTACCGCTAATTGTGCAAACAGCACAGCAAAACAGATAATCAGACCTTTTAGCATGGCGTCTTTCCATAAGGGCTCCCAATGAGCCTTATAGCTGCATAGTAGTGCAACGCCTCACTAACACAATCAATATTTCACGCGCAGCTCGCCCACTTCTCGGCGTTTGATAGCGTAGACGCCAACCACGCTGGCAGACGCCGCTCCAGGTAATAGCCGGGGGATCTGGGCGTACCTTCAATAAAGCCCACGTGCCCTCCTTGGCGGTGAAACTCAAGCGTCACGCTGGAAGGTAATGACTGTGGAGGTGGTGCACTTTCCGGATAAAGAAAGGGGTCGTCTTGTGCCTGGATGATCAGCGTCGGCACAGTGATCGACGAAACAAAATACAGACTGCTGCATCGCTGGTAATAGTCGGCAGCACTTGAAAAACCATGCAAGGGGGCCGTTACTCGCTCATCGAATTCCCATAGCGTGGACATCCCCTTGAGCGACCCCAAAGCTAACAGCTTTGCGTATTCATCGGGGTCACCATTGATGGAGAATCGCTGGCGCTTGTCTTTCATGTAATGACCCAGGTCGCGTAAAAAACGGGCTTGATATATTTTCGACATGCCCTGACGAATCCTCTCGGCACTGTGGTCCAGACGAAACGGGACCGAAACGGCGGCGGCTGCCTGCAACGGGGTGGCACTGCCCTGCTCGCCCAGGTATTTCAACAGGACGTTGCCGCCCAGCGAATAACCAATGGCCGCCAGAGGCTGGGCCGGTCGGCGCATGGATAGCATCCCGACAACCTCAGCCAGGTCGTCACTCACCCCAGAATGATAACCGCGAGCGAGCTGATTGGGCTGTCCAGAGCAGCCACGCCAATTCACGGCCACACTCTGCCAGCCTCTCAAGGCTAACGCCTGCTGCTGGCCCAGGATATAACGTGACGAAGAACTGCCGGTCAGCCCGTGTAGCAGTATGACGCAAGGCGTATCGTCGTCACGACGGCCATACCAGTCGAGATCAAGGAAGTCCCCATCTTTCAGTGTCATCCGCTCACGCTCGCGCGCTAAAAGCAGTTCTGAACGAAACAATGGGCTATACAGCGTTTGCAAATGACCACCGGGCAGCCATCTGGAAGGGCTAAACGAGGACATGGATAACCATCGTGTTGTTCATTCAGGTCCATCCGTTTCGTTGGGTGAAACCAATAAGCCAAATCGAATCGCTTCATGAACAAGCCCTGCCGTATGCCTCACCCCCAGGCGACGCATAATATCGGCTCGATGGGTCTCGACGGTTTTAATACTGACGTTAAGCTGGTTAGCAATGGCCTTGCTGCGAAAGCCTTTTGCCACCAGCTCAAGAACTTCGCATTGACGCGAGGTCAAGGGGTTATCCGGGATGGCGGAGGTCCCGACAACGGAGGCTGCATCAACGAATTGCTCAGGTTCCATGGAAGTAAATACAAAACACTCGCCCATCACCGCTTTCTTGATTGCCAATTCCAGTGTATCGACGTCAGCGTTTTTATGTAGAAATCCATGTGCCCCTTCTTCGAAAAGGCGGCGAATGAAACTATCGCTGGAATAGCTCGATAGAATCACGACCCGCCCTTTGGGGCACCGTTTCCTGAGCCGACTCAATGACGCGACTCCCTTCATCGAAAGCAACGTTGAGTCGATAAGTGCCACATCAACATCGTTATATACCTCGTCATCATTCAGCAACTGTTGCGCAGAGCCAACCTCGGCAATCACCGTCATGTCATCAAAGGTTTCAATAAGCGAGCTGATCGCAGAAAGAACGAGCTGATGTTCATCCGCCAGTAGTATCTGGATGGTATTGTCATTAGATTTCATGAATTTATGCTGTTGACCTTGACAGGTTGTTGCCTGTAACTCCCTCTTGGCTGAGGGTGTGTTCAATCGTGAATCGTGAACCTAGCAGGCGCATCACCCCGTTACTGGATAAAAAGTTAACATTAGAAATTTAGGTGTATAATTCGTTCCTGCACGTTAACGCAGTGATCGACAAAGCAGTATAAGTAAAAACCCTGACTAGCTATCCTGCTGGAGCATACCCAAGTGCTGTGCCTTAAGGAGCATATCCTCAATCGAATGACAATTTTGATGGGTGTCAGCACCTATGTTTTCGCCGTCTAGAATACCTTCTGGCGCCGATGATTCATACAACCGTTTGAGTAAGGTTGGGCACAAAAACATCTTCCCCTTAACAGCGACACGCAGCGCTATTTCAAGGTCGCTGATACCAGCGCTACGCAGCAAAAAACCGATAGCCCCTGCCTGAAATGCTCTTCTTACATCCGTCAGGCTAGGATTGACCGACAGGATGACCACCCGCGTTTCGACGCCGCTTTCGTGAAGCTGACGAGCGGCATCAAACCCCGTCTGACTGGGGAATTGTGCGTCAATCAAGGCAACATCAATGCACAAGGTTTGCACCACCGCGTCCAGATCATGAGCACAAGAAGTGCTGCCCACCACGTCAACTCCCCTGAACCGCTCGATAACCTTGCAAAGTCCCTCACGAATAAAACCGCTTTCGTTGACAACCAACACTCTGATAGCTGACCCGGAACCTTCTTGTGGATTCACTTCGCACTCCTCATTAATCAATGCTGTTTTACGGCATGCCCCACTGATTTTGGACGCTCCCACTGACTGCTGAGCAAAACGATTTATTACAACCCCCTGACGAGAATACTTACCTTCCTCGTCGTGAACAGCTTTTTAAGAGGCACATGAGCACCAATATATACATAAAAACCCCTAGAACATTTGAAACATACCCGCAGGAATGATTAAATCAATTACTATCGTTTAAAGCACGAGTGTCAATGCCCCGGCTGGTTACCTGCGTGCTCAGCTTCAAGCAGGCATATTCAATGGATGACGAAAGTAACCGCTGCCCCCCTTTGCAAAACGATGACAACGGCCTCACCCCTCAGTATTCACCAGATGCCGCCCCAGAAGCGCACTTTGATCGTTTTATCCACCTGGTGTCCCAGGTATTCAATGTGCCCATCGCTTTCATTTCACTGTTCGATGAAAATAGTCAGCGGCTGAAATCGTCAGTCGGCATGGAAGGGCGTGAAATCTCACGCGAGTTTTCTTTCTGTATCCATGCGCTAGAGCACGGTTATATGGAAGTGTCCGATACATTGGAGAGCGATTTATTCAAACGCCATAGGGCCGTGATTTCATATCCTTATATTCGGTTCTACGCTGGCGTCGTGTTACGCGACCCAAACCGAAAGGCAATCGGTACGCTCTGTCTTAGTGATATCCAGCCGCGCGCACTCAATGAAGTTGAGCGTTCATGGCTGCTCGCCTTTGGCAATATTGTCGAAGAGCAGATCAACATCAAGACGCAGATACTCGAGATGCGCCACCAGGCCAGCCGTATTAATCAACGGGATGCGCGAACGGGCCTACCCGACGAAACCTTGCTGGGCGAAACATTGGACAATCTAGTCCAACTTGCTGAAACCGAATCTTACCATCTGGTTGTTTTGCACTTGCGGATCAACAACCTAGACGAGATTAGTCGGCTTCATGGTCGCAAGTATCGTAACGCGATTCTTAAATGCCTGGCCGATCGTCTCATTGCCCCTGATATCGGTATCCTGACAGCTGGCAATATCGACATTGATCGTTTTGGTGCCGTGGTATCCATCTATTCACTGCGCGATCTTTTCGGCGTTATCAAGCCGATTATCAACAAGCTGAACGCTCCCATTGATCTCGATGGTCATACGGTAAGACCGAAAATCGACGTAGGGGTCAGCGTCTCACCAAGTGATGGAATCAACCCGGATGATTTGCTGGAAAGGGCTCGTACAGCGCTAAAGGCACCCAAGACATATGAAAACATTCATGTCTTTACCCATCGCACAGAAGAAAGTGCGTTACGCCGACATGAGGTTGAGCAGCGCCTTGAAGCGGCTCTGTCAGGGAATAAATTGCAGCAACACTACCAGCCGCTGGTCTCCGCCGATGGCAGCGGCGTGGTTGGGTTCGAAGCACTAGCGCGCTGGCAGGATAACAAGCTGGGGGCCATCAGCCCTGGAGAGTTCGTCCCCATTGCCGAAAAAAATGCACGGCTGTCACGGTTACTGACTGACTGGTCGCTTGAGCTTGTATGCCAAAAAGCCTTCCATTGGCCCCTCAAGCTCAGCGATCCCTCGTTGAAAATCGGCGTCAATATCCCCGCTAACCAGTTTTATCAACCCAATTTTGTCGAGCAGGTTCTGCGGACCCTTGGTGAGCACAACCTGGCCCCACAGCGCCTGACGCTGGAACTTACCGAAGAAAGCCTGCTGACAGATATCGACCGTGCCATTTCGACCATGGATAAGCTGCGAAACAGCGGTATATCTCTGGCGCTGGATGATTTTGGTACTGGCTATTCGTCACTGAATTATCTCAAGCGCTTACCCGTTGACGTGCTTAAGATCGACAAGAGCTTTATCGACGACCTGCCTCATGATGAAAAAGCCATCAACCTGGTGAGCGGCATTATCCGCATCGCTCACGGCCTTGGTCTGACGGTCGTTGCCGAAGGCGTTGAATACCAGACACAGCAGACGCTATTGGAAAAGCTTGGCTGTGATGTCCTTCAGGGCTACCTGTTCAGCCGTCCCGTTGATGCCGACAAAGCACTCAATTTTTTAGAGGCGTGGTCTCAGGGCTCTCATCCTGCAGCCATGTAAATGGCATTCAGGCACTTCATCACATCTCCACATACCAGCACGGGATCTTTGGCATGCCTTCAACACGCAAGGCATCTCAGCCCCTTACAACGGTTGGTACATAAAACGACATTGACACACCCAATGATAGAGCGCCTTAAAGGGTGCTTAAGGAAAAGATAGTGGCATCTTTATTCAAGGCCAATAGAAAAAACAGCAGTCGATCAACTCATTGACCTTCAAGTACATTGGATAATCTGGGTACTGGCTATGGATGCTGACCCAAGCACTAATTTTTAAGAGGTATGGCCTCAGGGCCCTCATTCGGCAGCCGTAAAAATGGCATCGAGGAACACTATCAACCCCGCAAATCATGGCATGCAGACTTCATCTCGAATTTTCGGTATGCCTTCGACATCGCAAGAGTGGCAGTCCTTCGCGATCATGCTACAAAAACTGCATAAGATAAGAGGCTTCGGCTACTGGCAGATGTCACTATCAACTGGGCAGATGTATTGGTCAGAGATGGTTTACGAATTCTTTGGCGTTGACCCTGACCGGTTCATACCTGATAAAAAGGACTTTATCAGGTTGGTGCATCCCTCTGATCGGAAAAAAGTTGCCAAGGCACAGCAGACACTTAAGAAAACCGGCGCCATTGATATCAAATATCGTATCGTCCAGCCTGGTGGTAATGTGCGCTGGATACATGAAGTTGCCGATAACTCTGCACCCGACGACCCTGATATTCTCCTCAGCACTTTACAGGACATCACCGACCACAAGGTGCTGGAGAAAAACCTAAGAAATCAAGCAATCACTGATGACCTCACCGGCACATTCAACCGAGGTCACTTTATGAAACGACTTCGACAAGCCTTTTCTCATTTTTGTCGAAGCGAACATAACGCCGCCGTCCTGCTTTTTGATGTCGACCATTTTAAAAACGTCAACGACACTTATGGGCATGCCGTAGGCGATAAGGTACTGAAGCAAGTTTGCCGCTTATTCAAGGAACGGTTCAGAGAGACCGATGTCATCGGGCGTTTGGGTGGAGAGGAATTTGCCGTGCTGCTGTTTGAAATAACGCCAGACGCTGCATTAGCAATCGCTGATGATATCAGACAAAAGCTTGCCAACACTGCCTTCACTACGCATACCGGTGCTACCTTTTATATTTCTGTCACCTGCGGGGTTGCGCATTTCACTGCGGATGACCCAACAGAAGAAAGCATTCTTCATCGTGCGGATACCTCTCTCTACACAGGCAAGCATCACGGGCGCAATCAAGTTGTTGGTGAAGTGCAATGTTGATCCATAAATTCATCAATACCATCCACATGGAGGATGCAAGTCAATATTAGAGTGCCAGCGCTGCTGGTGCTGATCATCCCGGCTCGGTTACTCTAGGCGTTCAATCACTCAAGGATAATCGCATCAATGTTGGGATTCCTGCAGGGATTTTCCTATGGCCTCTTCATGACCTGTCTCCCCTGGTTACTGGTCGGCCTGTACAACCCCGGTATAGCGCTTCCGGTGGCAACCCAAGGGCGGCTACAGGTCGTCTTCCGCTATTGCCTGATCATCCCTTTCATCAGCATGCTGCTATGGCTAACCTCTCTTTGGGGTGGTTTCAGCCCTAGTCTGTTTGGCTGGTTGGCGGGCATTGTTGCCATTCCGGTGGAGCTGCCCATCGAGCGAACGCTACGCGGCTGGCTTGCTCGCCGCCGTGAACGCCGTCGAGAGGCTCAAAGTATCGCCGAAGCGCAGCAGCGCAGAGCCCAGGAGGAGCGCAAGGCCTATGAAGCTGGCGTCTCGGTGCTCGATCCGGCAAGACCACCCGAGGGTGCCGATGATCTTGTGTTGGCCATGTGTCGGGCCAAGCAGAGCTTGCTGGACGTCAAGCGTCCTGACCTGGCGATTCTCGCGGACCGTCTCTACAGCCGCTACCGTCATGTCATGGACGTCCTGAGCGGTCGCTTCCACACGGGCGAGCTGGCCTTTGAGCGCTCGCGCGGGCTGGTCACCCAGGTATGTCTCGGCGCGGTGGATACACTGACGACCATGGCCTCCCAGGCCCGCGGCGTGGTCAGCGTGGACGGCCAATACGTGCGCGGTCGGCTGGAACGGGATGGCAAACGGCTAAGCGATGAGGAACGTGCCGCCCTGGTGCGTCGCCTCGACTTGCTGGTGGAGACCGAACATCGGCTCAATGAGCGAGCCGCCCGAATTGAGTCGGCGCTTACCGTGCTCGACGATACCGCCGTTTCCATGTCACGCATCGAAACAACGCGACCCCAGGCGTCCGTTACCACCGATAAAGCGCTGGAAGATCTGCGCCGCTTCGTCGAAGGCGCCGATCGGTATGCGCGCAAAGACTGATCCGGTAGCCATTGATAGAGTAACGTTTTACGACGGTCTTTTGATCACTTAGTTTTTTTATCCTCTGGAGACGCTCATGACTCAACCATCGGATGACCAACCTCGCCTCTCCCTGCCACCGGTGGACGAGATCGCCAGCCAATTGGGGGCGCGCCAGGACGAGTCAGTTGAGCCTGACAAGAAGGATATCGACCCCGAACTCGCGTCCCTGGCTGACCGTTTTATCGAGGACATTCTAGCCGAAGGCGACGAGGCATCAGCGGTTCGCCAGCGCCGCGCCGTGGACGAAATGGGCTTGGAGCTTCAGCAGCAGGCCGCCCATCGCAGTGCCATGCTGCAAACACCGCTCCGCAAGCTGGCCCACCAGGGCGACGAAGGTGGGCCGGTTGCCAAGGCGCTAAGTGACCTACGGGGGCGGATGGAAGGCCTCGACCCCGCCCGTCATCGCCTGGCGCCCAGCGCACTGGATCGCGTGATGGCGATCATTCCCGGCGTCGACAGCCGCCTGCAGCGCTACTTCCGCAAGTTCGAGAATGCCCAGCAGGCCCTGGACGCGATCATCGAGGAGCTGGAAGGCGGTCGCGACATGCTACATCGTGACAACCTCACTCTTAGCGATGACCAGAAAGCGCTCAATGACATCCTCAGTGAGCTGAACCGCCAGATCACGCTGGGTCGCTTGATCGATCAGCGACTTCAGGATGATGTCGCCGACCGTGACGTGAATGACCCACGGCGTCAATTTATCGAAGAGGAGCTGCTCTTTCCGCTTCGTCAACGCATTGTCGATCTTCAGCAACAGTTGGCGGTGAGCCAGCAGGGTGTACTGGCGCTGGAAGTCATCATCCGCAACAACCGGGAGTTGATGCGCGGTGTGGACCGGGCCATCAACGTGACCGTCTCGGCCCTTACCGTTGCAGTGACGGTCGCCATGGCCATGGCCAATCAGCGTCTGGTGCTGGACCGCATCGAATCCCTAAATTCCACCACATCACAGATGATCGGCGGAACCGCCAAGGCACTACGCCAGCAAGGCGTGGACATCCAGAAGCGGGCCTCCTCGGCGATGCTCGACATGCAGGTGCTCGAAGAGGCGTTTCGCGAGGTGATGGGCGCAATCGACGACCTTTCAACCTACCGTCAGGAAGCCCTGCCTCGCCTGGATGAGCAGATCGACCGCCTTGCCGCTTTGTCAGAGCAGGGAAGTGCGTCTATCGAACGACTACGCGAAGGCAATGAGGCGCAACCGCAGGACGGTCGTGCCTCCAACTAATGGGGCTAGCGCCGGCTACTTGAAACGAGAGGAGGCGTCCCGGAAAGCTTTGCGCATCAATTCCCAGGAATCGTCCATGCCCTGGCGAACGGTATCCCAGGCCTCTTCACTGGCATGGCGCAGTTCCTCGAGCCTTTGCTGAGTCTCCGCCTGGCGCTTCTTGAGTCGCTCAATGTCTTCGTGGTATTTGACCCTGGCCTCATCACTGGCCTGACGGGCCTGAGCGGTTAGTTTGTCGATTTCAGCATTCCACTCATCAAGCCTGGCTTTCATTTCCTCGATGAATTCATCGCGTTGACTCATTGCCATTCTCCCCTTGCGGTAATGGATCCGGAAAATGCTGTCTCAAGTTTCCTAGAATCTTTTGATCTTCGAAAGGGGCTTAGGTTCTCCCCTTCTCGCTCGCTGATAACTCCTCAGGTTTGGGTGGATCACCAACCTTCACCGCCCCAAGGTCTTCGTGGGACAACCCACGGAACAACGCGAACATCATGGCAAACACCAGAATGAACATTGGCAGACCGACAACGGTAATCACCTCCTGCAATGCCGTCAGCCCTGCATCGCCGGCAAGCACAATGAGCATTGCCGCCAACATGCCTTCAGAGACCCCCCAGAATACGCGCTGATGCCAAGGGCCAGGGTCAGGGCTGCCGGTACATAGCATGTCGACCACCAGGGACGCGGAGTCTGATGACGTGGCAAAGAAGATGGCAACGATGACGACCGCCAGACCCTGAATCAATGTAGCGGCCGGGAAATTCTCGAAAAACGCAAACATGGCGAGTGGAATGCTTTCGCCGACGGCAGCAGACAAGACACCGGCCTGCTCGCCCATTGCTTCCCGGGCCTCGGGCCCGATTCCGTCAATCTCCATCGCCGACCAGCCAAAGATCGCAAACCAGATCAACGTGAAAATGGAGGGCGCGAACAGCACCCCAAGCACGAACTCGCGGATGGTCCGCCCGCGGGAAATCCGTGCCACGAAGATCCCTATGAACGGCGACCAAGTGACTGTCCAGGCCCAGTAGAATACGGTCCAACTGCCCTGCCATCCCCAGCCACTGCCATCATCGTTGGTATAGGTCGCCAGGGTGTCATTCCAGAACGCCATGGGCAGCAGGTTCGATATATAGAGCCCAAAGGTCTCGACAACGGCACGTAAAAGGAAAACGGTAGAGCCTGTAAAGAGCACAAACATCATCAGGCCAACGGCCATACCGATATTGATATTGGAAAGCCGTTTTACACCTGAATCCAGCCCTGCCACGATCGAACCGACAGCAACGCTTGTCAGAATGGCAATGATCAGCACCTTGGGCATCACTGCATCAGGAATACCGAACAACTCCGTTAACCCCGCATTGATCTGCTGAGTCCCCAGGCCAATGGAGACTGCCACGCCAAAAAGGGTACCGAGAATGGCAAAGATATCGAGGGATTTACCGACGGAACCGTAAATGCGCTCGCCAATCAATGGGTAGAAAACCGAGCTAAAACGCATCGGCAGATTGAAACGATAGATAAAGTAGGCGAAAGCAAGGCCCGGCATGGCGAAGATCGCCCAGGTATGCAGCCCCAGGTGATAGATCGAAAAGCTCATGGCATCGTCAGCGGCCTCTACAGAGAAGGGTTCAACATCCGGCCTTGGTGGCGTCGTAAAATGGGAAATAGGCTCCGCTACGCCCCAGAACATCAACACCGTGCCGATACCGCCCGCAAACAGCATGGCGAACCAGGAGATATTGCTATAAGCCGGTTTGGCATCATTGCCACCCAGGCGGATTGCCCCATAACGGCTGATCGCCACCCAAAGCAGGAAGGCCACCCAGCTCGTCACCCCGAAAATAAAGAACCAGCCAAGATTGGTGACTATCCACTCCCGTCCGGCGCCAAAGGCATCGCCTATGGGGCCCGGCGCAATTAAAATCACTACCAAGAAAAGGATCATGATCCCTGCGGAGGTGAAAAATATAGTGGGATCCGTCCTGAGGCCGAGCTTCCGCGCAAGTGCATCCATTATTGTTACTCCTATCGCCTTTCCGACAACATAGGAGTTTTACGTCGATCACGCCAAGTTACGAGGATGACAAGCCTTTATTCGGCTAGATTTATCTGTGTAATATTCGACTGTGATAACAACCACTCGCTATCGACAAGCCGGAGCTTATTCATGTCTCGTGCTATCGAAATTCCCGCCACCGACGGCACCATCGACGCTCATATCTTCACGCCCGGGAACGCCGTAGGCCCCTTTCCGGCCGTTATTCTGTTCACGGATATCGGCGGTTTGCGGCCCTGCTATCACGAGAAAGCCCAGCAGGTCGCCAACAATGGCTATGCCGTGTTGATGCCTAACGTCTACTACCGTGATGCGCAAGGCTCTGTCGTGCCGGAGAGCAAATCCTTTCGTGACCCGGACGTAAGGCCAACGCTATTAGCGTATGCCGGTCACCTCACGCCCGAGGCACAGTCCCGTGACTTCATTGCCCTTCTGAACGGCATTGATAACGAGGCCGAATTTGCTGACGGCAAGATGGCGGCGGTCGGCTATTGCATGACTGGGGCGTTTGCGCTTCGCATGGCAGCTGAACACCCCGACCGCGTTGCAGCGGCGGCCGGTTTCCATTCGGCCCGGCTGGCGGAAGCAGACGACCCGAACAGTCCGATACACGTGGTCGGCAATATTCAGGGGCACGTCTATTTTGGACATGCCGACCAGGACGAGCTTTTGCCTCCGGAGCAGATCGCCCGCATGGACGCTGCGCTAGCCGCCGCTGGCGTGCACTTCACCACCGAACTCTACAAAGGCGCAGCCCACGGCTTCACGGCCAAGGACGCCCCTTCTTTTAATGCAACCGCCTATGAACTGCATCTCAAGCGACTGGCCTTGCTCCTGGAAGAAACACTGTAGCTTCCCGCTCGTTTCATCAACTGCTCTACTCACTATATGGGCCGAGAGTTACCGAAAACGAACGGCGATAACTACTTGCCAGAGATCCAGTCGCTATGAGACTAGGATTCTCCATGAGTCCATCGAATAAATAAACGCGATTGTTAACAGTCTGACCTACACTATGATGATCCACTGACGAAATGCCAATCAAAGGGTCGCTGTGAGGATTGGGGGCGAATCGCCAGCCGATTTGTTTTCTTCCATTCTCCGCCCGACGCTCTTTCCATGCGTCCCTGCCTCGGGCACACGCAACGGTGGTCGTCATGAACCATATTTCTCAAACCGCAATAGAGGCGTTTAAGGCCGATTTCTCGGGAAGTGTGATGCTTCCGGATGATGTGCAATACGAAGAAACGCGACAGATCTGGAATGCCATGATCGACCGCAGGCCTTCCATGATTGCCCGCTGCTCTTCACCTGAGGATATTGTCCAATCCCTGAACTTCGTGCGCGCCAACGACTTGCCCTTTTCCATACGTGGCGGTGGTCACAACATTGCCGGCAATTCTGTCTGTGACAATGGTGTGATGATCGACCTCTCATTAATGAAGGGCGTACTCATTGATCAGAAGCTTCATCGCGGATATGTTGAGCCTGGCTGCACCCTCGCAGATTTCGATGCCTCTGCCCAAGCGTATGGCCTTGCCACCCCGCTGGGCATTAACTCCACCACGGGTGTGGCCGGCCTGACCCTGGGAGGTGGTTTCGGTTGGCTCAGCCGCAAGTACGGCATGACCATCGACAACCTGCTCGGCATGGACGTGATTACTGCCGATGGCCAACAGTTGCACACCAGTGAAACGGAAAACGCCGACCTTTTCTGGGGACTTCGCGGTGGAGGCGGTAACTTCGGTATCGTGACGCGTTTCGAGTACCAGCTGCATCCCGTAGGCCCGAATGTGCTGTGCGGTCTCATCGTCTTTCCCTTCGATCAGGCGAAATCGGTCATCACGCAGTTCGCCCGTTTTACGGAAACGATGCCTGATGAACTCAACGTGTGGATGGTGACCCGCAAGGCACCTCCCTTGCCCTTCCTGCCCGAGACTGTCCACGGGAAAGAGATTGTCGCACTGGCCATTTGCTACACAGGCGATCCTGCTGAAGGCGAGAAACACATCGCACCGCTGCGTGGGTTCGGTACCGCCCATGGTGAGCATATCGGCGTACAGCCATATACCGATTGGCAACAGGCGTTCGATCCACTGTTAACCTCAGGCGCCCGCAACTACTGGAAGTCGCATAATTTCTCGTCGCTTGGCGAAGGGGCGGTCGATGCCATCATCGAATACGCCGGCACTCTACCGTCTTCACAGTGCGAGATATTTATTGCCACGTTAGGCGGCCAAACGGGCCGGGTCCAATCCGAAGCGATGGCCTACTCGAGCCGCGACGCCAACTACGTGCTAAACGTGCATGCCCGTTGGGAGACGGCTGCCGAGGACGAGCGCTGCATCGACTGGGCGCGTGAATTCTTTACCCGGACACAGCCCTATGCCAGTGATGGCGCCTACATCAACTTCCTGACCGATGATGAAACCGACCGCATTGCCTTCGCCTATGGGGCGAGCTACGAGCGACTGGTGGAGATCAAGAAGAAGTTTGATCCGACAAACCTCTTCCGCGTCAACCAAAACATCCTACCGGCCTGAATGCCGCTTGCGTGATGAAGCTTCGTTTTGGGTACGTTTTTCGCAAAACCCCGTATTAGCAAGCGCCCTTATTCAGGGCGCTTTTAGCTGCCTGCAGGAACCTTGGTGGTTAATCTTACCGGTGGCACGCCAAACGAAAATGCCCACTTCATATATTTGGCTGCCGCCATCTTCGGCGTTGTGGAAGGAGTGGTTACCGGATTATTCGCGGGTTGTCGTACATTACCACCCGGTTCCTGCCTTGACGTTTGCCGCTGTAAAGCATCTGATCAGCTCGCGTGATCAGCGTCTCGAGATCAACGTCCTGGGTGTGCGCTATCGCTATGCCGATCGTAACGCTTGGGCATAGTTTTTCCATTCCTTTTTGTAATGGCAGATCTGCGACCTGTTTTCTAAGTCGTTCTGCCACCATTTGCGCGTCTTCAGGACTGATATTAGGAAGGGCCACCACAAATTCTTCCCCTCCGAAGCGCCCTATCTCATCCGTAGGGCGCAGAGATTGAACACAGACCTCGGCAATCTTGGTCAAAATCCAATCCCCATGGCGATGGCCCCATGTGTCGTTGATGACTTTGAAGTGGTCCACATCAATCATGAAAAAGCCGAACGGCACCTTTTCCAGTTGTGAGTGCTGCAATAGTTTTTCGGCCAAATTCATGAAATGACCGCGGTTATTTAATCCTGTCAGAGCATCCCGCTCTGCCACTTCGCGCAGCTGCGTTTCCAGTGATTTTCGGCGAACGATTTCCTCATGCAACTGCTGATTCTGACCACGTTCTTCGTGAAGCAACGCAAATTGCTTACGTTGTAGGCTCTCAATACGCAGCAATGCACAGAACCCCACCACGTTGGCCATAATCAACAGCAGCGCTATGCGAAGCATTGTCATTGGGCCAAGCGCCGCAAACAGCACTGCAAAGACCAAAAACCCAATATTCAAATAGAGGCTGGCAAGCGCCGCTACCGTCAGCAGGTTGGGAATCAAAAGATAAAAAGCCATCGTGGCTACCACTACCGCTGTTACCTGAGTGGGAAGGCTCTCGGGGCGTAATGGCACAATCAAAATGATACCCGTCGCCAGTAGCCATAGCGGCAAAGCATGCAACCAGACTTTTCTCGAATAGCCGCCCCAACGCCCGATAATGAAGGCCAGCATAAGGCAGAAGCTCACCACCCCGATACGCATAGCGAGCAGCAAATAAAACTCTCTGGTGATGCCCAGAAGGTAGTAATCCGAAATGGCAAACATGCCGAAGATCAACGCGGCCACAATCAAGTAAAGGCAGGATTCAAACCGCACCCTCGACTCAATGGACTGGCGATACATTGACTCACTGCCACCGCCACAGAACTGACCGGTCAACCAATGCACCTGGTAGTGCGTTTTTAATGACGACAAGGTCCCATACTCCCCGAGTAAAACGGCGATTTTTCTAGAATTTAGCCAGCGAAGCTGACTTCACCGATCGTTAGCTGAGGTAATATCGCATGCCCCACAGCTTAATGTTTTTTTATCGATCCTGAATACTGTTGGTGAGGCACTTATTGCTTGAACTCATGCTTTCTAATGAGCCAGTGTTAAACATTCTCGGCATGACACAGCGATATGCCCTAACGAGGGAAACTGAATGTTCACATTGCTCAATGATATTTCGCTTCTGGCCGCGTTTGCCCTCTTCGGTTTTTGCGCAGTTGTCATTGGTATCGTGGGTACCCGACTCACTCGAGTGGTTGATAGCCTCGCTAATCGCACTGGCTTAGGTGAAGCGATTGCGGGAGCTGTTTTGCTTGGAATGGCTACCTCGCTATCAGGCATTGTGGTATCGGTTTCTTCTGCCTGGACTGATAAACCCGAACTGGCAATGAGTAATGCGCTAGGCGGTATCGCCGTCCAGACGCTATTTTTAACGATCGCCGACATGGTATATCGACGTGCCAATCTCGAACACGCGGCAGCCTCTCTTGGTAACCTGATTCAGGGGGCATTACTTTTGTGCCTTCTCAGCCTGTTGCTGGTGGGGCGTTTCGCGCCTGAGTGGACTTTCTGGCAGATACATCCGATCACACCGTTATTATTTATTGCTTACCTATTTGGTCTAAGGCTGATTAAAAATGCTCACACACGGCCGATGTGGTCCCCGACAAGAACCCGCGAGACGCGTGAGGACCAGCCCGATGAGCCGTCTGGAAAAATTACGCTCAAGCGGCTATGGCTCTTTTTCCTGGGTCTCGCGCTTGCAATAGGCTTCACCGGCTGGTTGCTGGAACGTAGCGCGACGATTATTGCTGCCGAAACAGGGCTTAGCCAAGCCGCCGTCGGTGTCCTGCTCACATCAGTCGTCACATCGTTACCCGAGCTTGTAACGACGATTGCAGCGGTGCGACGGGGAGCGCTAACGCTCGCAGTGGCTGGGATTATCGGTGGTAATGCGTTTGATACATTGTTTGCCGCCGCATCAGATGTAGCTTATCGGGGCGGCTCCATTTATCACGTCATCCCCAATCATGTGATGTTATGGGTTGCCCTTACGGTATTGATGACGGGGGTGCTCATGTTGGGCCTTCTGCATCGACAAGAGCAAGGGCCGGGCCGTATTGGATTTGAAAGCATGGCAATAATCGGCCTTTATTTGACGGGAATCATCATACTATTCAACTAGCGGTGCGAAAGAGATCATCCCCGCGAAACTACCGTTTAGAACGCACTAGCCCTACTGGGTGGCCGACATTCGCTCCCGTTCATGCCAACACCTCCCGGGCATTGATCAACGTCAGTCGCCCGGTTTGGAAAGCGCCGGTGTCGATATAGAACACATTACCCAACCACGTCGGTCGCTCGATGATCGTATGCCCGACCACCACCGCATTGATGCCAGTCACCGGCGTTTTGTCCATACGCTTGATACGGGAACGCCCCCACACGATTTGTTCTTTTTCGGCAGGGCCTGCATCTTCAATCATTGACCAGTCAGCGGGCGACTCCGCGTGAACGATGCCTATCTGCTGCCCCATCACCTCCACCTGGCGTGCATAGGGCAGATACTTCAACGCCTTGAGGAGTAGTCGGTGCACTTCGGTCCGGTTCTCTTTGTTCGCCCAAGTACCGCCGTTGATCATCCAAAGACTTTCAGCGTTTCCACCCCTTTCTAGAGCCTCCAATGCCAGCATTTCGTGATTGCCGCGCACGCCGAAAAACCAAGGCTCGAAGGGTAGCGATAGACACTTCAATGAATCAGCGCCGCGGTCTATCAAGTCACCCACGCAAAACAGGCGATCCTTGGTCTTATCAAAATCAACCTGCGCCATGGACTCCAGCAGCAAGTCGTATTGCCCATGGATATCGCTGACAATGAAGTCCCTACCCGTCATGTTCTGGTCGTGCTTTTGAATCAAGCTCATGGTGATAGCTCCTGGTCGCGACAGGGTGCTAAAGGAAGCCAAAGGATGGTAGGTGGACCACCCACTCGGAAGCAGTCAGGTCTTTAGCGGCATCCAAAACATAACGCTGCGGTGCGCAGACGTCATTCTATTGGGCCTAAGGCCACTTGAATGAGCTTCTCAAGATGATCTGGTCACGTATCGACGTTGATAACGCCCCATCTCACCTGAAAGGTGAAAACAACAAGAGCGCCAAGCGCCGACGGAGGTTGCTAAACAACCGTAGACACGATCTGGACACAGTAAAGGACCTGTGCATTTAGTAGAAGGGGTATTGAACAAGAAACGAAGGGACTAGAAACGCAAAAAAGCCCCGTAAAAACGGGGCTTTAATATAGAGGTGGCGGAGGGACAGGCCGCCGCTTCCACACTTAATCCAGTTTCACCGCATATCATATCCGCCCTTTCATCCCCGCCATTGCTGGTTTTCTTGTGTTATCTAAGTTCATCGCCTATCATCCAATTACTTCCCTTATGTGGGGTAAGAAGTTGGAGGATATGAGATGCCCAAGAAAGCCCGAGAGTTATCTGCCGCCGAGGTAAGGCGCCTCACTGACCCAGGACTGTACGCCGTGGGTGGTGTGGCCGGCCTGCAACTACAGGTGACAAAGACCGGTGGCCGTTCGTGGGTTTTCCGCATCAAGGTAGGCGACCGCCGCCGGGACATTGGCCTGGGTGGCTTCCCTGACGTTCCACTGGCAGATGCCAGAGCGAAGGCTCGAGCCCTGCGTGACCAAGTTATTGCTGGAATCGACCCGGTAGAAGAAAAGCGCACCGCCCGCCTCGCCCTGAGAGCACAAACAAATCGCCTCACCTTTGACGAAGCGAAAGAGAAGTTTCTAGCCCTCAAGCGCCATGAGTTCAAGAACGCCAAGCATGCCGCTCAATGGGAAAGCACGTTAGCCACTTACGCTTCACCGATCATCGGCACTAAGCGCGTGGACGAGATCACCCTGGCTGATATCGAGGAACTGCTGACCCGAGACAACCTATGGTTGGCAAAGACCGAGACGGCCAAGCGTTTGCGCGGACGCGTCGAGAAGGTACTGGATTGGGCCACCGCTGGTGGGCACCGTACCGGCGATAATCCTGCCCGTTGGCGTGGCAATCTGGACGCCCGCCTGCCCAACCCCAACAAGGTGGCCACGAAGGGTCACCATTCCGCCCTGCCAATTGACGAAATGCCGCGATTTATGAGCCATCTTACTGAGATGGACGGCAATGGCGCCCGCTGCCTGGAGTTCACCATCCTGACCGCGACGCGCTCCAGCGAGGCCAAGGGCGCCAGGTGGAGCGAGATCGACCTGCAGGCGCGTTTGTGGACGATACCGGCCAGCCGCATGAAAGCAGGCAAAGAGCATCGCGTACCGCTCTCACGGTCTGCCCTGTCGCTATTAAAGGCCCTGCCGAAACATGAAGGCACTGAACTGGTATTCCCCTCTGCCCAGGGCAAGCTGCTTTCTGAAAACACCCTGACAGCCGTTGTTAAGCGGATGGATGGAGCAATGCCCGAGGGGCAAGGTTATCGAGATCCAAATACAGGCGGAATTGTCACCGCTCACGGCTTCCGCTCAACGTTCAGAGATTGGGCTGGCGAGCGCACTGCCTACCCTGGCGATATCTGCGAGATGGCGCTGGCCCATACGATCAAGAACAAGGCTGAGGCGGCTTACCGTCGCGGCGATCTGCTGGAGAAACGACGCCGGCTGATGAAGGACTGGGCGCAATTCTGCGCCGAGGGCGCCACACAAGCGAGCGTGACGCCAATACGGGCCCACGAGGGCTAACAAGGTGGCCCCAGGGTGCTGATACACCCCAAGGCCTACACATCGGCAACTACTGAGGAGAAGCCGACATGCAACAACATCCTATCACTATCGAAGATCAATTCGACTGTATTGACGCCATTGACCGGCACGCCCGGCAGGCGCACGGAATCGCCCAGATTCTTATGTCTCACTACTCCGAAGAGGGCCACGAAATACTGTCTGATGACATCATGACAAGCCTTTTCGAGAACATTTCCAACCATATGCACATGATTCAGAGCATTACCCCCACTTTGGAAGATCCCTGCTTTCGTCAAAAAATGATGCAGGCTTACGACGCCTTGCGCGCCGAAAATCAGGAGGTGAGCAAATGAGCCTATTCAAGATCACGTTCGCCCGCACCGGCCAAGAAACTTCTATTGAAGCAACCGACTGGCGTGACGCTGCACGCCAAGCTGGTCGAGATGATGCCTGCTTAGTCGAACGAATCGGCGATCGTGCCTACGAAGCCACGTTCGACCCCGACTCACCCACAGCTATCACCTGCCGAGTTCGCCGCGGCACTGATGAAGATGCTTTCCGGTTTGCTTTGGATAGCGTGATTCACGCGGTTGACGGTGAGGCAAGAGGGAGGGCGCGAATTGCGTCGGCCTGATCTATGTTGGGCTGTTGATGGGAAACGGGGCCAGGCGATGCTTGAGCCCTGTTTTTAAAGGAATTGCGGCGGAGTATATATCCGCCATGGGGGGGATGATGCTTGACGAGTTAATGAGGATCCAGGCAGACCTAGACAGCGTTATTGACAGGCTTGAAGAGCTAACCAGTAAAAAAGAAGATGAAGCTAGGGAGTATATCGGTGCATCGCTTTACGCATATGCAATGCGCAGAGGCACAGTCAATAACTGTGGCATTGAATATGATCTGTCATTAGCGATGACTCTTCCTGGCATGACGGAATTTGGCAGGGACGGAGTTTATGATGCTTTTCTGTATGGAGACGCTCCCGATTACCGCGAATATGTGGAGTATGAATCTAGAAGGCTAAGGGCTCGTGTGGAGAATAAGACATTTGATATACAGGGGGCGACGGCGCCCAACTCTCCTGATGAACCTACCTCTGAGCAGAAAGACAAGGCTGACTTTATGTGGGCCTTGCGTTCGATATTGAAAGCAAGTGATTACGATGTGCCGCCTCCGAAAAAATCAATCGGGCTAGTTTATTGGCCGGTGCTAAGATATTTGCAGCGTTACGACAAATATATAGGTGAGTTCTGGACCAAGAAGCGGTTCGAGCATCCAACAAAAACCTTAGATCGAACACACCCCAGACGTTGGATGGCGGCTCTTATGGTCGGCCAGTTTCGGCTGGACGATCCCAGCAAAAACCCAGCAAGCAAGGGATCACCTAACAGTGTCTACGGGAAAGTCGCCGAAAAGCTCGGCATGAGCGAATCCAGCGTTGAGCGTGCGTATGTTGAGCTTCGTGATGATGTTGAAAGTGCGCTTCGACCCGACTGATTAAACCAGACCTCAGAAAGTGATAATTCTTGAGGTCGGCCCCACCTAACTACCACGCCATAGTCTGCCTTGAACCCATACGCAACAAGGTAGGCCACGGTGAACCACTATATAGACGTAAAGCAACTCGCTAAGCGCTACCAAACCAGCGTTCCGACTATTTGGCGCTGGGCACGTGAAGGCGATTTCCCTAAGCCAGTCAAATTAAGTGCCTGCTGCACTCGCTGGCGCCTCGGTGATATTGAAGCGTGGGAAGCCTCCCGCCAAGAGGAGGCATAGTCATGTCTTCCGCAACCAACATCATCCCCTTCGAGTATCAGGGCCAGTCCGTTCGGTTCAGCACTGATGGCTGGATCAACGCGACCGAAGCGGCGCGGCGCTTTGGGAAGCGCCCGGTAGATTGGCTCAAGCAGGAAGAAACCCAGGAGTACATCAGGACGCTGGCTGAGGCGATGGGAATGACCAAAGTGACTCAGAATCACTTTGGCCTGGTACGGACAAGTAGAGGCGGTAAGGCGCCGGGCACCTGGCTGCATCCCAAGTTGGGAGTTCGATTTGCCCAATGGCTCGATATGCGCTTTTCTGTCTGGTGTGACGCGCAGATCGACAACCTTATTCACGGCGACCAAGACGATTGGCAGCATCTCCGCGATTCCGCGGCCATCGGTTATCAGGGTATGTGTGACGCACTCAACCTGACCCGCCAGGCCCAGGGCAAGCAGTCCGCTCCCCACCACTTCATCAACGAAGCTCGCCTGATCAACGGTGTGCTCTATGGCGAGTTCAAGGGACGTGACCGCACAGACATGGACCGGACCGAGCTACGCCTGATCGGCATGCTCGAGCAGCGAAATACCTTCCTGCTGGGCCAGGGGCTGGACTACCAGCAACGGAAGCAGGCCCTTACCGAGTACGTCGATGAGCACTTGAGGCCGCGCCTCTCAGGGGGTGCTGCATGAGTATCAGCAAAGAAAATCCCGGCCGTGGGGGCGACCGGGACACTTCCAAAACACTGTCGAAAATTGATCCTACCACCCACGCCGGCAAAGTCCTAGCGGCGCTTCGTGAAAAGCCCATGAGCAACATAGAGCTGATATGGGAGCTGGACATTGCGCACCCGCCCGCAGCCGTGAGGGATCTTCGTCGGGCCAGTATCAGCATCGTGACCCAAGAACACCCACACCCGAGAAAGCCAGGCGAGAAGATCAAACGTTATCACCTCATGAGCATCGGGTGACCGTATGGGAAAAGGGAAAAGCCTGCCCTTCGATAAGAAGGGCGGCGTCGTGGCCATACAGCGCCGCCTGCTGACTTCTAACGCTTACATAGGGCTATCGCCGCAGGCAAAGGCGCTAATGCACCTGATGCACGTCCATTGGAGCGCTAACCATCCGGTTGGCTATGGCGTACGTGAGGCTGAGCAGAAGATTCCCTGTTCTCGCCGGTTGGCAATGCGTGCTTTCAAAGAGCTTGAGGCTGCCGGCTTCATCGTTCTGGTGGAAGACAGCCTGTTCTGTTCGCGCACTCAGTCAAAGACGCGCACCTGGCGCCTAACTTGGATGCCGTGCTGGAGGAACCGGCCACCAAGCAACGACTGGGAAGAACAGCGCCGTGCGTAAAATTTCTACCGGTGCATATTCGATACCGCTGACTAGGCCACAGGTAGCGTTTATGCACCATAGGAAGGGATTTAGGCACCTACAGGTAGCGTTTTTGATACCCGTGGAGGGTTTTTCCAGCTTCTACAGGTGTCGTTTCTGCACCACTCCTACATTAGCCACCTACTACCGCCACCCACACCTACCCCAAAGTGGAGTTCTCGGCATGGATAACGTAATCGAGTTCAAAAAACCCAAGCAGATGAGCGAACCACAGATGGACAGCAGTACCCATTGGCAGCTTCTAGAGCTGATGACGGAGCTGGCAGAACTGCGCGACAAGACTGGAGACACGCAGCTTGAGGGGATCGTCCAGAAAATGGGGCTGATCATTGCCAGGCATGAACCCCGGCAATGACCTGCGTGACGGTAATCTGACGGTAATCTCTTCCCGCGGCGATGCAGGCATTGAGTCCTGACTTCAGATAATGGACCAAATAGCAGCACCCAAATTAGACAGAATTGTTCTTATCGCCAACTTCGAACCCGGACATAGATCCGGTTTTTTGTGCCTGCCGCGCTTCGTTTTTAAAAGTGACTCAGGATCACTTTGGTCTGGTCGGTCAGCTTGACCGTGCAGGTGTGGCCGAAATGACCACGCCTACAAGTGACGCTGGCTCACAACCTAAATGTGGGAAAAAATCACAATTAGAAGTGGGGAAATCCCTCTTCGCCACGCAAACTATTGAAAGTTAGCCATTACCGCAGGCTTCCGCGTTTCAAACGCGATTATGCCAAGCATCTGCCTTCAGAAAAGGCCGGGATTTCGGCTTTCACTTCCTCCATTTCAAATGGAAGAAGCCCCGGCGTTAGCCAGGTGCCTTGCTGCGAACCGCCCTTTTGCGTGTGCACGAACCCGTTACCAGTTTTTCTGGTATCGACTGATAAGTGGCGGACAACTATTCCGTATTTTTCTCCAGTTCCATGCCGTTTCATAGCGTTCCACTGTGTTCTATCCAACATATTACCCCACATAAACTGTGGGTAAATCCTCTGTTTTCTGCTATTACTGTTCATGTATCCACGCTGGACGTATAGCCATGGAAAAGCAATTAGGCCGCCCCAAGGGCCGCCGAAATTTAAACCCAAGTGAGACAGCCGTACGCAGTTACACGCGCCTTCTGCAGGATCGTGCAGATGAGGGTGACGTGCAGGCTGCTGGCTGGCTGTTATTCCTCTCTGAGCAGCGGCAAGCCGCCCAGAAAGCACACACCACAACAGATGAACGGGGTTGTCATGACTGACCACGCTACCAACCTCTACGGCGAAGAACCGCCGAAGCCTGCCCCAGCTTCCACGACCAATGACAACACTCCCAATGACCTCGCGTCACGGATGTATGGCGAAGCGCAGACCCAGCCCCAGAAAGACAGCAAGCCGCCTACCAAGACAGACGACGAGGCGCGTGCCGAGCGGCTCTACCAGGAGAAGGAGGAACCGCGGGGAAACCCTTACGCACTGGATCAGGAAGATCGGACTAACGACCTGTACGGCGGAACCAGGGCTACTCCATCCGAGACGCCATCGAGTGCGCGAAGATACGGCTCTACTGAGGAGAACCCCCGTGCCACGCATCCCACGCATTAGCGATCAACGGGCCAAGACGCAGGGGCTGCCCAGCACCTCGTTCAGCAACGTCAATCCGTCTACGCCCCGGGGCAGCTTTGGCCCTGACCTGTCCGGCGCTGCCAATCAAATTACCGACATGGCGCTCAAGGCGCGCGACCGCGCCGATACGGCTCAGGTGATGGAAGCCGACAGCGCGTTAACCGAGTTCGAGAACAACGCGCTTTATGACCCTGAGGCGGGCGCGCTCAACCAACGCGGCAAGAATGCCTTTGATGTCCCCGAGCGGGTAATGAAGGATTTCGATACCCGTGCGACAGAAATACGAAGCAACCTGAGCGATCGCCAAGTTCAGGCCTTCGATAAGCTGACAGCCCAACGCCGCCAGCAAATGGATCTTGCTTTACAGCGCCATGTGTCCAACGAGATCAACACCTACGAGCAGCAGCAGGCCGAGAGCCTGATTGCAGGCAGTCAGGTCACCGCGGCCAACTACTACAACAACCCCGAGCGCATAGGCATCGAGCTACGTCGCCAGCGTGGCGCCATCATGGCCCGCTCTTCCGACATGGGATGGAGTCCGGAAAAGGTTCGTTTAGAGATCAATAAAGCTGAGAGCGCGACACACGGCGCCGTGATCGACCGAATGGCTGCCAACGACCCGGCCGAGGCTATCCGCTATTACGCGAAGCACGGCCCCGAGATGACACCTCAGGACCGTGTCGCTTATGACAAGGTGATTCAGACCACCCGGGAACGCGATGCCGCTGCCCGCATCGTGGACAGCCTGACGGCCGGTCAGGGTGAAGGGGCGGATGGTGTCTGGACGCGGATGGTCCAGCAGGAAAGCGGTGGGCAGCAATTTGGACGCGACGGACAGCCGCTGACCTCTAGCAGGGGTGCCATTGGCATCGCACAAGTGATGCCGGGGACTGCCTCGGAAGCCGCACGAATGGCCGGGCTCGAATGGGACGAGGATCGGTACCGCAACGATCCCGAGTATAACCTGGCTCTGGGTCGCGCCTACTTCGATGCCCAGGTGGAGAAGTATGGCGACCCGGCGTTGGCAGCTGCCGCCTACAACGCTGGACCGGGACGCGTGGATGCCTGGCTAAGAGAGAACGGCGACCCCAGGGCAGACGGCGTCAGCCATGAGGAATGGATTGCCCGCATCCCCATCGAGGAAACTCGTGGGTATGTGCGCAACGTGACACGTGGCGCCCGAGCCGAGACACTGCAGCGCTCCGAACAAATGGCCGTACTCAATAGCTACCCCAGCGGCGTTCGTGAAGCCGCCACCGAAGGGCTTGAAGCGGTATGGAAACAACAAGACCAGCAGCTTTCCGAGCTCTACGAGGCGGTAAAACTTGAGGTTGAGAACGGCACGAGGTTTCACCGACTGCCCTCTCGAGCGCTTGACCGGCTGAACGCCGACCAGATCAAAGCGCTGAAAGCACGATCCCGCGAATTGGTGACCAGCGAGCCGACAATGGATTGGGATCGCTGGACCGAAATTACCATGATGGACCGCGACGACCTGGCCGCCATTGAAGACCCCTATACCGCCCTGCGCCCTCATCTCGATGACAGCCACTACGAAAAGGCGGTGCAGCTCATCAACGACGCCAAAGGGATCAGGGGCGAGGTCGAGACCAGTTCAACTCTTTCCTTTACGCAGCGCGTCAGAGCGGCCGCTGAACAGGCTGAGATGATCCCCGCTGGCGAGAGCCCCAAAGGCGACGGCGCCCGGACCTATTCCCGGTTCCAGACCGAGGCTGCGGGCCGCATCGAGTCCGCCGAGCGGCAAGCAGGTCGCAAGCTAACCGGCAACGAGCAGCAGGAAGTAATTGACAGCATGCTGATCGAGTCCTTCCGCCTCGACCGATTCGGGCCGGATCCACAGCGCTACCTTTGGGATATGAGCGAGGAAGAACGCGAGAGTGCCTACGTACCCGCTGATGAAGTCCCAGGCAATGAGGCTGAAGAGATTCGTAACAGGATGCTGAGTAACGGAGTAATGCCGACACCCGAGGCCATTGCAGAGGCCTGGCAGGCAACGCTACTCGGCGATATAGAGCAGCTTGAAACCATCCTCAAGGGGCAATCATCATGAGCAGGGTTGAGCAGCTTTTCCAGGAAAAGCAGCGCGTGCAGGACGATATGTTATCAGATGGCATTACCCGCGTCGGTAGCCTACTGAAGCAGTCCGATGGACGCCTGACTACCACGCTAAAAAACGCCCGGGGCGCAAATCCTGACCAAGCGGCCGAAGTGTTCCAGCTGCAGGGCAAAACTGGGCTACCTCCCGACCTCATTAAGCGGAACATAGAGATGGTGCGGGGAGCGGCGCAGGAAAAGGATTTTGACGCCCGCCAATTCCGTCAGGAATTCCCGCGAATGGCCGGCTTGCTGGATGACCCCCAGAACGCTGAGATGGCCCACGACGACCTTGAAGCCCTGGGGCTGATCGAACATAGCCTGCGAGGCCGACAGCAGCGCTACGAGGAAGATACCACCCTGGCCGAGCGGCTATGGAACAGCGCCCGCTCTGGCGCCCTCAGCTTCCGGCAGTCGATGGCAGGCCTTCCCTTGGTTGACATGATCGAGCGCGGCGCACAGGCAAGTCAGACCGGCGACTTCCAGGCCGCAACCGACCCGATTACTGGCATGCCGATTCCGGCCAGCCAGGTGACGGTCGGCGAGAACCAGCAGCGACAGCTGGCTGAGGGTGCTGAGGCCATGGGTGACGCGGCATCGGTTGAGTTTGCCAGTCGGATAGCCCCTTTGCAGCAACGCCTGGAAGGTATTGAGCAGCGCCCGGCGACACAGGCAATGATGCAGGCAGGCAATTGGGGTGAGGTCTTCGACGCCTTCACAATGGACCCACTTGGCATCATGGCCGATATCGGCATCACCTCCCAGGTGCAGCAGCTCCCCGCTCTGGCCCTGATGATGGCCACCCGCAACCCCGGCGTGGCGATGGTCTCCAGCGGTGCCAACCAGTACGCCCTCGAAGCCGGTGGGGGAATCATCCAGTACCTTAACCGCCAAGGAGTAGACGCAAGCGACCCGACCCAGGTAGTAACGGCACTGAGTGACGATGAGACTGCCACCCGCGCCGTGGAGTACGCCGAGCAGCGTGGCGCCGTCATGGGTGCAGCAGGAGCGGCAGCGGGCGCCTTGGCCCCGCGTATGCTGGCGCCTGGTACCGGGCAGACGGCTACTCGGGAAGCAGTCAATGTTTTTGCAGCCCAGCCGCTCGCTCAGGGCACGCTGGGCGCGGGTGCCGAAGGCTTTCTGCAACTGACCCAGGAGGGCGAGATCGCCCCGGGCGAGTTGTTCGCCGAGTTCATTGGGGAGTTCTCAGGAGCACCGATCGAGGCCGGAACCTTCACCGCTGACCGCCTTCTGTCCCGCCGCACCCCCAAGCCTGTCGAGGACGCCGCCAAGGTGCGCGGCGCGATGGAGTCAGGCCAAACCCTTGAGGCTTTGGGCCAAGCCGCCCGCGAATCAAAGCTGCGAGGCAGAAGCCCCGACAAATTCCGTCAGTTCGTTGCACGGATGCAGGAAGGCACTGGCATTGAGTCCCTGCAGGTTCCCGTCGAACGGTGGAACGAGTTGTTTCAGGGTGCCGACCGGGATCCCGCCCAGATGGCCGAGCAGGTCACTGGCAGCCCCCAGGCCTACCGTGAGGCCATGGCCACCGGTGGCGACTTATCCCTTCCCTTGGCCGAGTACGCCACCACCATCGCACCCACAGACTTCCATCAGGAGCTGATGCAAGATATTCGGATGCGTCCGGAGGACATGACCCGCCGCGAGGCGGAAGATTGGATGAGCAGCGCCCAGGAGAACGTCGAGCGCTACGTCGACGACCTTGCAGGACGTTCAGACGACCCGAGTGCGGCGGTCTATGAGGATGTCTATGGTCAACTTCTCGCCGCTGGCCGTGATCGCGCCACGGCGACCCAAGAAGCCCGCCTCACACAAGCCGTATGGCGAACCCTTGGCGAGCGTACCGGCATGGACCCCGCCGAGCTGTTCGGCCAGTTCAATATCAACGTGACCCGCCCATTGCCCGAGGTGTTGCGCAGCGCTGGCGGCGACTTCGATGCCCAGGTGGATCCGTTGCTTGATCGCCTCAGGGCCGGTGACATTTCCGCACAGACCGATGCCCTGGGGCCGTCTCTGCTGGACTTCCTACGGGAGCGCGGCGTGAGGGACGATGGCGGCGAACTGGCCGCGCGTGATGTCGATGCCAACCGCAAGGCCTTTCAGCGGGCCATCCTGCGCGATGACGGCCTGACACCCGACGATGCCGCTCAGGCGGCCGCCGAGGCCGGGTACCTCCGTGGCTTTGATCGCGACACGGTAACCCCTGACGCGCTTACAGAAGCGGTAGGCCGTGAGCTTCGGGACGGCCCGGTCTTCTCCGACCTCAATGCTGACGAGCAGTTGGAAGGAACACGGCGCACCCTTGAGGAGTTGAGTGACTACCTCCAGCAGATTGGGGCCGACCTCAACGCCATGGACAACGAGAGCGTCAAGGCCCTGCTGCGTGGTGACGACCGGCCACAGGCCGAGGATGGTGAGCAGACGACCACGCTTGACCAGCGCGGCCCCCGCGCCCGCATCACCTTCCCCCAAAGCCGCCGCTTCTTCAACATCGAATTCCTGGAAGGCGCCAACCTGAGCTCGTTTCTCCATGAGTCCGGGCATCTCTATCTTGAGGTTCTGCGAGAGCTTGCGCAGCGCGACGACGCCCCCGAGCAGATCCGCCAGGACTATCAGCGCTTGCTCGACTGGTTTGGCGTCGATGACGCGGACAGTATTGGCACAGACCAGCATGAACAATTCGCCCGAGGCTTTGAGGCTTACTTGCTTGAGGGCAATGCCCCGTCTGCCGAGTTGCGCAGCGTGTTCGCTCGTTTTCGCGCCTGGCTGGTCGCCATCTATCGCAGTGTGCGCAATCTCGACGTTGACCTGACCGACGAGGTCCGCGGCGTCATGGATCGTTTGGTGGCCACCGATCAGGAGATCACCGAAGCGAGAGAGGAGGCAGGCTATCGCCCACTCTTCGAGGATGCCCAGGCGGCCGGCATGACCCCCGATGAGTACGAGCGCTACCGCCAAAGCGCCGAACAGGCCAAGGTTGCCGCCGAGGATGAGCTGACCCGGCGCGTGATGCGCGAGCAACAGCGCGAGTCACAAGCCTGGTGGAAGGAGTCCCGCGAGCAAGTCCGCGAGGAAGTCGCCAACGAGGTAAACCAGCGGCGTGAATACGTCGCCCTGAGTGTCCTCCAGCGCGGCACCCTGCCTGATGGCTCCCCTCTTCCCGATGGAACGTCGGCCTTCAAGATCAACAAAAGGAGCCTCATTGATGCGGGCTATGGTGAGTCCCTAAGCCGCCTCCCCCGCCCTTACGTGTATAGCCGCGAGGGTGGCGTCCCGCTGGATATGGCTGCTGATATGTTGGGCTATCGATCCGGAAACGA
Source organism: Halomonas sp. 5021 (assembly GCF_036663435.1). Taxonomy (NCBI): domain Bacteria; kingdom Pseudomonadati; phylum Pseudomonadota; class Gammaproteobacteria; order Oceanospirillales; family Halomonadaceae; genus Halomonas; species Halomonas sp. 5021. The sequence goes on from NZ_JAXOVU010000001.1 coordinate 655,101, forward strand.
ATTGTTCGAAGCCTTGGCCAATGCCAGGCCCCGGGCCAAACTCATCGAAGCCGAGACAGACTCCAGGATGCGTGAGCGCCACGGCGACATGCTTAACGATGGATCAATGGCGGATGCTGCCCTGGAAGCTGTGCACAACGACCAACGGGCCGACGTCATGCAGCGCGAGCTGCGCGCCCTGGCCAGCCGCTCCCGTCGCCGTGCCACGCCAATGTCGGCCATTCGCGAAGCTGCCCAGCGCATCATCGCCGGAAAGGCTGTCCGCGATATCAAACCGGGCCTCTACCTGCGTGCTGAGCAGAAGGCAGGCCGGGACGCTTTCAACGCTGTGGCCGAGAACAACTACGATCAGGCCATCGAGGCGAAGCAGCGGCAGTTGTTGAACCATGAACTGTACCGCGAAGCCCGCCAGGCCAAAGAGATGAGCGAACAGGCCTACCGCGAAGCCCGCCGCTTCACCACGCGCACCCGGCAGGAACGGCTAGGCAAAGCCGGTCCAAGCTACCGCGAGCAAGTCAATGGCATTCTGGAGCGCTACGAGTTTCGCCGTGTGACACGCCAGGCCCAAGGCCGCCGCGAGTCCCTGGCCAACTTCCTGAATGGCATCCTACCCGATGACGGGCTGGCCAATACCGCCTTAACTGATCAGCAACTTGCCGACAAGGCGATGGAAAAGGCCACCGACAGCCAGCGTTTTACGATCACTGCCGATATGGTCAACGAGGCGCGCCGCGTGAACTGGCAGCAGCTTACGGTCGAAGAGCTTTCAGGCGTGCGCGACATGCTGCGGCTGATCTGGCGCCAGGCCACGCTCAAGGATGAACTGCTCAAGAACCAGCGGACGCGATCCCTCGAGGAGGCCCGGGACGCCATCGTGACCACGGTGAACGAGAACACCCGCACCGACATAAAGGCCAGCCCCGCTAACCCAACACCGGGTGAGCGCGCTTCCGAAGGCTTTAGTAACTACTTGGCCGAGCATCGCAAACTCTCCAGCCTAGTTCGGCAGATGGATGGTGGGCAGGATGCCGGAACGGTCTGGGATCTTATTATGCGACCCCTTAACGAGGCCGGCGACACAGAGTCGCTGCGCATCCGCAAAGAGGGTGAAGCGCTGGGTAAGCTGTTCCGCAAGCACTACAGCGACAAGGAGCTTCGGGAGATGACCCCGCGGCTAAACCGTAACCGCACCTTTTACCCAGAAGTGAATATGCGGCTTGGCAAGTTTGACGTGGTCACCATGGCGCTGAACTGGGGCAACGAGGTAAACCGCTCCCGTGTTATGGACGGCTTTAGCCTGGCCAACCAGCAGGTCACGTCACTGTTCAACCGGGTGATGACTCGCAAGGATTGGGAATTTGTTCAGGAGGTGTGGGATTACCTCGATACCTTCTGGTCAGAAATTGCGGGCATGAATGAGCGCATTTACGGTATTCCCCCGGAGCGGGTCGAGCCAAGTAGTGTGGTCACCCCCTTTGGAGAGTATCGCGGCGGTTATTTCCCCATTCGCTACAGCAAACGCCTGAGCACTCGCGCTCGCGAACAGGGGCTGGTCAACCAGTCTCGAGCCAACAGCGGCAGCGCCCGAGTATCGAACCGCATACAGGCCGGCTTCACGCAGTCCCGCCAGGCCAAGGTCGAGCGACAACTGGATCTGGATGGGCTGATGGTAATCCAGGATCACGTCAGCGAAGTGATCCACGAGATCACTCACACTGAAACGATCCTCGACGTGGGCCGCATCATGAAAGAGCGCGACGTCGCGGAGATCATTGAGCGGCGCCTGGGACGTGACATCTACCGGCAGATGATCGACCGGCTGGCGGATATCAAATTCGGCCCGGAGCGGGCACGCACAGCCATGGAGCGCACCATGCTGTATTTCCGGTCTGGTACATCGGTCGCCTTCCTTGGCTTTAACGTTGGCACCATGCTTCTCCAGCCCCTGGGGGTGACCAACTCTATTGCCCGCCTGGCGGTGAGAGCCGGTTACTCAGCCATGCTCAAAGGGTACACCGAGTACCTGAGCAGCCCCGTCGCTACCACCCGCCTGGCCATGCAGAAATCCGAGATGATGCGCACCCGGACGATGCAACAGAACCGGGAGATGAACGAGATACGCAACACCATCGAGCGGAAGACCACCCAGAAGAAGATCGCCGAGTCCTCAATGATTCCGATGGCGGCCGTGCAGCTGGTCGCGGTGGACATACCGACCTGGATCACTACCTACCGAAAGGCTATGAGCATGAGCGATGACGAAGGCACCGCCATAGCGGTAGCCGATCAAGCCGTACTCGACGCCCAGGGCGGGGGCGCAGTGAAAGACCTTGCCGGCGTACAAACCGGCTCGGCCTGGAAGAAACTGTTTTCCATGTTCATGAGCTATATGGTCACGACCTGGAACCTCAGCGCCGAGTCATTCCGCCGTACTGACTTCCGGTCGCCTGCCGAGGTGATGAAATTTGGCGCCGACATGCTTCTGCTCATGGTCGTCCCCGCAGTGGGTAGCGTGTTCCTCGACGGCCTGCGCAACGGATGGGACGACGACGAGGAATTCGAGGAGCGCTATCTCAAGGAGCAGGTATCGTTCGTGATGGGCATGTTCCTTGGGGTTCGAGACGTGTCCGGGCTGGTGACCGGATACCGCTACTCCGGCCCTGCCGGAACCAGCATATTCGGCGAGACCGTGAGCCTGGGGCAGCAGGTTGGCCAAGGCGAGATGGATCAGGCCCTGTTCAATGCCACTGCCGACACCCTGGGCATCACTCTTCACCTGCCAAGCGGACAGATAAAGCGCACCACAGATGGGGCCTGGAGCATCTACGAAGGAAACCCAGACAACGCCGGCGAAGCGGCCAAAATGCTTATTTTCGGCGATCGCGATAATTAGGAGTCATCATGCTCAAGAGCAAGAAACAGGAAGCCTTCGCGCAACATTACGCGCTTCATGGCAAGCCGTCCGAGGCCTACCGCCACGCCTTCGAGGCCGGGCGCATGAAAGCTGACACTATCGCTGTGAAGGCGTCCGAACTCCTCAAGGATGGAAACATCGCGCAGCGGGTTCGACAGTTGCAGAAAGTCATTGCCGAGAAAGCCCAGGAAACCTTCAACGTTGACGCAGCCTATTTGCTCAAACGGCTGGTGGAGATCGACCAAATGGACGTGGCCGACATCCTTAATGATGATGGATCCGTAAAGGCGGTGAATGACTGGCCTCAAGTGTGGCGCACTTACATCAGCAGCATGGACTTGGCCGAGGTGTGGGAAGGTTCTGGTAATGATCGCCAGGTGGTCGGCGTGATGAAGAAACTCAAATGGCCTGACAAGCTCAAGAACCTGCAGATGCTGGGCCGCCATGTCGATGTGCAGGCCTTTAAGGACAAGGTCGAGCACGACCTGGGTGAAACCTTCGTTGATAAGATCCACGCCGCTCGCGAGCGGGTGAGAGCAGCACAGGAAGGAGGCAATAAGTCATGACAGAACACAACAAAGACGGCTTTTCTGAGGGGTTTAAGAACCTACGCCGCCTTGATCGAGAGATTGAAGCGGGGGACGGCAGCCCTGAGAAGCGACAGCAACGGCGTGACACGGCTCACGACCTCGCCGCGCGCATCAGTGCTGGCAAGGCCCAGGCTCGGGCTGCCATTGCAGCAAAGAAAAAGGGAAAGTGATCACGCTTACTTTGGAATACAAAGCATAAAAAAACCCGCCTTGATACCATTTTTGGTATGTTGGGCGGGTTGTTGGGCAACCTGAGAAAACGTCTCTAAGTTGCTGATAAATATATAATATTGGCGGAGGGACAGGGATTCGAACCCTGGAAAGGCTATTAACCTTTGCCGGTTTTCAAGACCGGTGCATTCAACCGCTCTGCCATCCCTCCGGCTTACGGATGCATATACTACCAGCTTTTCCTTGGAAGTCAACGCCTTTAGTACAACCTTAGCCCGACACGGGTGATTTTTCCGCCTTGCATATCGCTGACAACCCAATGGATGCCATGCCAGTCCACATCGTCACCTACCACAGGGTGACCGCCTACGCGGAGCGATACAAACTCGGCCAGGGTCATGTCCTTCTCACCTGGGCTCAAGGTCAGACCATAAGCCTGGGCAATATCTTGCATTTGGGCGCTGCCATCCAGGGTAAAGGTACCGAAAAAGGCACGCTCCCTTTTTAACTTTGAATCACCGTTAAACAGACGGTTGAGCGCATTCAGGTCTTCCGAACGGCCGATTACGCAAATTACATCGCCCAGCTTGAGTCGGGTGCTGCCTTTCGGGTGCAGCATGGCATGTTCACGGAATAGCGCCGAGATAAGTGCACCGGAGGGAAAGCGCAGAAGACGGATGGGCACGTCTTCAAGGTCTTTGTTGTCAACTGAGTAGACGAACATCTCGTAGTCGTTTTCCGGCAATATACCCAGCGGACCGCGTCGATCAGGCGTGGTACCCGTCGGCACCTCCACCTTTAGCCAGCGAGCCATGATAGTCAGTGAGCCACCCTGGATCAGAAGCGACATAAGCACCACCGCGAAGGCCACATTGAAGTAGAGCGAGGCGTTTTCCACACCGTCGATCAAGGGGAAAATGGCCAGCACGATCGGCACCGCGCCGCGCAGACCCACCCAGGCAATAAACCACGTTTCCCGCCAGCGAAACTTGAAAAACGGTTTGATGGTAATCAACACGGCCAGCGGGCGGGCAATGAAAATCAGGGCCAGCGCTACCAAGGCGGCGGGAAGCGCGACGTCCCAGAGCTCGCTGGGCGTTACCAGAAGCCCCAACACCAGGAAAAGACCGATTTGACTCAACCACGCCAGGCCATCGTGAACGGGCAGGATAAAGTTGAGATGGCGGCCCGGCTGATTGCCGATCATCAAGCCCGCCAGGTAGATCGCCAAGAAGCCACTGCCGCCGAGTACACTGGTGAGGCCAAAGACGCTGAAGCCCAGGGCAAGCGCTAGCATGGCGTAGAGGCCCGGGGCCAGGTCCAGCCAGCGCAACAGCTTGGCACTCAGCCAGCCGCCGCCAAGTCCCACCACCAGGCCAATACCGAATTGGGTAATAAAAAACAGCAGTGTCTCAACGGGACCGCCGATATCACCAACCAACAATTCGACCAACATCAAGGTCAGGAAAATCGCCATCGGGTCGTTGGTACCCGATTCGATTTCAAGCGTGGCCCCTACCCGCTCATTGAGGTTGACACCTCGTCCGCTTAGCATTGAAAACACCGCGGCGGCGTCGGTGGAGCCTACAATGGCACCCACCAGCAACCCCTCGGCGAGCGATAGATCAAACACCAGCATGGCGATGCCACCGACAATGGCACTGGTGATAAAGACCCCGAAGGTGGCAAGTGAAAGCGCCGGCTTGAAGCCGACGCGGAAAGTTTTCAGGCGTGTGCGCAGGCCGCCATCCAGTAGAATCATCGCCAGCGCTAAATGGCCGATGGTGAACGCCATGTAATAGTCATCGAACTGGAGCCCTAACAGTCCTTCTTCACCGGCGACCATCCCTAGCGCAAGGAAGATCAGGAGCAGGGGAACCCCCATCATCGAGGAAAGACGACTCGCCAGAATACTGAGCGCCATCAAGGAACCGCCGACCAAGAAAAACGTGTAGATTGCGTCCATGACTCTCCGTCTCTTCTCTAAGCACGCTGATTATCGCATGCCAGCGTTGAATTTACTGCGCCTCATGGACTGACAAGGCGTAATTGAAGGCTGGTCAGATGCTTAGCGTGCCAGATACACTTTGCTTTCTGTTACTGGGAGTGATTGATGATGCTGACCCGTTTGTGTCGCACTTGGTATGTTTTGCTGTCTATAAAGGTTGTTTTATTATTCGTAAGTTCAATGACATACGCAAATGAGTCGGATGCTCAGAAGACGAACAGTGACAGCCAGCTCGAACTTAACAGCAGCGTCGAGGTTCCCCCCGCCTGGTGGACGCCCAATGCCGAACCAGAGGAGCCCCAACAGGAGGCGCCTACCAACGCCGTCACCCCAGCGCCTCCCCTTGAGCCACCGCCCCTTGAACAGGTCAGCATCATGCTGGACTGGTTTTTGAGCCCGAAGCACGCAGGGCTCATCGTGGCTCAGCAACGTGGCTTGTTTACCGCCCAGGGCATGAAGGTTGAGCTCCAGACACCGGCAGACCCAAGCGTCGGACTGAAGCTGTTAGCGGCCGATGAAATCGATTTTGCCTTAAGTCGCCAGCCTTCACTGCATCTCTACGTGCATGATGGAGCTCCTATCGTACGTATCGCCACGCTGATCGAAACACCGCTAACCGCAGTGGTCGTGGCAGGTGAGATTGAAGATCCCATCAAGGATAAACTTGCAAGGATGCGCTACGGCTACACAAGCCGCGAAGGTCTTGATCTGTTCATCCCTTATTTGATTCCCAAGGCACTCACCCAGGCTGGCAATGTCGCGCCTCCGGTTAATCTGCATTTTGACATTCGCCGTGCTTTCGCTGAGGAGCAGGTCGATGCGGTCATCGATGCGCCCTTTCATTCATTACCTGAACAACTGGCGAATGAAGGCATCAATACGCAGGTTATACGCCACAGTGCCCTGGATATTCCGCGCTACGACGGCTTGATACTGTTGGCCAACCGAGACGGTACCGCCCGTCGTGCCAAGACCTGGTCTCACATTGTCAGGGCCATTGAAGACGCGCATTACTGGATATTGGAAAACCCCGATGCCGCCTGGGAGTTACTGATCAGTGCCGAACCGGTGCTTGATAACCCCATTAATGCAGCAAATTGGCAAGACCTCCTCAGGCGTATCGCGTTGTCACCTGGTGCGGTGGATAACCGCCGCTATCAGGCCTTTGAACAATTTCTTTTACAGCAAGGCCTCAGCGATGAGCTTTTGCCAGTGTCACGCCTGGCCATCGATCCCCATACCCTCTAGTCGGGGGCTGTTAATCACCGACCAAACGGCAAACGCAATTGGATGAAACCCGGGGTCGTCAACGACCGGCACGGATTGATCAGGACATGCTCGACCAGCTACCGCCCAGGCCTGGAGTGTATCTGTTTTATGGCCATAACCGGCTACCGCTTTACGTCGGCAAGAGTATCCGCCTACGCGACCGCGTGCGCGACCATTTTCGGCGAGCCCGCCACGATCATAAAGCGATGCGAATGGTCGAGCAGATACAGCATATAGAATGGGAAGAGACAGCTGGCGACCTGGGTGCCCAGCTACGGGAAGCCCAACTGGTCAAGTCACTGCTACCGATCATGAACCGTCAATTACGCAAGCAGCGCAACCTGACCACCTGGCATTGGCCAGAGGGGGCGACACAGCCACAATTGCTCAGCGGCACGGCGCTTAATCAACCGACAACGGGAGGATTCTTCGGTCTTTACCGAAATGCTTCCAGTGCCAAGGAGGCCTTACGTGGGCTAGCCGAAACGCATCAGCTTTGCCCGCAGGTGCTGGGCCTGGAAGCGGGTAAAGGCCGCTGTTTTGCCAGCCAGGTAGGAAAGTGCCGGGGCGCCTGTTGCGGTAACGAAACAATCAGCGACCACACACAGCGCGCGCAGACAGCGTTGCAGCCCCTACAGGTCAACACCTGGCCCTGGCCGGGGCGGATTGTCATCAAGGAATCCCCACCGGAGCACAAGGCAGTGGCCTGGCACGTGGTAAATCAGTGGTGCTACCTGGGAAGTGCCGCCACTTTAGCCGCCGCCAAGAAGCTGGATGCCGAGTCAGCCAGCTTCGATATCGACAGCTATCGGATCCTGCAGCGTTTCTTACGTGAACCTGATGAGTATGGCCTATCCATCAAGGCTCTATGAGTTGACTGAAGAAGTTTGCGCTGTCAAAAATGCGTCAACTGATTGCTGGAAAGCCACAGGCTGATCGGCATGCAGCCAGTGCCCGGCTTGTTTTAGCGTCACGACACGTGCGGCGGGAAGTATCTCACGCAGCGCAGGCAGCATGGCGTCGCTCACGTAGGGGGACTCATCGCCGCGTAGTACCAGCGTCGGTCCGTTGTAAGGTGCCTCCCCCGACGGCAAACCGATGATTGCCTCGTAATCCTGGCGGATGTAATCCAACCCAACGCGCAGTTTGAGCCCACCTTGCTCGCCTCGCACCAGATTAGTGGCAAGAAACAGCCGGGTCGGCCGGGAATCGACGTGTTCAGCAAGCAGTTCATCCGCTGCGCGGCGATTAGCGGGCTGCCCTTCCCTCACCCGCTCGAGCGCGGCAAAGACATCATCATGGCCATGCTGGTAAGCCACTGGGGCAATGTCCGCCACCACCAGTGAGGCAACGCGATCCGGGTGTTGACGGGCCAGGCTGATCGCCACCTTGCCGCCCATTGAATGCCCCACCAGATGAACCTGCGATAATCCGAGCTTGTCGAGCAAGGCGACGACATCGGCACTCATTTGGGCGTAGCTCATTCCCTCGACATGAGGCGAACGGCCGTGGTTTCGTAGGTCAACCGCAATCACCCGCCGTGAGGCTTGCCATACCTTGAGATGCGAGCGCCAGTTGTCGGCGCTGCCGAGAAGACCGTGAATGACGACCATCGGAGTCGCATCGGCGTGCTCTTCCGAGGGCTGGTCAAGGTAGTGTAAATCTATCGGCATGGCGTCATTCATCGTGGCTCCTCGTCGGTTGATGGGCTATCAGGCCGGTCGCGGCGCGACGTCAGTCTGATCGGTCCAGACCACCAGCCGACGCGTTAACCAGGATAGCAACAGGCCATACAGTGGCAGGAAAAACAGCAGGCTGATGGCAAGCTTTATGGCGTAATCGACGGCAGCAATTTCCACCCAATGGGTGGCCATGAAGGGATCCGGGCTCTGGTAAAAGGCGACCGAAAAAAATGCAAAGGTATCGGCCAGGTTGCCCAGCACGGTAGAAAACACCGGCGCGACCCACCATACCCACTGTCGCAAACGATCAAACACCTGCACATCCAATAACTGCCCAATAACGTAAGCCAAAAAGCTTGCCAGTGCGATACGCGCGACAAATAGATTGCCTTCGCTCAATGCGCCCAGTCCTGCGAAATCGCCCTGCGGAAACACCACGGAGATCACATACGAAACGACCAGCGCAGGCAGCATGACGCGCAGAACAATCGCTCGCGCAGGCCCTTTTCCAAACAGCCTGACGGTCAAGTCAGTGGCCAAAAAGATAAACGGAAAGCTAAAGGCGCCCCAAGTGGTATGAAAACCGAACAGGCTGAAAGGAAGCTGAACCAGATAGTTACTGGCGGCGATGATACCTATGTGAAACGCTACCATGACGGCGAGGCAACGGCGGTGCTGAGCGTCGTTTAAAACAAACATGCGGCTAGCCTTTTTGTGTAACGAGGGGTTAGGGAACCCTCAATGTATTGCGCACCCAGTGCGGCGAGAGGCGCATTATACGCCTTCTCGACCGCATTAAAAGTGGGCGGCGGTCAGCAAAGGCTAGGCGTGAGGTGGCGTTTCGTTCGCGCGACCGATCCGGTGATCGCACATGGCGCGATGCACATCATCGACGCTGGTGGGATCATCGATAGTGGAAGGAATGCCCACCTCCTGGCCATCGGCCAGGTTGCGCAGCAACTTCCGCAAGATTTTTCCGGAGCGTGTCTTGGGCAGCCGGTCGACGACAATGACTTGCTTGAAACAGGCCACCGGGCCAATTTGCTCGCGTACACGCGCAATCAACGCTGCTTCGAGTGCTTCTTCACCTTCAGTGTAACCATCCTTGGGAATCACCAGGCCAACAGGCAACTGCCCTTTTAGATCATCATGGACACCAATGACCGCGCATTCGGCGACCGACGGATGACCGCCCACGACTTCTTCCATCTCGCCGGTAGAAAGCCGGTGGCCTGCCACATTAATCACATCGTCGGTGCGCCCCATGATGAACAGGTAACCCTGCTCATCAAAAAAGCCGCCATCTCCGGTCAGGTAATAGCCCGGAAATGCTGCCATATAGGCAGAGTGAAAGCGCTTTGGATCTCCCCAAACACCGGTTAAACAACCCGGGGGCATCGGCTGCTTGATCACAACGCTGCCCTGTTCCATGGGGGCTGCTTGCTCGCCATCCCGATTCAACACCTGCACATTAAAGCCAGGAACAGGTACGGTCGCCGACCCAGCCTTGGTGGGCATGGGTTCGATACCCGGCAGATTGGCGGCAATGGGCCAGCCGGTTTCAGTTTGCCACCAGTGGTCGATAACCGGTACGTCGAGCAGATCGTCAAGCCAGTGATAGGTCGGCGGATCAAGCCGCTCACCGGCAACGTAAAGATGCTTGAGACAGCTGATGTCGTACTTTGACAGCCACTGTGCATCCGGGTCTTCCTTTTTAATCGCACGAAAGGCCGTAGGTGCACTAAAGAAACTGGTGACGTTATATTTTTCGATGAGACGCCAAAAACTCCCAGCATCGGGCGTCTTGACCGGCTTGCCCTCATAAAGAACCGTGCTGCATCCGTGTAACAGTGGGCCGTAGACGATATAGGAATGGCCGACGACCCAGCCAACGTCTGACGCGGTAAAGAACACATCGCCCGGCGCCAGGGCATAAATCGCCTCCATCGAGTAAGCAAGCGCCACGGCATAGCCAGCGGTGTCGCGCACAATACCTTTGGGTTTTCCCGTGGTGCCTGAGGTATACAGCACATAAAGCGGGTCGGTGCCCTTTACCGGTACGCAGTCGGCCGGGGTCGCCTGGCTGACAAGGGCCTCCCAGTCGTATTCCCGTTCGTTGAACTCGACGTCACACTCCGCGCGGACTTTGATAATGCAGGCATCGGGCTGATGCGGACTTAAGGCCAGGGCCTGGTCGATGATCGGCTTGTAGGCCACTACCTTGCCACCCTCGATACCGCAGGAGGCAGCAACAACGACTTTTGGTGCGGCGTCTTCGATGCGTGCGGCCAGTTCGTGGGGAGCGAAACCACCAAATACAACGGAATGAATCGCGCCCAGTCGGGCGCAGGCGTACATGGCGACCACCGCCTCCGGAATCATCGGCATATAGATGACCACCCGGTCGCCTTTTACAACGCCTAACTGTTGAAGGCCGCCGGCAAATGCCGCTACCCGATCCCGTAACTGACGGTAGGTAATGGTCTGCGCGGTTTGCGTCACTGGCGAATCCCAGAAAATGGCGGCCTGCTCTCCTCGCCCCTGATCCACATGGTAGTCCAGGGCCGCGTGGCAAAGGTTCATCTCACCGTCGGCAAACCACCGCGCGTGCTGTTGTTCATCGTAGGACAGTACCGTCGTGGGCGGCATCATCCAGGGAATCCGCTTGGCCTGCTCGGCCCAAAACTGTTCTGGTTGCTCAATAGATTGCTGGTAAAGCTGCGGGTAGCGGCGCATGGGAACACCTATCGTTATTGTGATTGGAGAAGGCTCTCAGGATTGTTGACACTTTATGCACTAAGCCGATGCTTTTCTCTAAGACCATGGGCTACAAGTGGGAGATAATTCGCGGAATGGGTTTCATTGTCGACAAAATGCGTTGATTACCATTGATAAACCGTTAAACAACAACTTGGACAAACCACGCTAATTTACTGATCATTAAATAATCAGACACTACATCGCGGCCATGCCTTCAACAACCTATAACAACGCTACCTTTCAAAGGTAGACCAGGAGATCCCCATGTCGGCTTCCAAGAGTGCTGCACGCCTGCTTAATCATAACGGTCACGCCATCGAGGCGGGAACCAACTTGTTGAAAGCATTGGCCAATGAGAAACGGTTGCAGATTTTGTGCTTGCTCGCGGGTAAGGAACTTTCGGTAACACAGATTAATCAGCAGCTGGCACTGAGTCAGTCCGCGCTTTCGCAGCATTTGGCAATTTTGCGGCGTGACCAACTGGTGAATACCCGGCGGGAATCACAAACGATTTATTATTCGCTCAGCAGTGATAGCGCCAAGGCCATCATCATGACCTTGGCAGACCATTTTGCTGCTTGATAGGCAGCAGCAAAGCGTACTTAACGACGATGCCAACCTGTGGCTTCCAGCATGCTTAGTCCTTTAAGCACGGCATTTTCTACGCCGCTGGCCATCGCCAGGCCAAACTTGCGGCCAACTGTCTTGGGGGGCTCGAGTTTTACCCGATAAACGTGGGCTTTTGCGATACGCTCCATCAAATACGCTTCGCTGGTGCCGACACTATCGACCAGTTTGCGATCCAGTGCTTCACTGCCGTACCAGATCTCCCCCGTCGCCAAGGCATCGATATCCATATCGGGGCGACGCTCGCCAACGTAACGCTTGAATAATTGATGCGTATTCTCAAGATCTTCGAGGAATTTTTCACGCCCTTCGTCGGTATTTTCACCCAACAGGGTCAATGTTCGCTTGTATTTACCGGCGGTTAACAGCTCAACGTCGACATCGTGGCGCTTGAGCAAGCGATGGATGTTAGGAATCTGAGCGACCACGCCAATTGACCCCACCACGGCAAAAGGCGCTGCTTTAATATGATGCGCGGTACACGCCATCAGGTAGCCGCCACTCGCCGCCACCTTGTCCACGCACACAGTCGTCGTAAGCCCTGCCTCTCTCAAACGATCCAACTGGGCAGCAGCTAGACCATAGGCGTGAACCAGCCCACCGGGCGACTCAAGACAGATCACCACTTCATCATCAGGTTTGGCGACCTCGATAAGCGCTGAGATTTCCTGGGCAAAATGCTCGGTGGCCGAGGCTTTCATATCGCCCTTGAATGTCAGCACCCACACATTGGGCGTCTCAGTTTCGCCCTTTTCTTTACGCCGATGCTTGTCCTCACGACGGAAAGTCTTGAGCAGCTTTTTGCGAATACCGGCAGGCGTCGCCGCGAGCCGCAGGCGACGAGCGCGGCTACGGCGACGCTCGTGCAGGGGTTCTACGTGCAGGGTTAAATCGCGCTCCCCTTCTGCCTTGGCACGTGCAATAAGCAATACACCGATGCCGATAACAGCGACGATAATGCAGGCTTGTACGATAAACGTACCTATCTCTACGACCCATTCGTTCACGTGCGTCTCCTTGATTGATGTGCATCAAGCTGCCACCGTTGACCGCTGCATGAAAACGGCGCTTGATATGAAACATATGTTTGAAATATTCTCTCGCCCCAAGGTGGCCAATGGTACGATGTCGCTTCACATTGCACGCCACTTCATCCCATTATTCATTCCATCTGGTTTTTTAACGGAACGCTATTATGTCAACCAACACCCTCGAAAAGTTGCAAGCTCGCTTTGACCCAAAAGCCGCTCAGGGGATGCATGAGATTTTCCAGTTTCATTTTTCTGATGCGGGCAGTCACTATCTGGATATCCAGGATGGCAACCTCGATATTCAAGAGGGTGAGCACGACGACCCGTCGGTCAGCCTGAGCATGAGCACAGATACGCTGAAAGGCATCATGAATGGCGACATCAATGGCATGACCGCATTCATGACCGGCAAACTCAAGGCAACGGGTAACGTGATGCTGGCCACCAAGTTGACGAGCCTCTTTCCCGGCGAATAAGCCGACGGCTCCCCACCCTTTTCATCGCCAATGGTTTAAATGGGTTTCGATCAGCTCGCGAGAGATCGAATAGGTCGGCGGTAGCGTAGGCAGTTGGCGGGGGGAAAACCACGCTGCATCACTGATTTCCACCCCGTCAATGCGAATCCGCCGTGTGGTCGCCTCGGCAAAAAAACCCAGCATTAGTGAATGGGGAAATGGCCACGCCTGGCTTTGGTAATAGCGTAACTGGCTTACGTGGACGCCCACCTCTTCAAAAATTTCTCGATGTACGGCCTCTTCAGCGGATTCTCCCGGTTCAATAAACCCCGCCAGAGTTGAATAGCGGCCAGGCGGAAAACGCGGGCTGCGTGCCAGCAGCATCGCCTCGCCACTGGTCACCAGCGTGATAATGCAGGGCGAGATGCGTGGGTAGTTACGGTGACCGCAGGCGTGGCAATGCATCGCAAATTCAGTGGAGAGCTTCGTTGCTTCTGCACCACAGCGACCACAAAAGCGATGATTTTCCAGCCACGCTCCCACTTGCAGGGCGGTGGATAACAGCGAATACCAGTGGGTCGGCAACTCACCCATCCATTGCCGCCCGTCTATCCATCCTTCGCCCGGCGATGAGGCTAACTGCAGCGCAACAGGCTCTTCCTCCCAGTAGCAAAGCGGCTGCATTTCTTGAGTCCACTTTTGCCAGGGGTGGAGAGGGGTCAATGCCTCGCGATCTAGTGTCGACTCGGCAGGCGCAAGACGACTGCGTGAAAGGTAAATAACACGCCCTTCCCGTGCTTCATGGGGTATTTCTCGTCTAAGCATTGCCCGGCATATCCTCGAACCAGCGAAGCTGGTGCGTTTCACATTTCGCCAAGTGCGCTTGCCGCTCTTCCTGGCTAGGCGCAATGACCCGAAGCTGCCCAGGCGATAATGACATGCGCTGAACCGACAGCCCCGCCTCGGACGGAGTATCGCTACGCTCCTCTTGGTTGACCTCAGCATCCAGCGTGAGCGCCGTCTGCCCACCGGTCATGGCAAGATAGACATCAGCCAGGATCTCGGCGTCCAGCAAGGCGCCGTGCAGTACGCGATGACCGTTATCGATATCATACCGCTTGCATAGCGCATCAAGACTGTTGCGCTGTCCCGGGTGCATCTTTCGGGCCATCACCAGGGTGTCAAGAATACGGCAATGATCACCGACAGGGCCGAGCGGTTGCCCACGACCCTTCAGCATTTTTAATTCGTGATCAATGAACCCCACATCGAAGGGGGCGTTATGAATGACCAGCTCGGCCCCTTCTATAAAGGCCCAGAAATCGTCGGCAACCTGGGCAAACACCGGTTCGTTGGCAACTTTGGCATCATCAATCCCGTGTACTGCGACTACCTCAGCGTCGATGTGACGCTCGGGATTGATATATTGATGGTAGGTACGGCCGGTAAAACGCCGATTGACCATTTCCACGGCACCGATTTCTACCAGCCGATGACCTTCCCTGGGATCAATACCTGTGGTTTCCGTATCCAGAATGACTTGGCGCATCATGGTCTCCTATGCGTTTTGTACTGCTTCATCGATTGCCTGATTGGCAAGGGCATCAGCTCGTTCATTGCCGGGATGACCGCTATGCCCTTTTACCCAGTGCCACTCAACTTGATGACGCTGGGCTTCAGCATCAAGCTCTTTCCACAGTTCGGCATTTTTGACCGGCTGTTTAGCAGCGGTTTTCCATTGGCGTTTACGCCAGTTATGTATCCACTGCGTGATACCCTGACGGACGTATTGGGAATCCGTCCAGATCGCCACCTGACAAGGGGTATTCAATGTACGCAGTGCCATGATGGCCGCCATTAATTCCATGCGGTTATTGGTCGTTTGTGCTTCATACCCATAAAGGGTTTTCTCATGCTGCCCACTTGCCAGCACAACGCCCCATCCGCCGGGGCCGGGGTTCCCACGGCAGGCTCCATCGGTATACACGGTTACCCGGGGTAACCGTCCAGTGTCAGTCACGTTGTGTGCGTCCTTAAATCCATAATGTTTGAGCTTGGGGTCTGTAGACTGGATAACGGCGGTTAATGACCATGGGTACGCGTCGCCCCCAGGGAATTCGCGGCAACCGGCGCTTTCAGACCAAATGTAATGCGTTGTTTGGGTGCATGGCGTTGGCGGCGTTTGGCCAGCACCATGTAGCTTTCCCCCAGAGGACAGTTATAGCGCCGACCCAGTGACTCCCAGTGCTCGACGCAACGCCCTCCCGGCCAGCTTCTAAAGCAGCAGTAGTCTACTCGCTCCACCTCAAAGTCGACAAATGCCAGCCAGTCACCCATCCGGCTGGCCGTTCGCCATTGCCCGTTCCAGGGGTATTGCCCCTGGCGCTTGCGCCACTGTTTGACCACACCGCTGACCCCCATAGGGTTAAACCCGAACAGTACCAGTAGGCCACTATCTGAGGTAACGCGTGCGGCTTCTTGAAGCGCATGATGGGCATCCGGCAAATGCTCAAGCCAATGGTGAAGCACGACGACATCCAGACAGCTGTCCGGTAGTGCGAGCCTGTCGGGCGGACAAATTAACGTCTGGTCGCTGGAGGCGCTCGTGCGTGTAGGTGCCCACTGCAGGCGATGGGCAATGCCGGACATCGACATCAGTGCTGGCCCCATTCCCATCTCGAGGCTATGACCACCGGAACGGGAATCAACCAGGGGCCCGAGGCAGGCGCGTTGGGAATCCCACAATGATTTACCTGCCTCCGACTCCCAGTAGGTGCGGCTTGTAAATAGCGTGTGGGCGAGTGTCTCTGCCGCCGTTGAATTTGACATGTACCGCTCAACCCTCCACAGTAACTGCTTTTTGACGTCTTGCATCATGAAAAAGCTATTAATCATGAGCGCTAATCCATCGTTAAAGGATCTCGCCTATGCTGAGCGTGACACCGATTCCCGCCCTTAGCGACAACTATATTTGGCTGCTCCGACAGGATACCAGTCAAGAGGTGTGCGTGGTGGATCCTGGTGAAGCGTTGCCGGTTATCGAGTTTCTTGAACGCGAGTCGTTGTCACTCGGCACTGTCCTGGTCACTCATCATCATCCTGATCATACTGATGGGCTGGGAGAATTAATCAGGCGCTATGCCCCCAGGGTAATAGGCCCGGACAATCCCTCTATCGAGGGGGTCGACGAGCGGGTCAGTGATGGCGATGAAATTCGCGTCATGGGCCGCCTGTTCGAGGTCATCGAGACACCTGGGCATACGTTAGACCATATCAGTTACTTTACACCAGGGATTCCCCCGTTATTGTTCTGCGGCGACACCCTGTTTTGTGCCGGTTGTGGCCGCCTTTTTGAAGGGACCCCTGAGCAGATGCACAAGGCATTGAAACGCTTTGCTGCCCTGCCGGAAGAAACATTTGTGTTTGCTGCTCACGAATACACGTTGGCCAACCTTCGCTTTGCCAGCGAAGCAGACCCGGAAAATGAAGACGTCAAACACGCCTTAACGGAGTGTGAGAAGGCACGGGCACTAGACCGCCCCACCTTACCCAGCACGATAGGACGCGAGCTGAAAATCAACCCCTACTTGCGTGTCGATACGGAAAGTGTCCGCGGCGCCGCAAGCAAGCAGGGCGCTATTGATAATGATCTCGCAACGTTCACCACTCTGCGTGAGTGGAAGAATCGTTTCTAAACGCTATCGCAACGACGTAAACCACTATGACCTATCGCACGATTCGCCAACGCCTTTTATTGGGCGCCGGCAGTACCGTGATCATGAGCCTGTTACTGGCAGCTGCCGCTAACTCTCAGGCATCCGCTATCCAATACGACCCTTCTCAGCGGTCTGCCTCCGATTCACGGAATGCCTCTGCGTCCGATCATCCCACAGCGTCTCATGTACATTTCTGGGAAGAGCTGATGCTGGAGCCTCAGGATGCCTGGAGCAAACTGCGTGACAGCTTCCAGTGGCGCGAGCAGTCACTGTCTGCCAAGGCACAGGCACGTGTCGATGAATGGATAGACCACTACCGCTCAAGCCCTGAAAATATTGCTGAAATCACCGGTCGTGCAAGTCCATGGCTTGCCTGGATCACTCAGCAGATAAGTGATCGCAACCTGCCGGGAGAATTAGCACTTATACCCTTCGTTGAAAGCTCTTTTGACCCCAATGCGCGAAGTCATCGGGGCGCTGCTGGTCTATGGCAATTTATGCCTGGCACCGGTGACGCTTTAGGGCTTGTACGCAACGGCCATTACGACGGCAGGCTCGACGTTGTCACCTCGACTAACGCCGCGCTGGACTACCTCGAAATGCAGGCCGACCAGTGGTATGAAGGGGACCTGCAGCTTTCTCTTGCCGCCTACAATGCAGGCGCCGGGACAGTCAATAAAGCCAAACAACGCGCCGAAAACCAAGGCTTGCAAGGCAGCTATTGGGATCTGAACCTGCCCCAGGAAACCATGCAATACCTGCCCAAGCTGCTTGCTATTGCCAAGATTATCGATGATCCGGAACGCTACAATGTCAGCTTGCCGGATATTCATACAGAGCCGGCCTTCGCCAAGGTAAAGCTCGAGCATTCGGTTACCCTGTCTGAAGCGTCAAAGTTGCTTCGGATAGATAAATCGGCGCTGGCTGAACTCAACCCCGGTCTCCTCAATGGTGCGCTCAACCCATCAAGTTCTCAAACGCTGCTGGTACCTGAAGACGTGGATCATGACGTTCTCGCAGAGCTGTCAAACGGTGCAAATGAGCGCCAGGCCATAGCCAGCGCCAATACGCCCGACACTTACCGCGTGGAAAGCGGCGATAGCCTATCAGTGATAGCGAGTCGCTATAATCTGAGCGCTCAAGAGTTGATGCGGTTAAATGAGATTGAACGTCCAGAAGCTTTACAAGCAGGCCAACTCCTGACACTTTCAGGACGTTGAGACTCATCGCCTTGTTGATAGGGAAATTGCCCCATGCGCTGTGGCGTTATTCTGCGTCCTGTTTTATGCCTTGCCCGTAACGCGCTGCTTGCGGCATCACTCCTGGCCAGCACTCATGCCAGCAGTGATGCCCGCGTGACAGAGTCCACCGCCACGGATGGCTCGGCACCTGTCGAAACCCGCCATGCGATGTCGCTTTATGACGCGCCTGCCCTCGCTGAGGATTTTGCGCACTTTTCCCACGTGAATCCCGACGCGCCCAAAGGCGGGAGTATCAAGCATACGGCGGTGGGAAGCAGTTTTGATTCGACAAACCCCTTCATTATTCGCGGCACACCAGCGGCGGGAATATTTCAGATCTACGACACCTTAATGGCAAGCAATCCTAATGAGCCTTTCAGTCTTTATGGTTTGCTTGCAGAAGGTGTGCGTCTTGACCCCGATCGTGAATGGATTGAATTCGACCTTCGCCCTGAAGCTCGCTTCCAGGACGGTGAGCCGGTCACGGCCGACGATGTCGTCTTTTCGCTGAACCTGCTTCGTGACGAAGGCAACCCTTTCTATAGCAGCTACTATGCAGGGGTTGAGCAAGCCGTTGCCCTCAATGACCACCTGGTTCGTTTCACGCTTAGCGACAGTGAGTCACGAGAGTTACCGCTTATCGTCGCCCAATTCCCCGTGCTGCCGAAGCATTACTGGGAACAGCATGATTTCACCGCCCCGACATTGGCGGCGCATCCCGGGTCTGGCCCGTATAAAATTGGCGAAGTGGATCCTGGGCGACGGATTGTCTATCAGCGCGACGACGATTATTGGGCAAAGGACCTGCCGGTCAACGTGGGCCGATACAACATTGACCGGGTGATCTATGATTATTACCGGGATCGGGATATTGCCTGGGAAGCTTTTAAGGCCGGACTGACGGATTTTCGCACTGACGCGCGCGCCGCTACCTGGGCAATTGGCTACGATTTTCCCGCTTATGAGGAAGGGCTTGTCAAGCGTATCACGGTCCCCGATGTTAACCCCTCCATGATGCAGGCGTTCGTGTTCAATCTGCGCAAGGAAAAGTTCCAGGATCCGCGCGTTCGTGAAGCGCTGAGCCTGACCTTTGATTTTCCATGGCTGAACACCAATATTTTTTACGATACCTATCAGCGGACGCAAAGCTTCTTTGAAAACTCCGAAATGGAAGCCCAGGGCCTACCGAGCGACGAACAGCTTGCATTACTCGAACCCCATCGCGAGGAGCTGATGGAGTCCCACCAGTCAAAGCGGTTGTTCACGGAACCACTGCCCATCGACCATCCTCACGACCTCCGCGAACGGCTTCGCCTGGCCCTGGACCTGCTTCGCGAGGCAGGTTATCGGGTGGAAGACGGCGTTCTGGTCCATGAGGATACCCAGCAGCCGCTAAGCCTGGAAGTATTGCTATACGATTCAGGGCTTGAGCGCGTGGTACAGCCTATGTTGCGCAACATGGCCCGCCTGGGTGTGCAAACCTCGATGCGTATCGTCGATATCAATCAGTACCTCAATCGTCAGCGCAATTTTGATTTTGATATGGTAATCAGCCATTTCCCCCAGTCCAATAACCCAGGCAATGAGCAGCGTGACTTCTGGACCAGCCAAGCAGCTGACTCGCCACAGAGTCGCAATCGCATGGGCCTTGCGCATCCGGCTATCGACGATCTGGTGGAAAAGCTGATCCGAGCAGAAGACCGCGAAGAGCTTAATACCATTACCCGGGCGCTGGACCGTGTCCTGCGCTGGGGGTTTTATGTCATTCCCCACTATCATTCAGGTGAGACACGGATCGCCATATGGGATAAATTCGGTTATCCCGACCCCTTCCCCGAATACGCCATGGATTTAGACGCCTGGTGGGTGGTCCCCGAACGTGAAGCCGCTTTACAGCGCAGGTCACGCCGCTGACCTCGGCTTATTCTTGATGAACCATGGAGAGTTCTGTGGCACGTTACACCCTACGCCGACTGTTGTTGATGATTCCGACGCTTGTCGGGATCATGCTGCTCAATTTCATTATCGTGCAGGCCGCGCCTGGTGGCCCGATCGATCAAATGCTGGCACGCTTTGAAGGCGCCGATGCAATGGCCAGTACGCGCCTAGATATGGGGGGTGCCGATGTACAGGTCAACGACGAATCCCGCGGTGCCAGGGGAATCGACCCTCGCTTTATTGAGCAACTGGAACAGCAGTTTGGCTTTGATAAACCGGCCCATGAACGTTTCATCGGCATGATGGCGGATTATCTCACCTTCGATTTCGGCACCAGCTTTTTTCGCGACCGGCCGGTAATCGATTTGATGATAGAGCGTTTGCCGGTATCTATCTCGCTGGGGCTTTGGACGACCTTGCTGGTCTACCTCATCTCGATTCCGCTAGGCATACGGAAGGCCCTGCGCCACGGCTCACGATTTGACGTCTGGACATCCGGGCTGGTCATCGTCGGTTACGCCATCCCGGGGTTTTTATTCGCCATCTTGCTGATTGTGCTATTTGCCGGTGGCACCTACCTGGACTGGTTTCCACTCAGGGGGCTCACTTCCCCTTATTTCGACCAGCTTTCCACCTGGGGTAAGGTCAAGGATTATTTCTGGCATATCACGCTTCCTGTATTGGCTGCATCGATTGGCAGTTTCGCCACGCTCACCATGCTGACCAAGAACAGCTTTCTGGATGAAATCCACAAGCAATACGTGCTGACAGCCCGGGCCAAGGGCGCCGATGAGCAGCGCATTCTTTATGGACACGTGTTTCGTAATGCCATGCTGATCATTATTGCCGGCCTGCCCTCAGCCTTGATTGGTATCTTCTTTACTGGCTCGTTACTGATTGAGGTGATTTTCTCTCTTGATGGGCTGGGCCTGCTGGGGTTTGAAGCGGTCATGCAGCGAGACTATCCCGTCATTTTCGGTACGCTGTTTCTCTATACGGTCATCGGGTTGCTGCTGAAACTGCTGTCAGATCTCACCTATGTGTGGGTTGACCCGCGCATCGACTTTGCCACCCGGGAGTCGTGACCATGACTGTTTCTACGTCTCGATTTTCACCCATTACCCGGCGCCGCTTTGCCGCATTCAGGTCGAACCGCCGCGCCTGGGTATCATTATGGGTGTTTGGTGTCGTGTTTGTGTTGAGCCTGTTTGCCGAACTGATCGCCAACGATAAACCGATCATCATGCAATACGATGGTCAGTGGTATGTTCCGCTGCTGGTCGACTACCCCGAAACGGAATTTGACGGCTTCTTGCCTACACGAACCGATTACCTGGACCCCTTTGTCCAGCAGCAGATCGAGAACAACGGTTGGGCGTTGTGGCCCCTGATTCCGTTTTCTTACCAGACCCTGGATATGCAGATGACCCGCCCGTCGCCTGCCCCGCCAGATGGTCGCCACTGGCTGGGCACCGATGACCAGGGACGGGATGTGCTTGCGCGTGTGATTTACGGCTTTCGTCTTTCGGTCGCGTTTGCCCTGGTATTAACGGCTGGATCATTGGTACTAGGCGTGCTTGCGGGGGGTGTCCAGGGCTATTTTGGCGGCAAGACGGACCTTGTCGGCCAACGCATTACCGAAATATGGTCAGGACTCCCAGTACTGTTTCTGCTGATCATTCTCGCCAGTTTCGTGCAGCCCGGTTTCTGGTGGCTGCTGGGTATCATGCTGCTGTTTTCCTGGCTTGGGCTGGTGGACATCGTGCGCGCCGAATTCCTGCGTGCACGTAACCTAGAGTACGTTCGCGCGGCCAAAGCCATGGGGCTGCCGTCGCGTCTGATCATGTGGCGACACGTGCTGCCCAATGCCATGGTGGCCACCCTGACGTTCATCCCTTTCCTGTTTACCGGGGCCATTGGCACCTTGACCGCGTTGGATTTTCTGGGGTTTGGACTACCACCGGGAGCGCCTTCACTGGGCGAGCTTGCCGCTCAGGGCAAAAACAACCTGCACGCACCCTGGCTGGGCATCACCGCCTTCATGACCCTGGCCATTATGCTTTCGCTGCTGGTGTTTATCGGCGAAGGCCTACGTGACGCCTTTGACCCCCGCCACGTTCAGCAGCTACCAACGCCTGCTAAGGAAACGCCCCATGCCTGAGCCGCTACTTTGCGTCGACAACCTGACCATCGCCTTTGATGGTAGCTCGGTGGTCGAGTCACTGAGTTTGGAGCTACATGCAGGCGAGACGCTGGCCATTGTGGGCGAATCCGGCTCAGGCAAATCGGTATCGGCGCTCGGATTGATGAATCTGTTGCCGGCCAATGCCAGGGTAAGCGGCGAACGACGTCTGAACGGTACCCCGCTTAACTCACTTGGCAATGCCGAGTGGAACGCCCTGCGCGGCAATACGGTAGGCGTTGTCTTCCAGGAGCCAATGACATCGCTCAACCCACTACACCGGATTGGTAAGCAGATTGGTGAATCCCTTCGCCTGCACCAGGGGCTTCGTGGAAAAGCCGCCCGAGCAAGGGCCAAAAACCTGCTTGAACAAGTGAAACTGCCGCGTGCTGAAGAACTGCTCGATGCATGGCCTCACCAGCTATCCGGGGGGCAGCGTCAACGGGTTATGATCGCAATGGCGATTGCCAATAACCCATCGCTGTTGATCGCCGACGAGCCCACCACCGCACTGGACGTCACCGTTCAACAGGAAATTCTGGCCCTGCTGAAAGAGCTGCGCGACCAGCACGGCATGGGGCTGCTGTTGATCAGTCACGACCTTAACCTGGTACGCCGTCATGCAGACCGTGTGTGCGTCATGTATCAGGGTAAAATCCAGGAGTCTGGCCCCGTCGAGCAGGTGTTTGAGCGGCCACAAAGCGATTATACCCAGCGACTGCTGGCCGCCGAGCCGGAAGGCAGGCCATCGCCTGTTGCCGAGCGTTCGCCGTTACTGACCGTCAGACAGTTGAGCGTAAGCTTTAAACGACCCAAACCCGGATTGTTCAAGCGTCAACCGCCTGCCTTTGAAGCGGTCAAAGCCACTGACCTCACCATCGCACCAGGCGAAACCTTGGGTATTGTGGGTGAGTCAGGTTCGGGCAAAACCACCCTCGCCTCCGCTATCATGCGGATGGTGACCAGCCAGGGCGATATCACCCTGGATGATGCCCCCTTGAGCAAGCTGACGGGTAACGACTTGCGCCGTCAGCGGCACCGGCTACAGATGGTTTTCCAGGATCCCTATGGCGCACTGTCACCGCGTATGCCGGTATTCGATATCGTCAGCGAAGGTTTGCGGTTTCACTACCCGCACCTGTCTGATGCGGAAGTCACCGAGCGCGTCCATCAAACGCTGAGAGAAGTTGGCCTGCCGGAAAGCTGTGCAGCGCGGTACCCGCATGAATTTTCCGGTGGTCAGCGCCAGCGGATCGCCGTCGCGCGAGCCATTATCCTGGAGCCTGAGCTGCTGGTGCTGGATGAACCGACGTCAGCACTGGACCGCACCGTTCAAAAGCAGCTGGTGACACTGCTGAGGGACCTCCAGGCACGGCGCCAGCTCAGCTATCTGTTTATCAGCCATGACCTCGCCGTGGTGCGCGCGATGGCCCATCGCATCATGGTGCTGAAAGATGGCGACGTCGTCGAGCAAGGATCCTGTCTGGATGTACTGGCCTCTCCCCGGCATCCTTATACCCAATCGCTTATAGCGGCGGCGTATCTGAAAGATTTCGTGGGCTGATTTGCTGCCTGTTCAAGAATATCTCGAGTTTGCCTATAGACCAGGCAAAAAAAGATAACGGTATAAAATGATAGTAAAATGAAACGCGCCTGAGCCATATCGGTGTGCGTAAGCTCAGGGCGTTCGTGGGCAATTAAAAGCTGGCGATTTCTTCCGGGGTCAGTTCACGCCATTCGCCTGGCGCAAGGGCATCAGTCAGCTCAATATCGCCAATGGAACGTCGATGCAGCGCATCTACGTGATTGCCTAACGCTACAAACATGCGCTTGACCTGATGATAGCGGCCTTCCGTGATGGTCAACTCGGCCTGGCGCGGTGATATAAAACGCAGCGTTGCTGGCTGGGTCGGCGTTTCTTCACCATCGAGCATGATGCCTTCTGCCACCTGGTTGATGGCCCACTCGGCCATATCACCTTCCATGGGCTCAGCAAGCTCAGCCACATACACCTTGGCGCAGCGATGGCGCGGTGACGTCACACGATGCGACCACTGGCCATCGTCGGTAAGCAGCAATAGACCCGTAGTATCGACATCAAGACGACCGACCGGTTGTAATCGCTCCGCCTTGGGAAGGTCAATCAGGTCGATGACCCTGGGGTAAAGCCCTCGCCTGGCGGTGCACTCCACATCGGCAGGCTTGTTCAGCATGATATAGCGTAGCCCTACCAGCGCCAGACGCGCGCCGTTAAGCAGCACCACGTCTTCTTGCGTATCAATATGCGTTGCTGCCTGCTTGATCGGCTCGCCGTTCAAGGTAACCTCACCGTTTTTTAGCGCGCGCTTAGCCAGGCTGCGCGTTAACGGGGTCGTTTCACTTAAAAAGCGATCAAGACGCATTATTGGCCGACTCCTGGGAGTAATGAAAATCGATCGGCGTCTTGCCAGGCAGGAAATTTTTCTCGAAAAGCATCTAGATCCGTTTTATTGAGGCATCCCGTTTCCACAAACGGCGTATGCGCTGAATGGTCGATAAGTGGCTCGCCTTTGAAATCAACCAGCATAGAGTCGCCGCTGTACGCCAGGCCTTTGGCATCTTCGCCCACGCGATTGACGCCAATCACGTAGGTCAGGTTTTCAATCGCCCGGGCCTGAAGCAAGGTGCGCCAGGGTTGACGGCGAGGTGCGGGCCAGTTGGCCACGCACAGCAGCGCATCATACTCGAAATGTTCGCCTTGTGCCGGTTGCTGGCGCAGCCAAACCGGAAATCTCAAGTCGTAGCAGACCGTGAGCAGTATTTTGAAACCGTTCAATTCGACAATTTCACGACGCTCCCCCAAGTCATAACGCTCATGTTCACCGGCCATGCGAAACAGGTGTCGCTTGTCGTAATAGGTCAGCTCCCCATCCGGCATGGCCCAGATCAGCCGGTTGTAGAATTCACCCCCATGCTGGATGGCCACACTCCCGGTCATGACGCACTGACGTGACCGGGCCTGATGCTTCATCCAGGCAACACTTTGGCTTTCGTCCATGGGCTGTGCCATCTCACGGGAGTTCATCGTAAACCCGGTGGCAAACATTTCGGGCAATACGATCAGATCAGTTTCCCGGTTATCTAGATCACCCAGCAGCTTCTCAAGGTGGGTGTGGTTGGCTTCCGGGTTTTCCCAGCGCAGATCGCACTGCACCAGGCTGGTTCTGAGTTGGCTCATCGAATCACTCCTTTACGCCGTTCATGTTGTCGCGTTTGTGTTAGATTAGCATTTTTAAATAATGAGGCTGCTATGCATCCCACTCCACCACGCGATCCCGAAGCCGTCAAAGGGGTCACCTTTGGTTTGACGGCCTATACCATGTGGGGATGCTTCCCGCTTTTTTTTGCGCTGTTTGATGGCGTACCGGCGGTCGAGATACTGGTTCACCGCATTTTGTGGTCATGTCTTTTCCTGGTGGGCCTTATTACCCTCCTACGCCGCTGGCCGCCGGTTGTCGCCGCCCTGGTGGAGCCCAGGCGTCTCGGCCGTGTTCTCGCCTGCGCCTTGCTGATTGGGTTCAATTGGGGAATGTATATCTACGCGGTTGAAACCCGCCAAGTACTACAGGCCAGTTTAGGTTATTTTTTAACCCCGCTGGTCAATGTGGCGCTGGGCATGCTGGTACTGCGTGAAGTGATGGCACGGTTGCAACTGGTGGCACTGGGGTTGGCCAGCCTGGCGATCGCCATTCAGTTTTTAATGCTGGGGGAATTGCCATGGATCAGTCTACTGCTGGCACTGAGCTTTGGAAGTTATGGCCTGTTTCGCAAACAGGTCCCGCTTGATGGCCTGTCGGGGCTTTTTGTTGAGACGTTGTTGCTATTCCCCGTTGCGCTGATCGCATTGGCAGGCTTTAGCTGGCAAGGAACATCCCACTTTTTAGGCGACACCCAGACAACGGCCCTGTTGATCGCCAGCGGGGTCATTACGGCCCTCCCGCTCATGGCTTTTGCGGGCGCTGCGAGGCGTTTGCGCCTCGCGACGCTTGGGTTTCTGATGTACATCAACCCCAGTATCCAGTTTTTAATCGCCCTGGCTGTTTTTGGAGAACCTCTCAGCCCTATCCAGTTGGTGACGTTTATCATGATCTGGACAGGGCTGGCCCTTTACTCTTGGTCTGCCTGGCAATCACGTCCCGGCCAGCTGTCGGCCAGGTAGCGCGGGCACATCGTCTTGATGGTCCAGAGCCTGAGAAACCGGTTCGCGCTCTGGCTGATAGCCGATACGGAAACCACCCCAGTGTCGGCCATTGATATAGATGGGTACTGACAGGTCATGCATGATCTCGCCCGTATCACGCTTATAGGTTTGCAGTAGCAGTGGCTTTTCGTGTGCACCACAGCGGCGCCCCGTCGGGTCGTCGAAGATACGCTTGCTGCGACAGAATTTTAAGTCGTGTTCAAAGTCGCCAGTGGGCGCACGGCTCACGGCTTGATTGTGGGTGGGCACATAGCCTTTCTTATCGCAGGTAATCGCGTAGCTCAACTCAAGTTGGGTAAGTAACGGTTCCTGGATATCGGGCAGATATTTATCGGTAAAGTCATCGAACGACGTTCGATACAGCGGTGGCCGAGTATCGGGGATCTGCTGATAGCTGGGCTGGAACAACGCCGCTTCGCTTAATTCGCCGCGTTTGAGGGCGTTCTCAAACAGTTTGCCCAACCGGTCGGCGGCTTTCCGCGCCGCATGAAAAACTTGTTGATGACGACCGTTGAGCCGCTGTTGCGCCAGCTCGCCATCAACACCTTCTGCCGCTTCCATCAGCGCACGGGCCTGATTCGCCAGGTCGTGCATGTCGCGGTTGCCTTCATCAACGTCTGCTTCCAGCTCGTGCAAGGTATCGGCCACGGTCTGGCTATGCTGACGGGTATTATCGATGGCGTCCGCAACGCTGCTGATTTCACTTTGCACTTGATCAAATTCCTGGGTAATGGTGCCCAGACTGGTACCGACGTGCTGCATGTCAGCGGACCGGTGGCTGATTCGACTCATCAGGCTCCCCATCGATGACACCACGTTTTGCCCGCTTTGATGCATATCCTTGACGAGCTCATCCACGCTTTGAGTGGCCGTCGAGGTCTTGTGAGCCAGGTTGCGAACCTCACCGGCCACGACAGCAAACCCTCGTCCGTGCTCGCCTGCCCGTGCGGCCTCAATGGAGGCATTGAGAGATAACAGGTGCGTTTGTTCGGCAATGTCTTCAATCATTGAGGTGACGTTGCGCACACGCTCGATCTTGTCGTTAAGCGCGGTCAGCATTTCCAGCGCTTGCTGGGACTGTTCGGACACATCGCTCATTTCCTGGATGATATCGGTGAGTGCTTCCTGATTGTGATGACTGGCTTCGCGGGCGCTTTCAGCGAGCGTGGCAACCTGAGAGGCGCTGGCACTGACCTGCATGATAGCCGTATTGATAGCCCCCATGCTGGCTGACGACTCTCGAGCCATTCTTTCCTGTTTAGTGAGACGCTGATCCATCAAATCTGCGTAGTGTGAAACTTCTGCCGAGGCGATCGCGGTGCTGCTGGCGCGCTTCATTAACCTAAACGCCATGGCGCGTAGCGACGCATAATCGGCCATTAACCGATTGACAGGTCGCCTGCTCTCCAACGACTGCTGATCTGCCTGGTATAGCGCTCCCCAGGCCATCAAAACACTCAGCCCCCCCGCAAGGGCCGCCAACCCCACCGCTACATATCCCCCAAATGTACTGAAAGACACCAGCCAACCCGCCAGTGCCAAGAGCACGATGGGAACCGCCCATTGAATGACACGCATAGTCAGTTCTCTTGTTATTAAAGTGGTAATGAGGCCCCAAGTCTTCCATTAGACTTATCGTAAGCTTACTAATTAATGAGGATTAAATAAGTAACACTTTGGGGGAAGGACGCCCCTCTGAAGATGAAATTACCGCAGGGTGCCGTAATTTGACTTATAACTTGTTAATATAATGACCTACATTCGCGTTAAGCTCTGACACAGCTTATCAATCCGATGAATTGAGGCGGATCGCCCCGGGAGCCCATGCTAAAGCGCTACTTGCCCATTCTGTCCTGGCTGCCTTACTACCATAAGCGGTTACTGGGAGCAGATTTACTTGCCGGCTTGATTGTCACCGTCATGGTCATACCGCAGTCGCTTGCCTATGCCCTTCTCGCAGGACTTCCGGCCGTGGTGGGCCTTTACGCCAGTATTTTACCGCAGCTGGTATATACCCTGTTTGGTACCAGCCGTACCCTGGCTGTGGGCCCTGTGGCGATTATTGCGCTAATGACCGGGGCTGCCCTTTCATCGGTTGCCTCTCCAGGATCTGATGCCTACCTGGAAGCCGCCTTGGTGCTGTCGATGCTTTCGGGGGGCATGCTGGTCGCCATGGGGCTGCTGAAAATGGGCTTTTTTAGCAATTTCTTGAGCCACCCGGTCATTTCAGGTTTTCTAACGGCCTCAGGTATTCTGATTGCGGTCAGTCAGCTTGGCAGTCTGTTGGGGATCGAAAGCAGCGGTTTCACTCTGGTGGAGCGTTTGATGACGCTCATCCCCAACCTGGATGCCCTCAACGTGCCCACCTGCCTTTTGGGGCTTGGCACACTGGTGTTTTTGGTATGGCTTCGTCGACATGGGAAATCGACACTCAAGCGCCTGGGGCTACCCAATAGTGCTGCCGACCTGGTCGCCAAGGCAGGGCCGGTGATCGCCGTGGTTGCTACCACCCTTGCCACCTGGTACTGGGGGCTTGCTGATCAGGGCGTCAATGTCGTCGGCGACGTGCCGTCTGGGCTTCCCGCTTTCAGCCTGCCGTGGGCTGATACCTCGTTATGGAAAGCGCTATTCATTCCGGCCTTGCTCATCAGCCTGGTCGGTTTTGTCGAGTCGGTGTCGATGGGGCAGATGCTGGCGGCCAAACGGCGCCAGCGCATTTCCCCCAATCAGGAATTGATTGGCCTGGGCGCAACCAACCTGGCCGCGGCCGTTACCCATGGCATGCCGGTGACCGGCGGCCTGTCACGCACGGTGATTAACTTTGATGCGGGCGCTCAGACGCCAGCTGCCGGTGCTTTTGCCGCGCTGGGCATTGCGCTGGTGACGATGGCGTTTACGGGATGGCTTTACTACCTGCCAATTGCCACCCTGGCAGCGACGATTACCGTGTCTATCCTGACCCTGGTGGATATCCCCATGCTGCGCCAGACGTGGCGCTATTCCCGCAGTGATTTCTCAGCCATGGCGCTTACCATCATCCTGACGCTTGTCGAGGGAATCGAGGCGGGTATTCTGGGGGGCGTGACCCTTTCCATTGCACTTTATCTATATCGTACCAGTCGCCCGCACAGCGCGCTTGTCGGGCGCGTTCCTGGCACCGAACACTTCCGTAACATTACCCGTCACGATGTCGAGACTGTCAGCCGTGTCGCACTACTGCGAATTGATGAAAGCCTGTACTTCGCCAATGCGCGCTATCTGGAAGATACGCTGTATAATCTGGTGGCCAGCCGCCCCGAACTGGAACACGTGGTATTGATTTGCTCAGCCGTTAACCTGATTGATGCATCAGCACTGGAAAGCCTCGACGCCATCAATGCCCGCCTCAAGGACGCAAGTGTCAAGCTGCACCTTTCAGAGGTAAAAGGCCCTGTGATGGATCAGCTCAAGAAAAGTGACTTTCTTGAGGCGCTCACCGGTCGCGTCTTTCTCAGTACTTACGCGGCATGGCGGGAATTCTCCCGGTAACACCTGCAAAAATGGTCTGCCTTTATTGGCCATGTTTCCTGATATAGTCCCGGGGGTCACGCGGGTAGTATCGTTCGGGCTGGCTTTCAAGGTGCGTAAAGTAGCGGGTATCTTTGTAAGGCATTTTCATGAATCCAGAGACCCCCAGACCTTCAATTTGGCTGACTGATGCGAGCATTTTCACCAGCAACGCACGAAATTCGCCCTCCCTGGAAGGGTCGAGAAGACGATAGTAGCTGTGAATCTTGAGGTGCTTGGGCAGCGCTTCAAAAATGATCATGCCGGTGTGATGAATCTCGTTAAGCTGTTTGAGCACCTGCATGATCGATTCTGGCAATGCTAATAGCTCTTCGGGATCGGGACCATCCTCGAAGTAGCTATGCTGACGAGTACGGTCCTCAAGTTCCGGAACGGCGCTCATTTCATAGCTGATCGCCATGCCGGGTTCGCAATCAAAAGCCTCTGACGCTGAACCCCGCTCCAGATGCAATGTTTGGCGGGCGTTAAACAGACAGCTCTTGAATACCCCTTGGCGATGGATCGCCCGCGCCAGGTGCACCATGTTATTGACCGCTTCGATAAACGCAGGCTTCAATGCCGGGTCGTGCAGGTTCAACGACGAATCGATATAGACCCCGTCGCGCTCCCAGCGTACTGCCAGACCGCCTACAACCGGGTACTTGCCCAGACGGCTCACCGAGGCCAGAAAGGCTTTTTCAGTTTCTCCCATCCCCTGCATGAACTGTTTGTAATAGCGATCCAGCTGCACATCGTTAACGTCGTTGAGGGTTTCAGGGGCATTGGCTTCACGCAGAAACGCCTTGCGAGAACTGTACACCACGGTGTCAATTTCCTGTTCAGCCGGACGCCCCCATACAGGTACCAGCGGTGATTGAACGCTACCCGGCAGGTCCAGCATCACCACACGAGCCATCCGGGGCATGGCGCGCAAAAAATAGTCACCCGCTTTGCGGCGTATTTGAGGATCTGGGTCGAGCATAGCGTCCAGCGTTCGGGCAAACTCCATGGGAAGCCCCAGCGAACTGGCAGGAATCGCGCGATGACCAAAGCGGCACGACTGGGCAGACGCCAAGGCATACAAGGTGCCCGCCACGCCCTGCTCGTCAAAGCGTGGCGACGAAAGTGCTCCATTGAGCTGTTCCTCGCCGATAAAATAGACATCGCCCAGTCGCGCATTGGTCTGTTGCAGGTTATCCGACATCAACTCCATCACATTGGCACCAACGAACTGCAATTGGGCATCGAGCTGGGCAAAGACGGATGAGCCCCAATCGATCAAGGCGATGGACTCGTCAGTCGGGTCAAAGACCAGATTGGAGGGTTTGATATCACCGTGGACGACAGGTCGCGCCTTGGGTCCGGACTCTCTGCGTAACGCCATGAGGATATCGGCTAACTGAGCGGCGATGCGTACGATCAGACGGGGTGACAGGCGCCCCTCCTTGAGCGATACCTGTTCAAGATTCAAGCCGGGCGCGCGCTCCATGACCAGAATCGACTGCCCCCGCGCGCGCTGGTAGGTGATCAGTCTAGGAATGAGCGGGTGAGATACCTGCTCCAGCATGAACGCCTCTTCTTCAAGGCGTTCCTGGAGGTGAATGGGCAGGGTAATGCGCGAGAACTTGAAAACGTAGTGCGCCGTCGCTCCCTGGATCGGCGCACTACCGGCAAAAACGAAACCGTAGGCACCCTTACCGATCAGTTCGATGTCCCGGTAGCCCAACTGGGAGAGCTGCTCCTGGCACAGCGCCACCCAGTCCTTGAGCTTGCGGGCATCGTGGTGGCTCAGCAGGTATACCGACTGCTCCTCGGGTATATAAAACTGCTGAAGGGGTGCCTGAGCCATGGGGTGCCTGCGTTATCCCAGATGCAACAACATGCTATCTGGGGCTTCCAGAAAGCCCTTCCAGGTATTACAGAAGCGCGCGATCGTACCGCCGTCGATAAAACGGTGATCCCCCGCCCAGGTAATCGTCATGATCGCACGCCGCTGGACCTCGCCCTGATCATCAAAACGCGGCAGCCACTGGGTTTTGCCAATCGCCACGATGGCGGCTTCCGGGGCATTAATGATCGGCGCCGCGTAGGTGCCGCCCAGCGCCCCAATGTTGGAAATGCTGATGGTGCCACCCTTGAGATCCGCCTGATCAACCCGCCCTTCTCTGGCCGCATGGGTTAAACGCCCAACTTCCCTGGCAATCTCCAGGAGCGTCAATCGCTCGACACCTTTGACATTGGGCACCAGCAAGCCAGCCTTGCTGTCCACGGCCATCCCGATATTGCAATGAGAGTAGTAGTGCAGCTCGTCGCCTGCTTGATTGAGCTGGGCATTGATAATCGGTGTTTCGGCAACCGCCAATGCCATCGCTTTCATGAAGAAAGGCATCAGCGTCAAGCGCTCCCCCTGGGCTTCTGCTACCGGTTTCAAACGTTCCCGCATGGCGAGAAGCTGCGTCGCGTCGATTTCCTCACCGTAATGAAAATGCGGAATCGTGCTGGCCGATTCCACCATGCGCTTGGCCATCATCGCCCGCATACCACGCAGTGGCTCGACCCGGCTCACTTCACCACTCCCTCGTGATGAAGAAGCCATCGAAACGGTCTCTGCAGGTTGATCAAGATGCGCCAGGACGTCTTCTTTGAGGACTCGGCCGTCTTTGCCGCTTCCCGCGATATCCGTGAGCTGCAACTGATGCTCTCTGACCAGCCGTCTGACGGCGGGGCTGGCAGGCACTTTCCCCTGAGTAACAACCGATGGGGTTGAGGGTGACGGCTGAGTTTCCGCCTGTTTTTCAGCAGCCGGGGGCTGACTGGACGACAACGCTTCTGAGCTATCATTCAATGCCCTTGCCTCATCAGCATCTTCACCCTCAGCCTGGTAGGCATAAAGGGGGGCATGGACCTTGGCAATTTGCCCCTGATCGACATACAGTTTAGTGACCACGCCTGCTTCATGGGCGGTGATTTCCACCAGCGCCTTGTCGGTCATGACCTCGACAATAGGCTGATCTTCTTCAATCCGGTCGCCTTCAGCGACGCGCCATTCGACCACTTCACACTCGACGATACCTTCGCCGATATCCGGCAACATAAAATCGCTCATTGTTGTTCTCCTCTGGCGTCAAAAATTAACGCTTTCACGAATCGCTTCAAAGATTTTCAGGTGGTCGGGTAGATACTCTTTTTCCAGCACCAGCGGGAAAGGCGTATCCAGCCCGGTCACCCGTGCAATGGGCGATTCCAGGTAGAGAAAACAACGCGCCTGAATCGTCGCGGCAATTTCACCGGCGAAACCACCGGTCAACGGCGCTTCATGGCTGACCACTAACCGACCTGTCTTGAGAACGGACTCGGCGACCGTATCTGCATCCCAGGGCAATAGCGAGCGCAGGTCGATGACTTCGCAGTTAATGCCCTGCTCCTCTGCCAACTCCACCGCTTTGCCAATCACTTCCATCTGCGCGCCCCAACCGACCAGGGTAATATCGCTGCCTTCCTTGGTGATCTCGGCCTCGCCGATGGGAAGCTGGTAATCGTTTTCCGGCACCTCGCCGACTGACGCGCGGTAAAGCCGCTTGGGTTCTAGAAACAGCACCGGATCCGGGTCACGAATAGACGCCAGTAGTAGCCCCTTGGCCTGATAGGGGTTGCGGGGCACCACAACCTTTAACCCAGGTGTATGGGTGAAGTAGGCCTCGGGGGATTGTGAGTGATAAAGGCCACCGGAAATCCCACCGCCATAAGGCGTCCGAATGGTCAGGCCGCCGACGTTAAACAGATCGCCCGAGCGATAGCGGAATTTGGCGGTTTCGTTAACGATTTGATCGAAGGCGGGAAAAATATAATCGGCAAACTGAATTTCAGCGACTGGAACCGATCCCTGAGCAGCCAAGCCATTGGCAAAGCCAATGATACCCTGCTCTACCAAAGGGGTATTAAAACAGCGGGCCTTGCCATATTTTTCCTGCAGGTGGCTGGTGGCACGAAAGACGCCGCCAAAAATCCCCACATCTTCACCAAAACAGATGACTTTTTCGTCTTCCGCCATGGCAATGTCGAGGGCGTTATTAATTGCCTGAAGCATATTCATTGTCGGCATTTTATTCGCCCCCCTGGGAGTCGGCATCGGTGCTCACACTCAGATCCAATGACTTGGCCCCACGCGGGTAAGCCTCCGGGTAGCGGCGGATATGCTGCTTGAGCTGGTCGAACTGCTGCTGCAACGCCGGGGTGACATCCGCATAGACATCGCTGATCAGGGAGTCCAGGGGCGGAGGCGAGCGCTTTTCGGCGCGCTTCATGGTGTCCAACACTTCACGACGCAGACGTTCCTGCTCGCTGGCCTCTTCGTCTTCGCTCCACCAGCCTTTGGCCAACAGCCACTTCTGCATGCGCAACAGTGGGTCTTTGATACGCCAGGCCTCTTCCTCATTTTTGGAACGATAACCCGACGGGTCATCGGAAGAGGAATGCGCGGCCAGCCGATACGTCATCGCTTCTATCAGCACGGGTTGATTGCGTTCAACGGCGATTTCACGAGCCTGTCGCGTGGCTTCATAGACCGCCAGTATGTCGTTGCCATCCACACGGATCACATGCATGTGATAACCAAAAGCCCGGGGGGCGATACCGTCGGCTGCAAACTGCTCTACCGCCGGCGTCGAAATCGCGTAGCCATTGTTGCGGCAGAAAAAGATCACCGGGACCTGGTGGACCGAGGCCATATTCAGCGCCGCATGAAAGTCGCCTTCAGAAGCCGCCCCTTCACCAAAGAACGTTAGGGTACAGTGCCCATCGCCCGCCATTTTCTGACCATAGGCATAGCCTGTCGCCTGGGGAATCTGGGTAGCAAGCGGCGAGGAAATGGTCATGTAGTGGAGCTTTCGCGACCCATAGTGAATCGGCATCTGGCGGCCTTTGCCATAGTCCAGCTCGTTGCCGAATAGCTGATTCATGAATTCATCAATGGAAAACCCGCGGTACATCAAGGCACCCTGCTCGCGATACTGCGCCATGATCATGTCGGCATCGTCGAGCGCCGCAGTGGCGCCTACCACGGCGGCTTCTTCGCCGGTGCATTGCATGTAGAAAGACAGCCGTCCCTGACGCTGGGCCGCCAACATACGCTCATCGAGAATACGCGTTGCCAGCATCGCATGATAAATGCGCCGGGCATGGTCTTTTTCAAGCGCAGGGGCATCAGCTTCGCTGTAGAGTTCGCCCTCGGGGCTCAGCAAACTGAAGGTGGGAATCGAAAATTCATCGCCTGTCAGGAAGACAGGCTGGTGTGCATGCTGTGTCATCATTATTGTCCTTGTCGTACCCCTTTTGAGGGCAGTGTTGTCGGTGATGACCTTTTATGCCAGTGGATTTATCTGACATTGGTCAACGCAACACCTGCGACAGTAACGCAGCTGAGACACTTTAGGGATTCGACTTAAGAGGTATAAAAGCGCGAACGTAGCCGTTCCTGAAGACGCTCGAACAGGCTATCGACGGTCAACGCCAGCAATGCGATGGTCAGCGCCCCCTGTATGATATAAGCCATGTTTCCGTTCACAATACCGGCAATGATGGGGTCACCCAGATTGCTCGCACCGACGGTGGCGCCGATCGCGGCGGTCGAGATATTGATGGTGATGGAGGTCCGAATGCCGGCCAGTATGACTGGGGCCGCCAGGGGCAACTCCACCTGACAAAGGGTTTGCCAGCCCGTCATGCCCATCGCGGCGGAGGCGCTTTTAACCTCTTTATCAACGCCCTGTATGCCGCCTAGTGTATTTCGAACGATGGGTAGCGCGCCATACAGCACCAGCGCAACAATGATCGGCAGTGTGCCAAAACCCAATGCCGGTACCGCCAGCGCCAGCACGGCAACCGGTGGAAAGGTCTGACCCAGTGAGGCGACTTGCGCCACCAGAGGTAAAAAATTACGTCCCCATTCCCTTGTCACGACAATCGCCGCCAACACGCCACTCGCCGTGGTAATCACGGCGGCCGCGCTGACCACAAGGAGGTGCTGCACCAACAGCGACGCTAAGCTGGCGCGTTGATAGACAACCTGACGGGCATCCGGCTCTATCACGCGTAGCACACCGTCAGCGTAAGGAAATCCCCAGACACACACCATTAAAAGCACCAGCCAGATAGCCGGCCACATCACCTGGTTAGCGCCGCGCGCCGTCAGCGAACGGCCCATGGCATTATGACTCACGCACTTTTCCTTGTTCCGGTTGGGCTTCCTTGACGATTTTGCGCAGTGTGAGCTCGCCTACCGGCACGTCGTGTTGGTCCACGACGGTAAGGCGATCCGTATGGTCACGCAGCATCATGGAAAGCCCCTGGCGCAGGGAAAACGCCGCGGGAATTCTCGATTGAGCAGGTAATGTTGGTCCCATCGGGGCCATATGGTCCTTTACCCGGGTCAATGCCGCCTGCTTCAGCCCGCGCTCAAGTCCGCCGAGCAACGATTCCACAAACGGATCCTGCGGATGCTGAAGCAGTGCCAGTGGCGTGCCCTGCTGAACAATATGGCCTTCACGCATCACGACCAGATGATCCGCCAGCTTTAGCGCTTCATCCATGTCATGGGTAACAAACACCACCGTTTTATGCATCTTTGCCTGGAGCCTGGCAAGTTCATCCTGAAGCTTTTCACGGGTAATCGGATCCAGTGCGCCAAAGGGTTCATCCATCAGCAAAATATCAGGGTCAGCAGCCAGCGCCCGCGCCACCCCGACACGCTGCGCCTGCCCGCCCGACAGCTGATGAGGGTATTTATGGGCGAATTCATCTTTCGGCAAACCCAGCAGGTTCATCAGCTCGTCAACTTTTGCCTGAACCTCTGCGGCGGACCATTTAAGCAGGCGTGGAACGAGGCCAATATTGCGAGCCACCGTCCAGTGGGGAAATAATCCTGTGTGCTGAATCACATAGCCGATGCGACGCCGCAACTTGACCGGGTCATAGGCGGCAATCGGTTGACCATCCAATATGATGTCACCCTCGCTGTGCTCGATCAGACGGTTAATCATCCGTAAAGTGGTTGATTTACCACAGCCCGACGTACCCACAAGCGCACAAAACTTGCCTTTTGGGATGTGCAGCGAAATGTCATCCACTGCGACAGCGTCGCCAAAACGTTTGGAAACGTGGGCGAGTTCGATCATTGGGCTTCTCCAGGCGGCACGGTATTTTTCGGCCGGAGGATATCAGACAAGGCCCCCAGTCCGGCGTCTGCTATGAGCGCCAGTATCAGAATGGGCAATGCGCCCAGTAACACCATATCCATCGCTGCCTGCCCCAATCCCTGAAAAATAAAAGCCCCCAGGCCGCCCGCGCCAATCAAGGCAGCAACCGCCGTAAGGCCAATAGCTTGGACCGATGTGATTCTTATACCCTCAATCAGCACCGGCAAGGCCAGTGGCAAACGTACCTGCCAGAAGCGCTGGCTATTGCGCATCCCCATCCCGCGTGCCGCTTCCAATGTTTCAGGACTGACTTGCTCAAGGGCAATGTAGGTGTTTCGCACCATCGGCAGTAGACTGTAAGCGACCAGCGCCAGCAAAGCGGGTGCCCAGCCAATGCCACTGACTCCCAGTTGAGACAACAGCGGCCACTGAGCCGCCAGCCAAGCCAGGGGGCCCAGCATTAAACCGAACAGGGCGATACTCGGAATGGTCTGCAGGAAATTGAGCACCCCAAAGGCGACTTTCTGAAAGTTTGCATAGCGGCGCATCAGCATGGCAAGGGATAAACCCAATCCAATACTGATAGCCACGGCGACACTCACCAGCGTTATATGTTGTCGCAAGGCGCGCCAGAATTCATCGTCCCGAGCGCGAAACTCCTGCCCCAACGCCAACGCCTCTAGCGCCCACATGGCACACAGCCACCAGACGATCGCAACGCCCAGAAGCATCAGGACAGTCCAACGCCGTGGCAGCGTTAAACGCAAGCGCAGCTCGATCCAGCACAGGAATAATAGAGATAGCATCAGCCAATAGGCCATCCCCATATTCAGTCGAGCTGGTGGCGCATCGCTACTGACCAGCCGGTCGCTGGCCACCATCAAACCAAACGGCATCAGGAGAAGTAATAGACAGACACCTACCAGGGCAACCTGATAGTTCTGTCGACTAGGCTGGAGAGACAGCAGCACCAGGGTGAGAATGACACCGCTGACCAGCAATGCCCCCAACCAGCCCACGGCTTCAACCAGACCAGCTCCCTGGCCGCTGACGATCCGGTTGGGGGAGACGCTGACGACATCGAACAGCCAAACGGCCACCAATAGGACGCTGAGGAGAACGACGAGAACACTATTGGGCCGCCACTGTCGCCAAGACATGCGCGGACTTGGCAAAGCATCCAGCAACGCCATTATCAGTCGTTATCCAGGCTATCGAGGTAATCGCCTGCGACATTACCGGGTGACATGCCGTTCACTGCCACGTCAGCGTTGAGTTTTTGCAGCGTTTCAAGATCCAGCGTGCTGAATACGTTCTCAAGCAACGGCGCGATATCAGGATACGCTTCCAATACGCTTTCGCGTACGACCGGGGCGGGTTGATAAATGGGTTGAACACCCCTTGAATCTTCAAGCACCACGAGGCCCAGCGCATTCAAACCGCCGTCGGTACCGTATGTCATCGCGGCATTGACGCCACTGGTCTGCTCGGCGGCTGTCCGCATGGTGGCCGCCGTGTTACCGCCAGAAAGCACCAGCAGTTGGTCTTCGCTGAGTTCAAACCCATAGGCTTGCTGAAAAGCGGGAAGAGCCTGCTCGGATTCAACAAATTCGGCGCTTGCCGCAAACTTGAACTCGCCCCCTTCGTCCAGATAAGCCGCCAGGTCATCGAGCGTTTCCAGGCCATTCGCCTCTGCGACGTCCTTTCGCACACTCATGGCCCAGGTATTGTTGGCACTCGCCGGACTTAACCACACCAGTCCCTGTTCGGCATCGAGTTCACGGACAGTTTCATACGCCTTTTCCGGGTCGTTCCATACATCGCTGCCGCCCATATCGAAGAAAAAGGCGCCGTTGCCGGTGTACTCGGGATAAAGGTCGATTTCCCCCGCTTGCAGGGCGCTACGTACAACACTGGTGCCGCCCAACTGCAGGCGGTCTTCAGTGGGGATATCGTTACGCTCCAGCGTCTGTATGATCAGTTCACCCAGCACCGACCCTTCCGTGTCGATTTTTGACGAGACTACCACAGGGTCATTGGCATTAACCGATGATAGCGGTAACAGGCTGAAACATCCGATGGCGATGGCCGATTTAGTCGCAAAACGCATTGTCATCATCCTTTTGGCAGAGTTTGGTAGGAGTATATGCCCCTCGTGCGTTGAAGTCAGACGCCCTTCGAATCCACAGCGCTATCTAAACCATCGCTTGGCCCTGCTTAAGAAGCAGACTCGACGACCCAGGTGGTGCCTTCTCGGGAATCTTTAAGAATAATCCCCAGCGCCGCCAGTTCGTCGCGGATGGCGTCGGCTTGAGCAAAATCCTTGTTGGCTTTGGCAGCCTGACGCTGGGCAATCTTTTCGTTGATGGCCGACTCACTCAGCGCGAGATTGTCTTGCTGCGAGCCTTTGAGAAACGCCTCTGGTGATTGCTGGAGAAGCCCCAGCACGCCGCCCAGCTGTTTCAATTCAACGGCCAGACCCAGGGCTTTTTCAGGTGCATCGGATTTAGCACGGTTAACATCACGCGCCAGGTCAAACAAGACCGCCAACGCTTCGGGGGTATTGAAGTCATCGTCCATGGCTGTGGTAAAACGCTCGCGATAGTGGGCAACCGCCGGATCATCGCTCGCGGCGGCGGCATCAACTGGCACGCCCTCCAACGCCGTATAAAACCGCGTC
The DNA here is from genome assembly GCF_036663435.1 of Halomonas sp. 5021. Taxonomy (NCBI): domain Bacteria; kingdom Pseudomonadati; phylum Pseudomonadota; class Gammaproteobacteria; order Oceanospirillales; family Halomonadaceae; genus Halomonas; species Halomonas sp. 5021. The sequence goes on from NZ_JAXOVU010000001.1 coordinate 695,344, forward strand.
AATGACTTTCTGGCTTCTGAAAGCGAATCCAGTGAGTAGTTAATCGCACTTCTATAGTGGCTGGCGACCAGCAGAAAACGGACCACTTCGGGGTCGTGCTCAGCCAGCACTTCACGAATTGTGAAGAAGTTTCCCAGCGACTTCGACATCTTTTCCTGGTCAACACGGACGGCCCCAGCGTGCATCCAGGTATTCACATAGGTCTTGCCGGTGGCCGCTTCAGACTGTGCGATTTCATTTTCGTGGTGAGGGAAGGTCAGGTCCGGGCCACCTCCATGAATATCGAAAGTGTCGCCCAGGCAGCAGGTCGACATTGCCGAGCATTCAATATGCCAACCGGGGCGGCCATCTCCCCAGGGAGATGGCCAACTGGCCTCGCTGGGTTTGGCCGCCTTCCACAGCACGAAATCCAGCGGGTCCTCTTTATGAACGTCTACGTCAACGCGGGCGCCTGCGCGCATGTCATCCAACTGGCGATTATTCAGCTTGCCATAGTCAGCGAAACGGCGAACGCGGTAATACACATCGCCGTTGTCGGCCGGATAGGCAAAGCCTTTTTCAATCAACGTCTGGATCATGGCGATAATATCGTCGACATGCCCGGTTGCCCTGGGTTCATGGCTGGGCGGCAACACACTGAGGCGCGCCTCGTCCTCGTGCATCGCCGCAATCATGCGCTCGGTCAGCGCTGAGATAGTCTCGCTGTTTTCATCGGCACGCTTCAGGATCTTGTCGTCAATATCGGTGATATTGCGCACATAATTGACTTCATAACCTCGCTCCCGCAAGTAGCGCGTAATGACATCGAACGCCACCATGACGCGGGCATGGCCAAGGTGGCAATAGTCATACACCGTCATGCCGCAGACATACATACTCACCTTGCCCGCCACCAGCGGGGTAAAAGGCTCTTTGCGACGTGTCAGCGTATTGTAAATATGCATGTGCCGATTCCTTAACCTTTCTGTTTGATTTTCGCCCAGCTGTCCTTGAGCCCGACAGTACGGTTGAACACCAGATGGTCTGGCGTCGATACATGCCGATCAGCACAGAAATAACCCACACGCTCGAACTGGAAACGCGCTTCAGGTCCTGCATCCGCCAGGCTGGGTTCGCCGATGGCGTGGCAAACCGTCAGTGACTCGGGGTTCAGATGGTCCAGAAAGTCGACATCTTTGTCCCGGTCAGGCTGCTCCACCATGAACAAATTATCATAGAGACGCACTTCCAACGGGATACCATGGTCGACACTGACCCAATGGATGACCCCTTTCACTTTTCGACCCTCGGGGTTTTTGCCCAGGGTGTCAAAATCAACCGAGCAGCGCAGTTCGGTTACCTCCCCAGCGTCATCCTTGATGACCTCATCGCAGCAGATAACATAGCTATTGCGCAGGCGGACTTCTTTGCCCGGCGCCAGGCGGAAGAATTTTTTCGGCGCATCTTCCATGAAATCATTCTGGTCGATGTAGACCTCACGGGTTAATGGCACTTTCCGCACCGGCATGTCGTCACGCGCCGGGTGGCCTGCCACTTCATATACTTCCTCGTGATCGTCAGGCACGTTGGTCAGCACCACTTTCAGTGGCTTCAATACACACATCGCACGCGGCGCATTATCTTCAAGGTCCGAACGAATCGCGTGGGTCAGCATGGCGATATCCACCAGGCCGCCATCTGCGCGGGTAACGCCAATCATCTCGCAGAACTTGCGGATGGCGGCGGGTGTATAGCCGCGGCGACGCATGCCAGAGATAGTCGGCATACGCGGGTCATCCCAGCCGTCGACGATCTGTTCGTCCACCAGCATTTTAAGCTTACGCTTCGAGGTCAGCGTGTAGTTCAGGTTCAATCGGGCAAACTCGATCTGACGGGGTTTGGTGGGTACCGGAAGATGATTCAAGAACCACTCGTAAAGCGGCCTATGGTCTTCGAACTCCAACGTGCAGATCGAGTGGGTAACCCCCTCGATGGCATCAGACTGCCCATGGGTAAAATCGTAAGACGGATAGATTTTCCACTTGTCGCCGGTTTGATGGTGGCTGGCATGTCGGATTCGATACAGGATCGGATCACGCAGGTTGATATTGGGCGATGCCATATCGATTTTCGCACGCAGCACCTTTTCCCCCTCAGCAAACTCTCCCATGCGCATCCGCTCGAGAAGATCAAGGTTCTCCTCCGCGCTACGCTCACGGTAAGGACTCGGCTGGCCTGGCTCGGTTAGCGTACCGCGGTATTCGCGAATCTCGTCAGGCGTCAGGTCATCAACATAGGCTTTATCTTCACGAATCAGGTGTTGCGCCCAGGCATATAGCTGGTCGAAGTAGTCAGAAGCAAAACGCACCGCCCCTGCCCACTGGAAGCCCAGCCAACTGACGTCCTCTTTAATCGCGTCAATATAGGCCTGCTCTTCTTTAGCAGGGTTGGTGTCGTCAAAGCGTAAATGACACTCACCACCCATCTGTTCCGCCAACCCAAAGTTCAGGCAGATCGACTTTGCATGGCCGATGTGCAGGAAGCCATTGGGCTCAGGGGGAAAGCGCGTCACAATCTTAGTGACCTGGCCGCCCTCGATTTCGTCGCGTACTTGGTTGCGAATGAAGTTCGGCGCTGGGGTGGTCTCGTTGGTCATGGTGGTGTTGATAACCTCGTGGTGGATGGCATGCTTGGCGTCGTCTGCCTACTCTAACGGTATAGCGCTTCGCGGTGCCAAGCAAAACCGGTATTATAACGTGACGCCGATGCACAGCGCCAAGGCGAACGCCTTTATTGAACAGGAATTTATCTATGATCGTATTACAGACGAACCACGGCGACATCACGATTGCGCTTAATCACGAAAAAGCCCCCGTCACCGCCGCCAACTTCGAGCAGTACGTTCGCGATGGTTTTTACGATGGCACCCTTTTTCACCGTGTCATTGATGGCTTTATGGTCCAGGGCGGTGGCTTTGACCAGGATTTCAATCAAAAACCCACCCGTGATGCAATCGAAAACGAAGCGGATAACGGGCTGAAAAATACCCTGGGCACCCTGGCGATGGCACGCACCCAGGACCCTCACTCCGCTACTGCTCAGTTCTTCATTAATGTCGGTGATAACAGTTTTCTGAATCATAGCGGCAAGAATTTGCAGGGTTGGGGTTACGCCGTTTTTGGTGAAGTCGTCGACGGTATGGACGTGGTCAACGCCATTAAAAACGTCAGCACCACGCGTCGCGGTATGCATGCCGACGTACCCGCCGAGGACGTTATCATCGAGCGCGCCTATCTCAAGGAAGCAGAATAATCTCCGGGAGCTATATGCGTACCCTGCTAGTTGCTGATATGCATTTAAGTCATGATACCCCTGAGATCAATCAGGGGTTCTATGATTATTTAGCCCATACCGCCAGAGGAGCGGATGCCCTGTACATTCTGGGCGATCTGTTTGACGCCTGGATCGGTGATGATCTCCTCGATACGCCTCACCCACTGGGCGCTGTCGCTCGCGAGGTCATTCAGCAATTACACCGGCTTAGCAGCGATGGAACCGCGATATATTTTATTCACGGCAACCGTGATTTCTTGCTGGGCCAACGCTTTATTGACGCCTGCCAGGCGACACTGCTTTCCGAGGTCGAACAAATCGAGCTCCAGGGCGTGCCTGCCGTCATCTTGCACGGCGATAGCCTGTGCACTCGGGATGAGGCGTATATGGCATTTCGCCAACAATCCCGGGACACTGAATGGCAAGCTCAGATACTCGCCATGCCGCTGGATCAACGCTTGGAATTGGCCAGCAGCCTACGCCTGCAGTCGGGAGATGCCAATGCCAAGAAGGCAGATGCCATCATGGATGTTACCCACGATGAGGTGGTAGCGCTGATGGAAAAGCATGGTGTCACAACCATGATTCATGGCCATACCCATCGCCCCAAAGTGCACGATTTAACCGTGGAAGATGTTCCTGCAAAACGCTTCGTGCTTGGCGACTGGGATGCCAGTCACGGTTGGGATATTGTGGTCGAGAAAACAGACCATACTACCCCTCGGCTGCGGCAGTTCCCCCTTAACGACCCACCGCCTCCCTAGCGGCCACTATAAAAAAAGCCGATCCCTTGGATCGGCTTTTTTGACGGTACGTGCTTAACGCCCAAGTATCATCGCTCAATCTCGGCGTCACTACGCAGGTCTTCAACAAGCCCCTGAATAATCGCCTGCGCGCGCAATTGCTGGGCCATTTGAGCGACAAACCGCTCGCGCTCTTCATCCACATCACCCGCCGTGACTTCGTCAAGCGCAAGGACCGCAACGCCAGTAGGTAGAACTGCCGTTTGGTAGGTGCTTTCGCCGTCATCGGGATGGGGCATCCGGAAAGCAGCTTGCACGATCAGTTGAGAAGCCGTGACTTCATCCTGGCGGCGTACATTGTTGGCTTCCAGCCATTGCCTATCAATCGACTCACCCGCCTGAAGGCGTGCCACCATGTCTTCGGCTTGCGACTGAAGCCGCTCCTGTTGCCGCTTGGCGCGTACCGCTGCCTCGACCTCATCGCGCACGTCATTTAGCGGCAACTGAGTCTGCTCACGATGGTCAGCAACGCGAACGACCAATCGACGGTCTTCATCGAGCTCGATCACTTCGCTGTTATAACCTTCCTCCAGAACGTCGTCACTGAAGGCCTGCTCCATGACGCCTGGCTCAAATAGAACGCTACTACCTTGGTCATTCCGGGACAGCCAGTCGCTTTCTTCAAGGGTTAGCGAAAGGTCTTCGGCGACGCTTTGCAAGTCATCGGCGGCAAAGCTCTCGTCGATGAGCTGCTGAACCTTATCGTTAAACGCATCATTCACTTCGTTCATCGCGACATCTTCACGCAGCGAATCCCGCTGGTCCTCAAACGCCGGACGCTCAATGTCGGTGACTTGAATGATATGCAAGGCGTTGTCCATTTCGACAACCGATGACGTTTCCCCCTCATCAAGAGAAAATGCCGCCTCATCAAAGGCTTCACCAAAGAAGCCAGGGCTGATCGTGCCGAGGTCGCCGCCTTCTTCAGCACTGGCCGTATCATCAGAATAGCGGAGTGCCGTATCGGCGAAAGACTCGCCGTCTTCAAGGGCTTGTAGCGCTTCATCCGCCCGCTGCTGAGCTTCATCGCGATTGCGCTCATCACCGAATGTAATCATGATGTGCGAAACGCGACGATCTGCGTCTTCGGTCCGCTCTAGCCAGGCTTCTCGCAGTGCCTCTTCATCCACATCGACGTTATTTGCCATTTCTCGACGGTCGACCAGAACATACTCAAGACGCACCTGTTCTGGACGTTCAAACCGATCAGCATTGGCTTCATAGTAGGTTTGAAGCTCATCGTCGCTGATCTCGATACCCCCCTCGAGGTCATCTTCATCCAACATCACGTAACGAAAACTGCGCTGTTGACGTTGAAGTTCTGCCAGACGCTGACGTTCGTTATCCAGCGTGAAGTCACTAAACGCGAGGCCTTGCTGAAGCTGTTGACGTTTAACGTCCACTTCCAGTTCCTCACGAAATGAAAGAGGGGTATAGCCAGCACCTGATAGGCGGTTGCGAAATATGTCGGGCGAGAATCGTCCGTCTTCATCCTGGAATTCAGGAATCCCCACAATGAGCTGGTCGACTTGATCTTCGGATACGTACAAGCCGCCTTCTTCTGCGTATTGGGTAAGCAGTGTTTGTGTTACCAGTTCATCCCTTATGTCATTGCGCAGTTGACGCTCTTGCTCAGGAGGGACCTGGCCCGAACGCATAGCACGCTGAACTTCCAATTCAATCTGTTGGCGCATGATGGGCTCGCCATTCACGCTGATTTCCTGATTCGGGTCGTCACCGAACAGACCAAACAAAGATTCCACACCGAAAAGCGCCATGGCAGCCACCATGACCCCGATAATAATCTTGGCTCCCCAGCTTCTGGATCCATTCCGAATACTTTGCAGCATGTTTTCCTCAGGCAGTCACAGCTAAACGGGTCGCCCCTAAAGGTGAGCTAGAAAATAACATGGGCGCATCGCGGTTGCGATGCGCCCATAGATGACTACAAACGCGTACAACTTAGTTAACGGCGTCTTTCAATGCTTTACCGGCTTTAAAGCTAGGCACTTTTGCCGCACTGATCTGGATCGGCTGACCTGTTTGTGGGTTACGGCCCGTACGCGCAGCGCGTTCTTTGATTGCGAAGGTACCAAAGCCCACCAGTGAAACACTGTCACCATTTTTTAGGCTATCGGTGACAGACTCCACCATGGCATCCAATGCGCGGGTTGCCGCTGCTTTTGGAATATCTGCAGACGCGGCAATGGCTTCAATCAGCTCAGACTTATTCACACTTCACCCCTTGACTGTTTCAAAAAATGGTTCTAAAGACATGGTCACCGACGGTATCGACGATCAAGGCATAGCAGCGTTTTATAGCAATGCCCTGAAACGCCTGTCAAGCAACCTTGCCTGGATGTGCCCGCCATAAAGGCTTTGGGCAATGATACAAACAAAATGCTATTGGTTTGCCGACGTTGCCTAATGTGTATTGGCGACGGCGGAGTTACCCAACGCTTTATCCGCTTTAGGTAGCGGCGCACCTTCTAGAGGTTCGTCCGCCAACGCCACGGCAAGTACATCGTCAATCCAGCGTACCGGACGAATATCCAGTGCATCCTTGATATTGTCCGGTACCTCCTTGAGATCGCGACGATTTTCTTCCGGAATCAGGACTATCTTTATACCACCACGACGGGCTGCCAGCAATTTCTCCTTTAGCCCACCAATCGGCAATACTTCGCCACGCAGGTTGACTTCACCTGTCATCGCAACCTGACACTTCACTGGCCGTTGGGTATAGGCAGAGACAATCGCCGTTACCATGGCTACCCCGGCACTCGGTCCATCCTTGGGGGTGGCGCCCTCAGGGACGTGAATATGTAGATCTTCTTTCTCGAATCGCTCGGCGTCGATACCGTATGCCTGCGCTCTGGCACGTACCACGGTTTGCGCAGCACTGACGGACTCCTTCATGACATCGCCCAACGAGCCGGTTTTGTTGATTCGCCCTTTGCCTGGCGTCACAACCGATTCGATATTAAGCAACTCACCACCTACAGAGGTCCATGCCAGCCCGGTCACACGGCCCACCTGGTCATCTTCTTCGGCAAGACCATAGCTGTAGCGCCGAACGCCGGCATAGTGCTCGACGTGCTTGGCCGCGAGCAGATCAGGTGGCAATTCGCCATCCTTAACGGCAGAAGGTTCTATACGCTCGCGCAACACTTTCCGGCAGACCTTGGCGATCTGGCGCTCCAGTTCACGCACACCCGCTTCACGGGTGTAATACCGAATAAGCTCCAGCAAGGCCTCATCTTCAACCGCCAGCTCGGCGTTTTTCAAACCATTGGCTTTCAACTGCTTGGGTAGCAAGTAACGCTTGGCGATCGCCAGCTTTTCATTTTCTGTATAGCCAGGAAGACGAATGATTTCCATACGGTCCAGCAAGGGACCCGGAATATTCATCGAATTTGCTGTGCAGATGAACAGCGTTTCGGACAGATCATAATCAAGCTCAAGGTAATGATCGCTGAAGCTGTTGTTCTGCTCAGGATCCAAGACCTCTAACAGCGCAGACGCCGGGTCACCCCGGTGATCCATGCCTAACTTGTCGACTTCGTCGAACAAAAACAAGGGGTTTTTAACACCAGCCCGACTCATGCGTTGCATGAGTTTACCTGGCAACGAACCAATATAGGTTCGGCGATGTCCCCGAATCTCTGATTCATCACGCACGCCGCCCAGAGCAAGGCGCACGTATTTACGATTCGTCGCCCGAGCAATCGATTGACCAAGCGACGTTTTACCCACGCCAGGAGGGCCAACCAGGCACAAAACGGGGCCTTTCATCTTGCGTACACGCTTTTGTACCGCGAGGTATTCAAGGATGCGTGACTTTACCTCTTCCAGACCATAGTGATCTTCATCAAGCACCTGTTGGGCTTTCTGCAAGTCGTGCTTAACACGGGTACGTTTTTTCCACGGCACTGCAACCAGCCAGTCCAGATAAGAACGAACCACGCTGGCTTCAGCAGAGTTGGCCGCCATCATCTTGAGCTTGTTCAGCTCTTGGTTGGCCTTGTCCGCCGCCTCTTTCGGCATGCCGGATGCGGCAATCGCCTGCTCGTATTTTTCCACTTCATTGGGTACATCATCGAGCTCGCCCATCTCTTTCTGGATGGCTTTCATTTGCTCGTTCAGGTAATACTCACGCTGCGTCTTTTCCATCTGCTCTTTGACACGCGTGCGAATACGCTTTTCTACCTGCAAGAGGTCAATTTCAGACTCGATGAGCGCCATCAAATGCTCGATGCGATCACGCACACGATCCATTTCCAGGAGCTCTTGTTTATCGCCGATTTTCAGCGATAAATGCGCACAGATGGTATCCACCAGGCGACTTGGATCCTCAATGCCGGACAACGAGTTGAGGACTTCATTGGGTACTTTTTTGGACAGCTTGACGTACTGTTCAAACTGATTGAGCAGTACGCGAACCAATGCTTCTTGCTCGCGGGTCGTCAGCGGCTGGCTTTCACGGGCCACCAGATAGGCCTGAGTGTAACCATCAGCATGCTCTTCGATGCGACTCACGTCCGCCCGGAAGTTGCCTTCGATCAGCACCTTTACCGTTCCATCAGGCAGCTTCAGGAGCTGCATGATGTCAGCCACCGTCCCCATGGAATAAAGGTCGGCGTTGTCGGGCTCATCTTGAGATGCCTCGCGTTGAGCCACTAGCAGAACGCGTTTGTCAGCCTCCATTGCCGCCTCGAGGGCCTGGATCGACTTTTCACGTCCCACAAAAAGGGGGATCACCATTTGCGGATAAACCACCACATCGCGCAATGGTAACAAGGGTAGACATTGTGTCTGTTCGGCGCTCTGCTGCATCGCAGACGTTCCTCGATAAATCAGATGAGTTCTGGGAAGAGAACTGACTACGTTTAAAGCACGGCCTAAGCACCATGTAGCACTGCGCTACTAATGACAGGGGGCCGCCTAGGCGACCCCCTTGACTGGCGCTAACCGCGAAAGCGATAGAAAGCTAAGGCTCTTCGGTGATGGGTTTAGCCATCGGTACCGTCGACCCGTGCCTCTTCTTGCTGGGAGTAAATCAACAGCGGTTCACTTTCACCGGCGATTACCGAAGCTTCGATCACCACTTTGCTGACGCCTTCCAAAGAAGGTATTTCGTACATGGTATCAAGCAATACGGATTCAAGGATCGACCTCAAGCCACGCGCACCGGTTTTGCGTTCCATCGCTTTTTCCGCAACGGCACGAAGCGCATCATCACGAAACTCAAGCGTTACATTCTCCATTTCAAACAGCTTGGCATACTGCTTGATCAAGGAGTTCTTGGGTTCGGTGAGTATCTCGATCAGCGCTTCTTCAGTGAGCTCGGTAAGCGTGGCGATCACTGGAAGACGACCGACGAACTCAGGAATAAGGCCAAACTTGACCAAGTCATCCGGTTCGACATCGGCAAGCATTTCACCGACACCCCGAGATGATTCCTTGCTCTTAACCGTCGCATTGAAACCGATACCACCCTTTTCAACACGGTCACGGATAACCTTGTCCAGCCCGGCAAATGCCCCACCGACAATAAACAGCATGTTGGCGGTATTGACCTGCACAAACTCCTGCTGGGGATGCTTGCGACCACCCTGCGGAGGAACAGACGCTGTCGTACCTTCAATCAGCTTGAGCAGCGCCTGCTGTACGCCTTCGCCGGAAACGTCACGCGTAATTGAAGGATTGTCCGACTTGCGCGAAATCTTGTCGATTTCGTCAATATAGACGATGCCTCGTTCCGCCTTCTCGACGTCATAGTCACACTTCTGCAGCAGCTTCTGGATGATGTTTTCAACATCTTCACCCACATAGCCCGCTTCCGTCAGCGTGGTGGCATCAGCAATCGTGAACGGCACATTCAGCAATCTCGCCATGGTTTCGGCCAGGAGTGTTTTACCGCTCCCCGTCGGACCAATCAGCAGGATGTTGGATTTTCCGAGCTCGACGTCGCTTTCACGGACTTCAGATTTCAGTCGCTTGTAATGGTTGTACACAGCGACCGACAGGACCATTTTGGCTCGATCCTGTCCGATGACGTAGTCGTCAAGCGTGTAACGTATTTCGCGAGGCGTAGGTAAACGCTCCTCATCGCTCTCGGCATCGGCTTCGAGAACTTCTTCGCGAATGATGTCGTTACACAAGTCGACACACTCATCGCAGATATAGACGGATGGACCTGCAATCAGCTTTCTTACTTCGTTTTGATTCTTGCCACAAAACGAGCAGTAAAGCAGCTTGCCACCTTCGTCTTTGCCTTTGCCGTCGGCCATTCGCGTACCTCTTTCACTGCGGCGGTAAAGACCGCCTTGTAAGCTCGTTGGAAATGCAGTATCCCATCACGCTATCAGGATGTAGGCCGCTTATCCAGCACTGCATCAATCAAGCCATATTCTTGAGCCTGGCTGGAACTCATGAAGTTGTCGCGATCAGTGTCGCGCGCAACAGCCTCAATCTCCTGGCCAGTGTGATGTGCCAGAATCTGATTCAGCTTCTCACGAATACCCAAAATCTCACGGGTGTGGATTTCGATATCCGACGCTTGGCCCTGATAGCCACCCAGCGGCTGATGGATCATCACGCGTGAATTGGGCAGGCAATAGCGCTTGCCTTGGGCACCGGCGGTCAACAACAAAGCACCCATGCTGGCCGCTTGGCCAATACACACTGTCGACACATCGGGTTTCACAAACTGCATGGTGTCGTAGATCGACATACCTGCCGTCACGGATCCACCGGGAGAGTTGATGTAAAGGTGGATGTCCTTGTCGGGGTTTTCAGATTCAAGAAACAGCAGCTGGGCAACGACCAGATTGGCTGTGTAATCTTCGACGGGGCCCACCAAAAAGATAACGCGCTCTTTAAGCAGACGCGAGTATATATCGTAGGATCTTTCCCCTTTGGCGCTTTGCTCCACCACCATGGGCACTAGACCGCCGGCGTTTTGAATATCAAATTCACTCATTTAGGTGATTCCTTGCGTCCGATAAGGGAATGGCGCACCCGGAAAGTGCGCCAGTGTCAGGGAGTTTACGCGTTGGTAGTTTCGTCTTCCTCAGCGCCCTCACCTGCCTCAGCCTGTTGCTGAGCCGCTGCCAGCACTTGCTGGTAGGACATATCAACATCGGCGACGGTTGCTTGCTCAAGCAGCTTATCAACCGCTTTTTCTTCGAGAATGGCAGATTTGACCTGGGTTTTCATCTGCTCGTTGCCCATATAGTAGTCAACGACTTCAGAAGGATCTTGGTACTGCTCCGCCAGTTCTTCAACCTTCGCCTTAATCTCATCGTCTGATGCGTCAAGCTCGTTCGCCTTGATGACCTCGGCGAGTAACAAACCGACCTGAACGCGGCCTTTCGCTTGCTCTTCGAAAAGCTCATTCGGCAATTGACTGACGTCGAAATCTTCACCGAGGCCGAACTGCTGAGCAGCCTGCCGCTTCATGCCGTCAGTCTCTTGTTGCACGAGCGCACTCGGAACAGGGATGTCGTTGGCTTTTTTCAGCGCATCCAGCACCTGCTGCTTGACGCGGTTATCGACCGCCTGTTCTGCTTCACGGGTCATGTTCTTCTTGATTTCAGTGCGGAACTTGGCTTCGTCTCCGCCCTCAACGCCGAAACGCTCGATGAACTCGGCGTCGACTTCCGGCAGCGCCTGGCGGCTGACCTTGTGCACCTTGACCTTGAAGGTGGCTTCCTTACCCGCGAGGTGCTCGGCCTGGTAGTCTTCAGGGAAGGTCACCGTAATGGTTTTGTCGTCACCAACTTTGGCACCGATGAGCTGCTCTTCAAAACCGGGGATGAAGCTATTGGAACCAATCACCAGCTCATGACCTTCAGCACTACCGCCTTCGAACGGCTCGTCGCCAAGGTAGCCCTGGAAGTCGATGGTCACTTGATCGCCGTCTTGCGCAGCAGAATCGACTTCTTCATAGGTCGCATTTTGCTTACGCAGTGTGTCGATCATTTCGTCAACATCAGCATCGGTGACTTCTACTACCGGGCGCTCCACTTCTGTACCCTCAATCGAAGCAAGCTCGACGTCGGGATAGACTTCCATGGTGGCAACAAATTCAAAGTCTTTACCCGCTTCGTTGACGACCGGCTCGATTTGCGGATAGCCCGCCGGGTTAAATCCTTCATCGGTGATTGCACGCACGTAGCGTTCACGCATTACTTCGCCAACAACTTCATTACGCACGCTTTGACCGTAACGCTGACGAACCACGGCCATCGGCACTCGCCCTTGGCGAAAACCATTCAAGCGAACGTTCTTCGCCGTTTCTTTTAAGCGAGTATTGACAGCCTCATCGATTTCGCCAGCAGGCACTTGAATCGTGATGCGGCGCTCAATCTGGGAGGTCGTCTCGACGGAAACTTGCATGAATTGTCCTCTAACGGCTGGGCGTTGTGTTGATTGCTGTAAATAAGTCCAAGGGGCAATTTTAAGAACCCTGGCGCATCGTGGCAAGCGCCATGCTCGCAAGATGGGGGCAGCATCGTGAAAAACAAGGGGATAGTGCTGGTTTCAGAGCCCCTTTGACATCGATTTAGTACCAAGGCGGACAATTTTCATGGCCTGCCGCCTTATTTGGCCACCCACCATAGACTGACAACGTGGGCAACAAGGCCAAAGGTGCTTGCATGGGAAATAAACACCTGCCAGCTCATCCAGTCGGTGAACAGTGCATGCCACGCCCCCATTACCAACACTCCGAGCATCATCATGATGGCAAGACGTTTGAGCATACCAGGAAGCTGCTGTCGACCATCGCGCGGCAGGAGACGCCACTGCACGACGGTAGCCACTAGCACAACCACCAGAGCCAGCAGTATCAACGTCAAGCGGGTTTCGTGGCCACCCGCCATGTAGCGAGGCAAGGTGGCGAGCATCACGACACACAGGCCTAGCGCACTGCTCACTTTATTGGCTGACGTTGCCTCCCCCGGCTGCATCAGCTATTCACCGGCAGTTGCTCAGACGCCAGCCATTCTTCGACCCAGGGTAATGCGGCGTCATCGGCCATAAAGGTTTCCATGGCATCGACTTCCAATCGCTCGCCCAGACGTGTCGCACCAAGATCTGCCAGCAACTCATCCAGACGACGTCCCGCACCACAAAAGGTGTCACCGTAGGAGCTATCACCGAGCGCTATCAGGCCGTAAGACAACGAGGAAAGTGATGGGCTCTGACTCTGAAGGTCGCGAACTAAAGGAACAAAGTTGCCTGGGAAATCACCGCTACCGGTGGTCGATACGCAAAACAACACGAGATCCGGCATCGAATCGGTAATGTCCGCCAGTACTGGCTGTTCCAGGATATCAACCACGTAACCCGCTTCCTCAAATAGCGGCTTGACCTGCTCGGCCACATCCAATGCACCACCGTACATGGTACCTACTGCTATACTTAGACGAGGCATTACGACTCCTCAAACAAGGTAATGTACCGCCGACAAAGAGCCGACTAATACCTGATGAATTTGCTCAAATATTAACATGCCTGCGTGATATGGCGCACCCTCAAGAGAACCTCTACCAGAGTGGACAATATAAAACCCCCATCGACACGGGCAGCGTCAACGGGGGTTAATCAGTGGCTTACAGGGGAAACAGAGCATCTACGTTACTTTATGATGCCGCCCCCCGATAATGCTCGACTTGCTGCTTGAGCTTTTGCCCGGGACGGAAAGTGACAACCCGGCGGGCTGAAATGGGGATTTCCTCACCGGTTTTGGGGTTGCGGCCAGGCCGCTCACGCTTGTCGCGAAGATCAAAATTACCAAAACCCGACAGCTTCACCTGCTCGTTCTCCCTTAGGCAGGCTCGGATCTCCTCGAAGAAAGCCTCAACCATAGCTTTCGCTTCCCGCTTGGAAAACGACAGCTCAGTATGTAAATGCTCCGCCAGCTCTGCTTTGGTTAACGCACCCATGGGAATCCTCCGTGTAGCACAAAGCCGCCAAGCATACGGAACGGACCGCATCTTGGCATTTTTAGCCGCGTAGCTCAGCGCCCAACTCAGCCTGCACCTGCGCCACTATCGACTCTACCAACTGATTGATTTCTTCATCATTAAGCGTGCGCGATGGGTGCTGCCAGGTCAAGCCTAGCGCGATACTTTTATACCCTTCGGCAACGCCTTTACCAGCATAGACATCAAATAGCGTTATGTCTTTCAGGTATTCACCGGCTTTTACCTGCGCACAATCCAGCAATGTCTGCACGGGGCGCTCACTGGGAAGCGTAAACGCTAAATCACGGCGTACTTCTGGAAAGCGTGACAGCGGCTCAAAAGCAGGTACACACCCCTGACTCAAGTGATCCAAACGCACTTCAAATACGACCGCATCAACCTTAAGTCCCAGCGTTGCCCTCACCTGAGGATGCAGGGTACCAATCCAACCCGCCGGCTTGCCTTCAAACAGTACCTGGGCACTCTGACCCGGGTGCAAGGCTGGATGCTCAGCGGGCTCGAACCGCCACGCATCGCGATTGCCGCCCAATGTCAACAAGCTTTCCAGGTCACCTTTGAGGTCATAAAAGTCCACGCCGACCTTCGCGCCGCTCCAGCCTTCTGGGTCGCGGCTGCCGCACACCAGCGCCCCCATCATCGGCACTTGCGATAAAGCATCCAGCTCACCGTTGAAGACCAGCCCCGTCTCAAACAGGCGCACCCGGCTTTGCTGACGGTTAAGGTTGTGCTCCATCGCCCTCACTAATCCCGGCATCAGGCTGGCACGCATCACCGACATATCGGCAGAGATGGGATTGGCAAGAACCGGCGAGACGGCGTCTGGCAGCATGGCCGACTGTAGCTCGGGGGCTACGAAACTATAGGTAATGGCTTCCTGAAATCCCCGCGCCACCATTTGTCGGCACAGTCGCCCGAGGGAAAGCGTGGCTTCATCTGTGGGACGCAGCGAAAGTCGCGCAGCGGGGCGACGAACCGGCAGATTATTATAGCCGTGGATTCGCGCCACTTCTTCAATCAGGTCTTCTTCAATGGAAACATCAAACCGCCAACTGGGTACCTGCACCAGCCAGTTGCCTTCGCTTTCGGTGACGCTGAAACCCAGTCGTTTGAGAATATCGCTGACATCATCGCTGGCCAGACGTTTGGAAAGGGCTTTTTCAAGCCGCTCAACGCGAAGCGTGATGTGCTTGGTGGTCGGCATTGCAGCCTCACTCTTCGCCTCGACAACGGGCCCTGCCTGGCCACCACATATCTCCATGAGCAGGCTTGTCGCACGCTCGATGGCGAGGGGCGTCAGTTCTGGGTCGACACCGCGCTCAAAGCGATGCGAGGCATCGGTGTGCAAACCGTAGGAACGGGCCTGACCGGCAATGGCCACCGGGCTAAAAAAAGCGGCTTCCAGAAAGATCGTCCGTGTTGTTTCGCTGACACCGGACAGCTCGCCCCCCATGATCCCTGCCATCGCCAGCGGACCTGCCTGATCGGCAATTACCAGGGTTTCAGGCCGCAGAGCGATCTCCTGCCCATCCAGCAGGGTTAGGGTTTCACCGGGGTGAGCCATCCTCACGACGATACCGCCGCTGAGGTTTTCCCGGTCAAAGGCGTGCATGGGCTGGCCAAGTTCCAGCATCACATAGTTGGTAATATCAACAACCGGGTCAATCGCACGGATACCGCTGCGACGCAAGCGCTCGACCATCCATAGAGGTGTTTCCGCGCCTGTGTTGACATTGGTGATGACACGGCCCAGATAACGCGGGCATTGTTCCGGCGCTTCCAGGTCGACCGCGAAGGTATCATCGATCTCGGCAGGCACCGTCAGCGCCTCTGGCTCCGTCAGCGTCAGGCGGTTAAGCACCCCCACTTCACGGGCCATGCCTTTAATACTCAGGCAGTCGCCTCGGTTAGGCGTGAGATCGACCTCAATCGTCATGTCATTGAGATGCATATACTCACGAAAATCCATGCCAACAGGCGCTTCGATGGGCAGTTCGAGAATACCGGACGAGGTATCCTCTTCAAGGCCAAGCTCTGAGGCCGAGCAAATCATGCCTTGCGACTCGACACCCCGCAGCTTGGCTTTTTTAATCTTGAAATCACCGGGCAATACACCACCTACCCGGGCAAATGGTACTTTCTGGCCCGCGTCGACATTGGGCGCCCCGCAAACCACCTGTACCGACGAACCACTGCCGTCATCCACTGTGCACACGTTGAGCTTGTCGGCATTGGGATGACTTTCCCTGGTCAACACTTCCGCGACTACCACGGCGCTGAATGATGCTGCCACCGGCTCAACGGCATCGACTTCCAGGCCTGCCATGGTGATCTGGTCGGCGACTGCCTGCGTATCCAGCTGCGGCGAAACCCACTCACGCAGCCACTGTTCTGAAAATTTCATGGTCGTTCCTGTGGTTGGCGAAGGACTTAAGCGAACTGACGCAAGAAGCGCAGATCATTCTCGAAGAAAAGACGCAAGTCGTTGACGCCATATCGAAGCATTGCCAGGCGCTCAGCGCCCATACCGAAGGCAAAGCCCGTAAAACGCTCAGCATCGATACCTGAGTGACGAAAGACTTCGGGATGGACCATGCCGCAGCCCATCACCTCAAGCCAGCCACTGTGTGAACACACACGGCATCCCTCACCGCTACACATGACACATTGAATATCAACTTCCGCTGAAGGTTCTGTAAACGGGAAGTAGGAAGGACGAAAGCGCACCGAGAGATCATCCCGCTCGAAAAATGCCTGCAGAAAATCTTCAATCGTGCCTTTCAAATCCGCAAAGCTGATATCTTCATCCACCAGAAGACCCTCGACCTGATGAAACATCGGCGTGTGGGTCAGGTCCGAATCGCTGCGATAAACGCGCCCTGGGCAAACAATCCGAATAGGCGGTTCAGTGCTTTTCATGGTGCGCACTTGCACTGGCGAGGTATGTGTCCTCAACAAGCGCGTTGCATCAAAGTAAAAAGTGTCGGCCATGCCGCGAGCCGGATGGTGCGAGGGGATATTGAGCGCCTCGAAATTGTGGTAGTCATCTTCAATTTCTGGCCCGACGGCGACGTCATAACCTATGCGGGTAAACAGTCCCTCGATCCGCTCCAGTGTACGGGTCACCGGGTGCAGACCGCCAGCCGACTGCGTGCGACCGGGCAAGGTCACGTCGATACGCTCCGCGGCCAAACGCGCTTCAAGGGCCTCGCTTTCGAGCTGCTGGCGCTTGGTGTCGATTTCTCCCGCCAATGTCTGCTTGGCTTGATTGATACGCTCACCTGCAGCTGGACGCTCTTCGGCGGACAGTTTGCCAAGCCCTTTAAGCAACGTCGTCATTTCGCCCTTTTTGCCTAAATAACGTACGCGCACTTCATCCAATGCAGCGACGCTCTGTGCCGCCTGAATGGCGTCGCGTGCTTCAGATACCAGCGCTGGAAGGTGGTCCATCCTGTTCATCTCCGAATTAAGCGATTTCCATCCCGAGGATGGCGTGTCACGTTGTGATTGAAGAGCGTGACATAAAAACAGGGGAAGAGCGGCTGCTCTTCCCCTGTATGGGTCACACTGAAATGACCGAAACGTTCACTGGCACCACCGGTGCCAATTGAAGCTTATTGGGCAGCCTTGGCTTTTTCCACGATGGCAGCAAATGCCGCTTTTTCATGAACGGCCAGATCCGCCAGCACTTTACGGTCAATTTCAATACCGGCCTTCTTGAGGCCACCAACAAAACGGCTGTATGACATACCGTTCATGCGCGCACCCGCATTGATGCGCTGAATCCACAACGCACGGAATTGACGCTTGCGATTGCGGCGGTCACGGTAGGCATATTGACCGGCTTTGATAACCGCCTGTTTGGCTACACGGAACACACGCGAACGAGCACCATAATAACCTTTGGCCTGCTTCAATACTTTTTTATGGCGACGACGGGCAACTACGCCACGCTTAACACGAGTCATAACACACTCCTGACTTTATGACTGAGGCAAATGCACTCAGTTTAGAAAATTCGACGTTACAGATTCGGCAGCATGCGCTGGATAAGCGCCTTATCAGACGCATGAATCTGTTTCATACCGCGCAGCTGACGCTTACGCTTGGTCGACTTCTTGGTCAGAATGTGGCTACGGAAAGACTGCTTGTGCTTGAAGCCATTGGCTGTCTTCTTGAAGCGCTTTGCAGCACCACTGTTGCTTTTGATTTTCGGCATGAGGAAAACTCCGCTCGATGTTTTTTAGAAAATCCAGGGCCTACTACCTACAGGAGGTAGCCCGTTAACTTCGCCGTTGGATCACTTCTTTTTCGGGGCAAGGATCATGATCATCTGGCGGCCTTCCATTTTTGGAAATGCTTCCACCGTTCCGATCTCTTCCAGGTCTGCCGCAATCCGTTCCATCAGCTTTCGGCCGATATCCTGGTGCGCCATTTCACGACCACGGAAGCGCAATGTGACCTTCCCCTTGTCACCACCTTCAAGAAAGCGCGTCAGGTTTTTCAGCTTGACCTGATAGTCGCCCTCGTCGGTGCCAGGCCGGAATTTAACTTCCTTGACCTGGATTTGCTTCTGCTTCTTCTTCTGAGCCGCTTTTTGCTTTTTCTGCTCAAAAACGAATTTGCCGTAATCCATAATCTTGCAGACGATGGGATCGGCATTCGAAATTTGCACGAGGTCCAAACCGGCAGATTCAGCACGTTCCAACGCTTCGGTGGTGGGCACTACACCCAACTGCTCACCTTCGCTATCGATAAGACGCACTTCTTGCTCGGTAATTCGCTCGTTCATTGGTGGGCGCTTGTCTGCTGGACGCCCGCGCTGGTTGCTTCTCTTGATCGTTCCGTCTCCTTAGGCAATTGACGATGTCGCCAGGGCTGCTCGCTCAGCACTGAAACGTTCGATAAACTCATCGACCGTCATAGTGCCGAGATCTTCGCCGCTGCGAGTTCGCACGGCCACTGAGTCAGCGTCGACTTCCTTATCTCCTACCACCAGGAGATAGGGAACTTTCTGTAACGTATGCTCGCGGATTTTAAAGCCGATTTTCTCGTTCCTCAAGTCCGCTTTTGCTCGCATTGCATTTTTTTGCAAACGTTGCTCTAAAGCAAGGGCATAATCACGCTGTGAATCGGTTATCGTCATCACGCTGACCTGCTGCGGTGCCAGCCATAATGGCATTGCGCCAGCGTAGTGCTCAATCAAAATTCCCAAAAAGCGCTCGAAGGAACCTAATATAGCACGGTGCAGCATCACTGGCGTTTTGCGAGCCCCGTCTTCGGCTACGTATTGCGCTCCAAGCCGACCTGGCAAATTGAAATCGAGTTGTAGCGTACCACATTGCCACACGCGATTCAGGCAATCGCGCAGGGCAAACTCAATCTTCGGACCATAAAAGGCACCTTCACCCGGCTGCAGCTCCCAGTCAAGCCCGGTGGCATTGAGGGCAGCTTCCAATCCTTGCTCAGCCTGATCCCACACATCAGCCTCGCCCAAGAAGTCTTCGGGCCGGGTTGACAGCTTAAGCTCCACATCTTCAAAACCAAGCGTTTTATATACCTGAAGCGTGAGCGCAATGAAGGCTTCCGCTTCCGCCTGAATCTGGCTTTCAGTACAAAAGATGTGCGCGTCGTCCTGCGTAAAGCCGCGTACACGCATCAGGCCATGCAAGGACCCAGACGGCTCGTTGCGATGGCAGCTACCAAATTCTGCCAAGCGTAACGGCAAATCACGGTAGCTCTTGAGCCCCTGATTAAAGACCTGCACATGGCACGGGCAGTTCATGGGCTTGACCGCATATTCGCGCTTTTCCGATTCCGTGGTAAACATCAGTTCATTGTAGTGCCCCCAGTGACCCGACTTCTTCCACAGGGAAAGATCCACGACCTGGGGCGTCTTGATCTCCTGATAACCGTGTTCACGCTGGATCTGGCGCATGTAGTCTTCCAAGGCCTGATACATCGTCCAGCCGTTGGGATGCCAGAACACCATGCCAGGCGCTTCTTCCTGGAGATGAAAAAGATCCATCTTGCGCGCCAGCTTGCGATGGTCCCGTTTCTCAGCTTCTTCCAGCCGTTTTAGATAAGCCTTGAGCTGTTTCTTGTCGCCCCACGCTGTTCCGTAAATCCGCGTCAACATGGGATTCGAGGCATCACCACGCCAGTAAGCCCCCGCCAGCTTGGTCAGCTTGAAGGCTTTGAGGTGACGCGTATTGGGGACATGCGGCCCCCGACACATATCGGTATATTCTTCATGATGATAGAGCCGGATGGTAGCGCCCTCGGGAATATCCCGAACAATTTCCTGCTTATAGGGCTCATCACGATGCAGGAAGGTCAGCATGGCTTGATCACGATCCACGTACTCACGTACGACGTCATATTCGTGATCAATAAGCGCTTTCATACGCGTTTCTATTGCTTCCAGATCATCAGGCGATACCGAGCTGCCAAATTCGATATCGTAATAGAAGCCGTCTTCAATGACCGGACCAATTGCCATCTTGGCATTGGGATATAGCTGCTTGACGGCGTGGCCAATCAAATGCGCAGAGGAATGCCGGATAATATCCAGCCCCTCCGGGTCACGGGCAGTAAGGATGGCCACCTGAGCGTCTTGCTCGATCAGATCAGCAGCATCTACCAGGACGCCGTCGATTTTTCCGGCAACGCAGGCCTTAGCCAAACCAGGGCCAATGGACTCTGCCAGTTGCATAATGGAAAGCGGTTCATCAAATGTTCTCTGACTGCCGTCTGGCAGTGTCACAATGGGCATGCGGATTTTCCTTGAGCGCAGTGGTGATCCATACCAAGGATCACATTTCGCTATCAATGATGTAAAAATAGACTAACGATAACAACGTATAAGGGATAAGACTAACAGATGACGGACTTTGTATAAATAAAAAAGCGGGAGGCTAAAGCCCCCCGCTTACTTCAATTAACGCGATTTAAAACCGTAAGGTCGGCGCGTTAAATGCGTACCTTAGTTCCACTCATCCAGCTCTACACGACGGTTTTCAGCACGTCCTGCAGCAGTTTCATTCGTTGCAATTGGCTGCTCCTCACCGAAACCTTCAGCCATCATGCGGTTGGACTCGACGCCACGAGTTGCAAGATACTCAGTTACCGACTCGGCACGAGCCTGGGACAGATCCATGTTGTACTGATTGGAGCCAACAGAATCGGTGTGACCTTCAATGCGGACACGCACGCCAGGATTATTCACCAAGCGCTCAGCAACGCCATTAAGCACATTTTGCGCTTCAGCGGTTAGTTGAGCGGAATCAAACTCAAAGTTGACATCCTGAAGTACAACGCTGTCAGGGCAACCCAATGAATTGACTTCAACACCTGCCGGTGTATTGGGGCACTGGTCACGGTAGTCAGGCACGCCATCGTTATCAGAGTCCAGCGGGCAACCGTTGGCATCGACTTCAACGCCTGCAGGAGTACCCGGGCACTGATCACGGAAGTCAGGCACGCCATCATTGTCGGAATCTAACGGGCAGCCTTCAGCATCGACAGCTGCACCAGCAGGAATTTCACCGCCATAACTCGGGCATTGAGGCTCCATAGGCTCAGGGCTGCTGTCCGCACACAGCATAGCACCGATAGTGGCACCCGCTGTCGCACCAACAGCAGCGCCCGTGTCTTCATCAGAGCTGCTGCTGCTTGCGTAGCCGATGCTTCCACCAATTACGCTACCGGCCAAGCCACAAACAAAAGGATGCTGATACCAGCTGCGATCGCTGCTGGCGCTCATTTGGCCGGAAGACTGGGAGGCAGAGCTAGCGCAACCGGAAAGGCCCACTACCAGAGCAGAACCGATTAGCAAGCCAGTCGTTGATTTTTTCATGCAGAACTCCTTCTTGATCCAATGCTGACATGGTCATTAGTGACCATGTCATATAATGCTTCTTTTTAAGCGAGAGCATCCATTTTTCGCTTGCCTGACACCGCCAAAATTTGCCTTCCTCGGTGTGAGGCCGTTGGTCATGGTACCGAATCAATGCCCTTAGGCAACATGTCGATTTATCAACTTGTTGCAGACGCTGACATACCTCAGCATAGCAAATTAAGCACGAAGAGCACTATAAACCAGCCGTTACACTTAAAAAATTTGGGCAATCAATCCATTGACAGCTCAATGAAGCCCTTGCCCACCCTTTTTACGCCATGTCATCACAGCCTCAGCAGCGGCTAACACGGCATCTCGCATTTGCTCTTCCGCGGCAAGACGTTCACGATCTTCTTCCATGCGCTCACGCGGCGTCAATTGTTGCCTGGCCGAATGGGTTTTAAGGTGCTTTGTGCGCTCATAATGCTCTGCGAAGGCTTGAAAATCAGACCTTTCCGTCAGGCTCGGGTCGATAATCTCCAGCAAGACTTTGCAACGCCAGGCGCCTTCGGTGATGTCCACCTGCTCCTGAACCAAAGCAGCGGTTACCCAATCCAGATTCTCCAGGCTCTTCAACTGAGCCTGTTGGTCTTCAGCGACGCGAAACGCATCACGCCGCTTGACTTCCTTGCGTAAGCGGTAGGCGTAGCCACCCAGTGCGACAATTACCACAACCGCGACCAAGAGAAGTAACAATGCATACGTCAGACTCATGATGCTCCTTACCCAAACCTATCAATTGCTTTACCAAAGTTGTACATATCAATCATCATGACCTTACAGCATCTATATCGATCACGCTAATCATATCGAGCTTGTCGATTGGCAGCGAGTGTTACTAGCTCTGCTGGCTGGCTTGCCTTATCAGGCGATAAATAGTTTGCCGTCGAGGAAGAGTTGAGCCCGTGAGCATTTCTATCCGACATGTTGTATCGCCACTGCCGCCAGGCAATTAAATAACTGACACTAAGCGCCATCGCGCCGGCGGTATGCAGTAACGCCAACCATAGCGGCAGCCACAGAACAACGCTGGCAATGCCGAGGACCACCTGGAGGCAGTAGATTTTCAATACCGTAAGCAAGCCGAGTGCCGCCCTGTCATGCCGATATCGCCACCACAAAGCCATTAGAGCCGCTCCCAGCAAGCCGCCTCCCAGTCGGTGCATCATATGAATCGCGGTTCGCGCATCAGCGTGCAACTGGCCGTGTAAATAATTGGGTCCTACGGTTTGGGTCAAGTGGAAGCCTTCACTAATATCCATTTCCGGCCACCATTGAGCATTGCACGACGGGAAGCCCTGGCATGAAATACCAGCATAGTTGCTCGAAACCCAGCCCCCCAACGCTATCTGGCAACATAATAGTACTGCCACCAGCCACCAGTGTGCAGATGCTCGACGTGGCTGCCGACCAGAATTTTGCTGTAATGCTTTCAGACGGCTATATAACAATGCAAACAGCAACAGAATCCCCATACCACCCAGCAAATGCAACGTAACCACCTGGGGCCATAATTTGAGGGTGACGGTCAACGCACCAAATGTCCCTTGTGCCGTAATAGCCATTAACAAGATAATGCTGATATTCCATGGATATTGCTTTACACGTCTTAGTGGCCAACCCAGCCACAACAGCAGGATGACAGTCGCGCCGAGCATGGTTGCAACATAGCGATGGAACATTTCAAGCCAGGCCTTCGATGCCTCTAAGGGGAAGGCTGGATAGTTCACAGCGGCGTGATCGGCTGTGGGCACCACCCATTGACCGTAGCACCCTGGCCAATCTGGACACCCCAAACCTGCGTCTGACAGTCGCGTCCAGGCCCCCACTAACATCACCAGAGCGGTAAAAAAGATACCGATAAATGACAGCCCCTTGACGACGACAATACGCTGTTGATCAACCATTGAGACCTCCCACGGCAAAGCGCTTGTTCTATGCTATCTGGCGTTGACCTTAAATAAATGTTGCGTGTCGTCGAGTATATCTGCCACCGGCACAGAAGCAGGAAACGACAACGCCGGACGACCCTGAGGATCAATCAACCACACGCTATTTGCTTTTCGCCAGGTGGGCTTTCCTTCCCAACGTGCCAACTGCTCGCCAGGCAATGCCTGACCTCCTCCGCCAATACTTAATCGCGCCAACCGATGGGCCTCACGGCCGAGAGCGCGATGCATTCGCCACAGGATGTCTCGGCGCTCTGCACACTTAACCGAACAATCAAATGCTAATGTCCATTGATCTTCACCAACATCTGTCTTTGAAACCGTTTCAACGGGCCAATGCTCAAGTAATGGAAGTTGCTCAGCGGGTGATCCGTGAGCCGTAATCTGTTCAGGAACGCCGATACGCCACTCAACCATCCCCCAAGCGGTGATGATAGGCGCAGAAAAGATAACGAATACCAATACCAACTTAATACGCTGACGATTGACTGAATTAATGGCTATCATCATGCCCCCTCTCATGGTGCTCTCGGCTCGAGTAAAGATAACGTCTGCCAACCAACATCGTGATCAGTGCCACCAGCGCAAGCCCCCACCACTGAAATGCATAGGCAATATGCCGACTTGCTGGCATTACATTGGCTTGCCACCACTCTGAGAAAACGCCGTCGCCGGTTTGCGCATGCACCCATCCCTGGTAACGAAAGCCGGGTATCACCCCTTGCCAAGGCGTAAGGCTGATTTGTTGAAGGCGCTCTTCTTCCCGGTTAGGTCCAAACAATAGGCCATCATTATTTGCTTGCTGCCATTTCCCGGTTAAAGAGACGTGTTCTTTGGGTGTCGATATAATTGGCGATTCACGACTGGTCCCGGTTTCAACAAAGCCACGCTGAATCAACCAGTACTGACCAAATCTATCTTTAAGCGGGGTTAAAACGGCAACCCCCAACCGTCCATTGGCAATTCGGTTATCTAAAAAAAAAGTATGCTCGGATATATACTCACCATTGAGCGTAAGCTCAGCCCCTTCGGTAGGTAGCGTTTGCGGGTCAACCAGCGCAGGCGCATTGTCTCGCGCCGAAGCCGCCGCTTGTTTATTATTGGCCCTGTCCCACTGCCATGCGCCAAGAAGACCGCCCAGCAGCACCAACGACAACCAGAACGCATACCAGCCATATAGACGCCAGCGACATGAGGAGTACTTTTTCATGCTACTTAAATCACTCATTATCATTGTTTTTTTCGCTATGTTGATTAGCTTGGCGATAGGCGCTGGTTACCTGTTACGTGATGGCTCTTCGTCCAAGCGACTACTTACATCTCTGAAATGGCGGATAGGCTTTGCTGCTCTGCTCTTATTGCTAATCGTCTATGGATTCGGGAGCGGCCAACTCACCTGAGTGCTCACACAACGTAAACGAAGATGAACAATCCTAACCATACAACATCGACAAAGTGCCAGTACCAGCAGGATGCCTCAAAACCAAAGTGCTCAGTATCCGAAAAATGTCCGCGTATGATACGCGCCAGCATTACCATAAGAATGAGGGTGCCTATGATGACGTGAACGCCATGAAAACCCGTTAAAATAAAGAACGTAGACCCAAAAATACCGGCTTCCAGCGTAATACCATAATGCTGGTAAGCTTCATAATACTCGACACCTTGAATAAAAATAAAACAGCAACCAAGTATTACCGTTCCAGCCAGCCAGTTCCTGCATACACCACGCTTTTCAGCCTTGAGTGCTTCATGGGAAATTGTCAATGTGATACTTGATGTGACCAACAGCAATGTATTCACCAAGGGCAGCTGCCAAGGGCTAAAGACATTATCAGGCCCTGAGACTGAACTATCCGGGGGACTCAACAAAGGCCATTCGGCAATAAAGTTCGGCCATAAAAGTGCGGAAACACCTTTAGCACCTTCACCTCCCAACCAGGGTATCGCAAACATACGAACGTAAAACAGTGCACCAAAAAACGCGGCAAAAAACATCACTTCTGAAAAAATAAACCAGCCCATTCCCCAGCGGAAAGAGCGATCCATCTGGCTATCATATAGGCCCAGGTGGGACTCATTGATCACATCACGAAACCAGAATGCCATGACCGCGATAACGGAGATAACACCTATCGCAATAAGTAAGCTTGTACTGCCGTAAACAAGCTGCGAGCCCAAACCCACCATCATAAAACCGGTAGCCAAAGATCCCAGGATCGGCCAATAGCTTTTTGCAGGGACATAATAACTTCCGCCACTCATTTTAAATCTCCCCGTTTTTATTATTCACATATTGCGCCACTGCTGGGCGGTCATCACTTTCGTCGAGAGGGTATAGCGTATATACCAATGTAACGGTCGCTATATCCTCTGGCAGCGTGTTATCCAGTTGAAAAACAAGCGGGATGGTAAGATTCTCGTTGGCATCAAGCCGCTGTTCCTGAAAACAAAAGCAGCTCACCTTCCGCACATGGGCGCTAGCAACAGATGGGCTAACGCTGGGAACTGCCCGGCCCCAACTGGTCGACTGGCTACGGTTGGAGAACGTAAAGTCAACCTCCGTCATTTGACCGGGATGTACCTGGACTTGGCGGGTTTCCACACCAAGTTGCCACGGAAGCCCGGCGCTTGTCCGGGTAATGAACTGAACCGTCACATAGCGATCGCGGTCAACATCATTACCCAAGACCTGTTGCGCGGAGGTGCTCACCTTTCCATTAATACCTGTTACTTCACAAAAAACGTCGTAAAGAGGCACTAATGCAAACGCAAATGCAAACATACCAATCAAGGCGAAAATCGTCTTGGTGACTGTTTTCTTTACGCCTTCCGCTTGGTGTGAACGCATATTTCACTCCAGGTGATTGAGTATGGATGACCTATTTTTCTATTTGTCGAAATACTGGGGGTGTCTCGAATGTATGTAGGGGAGCAGGACTGGGCACCGTCCACTCTAAATCTACGGCGCCTTCCCAAGCCTTAGCGGGGGCTGGTTTACCGCCTTTCACACATAAAATAATCACCAGAACGAAAAGCAATTGCGACGTACCAAAAAAGAAGGCACCTATGCTGGAGACTAGATTAAAATCGGCAAACTGAAGTGCATAATCAGGTATTCGTCTTGGCATACCGGCTAAACCAGCAAAATGCATCGGGAAGAATGTTAAGTTGACCCCAATAACGGAAAACCAGAAATGCCATTTTGCTAGCGTTTCGTTTGGATAATGCCCTGTCCACTTGGGCAACCAGTAATAAACACCCGCCATGATGGCAAAAATGGCGCCTGGCACCAGCACATAATGAAAATGGGCGACGACAAAGTAAGTGTCATGATATTGAAAATCCGCTGGCGCAATAGCAAGCATCAGGCCTGAAAAGCCACCGATGGTAAACAGCACCACAAAGGCAAGCGCAAAAAGCATGGGAGACTCAAAGCTAATCGAACCGCGAAAAAGCGTCGTTACCCAATTGAAGACTTTAACGCCCGTGGGTACGGCAATCAGCATCGTCGAATACATAAAAAATAATTCAGCGACTAATGGCAGGCCCACCACAAACATATGATGCGCCCATACCAGGAAAGACAATAGAGCAATAGCCGCCGTGGCATAAACCATCGAGGCATAGCCAAATAGAGGTTTTCGAGCAAAAGTCGGGATAATTGCAGATACGATTCCGAAAGCTGGCAAGATCATGATGTAAACTTCAGGATGACCAAAAAACCAAAAAAGGTGCTGAAAAAGCACGGGGTCCCCACCGCCCCCTGCATCAAAGAAGCTGGTGCCAAAGTTAATATCCATGAGCATCATTGTAATGACGCCAGCCAGAACCGGCATGACGGCAATCAGCAAAAAAGCGGTGATTAACCAAGTCCATACAAACAGCGGCATATCCATCAACCGCATGCCCGGAGCGCGCATATTTAAAATGGTAGCGATAATATTGATCGCCCCCAAAATGGAGCTAATACCTGCAATATGCAGTGCAAGAATAAAGAAGGTCGTCGATGCTGGCGCATAGGTAGTCGATAGTGGTGCATAGAACGTCCAGCCAAAGTTAGGCCCACCACCCGGCATCAGCAACGTGGAAAGCAACAGCGTGAACGCGACAGGCAGCAACCAGAAGCTAAAGTTGTTCAAGCGCGGCAGCGCCATATCGGGCGCGCCAATCTGTAACGGTATCATCCAGTTGGCAAGCCCAGTAAAAGCCGGCATGACAGCTGCAAACACCATTATCAGGCCGTGCATGGTGGTCATCTGGTTAAAGAATTCTGGTTGGACCAACTGTAATCCGGGTTGAAATAACTCTGCACGCACAACAAGCGCAAAGATGCCTCCAACAAAAAACATGGATAAGGAAAAAATCAAATAAAGCGTGCCTATTTCTTTATGGTTGGTCGTCAAGACCCAACGACGCCATCCAGTCGGATGCGCCGGATGATCGGCAACTCCACCCGCTGTCGCAACCGCATCGCTGTGCTGTAGCGTAGACTGCAAAGGTATTCTGGGTGCCATATCTGTCTCCAAATTTATTCTTTTCGCTGTAACCTGCAGTACCTATCGATCATTCTGTTTGTTCTGCAACGCGCGCGGGCTGTACCTGCTTTTGGGTATCGTTGCCCCAGGCGTTTTGCGTATAGGTAACGACCGCGGCAATCTCGACCGGATTAAGCGTATTTCGGAACGCAGGCATTGCGGCACCCGAAACGCCATTGATGACTTTGTCCAAGTGCCAGTCGAGATCATCAATCAGTTGCTGATTTCCCGCGAGCGCTGGAAATGCGGGGGGAGAACCCTGTCCATCTGGTTGGTGACATGATGCACAAATGGATTCATAGACAGCCTCTCCTCTGTCCATTAATTCTTCCATTGCCCATTCACGCCCAACCCCCTGCGCTTCTTGCTCAGCCGCTTTTTTGCGTTCTGTCAGCCAGTCATCAAAGGCCTCTTCTTCCATAGCCTGAACCACTACCGGCATGAAGCCGTGGTCAATGCCGCAAAGCTCAGCACACTGCCCACGATACATTCCAGGCTCGTTAATCCTGACCCAGTTTTCGTTAATAAACCCAGGAATCGTATCTTGCTTGACGGCGAGATCAGGCACCCACCAGGAATGTATAACGTCATCTGACGTCATTAAAAAACGGATTTTACGGTTGATAGGCAGGACTAGTGGCTCATCAACCTCCAGGAGATAGTTCTCTCCTCTAACTTCCTCGCCACTTACCTGGCTGCGGGGCGTACTGAGGTTGGAGGTGAACGCGACATCTTCCCCCAGATATTCATAGCGCCAGCGCCATTGCTGGCCCGTTACCATAACGTCCAGTTCAGCATCTGAAGCATCGTACATATTCTTTAACGTGGCCGTCGCCGGTACGGCCATGCCGACAAGAATCAGTACAGGAATTACCGTCCAGAGAATCTCTACCTTGGTGTTCTCATGAAAGTGAGCGGCTTTGGCGCCTTGTGAATGACGATAGCGAAAAAGCGAGAAGAACATAGCGCCAAAAACCACCACACCAATGGCGACACATATCCAGAAAATGGTCATGTGTAGACCAAAGATATCGCGGCTTACATTGGTCACCCCGAGCGGCATGTTCCACGATTGAGCAAAGCAGACACTGCTACTCATCACGCCTGCACTGAACACTGATGGTCGCCACCATAAGCGCATTGAAGCCCCCTTGTTTTTTTTGTTGTGGCTGAAACCAGCAACCTGCATGGATGTAGGCAACAGACGAATGCCGATATAACGTTGTCAACTGCAGTATAGAAAACACCCGCCAATGTTCACGTGATTTGTAAAAAATAAAGCTGGTCTGCTTATCCCGCAACGACAGTAGCAAGAGCCCAAAGCGCCACGACAAACGCTAACGTAATGATAATAAATGTAATAATAAACGCAGCTGGATGCTTAGAACTGAAGTCTTCACGCCGTTGACGGTCATTTTGAACACCGATGAGTGCTGCGAGCACCGATTTGATTACCGACCACATACTCACCTCGTTGCCGCTTGCCGCGATGTGGCTATCGACGGCTTTCTGTTCTGCTGTAATACGCTATTTTAAACGATAGCTCACACGCGACATGTTACCCTGGTAGTCATTCAACGCTCTTGGAACATTGTTTATTTGCTAATTTACGATTCCGCTATCGACTTCTATAGTTGATTGATAATATTGATCTTAACGTGCCCTGCGGAGATAACTGATGCGCATGAAAATGTTGAAAATAATCACCCTGGCCATGGCATCATGCCTGCTGGTCACGTTGTTGTCCGGCTGTACCACTTACACTTGGGAAGACGGGTCCAAGGAGACAGTATTTGGCGTACCAGCTGAGGATGAGAGGCTCACGGAAGAGGAACGTCGCGCTCAAGGAGTGCGCTACCGCAAGCCTGGTGAGATCCCTGAATAAAAGCGGTCATCAATGCGCTATTAAACGCAACGTCAAACGGCCCTAAAACCCGTTATACATGATATGGGTGTTTCGTTTATCTGCGCTTATGCGTTTTTGCGGTAGCTGGTGCGGCAAGAGGATCTTCGGGCCAGGGATGCTTTGGATAGCGCCCTCGCATTTCTTTTCGTACATCAGGGTAGCCGTTCACCCAGAAGCTGTGCAGATCCTGAGTAACCTGAAGGGGTCGCCCCGCCGGTGATAGCAGATGAACCATGACGGCGACGCGACCATCGACAACCCTTGGTGTCTCCTGCCAGCCAAACGCCTCTTGAAGCTTGATCGCGAGCACCGGTGGCCTACTTTCCAGACACGGGGTGTAGTCAAGCGATATATCGCGACCGCTTGGCACGGTTAACGAAGTGGGCGCCAAGCGCTCAAGCTGAGTCTGCTGATCCCAACTCAGTGACGCCAGCAAGTATGTCTCGAAAGGCATTTTTTCCACCTGGCTCATGCGGGTCGCCCCGATCATGTAGGGAGCGAGCCAGACTTCAAGTGTTTTTATCAATGAACTGTCCGACCAATCTGGCCAGTGACGCTCAAAAGACTCGTGCAGCATCGCCATACGTCCCTGTAGCTGCTGAACACATGAATTAAAGATCATTTCAGGACGCTGCTCCAAAGCGCTCAACAGCGCCGCTGTGACGTCTTCCTCGGGCAACTTGCCGAGCGGAGAAGCGGCTAACACCAGCTCACCATGACACTGCACCCTTTCTCCAATCAGTCTGCCTTGGGCGTCCGACCAGCTGACGCGATTGACCCACTGCCGGGTGGCCGGATAAAGACTGTTAAGGGTATCTAGCGGAAGCGACTCCGCCACGTATATCGTCGCCTCGCTGGCCGCCCCTTCAACGTTGACAGCAACCAGGTAAGGCTCACTGGCAAGCGGATGGCTGTTCAGTAAGGTCGCCGTTTTACCATTGGCGAGTTTGAATCGACCTGGGCTGATGCACTGACCAATACGCTCTGGATACGCCAGCGCCACAAGTGCACCTAACAATGCGTCGTCAACCTTGCCTGGGAAATCGACGTGTGCACTCCGTGCCAGCCACTTGGCCTCACGCTGCCACTGAGGGTACCGTGCAGGTTGAGAAAAACGCAGATCCAGCGCATTGCGAAGCGAGCCGTTGATACGCTCCCTGCTTTCAAGGAGCGCGGCTAGCCCACAGGCCAACGCCGTCGCGTTGATGTCGGCTGATTTCACCAACATTGCGGCAAGCCTTGGGGCCACCGGCCAACGTGCACACTGTTCACCCACCGAGGTCAACATGCCGGTTCGATCAATGATGCCAAGCTTTTTCAGCAGTGCTTTGCCACTCTGCCAGGCGCCGCTAGGCGGGGGGTTCACCCACGTCAGATCGTCGGGAGACTGTACGCCCCAGGACGCCAGTTCAAGCACCAGTTTCGAGAGATCAGCTTGTTGTATTTCAGGTTCACCAAAGGGGACGAGCGGTTGTTCTTTAGACCATAAGCGGAAACATAGCCCTGGACATTGTCGACCCGCGCGACCGCGCCGCTGATCGGCGCTGGCGCTATTAACCCACCGAGTGGTCAGTTGCGTGAGTCCCAAACGAGGCTGGAACAGCGGAACACGCTCTAAACCAGCGTCGATCACCACATTAACGCCATCCACTGTCACGCTCGACTCCGCGATAGCCGTCGATACGATGACCCGAGGACGTGAAGCATTTTGCTGGAGGGCAGCCTGCTGCGCTTCTACTGACATGCGACCATGCAACGTGCGCACTTCGATATCAAGCCAACTCTCTGACAGCTTCTTCACCAGCCGGTTTATCTCGGCTACGCCCGGCAGAATAACCAGAATATCGCGCGTACCCGATCGCTTGAGGGCGTCACCAACTGCCTCGCAGACGCGTGTCTCCAAAGCTGTATCACGCTGCACCGGCCGATAGATCGTTTCAACCGGGTACTGGCGCCCCGTACTTTCAATCACCGGCGTCTGTTGCCCAAGCACTTTCCGTAAAGCCGCCACATCGATAGTGGCGGACATCACAATGAGGCGTAAATCGTCGCGAATGCTTTGCTGTACATCTAACGCCAGAGCCAACCCCAGGTCTGCGTCAATGCTGCGTTCATGGAACTCATCAAAGATGATGCCGCCAACCCCCTCAAGCAGCGGATCATCCTGCAGCATACGGGTCAGAACCCCTTGGGTGACGACTTCCAGGCGGGTATATCGACTTACCTGACTATCGCCCCGCATTCGATAGCCCACCGTATGACCTATAGGCTCATCAAGCTGCTGAGCCATGAAATTTGCCGCTAGCCGAGCTGCAACTCGTCGTGGTTCCAGCAGTAATAGCGTTTTGCCTTGCGCCCAATGGCTATTCAAAAGCGTCATGGGCACTCGCGTCGTCTTGCCCGCCCCAGGCTGGGCCACCAAAATAAGTCGATTATGGTCGTCCAGGGCTTCTTGCAGGGAGGTTAAATGCGGCTCAATAGGTAGCGTGGTCATAACCAATCACCGCGGCGTTGCGGGCGATGCATCGGGACGCGGCACACCACAGCCTTTCAGGATCACCTGCTCAAGGAATTGGCAAATCGACTCCAGGTCTGCTTCATCAAGTGCCTCTTTACCTAGAATACCGGTGACCTGGGCACTATATTCAGCGTAATGCTGAGTAGCGGACCAAATGAGAAAAATCAGCAAATGTGGGTCCAGATCGTCCATCTTGCCTTGATTCGACCACTGACGAATAACGGCCGCCCGGGAAGCGACCCAATCACGGAGTTCACCGGACAGGTATTTATTCAGAAAAGGAGCACCCGCTAAAATTTCAGCGGCAAACAGCTTTGAGCCTTCGGGATAACGCTGACCAAGCACTACCTTGGTGCGAATAAATTCGCTGAGAACGCGTCCTGGGTCGCTTTCCGGTGTGATGTCCTCAAGCACTGCATTCCACCGGCTCATCATGCGATTGAGCAACCGCACATAGAGCGCCTGCTTGCTGCCCATGTAATACAGGATATTCGCTTTGGGCAGACCGGCTTTATCGGCAATCGCCTGGAGGCTTGCTCCCCGGTAGCCATACTGCGAAAACACCTGTTCAGCCGCGCGCAAAATGCAGCGTTCGATGTGATCCCTACCGACGTTATCCTGGTCTGCTGTTTCAGCCGTCATTCACTGAGTTCCTTTATCAGGTGCTGGGTAGATGAGTGGGGGCAGATAACGGCGCTTCACATTACATGCTCCAAAACCCCGCGTAATACGGTTATTTGCACCTTACCGGTGCAACACTCGAAGCCTTGCATAACCGCCGATTTTGTCTCAAGCTCAAATGATATTGACCGATCGGTCAAAACAATGAAGATGGAGTTTGGTATGGCGACGATTGAGTTTTTGCTCAATGGCATCCCCAAGCAATGCGATGTGCCACCGGACACAAGCATTTTAACGCTATTACGCGACCATTTGGGGATGACGGGCACCAAAGAAGGTTGCGCCTCCGGCGATTGTGGCGCCTGTACGGTTGCCATTCGCAACCCGAGTGATGCTCAAGCGTGCTTTCAAAGCATCAATGCCTGCATCACGCCAGCACATCAGCTTAGCAGTCGCCACTTGGTCACTATCGAAGGTTTGGCGCAAGGCAGTCAGTTGCACCCTGCGCAACAGGCCATGGTTGAATGTCACGGCAGTCAGTGCGGTTTTTGTACGCCGGGTATCGTCATGTCGCTGTTTACGCTGCATACCACTCAGCAACATCGCCCTGCCCCCTTGACTCCGGAACGCCTGGAAGCCGTTTTAGGAGGCAATTTATGCCGCTGCACCGGCTATCGCCCTATCCGCGATGCGGCCTTGAGCATGCAATCATTTTCCTGGCAGGCCCCCCAATGGTTTGACGCCTCACCGCCAGTTGCATCAGCGCCCGATTCTGAGCGGATAGAAGACAACGCATCGCTGTTTGCCCAGCCAACCACCCTGGATGAACTGACCAGAGTGCGCCGTCGTTACCCCAATGCGCGCCTCGTCGCCGGTGCAACGGATTTATGGCTGGAAAACACTCAGCGCCTTGTCGAACTGGATCAACTGATTGATGTTTCCCGGGTTAACGAGCTCCGCCGGATTGAGGAAGCCACTTTTCAGGAACAATCAGGCTGGTGGGTAGGCGCTGGCGTCACCTACACCCAGCTTGAGCCGCTGTTGGACACCCACTTCCCGGCCTTTGCCCATTTGCTACACCGTCTCGGTTCCCAACAAATACGCAATACAGGCACCATCGGCGGCAATATCGCCAATGCGTCTCCCATTGGTGATACCCCCCCCGTTTTGCTGGCACTCGATGCCTGGGTAGAACTGGCAAACGCTGACGGCTCTCGGCAAATTCCTTTGAGTACTTTTTTTATCGACTATAAAAAAACCGCGCTGGCAGCAGATGAAATTGTCAGCCGGGTATTTGTTCCAAAACTGGCTGATAACAGCATGCTGCGTGTCTGGAAGCTCTCCAAGCGGCGGGAGGATGATATATCAGCGGTGTTGGGCGCTTTCTGCTACCGCCTGGAGGCAGGTGTCATGCACGACGTGCGCATCGCGTTCGGCGGCATGGCCGCAACCCCTAAACGAGCCCTTGCGACCGAGAAAGCACTGGATGGCCAGCCACTGTCGAAAGCCAGCTTCCAAGCCGCACAGCAGGCGCTTGACGACGAATTTCATCCCATGAGCGATGTGCGGGGTAGCCAGCTTTATCGCCAACAAGCCGCTCGCAACCTGCTAGAGCGCCTGTACCTGACGCTTTGCGCGCCCAATCAGGAGGTGATGCTCCATGCGTACGCTCACTAAACTCGATGTCGACAGCCACCGTGCACGCCGTGAATTGCATGACCATATTCAAGGCTCCGGCCCACTTGCTCGCCATACGGTCGATAACCAGAGTCGACGCCAGGCGGGCAGTGCAAGCTTTCACGAAAGCGCTCATAAACACGTCACGGGTAAGGCAGCTTATATTGACGATATCAAAACGCCGGCTGATGCCCTGCACGTTGCACTTGGCTTATCGCCTGTCGCCCATGGCACATTAACCAAGCTCAACCTTGAGGCGGTCAGGCAAGCACCTGGGGTTATCGATGTTATAACGTTTGATGACGTACCGGGGCACACTGACATTGGCCCGGTATTCCCGGGTGATCCTATCTTTGTGGACCGGGAAATCAGCTATGCAGGCCAATGCCTCTTTGCCGTGGCTGCAACAACCTTACAGGCCGCGCGCCGGGCCGTGAAACTTGCCAAGCTGGATATCGACGAACAACCCGCCAGCCTTGATCCTCTCGCGGCGACCGAGCGTGAAGAGTTCGTTCGCCCCACCCACGTTCAAGAGCGTGGTGATTGGCAGGCAACCCTGGAACAAGCATCGCAGCACATCGAAGGCGAGCTTTTTATTGGCGGCCAGGAGCATTTTTACCTGGAAGGACAGGCATGCATTGTATTGCCCAGCGAAGATGAAGGCGTCATCGTCCATACCTCCAACCAGCACCCAAGCGAAACCCAAAAGCTCGTTGCCGAAGTGCTCGGCATTCCTTTTCACGCGGTAACCGTTGAAGTTCGCCGCATGGGCGGTGGCTTTGGCGGCAAAGAAACCCAGGCCTCTCCCTGGGCCTGTATGGCAGCGCTTTTTGCGCGCCGAACGGGCAAGGCCATTCGCCTACGGTTGCCACGCAGCGAGGATACCCGCGCCACGGGTAAGCGGCATCCTTTCCATAACCGCTATCAGTTGGCGATCGATCATCAGGGAGTCATCGAAGGCGGCGAGATCACCGTGATCGGCGACTGCGGCTACTCGCCCGACCTTTCAGACGCCATCGTCGATCGTGCCATGTTTCATGCCGATAACGCTTACTCGTTGGGCAATGCGCGCGTGACAGGGCATCGCGCCAAGACCCATACGGCCTCAAACACTGCTTTTCGAGGCTTTGGAGGGCCTCAAGGAATGATGATCATTGAGGCCGCCATGGATGACATCGCCCGCCGGATCGGCGAGGATCCACTGACCATCCGCAAGCGCAATTTCTATCGCCAGGGTCGCGACATTACCCACTATGGCCAGCAGGTCGATCAGATCCAATTGCTTCACACCCTGGTGGACACGCTGGAACACAGCAGTGACTATTGGTCGCGTCGTAAGGCCATTACATCGTTCAATGCGGCAAGCCCGATTATCAAAAAGGGCCTCGCTCTTACCCCGGTCAAATTTGGCATCTCATTTACTGCTCAGCACCTGAATCAGGCCGGCGCGCTGCTTCATGTGTATACCGATGGCAGTATCATGATCAACCACGGCGGCACGGAAATGGGTCAGGGCCTACATACCAAAATCTGTCAGGTAGTCGCTCGAGAACTGGGGCTGGATCTGGACAGCGTCCGCATCAGTGCAACCCGCACAGACAAGGTACCCAATACATCGCCCACCGCCGCCTCCAGCGGTGCCGACCTGAACGGCATGGCGGCGCGGGACGCCGCCAGCAAGCTGAGGGAGCGACTGTTCGATTTTGCCGCCGAGCACTATTCAGAAGGCCTGGATCGTGAAGGCATGCGCCTGGAAGACGGTATGCTGATTGCCGGCATTGGCGAAAGTGAGCGCCGTATCGCCTGGGGTGAGCTCGTCCAGACCGCCTACCTAAACCGTATTTCACTGTCGGAAAAAGGCTTTTATGCAACGCCGCTGATTTATTACAACCGCGCCGACGGCCAGGGTCGCCCTTTCTATTACTATGCCTTCGGCGCAGCAGTAGGCGAAGTCAGCGTAGATACACTGACGGGTGAATATCAGGTGGAGCGCGTGGATATACTCCACGATGTGGGCGATTCACTTAATCCTGCCATTGACATGGGCCAGGTGGAAGGCGGCTTTATACAGGGCATGGGGTGGCTGACCAGCGAAGAGCTCAAATGGAATGATAAAGGCATGCTGATCACCGACGGGCCGGCAACTTATAAGATCCCCACGTTCGGCGACCTGCCACCGATTTTCAATGTCGAACTTCTGGAAGGCCACCCCAACTCCATGGCGAGCCTTTATCGCTCCAAAGCCGTTGGCGAGCCGCCCTTCATGCTGGGGATTTGCGTGTGGTCGGCATTACGAGATGCCCTTTCAAGCCTGACGGGCTATCAGGCATCCCCCCATCTTGATACCCCGGCAACACCTGAACGGGTCATGTTGGCAGCAAATGCCATCAGGCAGAAAGCACTATGACCTTACCCACTCCAGAAAGCTGGCATGCGGCGCTGCATCGCTTACAGCGCGACGGCATCCCCCATGTACTAGCAACTCAGGTGACCAGCGCAGGCTCGACACCCCGCGAGCCTGGTGCGCGAATGGTGATTACTGAAGAGGCTATCTTCGATACGCTAGGTGGCGGTACTTTCGAGTGGCAGACGATCAGCGCGGCGCGGGATTATTTATACCATCAGCGTTATGGCCTTCACCTTGAAGCCTTCTCGCTGGGGGGCCGCAGCGGCCAGTGCTGCGGCGGCTTCGTCAACATTCTGCTGGAAGTCTTTCCAGGTTCAGAAGCCCATGTCGCTATCTTTGGTGCGGGCCATGTCGGTCGCGAAATCGTTAACTTAAGCGCACCGTTGCCTTGGCAACTGCACTGGTACGATAGCCGAAGCGATATATTTAGTGAGCAGACGTCACAGCAATCACGCCTTAGCTGTCATACACTTGGCGATGTCCATCGGACGGTCGCAGAATTACCGCCGCGAACGCATGCACTCGTACTAACCCATAGCCACGATCAGGATTACGCCCTCATCACAGCCCTCATTGAGCGAGATGATGTGGCATCCATCGGGCTAATTGGCAGCGACAGTAAATGGTCAAGCTTTCAGGGACGTCTCCAGCGAGAAGGCCATGACGCCGGGAAAATAGAGCGTGTGCGAAGCCCCATCGGACGCATCCACGCCACCAAACTCAATAATAAGACCCCCTATGCCATTGCGATGACGGTGGTCACCGAATTGCTGTGGCTAACCGACAAACCCACCTCACCAGAAACACGTGGCCTTGAGCCTAACGCTGTACGTGCTTTAGTTGGCGATACGAAAACGACCCAGAGTTAATATGAATTCCACTACCGATACGTTGATTCGTGCCGAATTGATTAGTTTTGCCCGCGACCCTGGCATTGGCGATACGCCCAAGCCGGGCAGTTTAGAGCATTACGGCGACGGATTGCTCTGGTTGAAAGGTCAGCATATTCATGCCGTCGGCCATTTCAATGAATTATTGCCGTCACTACCAGAAAACAGTGATGTATTGGACTATCGCGATAAGCTGATCATGCCGGGGTTTATCGATACCCATGTTCACTATGTCCAGTTGGATATAATGGCGTCTTATGGTCGGCAACTGCTGGATTGGCTCAATGACTATACCTTCCCTGAGGAATGTCGCTTTGCCAATCATGAGCACGCAGAGGCATTATCAAATGCCTTTCTGGATGAAATGCTGCGTGCAGGCACCACGACGTCGCAGGTATTTGGCTCAAGCCATCAAGGGTCCGTGGATGCTTTCTTTACTGCCTGTCAAAAACGTCGACTACGCATGCTGGCCGGCAAGGTATTGATGGATCGTAACGCGCCAGAGGCGCTTATGGACGGCACGACGGGTATTGCCGCCAGCGAGCGACTGATTGAAGACTGGCACGGCAAGCAGCGGTTGGGGTATAGCGTTACCCCACGCTTTGCGCCAACATCGACCAAAACGCAAATGGATGCGGCAGGCGCCCTTCTACGTAACGACCCGAGCCTCTGGTTACAGACTCATCTAGCGGAAAACAGCGGGGAGCTGGACTGGGTGGCAGAGCTTTTTCCCGGCAGCCGTGACTACCTGTCGGTGTATGAAGAAGCGGGGCTTGTCGGCCCTCGCAGCACCTTTGCACACGGTATTCATCTTGATAACGGTATGCGTAAGCGGTTGGCGGAACGCGGTGCAAATATTGCTTTTTGCCCTAGCTCTAACCTCTTCCTTGGCAGCGGACTATTTGACCGGGAGGCCGCTAATGAAACCGGCATGGCATTTACCTTCGCCAGCGATATCGGTGCAGGCACTGACCTTTCCGGATTTGACACACTCAAAAGCGCCTATCAAGTTGGTCAGCTACGCGGACAGCCCCTTACCGCCTGGCAGGGGTTTTATGGTTTGACCAAAGGAAATGCAAAGGCACTCTCACTGGATAGCCATATCGGCCAATTGGCGCCCACGCTTGAGGCTGACTTTGTAGTGATCGACACTCAGGCAACGTCGCTGCTTAAGCGTCGCATCAATCACTGTAAAACGCTGGGAGAACGCTTGTTCGCTTTGATGATGCTGGCCGACGACCGAGCCATCTATGAAACCTGGGCGGGTGGCATTTGCCAGCATCACAGGGATAATTAATCACCATTTTTAAAAAGCCGCCGTCTTAACGACGGCTTTTCTTCCACGCACACAAAAACCCCCGAGCACGATGTGCTCGGGGGTTTCTGCGGTATAGGTGCCTGACGATGATCCGGCCGGCGCTCCGGGGGGCGGCCTTCCGCCGGTCGGCGCTCCGGTACTCTTCATGGGGAGACCCCTAAACAAAAAACCCAGCCGATTGGCTGGGTTTTCTGCGGTATAGGTGCCTGACGATGACCTACTCTCGCATGGGGAGACCCCACACTACCATCGGCGCGAAGCGGTTTCACTGCTGAGTTCGGCAAGGGATCAGGTGGTTCACACTTGCTATGGTCGTCAGGCGTAACTTTAAATGCCTATCATGCTGTGCTTTGTGTGCGTCTCTTACCAAGCCCTGTGTCATCAACACTTGACTCAGTACGCGTATCCGGTTTGTCTCGTTATCATCACGACCAGACCCCTTGGGTGTTATAGGGTCAAGCCTCACGGGCCATTAGTACACGTTAGCTCAACG